>JBKBOT010000145.1:0-502 GCA_046293555.1 Pyrobaculum sp. | reverse complement strand
ATATGAGACAACTCTAACGTTTTAACAACACAAACAGCGAGATGTATATCAACAAGACTCCTAGAAATAACACGACGTCGCCGCTGGTGATAAGCGCCGTGCCCACAAGCGTCAAGACGCCGCCCCAGAACAACGACGGCTTGTTACGACCCAACGCAGCGTAAGCCACGCCGAAGGCCAAGAGGGGCAGGCCTACCACCTGTGTGACGGGGAGTGGGGCCAATCCCGTAGATAGCACAATTAGAGACATGCCTAACGCCAAGAGCGCCAGGACTAGGGCGGTTTCTGCCGGCCTCACAGCTTGGCGCCACAGTTGGCACAGAACTTGGCGCCAGGCGGGTTCACAAACCCACATTGGGGACACCTCACGCCGAGCATAAAGCCGCAGTTCATACAGAACTTGGCCTCACTTGGGTTGACAAATCTACACTGTGGGCAGACAACGCCCTGGCTGACCTGCGGCGTCTGTACCTGTTGTGGCCATAACAACGGGGGTATGATG
>JBKBOT010000144.1:0-506 GCA_046293555.1 Pyrobaculum sp. | reverse complement strand
GGTCCACCGCCGCCTGAGCCTGGGTGAGGGCTCCGGGAACGGCGTAGACCACGCCTGAGAGGGCCACCACGCGCGGGGTAGCGGCGTAGACCAGGACGTTCGCCGTGAGCGGCCTGCGGGCCTGGACATAGGCGTCCACGACGCCCACCACCTCGCTCCCGATACCCCCCTCCCCCCAGATGACCACGTCCACAGTCCCCTGACCCCTGGGGTGGTCGTCCAGTATCCGCACCTTCGTCACGCTGGGGTGAGCGGTGAGGGCCCAGTACTCGTAGGCCGCTTTCGTGGCCCCGCCCCCGAGCTCCGCCCAGCGCGTCCGGCACCTGGCCCGTAGCTCCTCGTCTGTCTCCTCGTCCGCCCCCGCCTCCACGAGCCACCCCGTGGGATTCACCACGCTCACTCCCGGCAGGGGGGTGTGGAGGACGGTGATGGCCCCGTCCGGAACATTGAAACGTGCCCCAGGGGACTCCGCCTGGACGATGAGGTCCAGGGTGCCCCCTTGGGGG
>JBKBOT010000143.1:0-511 GCA_046293555.1 Pyrobaculum sp. | reverse complement strand
CACACGAAATACGAGTTGTTGTAATAATACTCCGCGAGAGAATTCAAGCCAGGGGCCATAACGTAAGCCACAGCTACCGCCGCGATGGCCACCACCGCCATTATCGCCCACATCTTTGGGTTAAGGGTTCTAGACATGTATATGAGTGGTTATATGTACTTAATCTTTATTCATATGAATTTTTGTTTGATTTCTGTCGAAGATTCTGGGGGTTGGGTTTCTGAAGTCTATACTTGGCCATATGTAAGTCCGCCAGGTTTGTCCACATGGAAAAAAATTATGGATACCGACGTGTCTCAGGCGGCCTGTGGGTTATGTGGATAGCGTCTTGGGTTTAAGGGCGGCGGTTGCCAACACGGCGAGGATCTGGCCGGCGGCTAGGAACAACAGGCCTACGAGAAACAATAGAGTTAACGCCCCTATCCAAACCAGCCTGGCTGCCGTCCGGAAACGCCGGATGTTCGAGATCTCCGAGAGGGAGAGATAGGCCTTTTTCAGGAGATAGCCGCCG
>JBKBOT010000142.1:0-523 GCA_046293555.1 Pyrobaculum sp. | reverse complement strand
ATGGCTGTGGTGGTGATTATGGTGTTGAATCTCAAAGAGAGGATTGAAAGGCCCCCAGAAGTTTGACGCCGTCCTTATGCCGGGAGACTCTGTGAATCTCAAAGAGAGGATTGAAAGAAATCCTCAGGATCCGTAGCATTTTTAATTTTGTTAATAAGCTCGAATCTCAAAGAGAGGATTGAAAGGATTTATTTGGGCAAGGTGAATTGT
The DNA here is from genome assembly GCA_046293555.1 of Pyrobaculum sp. GTDB lineage: Archaea > Thermoproteota > Thermoprotei > Thermoproteales > Thermoproteaceae > Pyrobaculum. Next base: position 313 of record JBKBOT010000142.1, on the reverse strand, counting down.
GAAGAATACACTATGTATTGAATCTCAAAGAGAGGATTGAAAGGAGACAGCGTGGGATTATCTAGATTCCGCCATCGCGACGACGAATCTCAAAGAGAGGATTGAAAGATAACGTTGATTTCGAAATACTCAACCCTCTTCCTGTACTTCACCCGAATCTCAAAGAGAGGATTGAAAGCGCGAATTGGCGAAATGCCGCAGTTATCGCCAGGAGACGGGAATCTCAAAGAGAGGATTGAAAGAAGGTATACACTCTTGCCGCTTGAAATAGGGCCGGCGATGGAATCTCAAAGAGAGGATTGAAAGTAAACCA
>JBKBOT010000141.1:0-541 GCA_046293555.1 Pyrobaculum sp. | reverse complement strand
GTGTGAGGCAATGTCTTGTTTGAGAAATTTCCCAAAACGACGTAAAACACGACGTCAATAACGGCGCAGGTTTTGGATATGTATACATAGTTGTGAATTTTGACCACATGCCGCCTCCCACGGCGTCTATAACGCCATTGTGACGTCACAATTGCCCCCCCTGGGGGCTTTGGCTCCACTGGACTCCCACTGGCGGCATATGGCTGCCACAAGCCCACCACGGGCCGCCAGGAGGCGGCAATTTGCCGTCAAAATCATGCAAATTCCCCTAGCCTGACGTCTTACATCTTACATCTAGCGCTCAAGCGCTAACACTGAAAATTTTACAGATGTAAAGAATGTGGACGGCGTCTGTGTAACGTTTTTCTTACCTTTTCTTACCTGTAGGCGTCATTAATGTATATTATATTATTTGGACTCCAAAAAATATATCATGTGTACATTGCGTATTTCAGGAGATTTGACGGGCGTAAGGCGACCCCGCGGCGGCTATAACACACCCCCCGCCCGCCTATATAGTCATATATAGTGTTATATATAC
>JBKBOT010000140.1:0-557 GCA_046293555.1 Pyrobaculum sp. | reverse complement strand
CTTTGAGATTCAGACGCTTTTTTTGAAAGGCTGGACAGGTTTGAATACAGGGCGTCTTTCAATCCTCTCTTTGAGATTCCCGCCTGGTGTTTCGCCGCCTGGCGTCTATCGCTAGCCTGTCGACTTTCAATCCTCTCTTTGAGATTCCGCGACCATCGTGTTTAATTACAACGGCAGTGCCGTAATTATCCTTTCAATCCTCTCTTTGAGATTCAGAGTAAGTAAGGATGAATGTGAGTATTACGAAGTCAGAAGCAACCTTTCAATCCTCTCTTTGAGATTCAAACTGGGGCAGAGCGGCGCCGTTTGTGGCGAGCTGTGACACCTTTCAATCCTCTCTTTGAGATTCAGAACCCACGTGGCTTAACGAATTCTATCCAGGGGAGGGCCCACTTTCAATCCTCTCTTTGAGATTCGAAAGACAATGACGCGGCATAAGGTGGTAGACGGCGGCGCATATCGCTTTCAATCCTCTCTTTGAGATTCTTCACCCTCTCCAAAAATTTGACCTCGTCGCGTATGTACCTTACTTTCAATCCTCTCTTTGAGATTCATCA
>JBKBOT010000139.1:0-562 GCA_046293555.1 Pyrobaculum sp. | reverse complement strand
GAAACTAGGCAAACACAAAAAAGGCCGTACGCCGTGTAATACCCCAAAACGGTCAGAGAAAAATTTAAAAACCCGTAAAAACAAACACCTAGAAGCCCCGGAATCTCAAAGAGAGGATTGAAAGCGTTGAAGCTCGCAGACGTGATTTTCGCCATACACGCTTATATCGAATCTCAAAGAGAGGATTGAAAGGTTGGGGCCTGTGGAGGGGAGGCTCGTGGAGGCGCTTGTCCTCTTTGAATCTCAAAGAGAGGATTGAAAGGTCCTTGAGGGAGCTCTTAGACGCGTTTAATAAACTACATACCGCCGAATCTCAAAGAGAGGATTGAAAGTTGTATATTAATTCAAATTGTTCCTCGACGAAGGGATCCTCTAGAATCTCAAAGAGAGGATTGAAAGGTCACAATCGCCTATGTGGACACTGTCGGCGCAGTACGGCGAATCTCAAAGAGAGGATTGAAAGAGAGAGTCTGAATTTAAACCCAAAGAGGTGGCTAAGTGGCGTGAGGAATCTCAAAGAGAGGATTGAAAGCTTACTGGTTCACCTGCCATAACTCTGCCC
>JBKBOT010000138.1:0-597 GCA_046293555.1 Pyrobaculum sp. | reverse complement strand
GTAGCAATACACGGCATAGGCAACGTAGGGGCGTGGACAGCATACTGGCTTGAAAAAATGGGGGCAAAGATAGTGGCAGTCTCTTCCACAAAGGGCACAGTGGTGGACAAGAGGGGGATTCCAAGCGAGGAGATTCTAGCATACTACAGAGAGAAGAAGCTGAGAGATGTAGCTGGAGACCCAGACCTCGCCCTACAGGTAGATGTAGACATCCTCGTGCCGGCTTCTATAGAAAACATAATTCGTAGCGACAACGTGCATAAGGTTAGGGCCAGGCTTATTGTGGAGGGCGCCAACGGCCCCGTCACGCTTGAGGCTGAGCGTGAGCTGTATAAAAGAGGCGCCTGGGTTGTGCCGGATATTTTGGCTAACTCCGGCGGCGTGATTATGTCCTACCTAGAGTGGGTAGAAAACCTACAGTGGCAGATATATGACGAAGAAGAAACTAAAAGAAAGCTAGAAGCCATAATGATGAAAAACGCCGCGAGGATATACCAGAGGTGGCAGAAAAACCCGGAGTGGACCATAAGAGATACGGCCATAGTGACTGCGCTAGAGAGAATACACCAGACGATGAGGACAAGAGGGTGGATCTAG
>JBKBOT010000137.1:0-624 GCA_046293555.1 Pyrobaculum sp. | reverse complement strand
CTTATCTTTGGCTCTATGGTTTGGGTTAGTGTGGGGCATGGGGTGGTGCAGTATTTTTCTCTTTCGCATAGCTTGCATTGTGTTGCCACTATTTTTCCTTTCTTGTCTATTATGGTGAAATATCTGTCGTCTGTAATTATTATGGTGTTTCCAAACCACTTTTTTACCATCTGTATTATGCCGAATGCCACCACCCGGCTGGCTAGCGCCGCCTCTGGCTTCTCCATACATAGCCCCTCCCCACATCTCTCAAGTATGTATGAAGTCATGGTGAGCACACCGGAGATGGGGGCATCTCTATCTGCAATAGAGAGATAAAACTTTAGAAAAGCCTCAATTTCTTCAAGTAAAAACCCCTCAAGGCCGAGCCTCTTGCCAATTTTAGCCACAGCCACCTCCCCCCCACAGCCATCTAGGTAGCTATACAGAAGGCCGTATGTAGTAACGCCATATAAAACACGACGGCTATCCACAACTCTCTCCAAAAAGCCAAGAGACTCAAGCCTCTGGGCCTTCCTATAGACATGAGAAAAATGAAGAGAAAGCTCCCTCGCCACACGATACATAGTCACAGGGCCGAAGAGAGAAATAAAACAAAGAATAGACCTAGAGCTACCATCAAGA
>JBKBOT010000136.1:0-632 GCA_046293555.1 Pyrobaculum sp. | reverse complement strand
AACTCGTGTCTATATTTGTACCAATATGAATCTCAAAGAGAGGATTGAAAGCGTTTCTCAGATACATGTGTACCCAAACACAAACTCAATACGAATCTCAAAGAGAGGATTGAAAGTACGTGGGAATGTGCTGAGGTTCGTAAAGACGGCAAAATTGAGATGAATCTCAAAGAGAGGATTGAAAGTCGCCCTTTAGAAAGGGCCTAAGGGCCGTGAGGCAGGGTAGGTGAATCTCAAAGAGAGGATTGAAAGTGATTGGAGCCTTGACTGGAATTTTGTGGTTTGTCCATGTCCCGAATCTCAAAGAGAGGATTGAAAGTTAGGACAGGTGTAGAGTTTCTAGACAGAATGGTCTTCTGTATAGAATCTCAAAGAGAGGATTGAAAGATTTCCTCAGCTTGCCGGCCATGGTTGGATATACCGGCAGCCCGAATCTCAAAGAGAGGATTGAAAGCAATGGGCGGCGGGGGCAGTCTTACGCCTAGGGCTTTGAAGGCGGAATCTCAAAGAGAGGATTGAAAGAACGCTTACGTGAAAGCTATACTTTGCCGTTAAGAATATTTTACAAGAATCTCAAAGAGAGGATTGAAAGTTTTGGTTTGGCATTAACGATATAGTTGTGTCCTTTAACG
>JBKBOT010000135.1:0-644 GCA_046293555.1 Pyrobaculum sp. | reverse complement strand
ATACTGGGCTGAGAAAAATAGAGAAGTTTACATGAGCTCGTGTGGGATGTATGTCTGTCTTAAACAACCTTACGTTCCCGAAACTAAAATTGTTGAGTATTTAGGAGTAAAAAACGCCAAAGTAAAAGGGGGCTGTAGCTACTTAGGCAGAAAGGGCGACCTCCTCGTCTTAACGGGGGGGCGCTTTGATGACATAGATCCTCTTCTCTACCACCTGGTGTCGTCATATCTTGTGGCTCACTACATGGCGAAGCTAAACATCACGAGGCTTTTTAACGAGTTTAATGTCGATGCACAAGTTTGTAGACAAGATGGGTTAACTCTATGGATGGCAATAGATTTGGCAGTAGCAGAAATGAAGATAAGATTTATAATCAACGCCACGCAGATACAGCCTTTCAACAAGGCTAGATATACAGAGGTCTTAAAACACGCCAAGGGCTATTCTACACAACCCACCTCGCCGCCGGCCACCTCGCCAACACAGTTTGAAGTTAACTACACCACAACCATGATTCTTGAGTCTCCACGTCTCTGGGAGGTGTTTCGGGTGAGCCAAGTTAAGTTGAGCGGAGTGTGGATATTAGTGGGGATAGGAGGTGGGGAAAACTACGTCATATATCACGAGCCATGGAATAAGACAG
>JBKBOT010000134.1:0-650 GCA_046293555.1 Pyrobaculum sp. | reverse complement strand
GAGGGTATTGTAAAAGGCAAGGCGGGAGCTGTGGTGTATGCACAGAGGGTTGACTACCCGCGGGCATCTGACGTGTTTTCAATCTATAACCTTACAGACAGGCCGCTGGCATATGGCATGTATCTACCCTATCAGGAGAGAGTCTGGCTCCTCCATGACAGCCTCTGCCAACCCCCAGACCAACGGGGTGCGTCTGAAGATAATCGACGACTTGGTATTAGATATCTCTATGTCTTTACGGGGACCCAGGTAAAAACAATTGACGTAAATGCGACTCTAGATCCTGGCGTGGGTAATGCGACTATTAAAGCGGATGAATGTAGTAAGTGTATCGACACGCCCGGTGGGGGACGGCCTGCCAGATGTGCCGCATGTTGGCTCGAGGCGCCCCGCGGGGCGATGTTTATGGCTGTTTGGGTAGAGTCTAGTGGGCAGAAGCAGGCAAGACTTGTTGTCATCCCGCTTGTGTCTTGGCTATATGGGGAGCGAGGGGTTGTGGTTGAGACATGGCGTCGGTGGGGGCTTACAAGAGAGCCTGTGGTACAGACTGCGGTGGCTACCCGCGTGGTGGATTCCCAGTCTGTCACCTATCTGGTGGAGGTGGCGGTATATAGGTGGCCGTGAGGTGGCTTGTAGAGCTGGCGCTGTCG
>JBKBOT010000133.1:0-669 GCA_046293555.1 Pyrobaculum sp. | reverse complement strand
AAAACTAGAGCTAAAAGAAGAATACGTCCAGTCTCTACTAGAGGACCTGGCTAGGGCATATGTGGAAAAGAGGGCGCCCTTGGTGAAGCCCACAGAGGCGCTACTGGAGAGATTTAGAAGTTTTGTAGATAAGGTGGCTGCTGCTATTGAGCCACTCCTAAAGATAGAGGCGAGGAAAGAGCCGTTGAGGGGAGAGCTTGAACATGCTGGCTACAACCCAGAGGATGAGATAGCGTTGAGAAACTTGGCACGGATGATGGCATATGTTTTCTTAAACAAGCTGGTATTCTACAAGGTGCTAGAAAAAAGCTACAGGCTGCCGCCCCTAGCTCTAGATACCACCTCTGCCGCCAAGTTTAGAGCACAGCTAGACTACCTCTTCCAGAAGGCCGTGGAAGTGACCAACGACTTTGAGCCAATTTTCAGCACCGGGCTCTATGACGAAATACCAATTCCAGACAGCCGCGAGTTTTTTGAATATGTTGACGACTTTGTCGCCACGTTAGAAAGTGTGGACTTGTTAGAGCTAGGGGAACAAATTGGCTATATCTACGAGGAGTTGATACCGCCAGAAGAGAGACACCAGTTGGGGCAGTTCTACACGCCGCCTTGGGTTTGTGAGCTTATCGTGAGGTGGGCTGTGAGAAGTGGGGACGACGTGGTGTTAGA
>JBKBOT010000132.1:0-714 GCA_046293555.1 Pyrobaculum sp. | reverse complement strand
AAAAGCTGGACCTTCTACTGCCCCCAGACGACATATACCGACACTTTTGACTACTGTACTGCCGGCGGCACCATAACGTATGGCTGGGACACTAGTAGTGATTATGCTCCTTCTGGTGTGTCGCATGACATATGGGGTCGTGAGGAATATAAGGTCTCTCCTGGAGTTAATATAGCTGGCCGTCGTTCGTTAGAACTATATGGGAAGGGGTCAGTTAATCTTGCTGTTTCTGCCTTAATTTGGGATTTATCTAACCTACATGTTACTACAGATTTAGATATACAGGTACTAAACATGTATAAATATAGCCAGGAGTCTTATGAGGATATTACTTACATACAGTTTGAAATACAGACGTCAAGCGGGCTTTTTTACGCATATTACGTCAGGGTAAAACCTGGTTTTACCACCTCAGAGGTTTGGGATGTGGTAAATAGAGAGCTGACGTGTATAACTACGGCGTCTGGCTGTACCCCGCCGCCAAATCATTACGTCAAGATACTTGGCCTTGGCGACTGGAACCAATTTATACCCTTCTTCCCTTCGGGTTTTAACTTAAAACAAGACTTGGGGATAGACGGCGTAGTTACTAAAATAGCCTTTGTGGCAGTAGGCGGGCGGGGAGGCGCGAGAATTCGGTCGTATTTTGACGACTTGACTATATCTTGGCGTCGCTGTCAGCTGCCAGGCCACATAACTCCCCACACGCGGGGG
>JBKBOT010000131.1:319-746 GCA_046293555.1 Pyrobaculum sp. | reverse complement strand
GACATGGCGTTTAGGCTATTCTTTCAATCCTCTCTTTGAGATTCGAACATTATGCCGAGCAGCGCCCTCGCCGGGTTGGCGACGTCGCTCTTTCAATCCTCTCTTTGAGATTCCCCCTGGTGGGTCGCCACGATAAACGCCCTACAGACAGCTTTCAATCCTCTCTTTGAGATTCGAACAACGGGTATTTGATTGAATGTATACTACTTGTAGATAATCTTTCAATCCTCTCTTTGAGATTCAGGTAAAGTAGAATTAGAGCATTACAGAGAATTGCCAAAAGACGTGCTTTCAATCCTCTCTTTGAGATTCGCGCCTCATGCAAACAAGCCCATCTCGGCGATTCTTGTGAACTTTCAATCCTCTCTTTGAGATTCTTCAACGTCACGTTTACGCCACAAGAGACTGGACAGTACAAAGTCTTTCA
>JBKBOT010000131.1:0-309 GCA_046293555.1 Pyrobaculum sp. | reverse complement strand
GAGTCGTAATGTTACTTTCAATCCTCTCTTTGAGATTTGCAGAAAGCGATCCTGTGGGGTTTAAAAAGGTGGAAGACTTTCAATCCTCTCTTTGAGATTCCACTACGAGGCGACTTGGCGTCTAGTGCGGCTTGGTATTTTGCCTTTCAATCCTCTCTTTGAGATTCCGGTTTCTAGACTACTACGTCTTGCCCGCCGTGGTGGATCAAAACTTTCAATCCTCTCTTTGAGATTCACAAATGATTTGAAAGGCTGTAGGTCAACACCATTTAGGTTGTCAACTTTCAATCCTCTCTTTGAGATTCCCCC
>JBKBOT010000130.1:0-754 GCA_046293555.1 Pyrobaculum sp. | reverse complement strand
CAAAGACGACAACAACACCGACGACTACGACTAATCAACAGACGACAACAACGACTACAACTGGACAGAGGTCAGGCCCAGCTATGGGCAGACCCATCAACCTTATCGACGGCACTATCGCCGCCGTATCCCCCACAGAGCTTGCATCTGCGATAAGGGCAGAGAAGAAGCCTGAGCCAACAAAGGTTACAGATCAGAACCAGAGGACGACTACAACGACAACTACAGCCGCAAGGCCTGTGGACTATGTGGTTGGTCCACCTCAGCCGCCAAAGACGACAACAACACCGACGACTACGACTAATCAACAGACGACAACAACGACTACAACTGGACAGAGGTCAGGCACTACAACAACTAATCAACAAAAGACGACTACACAAGAGACGACTAAGGCCACCACGGGCACCACAACATCTGTCGCTAGGCCTGTGGACTATGTGGTTGGACAGCCTTCACAACAACAGATGCCTAAGAGTTTTACACCTCCACAGCCAAAGACAGAGACAAGACCTCAAACGCAAACAACTACCACCACAGCCGCTAGGCCGGTGGACTACATCGTAGGGCAGCCTTCTCCACCTCAGCCCACCCCGCAGACGGACAAACTGGAGAGGGCACAGGAGAGGGTTGAAAAAGCCACAGCCGCGATGCCGGAGTTAAATAAAAACGTAGGCGGACAGAGGTCAGGCCCAGCTATGGGCAGACCCATCAACCTTATCGACGGCACTATCGCCGCCGTATCCCCCACAGA
>JBKBOT010000129.1:0-789 GCA_046293555.1 Pyrobaculum sp. | reverse complement strand
CTCAAGCGTGACGGGGCCGTTGGCGCCCTCCACAATAAGCCTGGCCCTAACCTTATGCACGTTGTCGCTACGAATTACATTCTCCACAGAGGCTGGGACGAGGATATCCACATCGGCATATAGGGCGAGGTCTGTCTCCGCATGTACAGCCTTGTTAAATTTCCTCTCTTTATAGAAGTACATAATGTCTTCTATCGGTATGCCCTTTTCGTTAATTAAGGTGCCAGCCAGGTCGGAGGCCGCCACTATCTTTGCCCCCATTTTTTCAAGCCAGTATGCTGTCCACGCCCCTACGTTGCCTATGCCGTGTATTGCTACTGTCTTGTTTTCTATCCCTCCCCATAGCTTTTTGGCGAATTCTCTTGCCGTTATCGCCACGCCCAGACCTGTGGAGTATTCCCTTACTGGGTTTCCCCATAGCTCCGGCGGCTTTGAGGTAAATACTGCCGGCACGTTGTAGCCCCTAGCTTTCGAATATTCGTCTGCCATCCATGCCATTATCTGTGAGTTTGTCCCCACGTCTGGGGCTGGTATGTCTATTGTCTCTCCTATTAGTGGCGCGATTGCCCTCACGTAGCCTCTAGAGAGTTCTTCAAGTTCTTTTTCAGAAAGCCTCCTGGGGTCCACCCTAACTGCGCCCTTAGCCCCGCCGTAGGGAAGGCCGGCTAGGCTGTTCTTAAGAGTCATCAAGATGGCTAAAGCCATATCGTCGGCAAGAGTAACCTCAGGATGAAAACGGACACCACCCTTAAAAGGACCCAAGGCGTCGTTATGCTGGACACGATAGCC
>JBKBOT010000128.1:0-805 GCA_046293555.1 Pyrobaculum sp. | reverse complement strand
TCGACGTTTCTTTCAATCCTCTCTTTGAGATTCGGTGAGGAGGCGCGTGGCTGAGGCCCTCTCGCAATTAGTCTACTTTCAATCCTCTCTTTGAGATTCCCAAGATCGTTGAATTCGGCCGCATTTACGATAATGCAAAAGATGCTATGGACACAATAAACAGCCACGTTAAGGCAATAAAGAGCGAGATTGAGTATGTAAAGAGGATGGAGGAAATGCTAACAAAGGCAAAACAGATGGCGAAACAACAAGATGTGGACAAGATACTCGACAGGGTAATATTAGAAATACATTACGACAAACGACAACAAGTTAAAGAACGACTAGAGAGGATAACGGAGGCTGGGCGGGATCTACATGCCGCACTCTCTAAGCTACAGCTAGACGCAGAAAAAGCAGTGGAGATAATGAAAATCGCCGATGGCGTAATGGACAAACTACGGTGCAACAGACACATCGGCGATTATACACAACAGCTAGACATAATATCCAGCCTGCTGGGCAAGATATACAACGGCCTGACAGAACGGAGGAAGGAGGTGGAAAGTGCAGTGTATACATATATCTGGGAGAGAACAGGACAAAAAGTTATAGAGACGTTAAAGGGGGATGACTACATTACGTATATAGTTACAAACCACAGATACGATGATGATGACAACAACGAGGATGCGGGTATATACATGCACCCCCGCGATGTGGCGCCAGTTGGAAACATGCAACACATCAAGGCCATCACATGCGGCGAATATTACGACGACGAGGATATTTGCGAAAATCCAGACGAGGTGAAGTTCAACATATA
>JBKBOT010000127.1:0-829 GCA_046293555.1 Pyrobaculum sp. | reverse complement strand
GTTCCACACCGCCGCATATATGTCGGGAAAGCCCGCGTCGACTAGCGTCACCAGGTGGGTGGAGTTGTATAGATAGGTGCCGACATATCTCCCGCCGACCCTTTCTAACACGCGTCTAACTGCAGACTCGCCCACTTTTACTGTCGCACCAAGCCTGCCGCCGCCGCAAAACGGCGGTAACTCGCCATGTATCTCAAAAACCACCGTGCCGCCTCTAGCCATAAACAGCCGGTGGGTCTCAATACGTGACCTACAGTTCTCCACATTAAACCAAAGCACTATATCTGGACTCCAGATGTTGACAGAGTTCTGGGTGTAGTTAAACGTCTCGACAAAGAGATAAGTTCCGTAGCTAGGCGACTCTATGTGGTAAAAATCTCCCACTAACATGGTGACAAGCGCCATCGTGATAGTCAAGAGGACGTATAGCCGCCTCATGGCGACCGCTCCGACTCTCTAGCCCAGATCGCCAACGACGCCAGTATGGCGGCGAGAAATATGAAAATCCATATCAACATCGAGCCGTCACGTGGGTATATAACCACTCGGGGGCCCACACCGTCGTGATACAAGGTCTCGATAGAGACAGTCCTCGCGGCAAATACCACGTGTAGTGGACACCCCTTAAGCCCCTTAAGCCAAATGGCCATCTCGTCGGCGTATTTCGCCAACTGTGCCGCCACAGCCCTCCTGTCGCCGCCTGTGTCGGGGACAACCAGCCCTAGAAACGGCATTACGAGCGCCGAGTTTTCCACCTGGCGTATCTCCACGTGGTCCCTCATCTCCAGCGTATAGCTCCGCGGCTCGCCCACATGTGTGTCAAAATACG
>JBKBOT010000126.1:0-835 GCA_046293555.1 Pyrobaculum sp. | reverse complement strand
GGGGTCTGGCTGATAGAAAACGTAAAAGAAAGGACAAAAGTACTGTAACTCACCACATATAACACGATTAATCACGGCGCAGTGAAACAAGCCACTCGGCGACGCGCCCCCATGTGAGAGGACGCTCCCCACATGGCCAAGAACACGTTGACTGCCAGAGACGGGCCCCCTCTTTCAATCCTCTCTTTGAGATTCAATAGCCACAGGACATAGGCTCTGTGACAAGAAAGCCAGAAGCCTTTCAATCCTCTCTTTGAGATTCGGCTATGTATCTATAGGCAAGCCACGGCGGGTTGCCTACCACGTAGTCTTTCAATCCTCTCTTTGAGATTCCTGACGGCATGGCCAAAGACGTGTGCCAATGCGAATTCCACCATGCTTTCAATCCTCTCTTTGAGATTCAAAGTCAGCATGTAGCGCTATGGTGTGTGTAGCATCAAGCACCCCTTTCAATCCTCTCTTTGAGATTCCACTGAGACTTACACGTTTGAGCTTTATGAAAGCGATACATATAACTTTCAATCCTCTCTTTGAGATTCTCTCACGCCATGTTACGCCGTGACACCCCCCTGAGCACTTTCAATCCTCTCTTTGAGATTCAGTGCAAATACGATGCTCATATCTGCGGCGCTTGTTGATTCTTTCAATCCTCTCTTTGAGATTCAGGCAACAAGGCGGGGAGATGGCTGGACAAAAAATAACTACGTTCTTTCAATCCTCTCTTTGAGATTCCGTCCCAAAACGCAAATGTAGCGCTGGCGGGCTACGCCATGGCTTTCAATCCTCTCTTTGAGATTCACGGCTGGGGCCAACGCTACAGAGGCGACACGTCTTA
>JBKBOT010000125.1:0-842 GCA_046293555.1 Pyrobaculum sp. | reverse complement strand
CTCATAGAGAGGATTGATAGTCTTCATACGGACTCACTCCGCCATATGTCTTTTTACAAATCGTCGAATCTCAAAGAGAGGATTGAAAGAAAATGTTAGCGATGTTGCTCACCGATATGCCAGATATATACGAATCTCAAAGAGAGGATTGAAAGTATATGCATACGAGGGGTCTGTGGTAAAACCGTGTGAGTTGAATCTCAAAGAGAGGATTGAAAGAATGCCAAGAGGCCAGCTTGTAGCACATCGCTAAGCTCTTCGCTCGAATCTCAAAGAGAGGATTGAAAGTTTCTTCTTTTTCCACCGCCCGTGAACCGTGGCTGGAGTTATATATTGAATCTCAAAGAGAGGATTGAAAGAAGGTCCAACCCTGTCTTTTCAATTCATACAAGATCTTACGTGAATCTCAAAGAGAGGATTGAAAGGCACATCATGGGAAAACTTATTATTCCGCTTACAACACCGATATGAATCTCAAAGAGAGGATTGAAAGAACGTCTTTGTGTAGATAGCCGTGACCCCCGCAGCGGGGGCATCTGAATCTCAAAGAGAGGATTGAAAGGTTGTGAAAGAAGATGTAATCCCGCCTGGCGTTCTACACGATTTGTCGAATCTCAAAGAGAGGATTGAAAGTCGATCCTTTTGCTGAATTCCTCCAACGCCTTTGGCGACTTGAATCTCAAAGAGAGGATTGAAAGTATTCAATGTATAGCTCTGCCCATAGCTTTCTTGTGCTTAACAGAATCTCAAAGAGAGGATTGAAAGCACGGTGTTTCTGGAGGCCGTCGTGACGGCGGCCGTAAAGGAGGATCTCAAGGAGGGGATTGAAAGGGGTAGGGGGG
>JBKBOT010000124.1:0-862 GCA_046293555.1 Pyrobaculum sp. | reverse complement strand
TATTGGCTTTCCATCGGCGATACGCTTATCGACGGGGAACACAGAGCCCTGGCGTGGAGGGTAGTCCGCGGAAAGATCGACGAGTTGGCCCTCGTGAGTTTAACGCCACGTGTGGACCTTATAGCCGATCTGAGGATCGAAAGCGAGAGGTGGCCCCATTGCGCCACAGCGATAATAGAGGCCGAGCCAATACTGTTGGAGGCCATCGCTGACTATCCGTATACACGCAGCTATCACCACATAATAGACGGGCTTGTGGAGCTGGCAGGAAAACATGATGCGGTTGCAAAAAGCTGCGAGCTGGACAAAATAGCCACAGTGTTGAGAAACTGGCAGACAAAAAACAACACACATGATTTTAGCAACTAGAAAAAACGACCTACAAAAACTAAAGTTTTTCAAAAAACTGGGCAATTTTTCATTCTTAAAACCGCCAGAGACAACAACAACGCGACAACCACAATAACCCAATCCGATAGCTTGATGTTTAACAACGCAGCAACAGATGTGCCAAATACGATTATGAGCGGAGTTATGTCTATTAGACTACAACCAACTTTCATAGCCTCCCCATATGTCTGACAATATAGAGCATATAGCCTATAGCTGCCATAGATGCCATAACGGCGGCTACAAACAGCCAATCACCAGTGTGAAGCCCAACATATATGGCGCCTACAACCAAAGCCGCTAAGGCGGCGACCAACGGCCTATTCATGCCCCCTCGACGTGTGTATATATTTCGCACATTTGAACATAAGCGTCAACAACGCCGCAGCTGACCCAAATGCCGTTACCACCAAAGCCCACGCCAGCGGGCTGTCGTCAAGAAGGGCGGCGGACAACAGTGAAGCAAACAACG
>JBKBOT010000123.1:0-876 GCA_046293555.1 Pyrobaculum sp. | reverse complement strand
GTTTTTTGGTGTTTCTGTTGAGATTTTATAAGTTTAACGTTTACATACTTTTCTTTCGATTTTGAAACAATTTTTATTCAGAAATGATTTCTAACAAGAATTCATTTTGATTTCAAAATGATTTCTAACAAGAATTCATTTTGATAATATACATGTAATACGTTTTGAAAAATGAAACTCTTATAAATATGGACGTTTCTAATGACATGCCACAAATTCAGGCAAATCAAACACATCAAACACAAAACAGGGAGGTAGAGGTGGTGAAAGGCGTTGAAATAAAGGTGCCAAGGTTATATCATATCGATACACATAAAACATTTCATGAGGTTATAATACATAAAGAAAAATTGAGCGAGGAAGTGTATCCGTTGTATTATTCCGCTGTGGTCAACGGCAAAATCGAAACAAGGGTAAAATACAGAAAGAGGATTGAGTATTTTGAAATTAATGTTGTTGATAACGAACTTACAATAAGGTGGGATACGTATGATGGGTACGATTTTCACCGCGCCGAAGGCTATACGCTTTATCTTGACACTTTAACTTTATGCGACTGGTTCAAACCTCACATTGGCGATAGAGACTATATTTGTGTCCGTGTTACGAATGAGGAGATAGTTAGACTATTAGAAAGCATTTATCACCTTATGATTGGTAAGGCTAATCGTGTTGTACTACCTAAGAGCGTGAATTATAAACTCTGGGGCGCACGTTGGGAGAAAGGAATCTCAAAGAGAGGATTGAAAGCTACGACAAGTTGTGGATGTTCCAATTGACTAAAGTGTATAGAATCTCAAAGAGAGGATTGAAAGGTCTGAATCGCACTACCACCCCCTGCTGCCTCTCTTGCCGTGATGAATCTCAACGAGAGGA
>JBKBOT010000122.1:0-923 GCA_046293555.1 Pyrobaculum sp. | reverse complement strand
ATATACTTCCCTACCAACATATCTCGGTATTATTACGTAATAGCACTCCATCACGAATTTGAGGAAATTCCCAAAGCTTGGGCATTTATAGGTGGCGATTGGCGCACTCTATATGTATATAAAGAACATGTTGAATACCGTAATAATTTGGGCAAGCTTTGGCTTCGCATAGACTCCACGTCAATGCCCTTAGAGCTAAGGCCTCTATCCGGCAGGGCGGTACTTGTGGCGTTGTGTGACGGGGGCAAAAGCGACCCATACAAAGTTTTTGATCATTTTCAACCAAACTTATTGGGGCCATATGATATCAGTCAATGGGCAAGTCTATCTGAATATCGAGATGGCTTCACCGTGGTCATCACCACCTTCGGTCAGAAATCTGTAGCTCTATACAACAAGACGTGGAACAGGGATTGGACGTGTTTTCAAAATAGACCAATGGTGGGGATCAATATGTCGTCGTACATGGAATTTGGATATAAATACCGGATATGGGCGTGGCATTACGACAAGTTCTGTTCTGTGCAGTGGAAGCTGGGACATGCACTCTTTGATCGGATTGTTAACTTTACTATATCTGTGTCTCCATATGTGGTGTTATATCAAATCCCCACCTTTGACATACCGCAACTTGGTTGGTGGTTTAGTTTACATCCAAACAGTGCCCCGGTGCTCGGCGGGAGGCCCATGACAGCATTCCAGAATGTAACGGCTATGGTTGAGGGAGGAGAGGAGTTTTTCACCGTGGCGATTATTCCCTTCACGTGGCCTAGGCCGTATTATTATCTGGATTTTAAATGGTGGGAGGGGGAGTGGTGGGGACCCTTTGACCCGAGGGGGCCGTTTTCGACGACATGACGTCGCTTGAGGTTTTGGTGTTAACTGCCATAGCGCTTTTGGTGGTATTTGCGGCTTTGCCTTAT
>JBKBOT010000121.1:0-961 GCA_046293555.1 Pyrobaculum sp. | reverse complement strand
AAGTTGGCGGGGGTTACAGTCGACTGGCGTGATGTCGGCAGCCCGCCGGCGGGGCTGGAGGAAGCGTTGGCGAGGGCGGAGTCTATGGGGTTTGTGGTGGTGAGATACAGGCGGCACCCTTTTGCGGATATCTACGCCTCGCGTCGAGATAAGGGAGACGCCGTAAGGCTTTTGAAAGCCCTGTTGGGAGTAACTCATGTGGTTTATCTCGGCGATAGTGAAAACGACTTGCCGGCGTGGCGGCTTGCTGACGTCAAGATTTTGGTGAGACATAAGTACAACGCCCATCTGAGAGAGGGGATTCCGGTTAGACAGGAGGAGCTACATAAATACCTAAGGGAGGTTCTGCAAGCTGTAAAAAGCCATGCGGCGGCCGGGATTTGAACCCGGGACTTCCCGGTTATGAGCCCTACGCGGGGCGCCGCCCCAGAGCGCTCTAACCAGGCTGAGCTACCGCCGCCAGTCTTATAGAACTATAGAAATAAAAACTTTTGGGAGAAAAATTCATAAAGCTGGAGGTGGTCCACACTTGCGGGGGTGCCCGAGCCAGGTCAAAGGGGCAGGGTTCAGGTCCCTGTGGCGTAGGCCTGCGTGGGTTCAAATCCCACCCCCCGCATTTCCGCCCTCATGTACACCACAAGATATATATTGTCAAGCTTCCCACCCGCCATGGCTGAAACATTTGGAAGGGCTCTGTCCAGGCTGGTTATGTGGGTTGTAGCGGCTGTGGCTATATTCGGCGTCTTGAACTGGGTACTCTACCTAATTCCAGATGTCGTGGCGAAAACCCCTGCCCTTAAGGGCCTAGAGATAGTGAGAGACTTCGCGCCATATATCAACGTGGCTGTGGCGTTTGCGGTAGGGTGGATGATCGTGAGTTCCTTCTCCTCACTTCTCTACGCAATGGTGGAGCCTAAATACGGCCCCTCCACGGCTGCGGCAATTAGGAGCATGGCGAAAG
>JBKBOT010000120.1:0-965 GCA_046293555.1 Pyrobaculum sp. | reverse complement strand
CCTCTCCCCGTCTCTACGGCAGACAGAACTTCAGTTTGTACTGTATGGGTCAAGAGCGAAAATCTTTGCAAAATCTCTAATCTCACAGTCTGACACCACCACTTCATATACGTACGGCCTCTGGTGGCCGTTGGGACACCCGTGGCGGGAATTCTACCCCGCACTGCGGACACTTGGCCACAATATACACATGTATATCTAAATTTGGCCCTATATGTAGATTACGTTAAGGATATTTACTAACAAGATCTGCCTCTCGTGATTGATTTGTTAATAATTTCGATTATTATCATAGCGTCGTGGCATCTCACCGCCTCTTAGGCTGGGAGGTGGTATAACTCAAAAACTGCCCAAAAGATGTCTATGCCAGACGTCACATAAGTTTGGAGACGCCGCCTCTCCCTTATGCCGGCTGAGACGCCTAGATAAACACAAATGTCTACAAATACTTAAATCTACAGACACATAGGTCACCATCACGACTGTTCCCCCACATGGTTGCCCGTGTCTAACATTAGACACGGGCTTCTCCTCTTCCCCCGTTTGCTGGTCGTGGACTCATTGGGGACTGTTACGACCATCACCGCCTATCTTATCCCGGCATAGCCCCGCCTCTGATGGTCCTGCCGTCATTGAGGCGGGTGTGTGGTAGATTCCTCACACTTAAAAACCTTAACACTACCAAAGACATAATGTAGTCCATTTATGGCAGAACCTCTGTGCCTAAGTATTGGAAATACCTCCGCATCTCGTAGTAGATGTCTTCAAAGACGAAAGCCAAGTGGTTCCCCAGCCCCGCTTCAAACACGTCTTCCCCGCTGCCTTTTAACAGCCTCACTGCGATCTGGGTGGCACAAGCCTCTATTCTCTCAGCCGTAGTGGTGACGCCTGGTAACAACAAGGCTTTGCGTAAGTCGCCGCTTACTCTAAGCAAGGTGACAGGCCTCCCCGTCTCTATCTCACAC
>JBKBOT010000119.1:0-967 GCA_046293555.1 Pyrobaculum sp. | reverse complement strand
AGGTCAAGACTAGCGAGAGATATAGGGGCTACGTCTTGGCTAAAACAGGGGTTGGGGGGTTTAGAATTATAGAGCCCCCACGGGGGGTTTTAGTGCCTAGGATATGTTGAGAAAACTAAAGCTCCAGGGGGTGGAGATATATGTCACAGATCTAGCCGGCGTGAGGATAACCTACGGCGAGACATATTGCGTAGATGTAGTCAACCCACAGCTCTGCCACTTTAAGCTATATACCCACACACACCCCGCCCACTTCCCCACCTCTCCACATGGCGGCATAATTTCGCCAGAGGTGGGGCGTAGGGTGAGGCCGGGAGAGGTGTTAAACCTGGGGAGGGCGGTGGTGAAGGTGGTTGAGGCGTATAACAGAGACGGCGGCCCCCACCCCAGGGGGCTGGGGGTAGGCTACGTGTTGGAAATAGGCGGGGTTAAGATATACCACATGGGCGACACCAGCCTCATAGATGAGATAGCTGAAGTGGCTAGGGAGGAGATAGACATACTTCTAGTCCCCGTGGGGGGTGGGGGAGTTATGACGCCAGAAGAGGCGAGAGATGCGGTAGAGTCACTAAGGCCAAAGGTGGCAATTCCCATACATTTCCAAAACCCCAGAGATCTATATCTCTTTAGAGACATGGCCCAGCCCTATACACAGGTAGTTTTGTTAAAAAAATGGACCCACTAGAGGTCTTAAAGGCTGTAGAAGGGCGGGAGTTCGTAAGGGCGCCAAGCACGAGATGGAAAGTCATAACGGTGACAGAATTTAGAAAAGTCTACCAAAACTCGCTCGGCGAAAAGTTTTGGGAGAGAGAGGCGTCACGGCTTGTGTGGAAATCTCCATGGGTCAAAACCGTGGAGGGCACCCCTCCCGACACCTCTTGGTTTGTAGGAGGCACGCTAGACGTCTACCAAAACGTGGTAGAGAAACATCGCGACAGCTGGGTGTGGCACAAGCCGGCTGTGGTGT
>JBKBOT010000118.1:0-976 GCA_046293555.1 Pyrobaculum sp. | reverse complement strand
ATAGTTCTCTGTGCCTTTAGTGGGTGTGTTGGTTATTGGGGGTTTCCTTGAGGCTGAGGAATATGCTTACGAGTTTTTTGACGCTCCGCCTGTTTATGGGGAGCGGGCCTTCTCTCATCCATCTCTTCTGTGTGGAGTCATACCACACGAAACCTATCCAAAAGCTTATGATGACGCCGACGTGTCGAGTCCAATCTCCAGGGAGCTGTTCGATATGTTTTATGGTCTGCTCAACGGTGTTGACGAAATCTATGAGGCTGGGACTCGGCTTCCCGCACTTTACTACCACTTTGCCGTCGATTCCATCTACTTCATAGACCGCATCCACATTTCCTCCGGGCAGTTTATAGTCATGGCGTATCTTAACAGGTATGCCGAGTGGCTTTATTACCTTCTCCTCAATACAGTGGATGACTCCACCTCTGAGGTCATTCTCGCGACGTGGCTCATTTACGGCGCGCCCTATACATGACGTTATTTCCTCTATGTCGAGAGCGAGGCGTGGTGTCTCTCTCACCGTTTCTGTGGGGGTGGGGCCTGGCGTTGCCAGAAGCGGCTTGCCCACGGTGAGGTGGCTCGTTTCGAAATATTCCCCATGTCTCTCCTCCTCCTCTACATGCATGCCGGCTGCCTGGTCTCTAGCTTCGACTCTTAACGTGCCGCATACCGCATGTGGGTTGGCGATCTTGTAGGTGTCAAGGCCGTATGGCGGCTTTGTGCCTACCTTGTCTACTCTCGACAGTGTGCCCGGCTCTACTACCAGCCTGGCTACAAACCTTGTCGAATCTTCATGGCTATAAAACTCGCAAGATGTCTCACTCATTTTTCACAATTATTACCAACCTGTAGTCTCCAATTTCTGGAGGCTTTAAAGTCACGGTGAAGTTACCGCTTGCGTCAGTTCTTGCCGTCGCCTCGGCTTTTATAGCCCCTTCCTTCAGTAGAAACACGTCTACAGTCTTGTTGGCGTGTGGAG
>JBKBOT010000117.1:0-983 GCA_046293555.1 Pyrobaculum sp. | reverse complement strand
TTCGACGTTTTGTATCAAGACCTATGGCGGAGTGAGGACGTATGACGACTTTCAATCCTCTCTTTGAGATTCAACTTGTACTTCTGTAATTCTGGCAAATTGTCGTTATCGAGAAGCTTTCAATCCTCTCTTTGAGATTCCAAAATGGTGATACCTCTGCCGGGGGAAGTCGACCTCAAGGGGCTTATCTTTCAATCCTCTCTTTGAGATTCTTACCCTCATGTCGCCTATGTTGACCTCGTCGCAGTTGTAACATGCTTTCAATCCTCTCTTTGAGATTCATCACATGTGTTATAGCCGGCAGCACTGAGGCGGGAGGAAAAACTTTCAATCCTCTCTTTGAGATTCTGGCACAAATCACGGGATCTGTGGGGGGCCGTCTTTCAAGCAAAGCCTTTCAATCCTCTCTTTGAGATTCTAAGATATTGAGTGAGAGTGAACTACAGAGCTTGTATGAACTTTCAATCCTCTCTTTGAGATTCGACGTTTTATATACCTCAAAGCCAGGTTTTGGGAAATTTCTCTAACTTTCAATCCTCTCTTTGAGATTCGATAAAAAACGTGGCTGAGGCCAAGCCTGAGCTTGTGGCGAAAGCCGCTTTCAATCCTCTCTTTGAGATTCGGGAATGAGGTCAGGCTCCGGCACCACATCGTTATAATATGTCCTTTCAATCCTCTCTTTGAGATTCTGTGGAGGCTACGGTGGAGGACGGCAAGCTTGTCTTTGCTTTCAATCCTCTCTTTGAGATTCCGTAATGACATAGGTAAGTTTCAGCGCCCTTTTGTATAAAGCCACTTTCAATCCTCTCTTTGAGATTCATATCTGTTTGTTTTAGAGTTGTGTTTTGGCTCATGTGTGACTTTCAATCCTCTCTTTGAGATTCGAAATATATGAAACAACATGAAGAAGGTATTATACACGCTAACTTTCAATCCTCTCTTTGAGATTCAGCTTGATCCACTGAGGGTCAACGCCCCTCAAG
>JBKBOT010000116.1:0-994 GCA_046293555.1 Pyrobaculum sp. | reverse complement strand
GGCTGTGGGTGGGGACACCTCTAAGCTCTTCGACGCGTTGCACGAGGCGGGGGTCTACAGGATAGCCTTTGAGGAGGGTGGGAAGACGATCTACAGAAACCCGGCGTATGACAACCCCCTTGCCGCTGGGTTTAAGACTGGACATATGCAAAACGGCACGTCGTATAGACACCCGGCGGTAATGACATATAAAGGCGACAGCCCATGTTCTGCAATAAAGGCAGTGGCGGAGTGGGTGAAAACACGATAGATGTTCAAAGCTGTTACCGGCGTTATTAAGCCTTAGCCTAGTAAAAGCAGACCCTTACTTGCTTGTAGTTAAAGAGTATACCTACTACATCGAGTCGCCGCCATATGGGAAGCTGAATATAATAGTGACTATTAGTTGATAAATGATGGTGTGTAACGACTGGTATTTCTACGAGGTGAAGATCCAAACAGTTCCCGGGACAGAGGCTTATGGGAGCGATTGGAGAACAGATCACACATGGGCCAACCACACGGTGTTTAACCCAGGTACAGATGGCTTGTGGATTACGGCCCAACAACAACTTAAGGTGCAACTACCGTGAGGGTGATTCTTAGAGCTGTGGCAGGTCTTGAAGGGCCCTCAGTAGGCTGTAGCGTATCGTGGAGCTACACCGTTACTGATGGCTTGACAGAAGCGACTTTAGCGTTCACAGAGCTTTTTGGGTGCATGATATAGACAACACCAAACATGTCGGCCAGTATACGTACCTGGCAAAACCTGGCTTTGTTGTCAAGACAAGGCAGAATGTTCGCTAGTGGATGGATGGTGTCAGGTACAGTGAAGCCGCCCCGCCTCGTGGTGGGAGTCTGTACATGTAAGCATTAACCCTCAACGGCTAGACGCCTGTTACTCCACCTCGCCTGACTAACTATTTTAACCCACTTGTTTTTTCCTATATCTGTCTCGGCGCCGTTTTGTTATTAATTCAACCCGGGAGCTTTGAGCTTTAACGCACCTTACCTA
>JBKBOT010000115.1:0-998 GCA_046293555.1 Pyrobaculum sp. | reverse complement strand
ACGCCTATTTTGTCCTCCTCAGGCTGTCTGCAGACCCCACATTTATGGCGTCTGTAGAGGAGGCCATATGTAGCAACAACGCCGCTAGGCTGAGAGAGGTGTTAAATGCGACTATTTCAGTCCGCTATTTCTACAACTTTTCTGTCTATCTAGACGACGTGAGGCCGCCGGCTTGTCTAGCATGCGCGGAACAGAAGAAGCTACTCTCTGTCTCCAGACCGCACGGCTATAGCGGCGTGCACCCAGCTGCAATCACTGCAGTGTTGGGCGACGGGACTAGAGTGAGGCTAGAGCTCTCGCTGGAGAGGCCATGAGGGGCCAGCTGGTGTTACTAACGGCGCTTGTGGTAGCCATAGCGTTGACTGCAATACTGACAGCCCAGTTGGCCATACAGACGGGGCTTCACTCCTCTGCCGTCCGCACGGGGTACGGCATATACGCCAAGCCCTGGCCCGAGGTGGTAGACCTGGCGGATTCCCACACGCTACAGGCAGTACTCAAAGCCGCGTCACAAGTATCCACCGGCGGGCTCACTACAGGTCTCTACGGGGATTCTGACCTAGTCTATAAGCCGGTAAGCAGTTATATAAATAAGACCCTTACATCTCTACAGACAAACTTACTGCCACTAGGGGCACACCTGAGATTTAACTACAAGGTGTTCTATCGTGGTTTTAACGGCTCTCTGGGGCCGTACCCACAAGCCGTAGAGCTATCTGACACATGGAACCTAAACTCCTTTAGAGACAGAAGGGTGTCTATACCCGGCAACGTGGAGCTATATAGGCTTACAGTGACGTGGCACGCAGAAGACCACGGTTGGTACTACGTGGTGACATATAGCGCACATGTGTCTGAACCAGGCACGTTGGGAGAAGGCTACAACGAAGCTCTCGCAAAGCTGTTAAACGGACTTAGGGCAGTCGACATGAAGAATAGCCTATATGTATTTCTAGTAAACGACAGCGCCATACGTGCGGGGAGGTGTAAAGAGGCGT
>JBKBOT010000114.1:0-1014 GCA_046293555.1 Pyrobaculum sp. | reverse complement strand
GTCCTTTAACGGAATCTCAAAGAGAGGATTGAAAGTAAAGGCGCTAAATCAAAGGGTACCATCTACAAAGGTGGACAAATGAATCTCAAAGAGAGGATTGAAAGATACATTGTAATACTTTCACCACTTTGTACCAATCCATTTTTACGAATCTCAAAGAGAGGATTGAAAGTTTTTCGAGCCTTTCGGTAAAACTTTCAATATCACTAACTTTTGTGATGAATCTCAAAGAGAGGATTGAAAGGTGTTACCAACTTTATTCGCCTCGTTAGGCGTCAAGAGGACGGAATCTCAAAGAGAGGATTGAAAGACACCCGCCTCGACGCTTTTGACATCGCGCCGATTGACTACTCGAATCTCAAAGAGAGGATTGAAAGCTTTTCTCCCACGCCACCGATGTGGCGGTGGTGATCAGCTGGAATCTCAAAGAGAGGATTGAAAGTGTAGTGCTTGCCACAATAAGATTGGCGGTAACATGTCCTCTGAATCTCAAAGAGAGGATTGAAAGAGTTTTCACACGGCGTCAAAAACGCCGCCCCCACGGCGCTTTCGAATCTCAAAGAGAGGATTGAAAGATTCGTATCGGCGTTTTTGTCAACACCTCTGGTAACTGCCAGTGAATCTCAAAGAGAGGATTGAAAGGTTACCATACACAATATGTGTGTTAAATGCGTAGATTGGCTGTGAATCTCAAAGAGAGGATTGAAAGTATTTTGGCCCCACCGTCTTTAGCCGCCACACAACATCTTGGAATCTCAAAGAGAGGATTGAAAGCTTTTCTTCTGCGGGGCTTCTTCCTCCTCTCCGCCGAGGACCGAATCTCAAAGAGAGGATTGAAAGTGGCAGCTCCAACAGGGCCGGCTCCTTCAACACCTCGTTTAGAATCTCAAAGAGAGGATTGAAAGAACGCCCTTACGTTACGACACAGCTCCTCCTCAAAGGCGTCGAATCTCAAAGAGAGGATTGAAAGTGCTGCCGGTCTGGGCCT
This sequence comes from Pyrobaculum sp., assembly GCA_046293555.1. Lineage (GTDB taxonomy): Archaea > Thermoproteota > Thermoprotei > Thermoproteales > Thermoproteaceae > Pyrobaculum. The sequence continues at coordinate 26 of JBKBOT010000114.1, read as the reverse complement.
TTTTGTCGGTCCCGCCTACTTGAATC
>JBKBOT010000113.1:0-1055 GCA_046293555.1 Pyrobaculum sp. | reverse complement strand
ACACGCCTCGTAACAATTGGCCAGACCTGGGTCTTCTTTCGTGATTACAATACGTATGGCGTTGTCTCTCGCATGTAAAAACTTTTGCCGCGCCTCATCGCCGAGGTGGTAGACATGTGGTGGGTGGTACTCAACCGTTTTGTCTACAGACGCCTCTACATGTATGCCGTAATCTATGTAGGCGCCGTATGCCGCCTCTATGGCCATGGCGTATCCAGCTAACGCCACGTCGAGGTTTTGCGACGGCCCGAATTTAAATTCGATCACTGTCCCCATTGTGACTACGTCTGGCTTGACGTAATCCAAGCGGCGTGCCGTCTATAACAAGCTTGGTGTATAACGGCGCCACGTAGAAAGCTACAAAGTCTTTACTCTCGCCGGACCCCTGGGGTTTTTGTCTTGGCTGCCTGTTTGGCGTGAGTGATATACTGCGTTTCCTTTATATTTCTACCACGTCGCGAGAATTCCAGACAAGTCCGCAATCCTCGGTACAGACATACGCCAAAAACAAGCCGAAATGTACCCCAAATCAGTCAGAGAAAAACTTAAAAAACCCCCAAAAACATAACACTAGAAACCCCAGAATCTCAAGAAGAGGATTGAAAGTTGCCTTTAGAGAACCCCAGCGACTTGAGAATCTCAAGAAGAGGATTGAAAGACTCCTCCAATAGCCTTTCGGCGGGGGTGCCGTAGTCCAACATGGAATCTCAAGAAGAGGATCGAAAGCAAATACTCGATAGGGTTGCTAAGTTGATTGTCGAGAGAATCTCAAAGAGAGGATTGAAAGGCATGCGGTCTAAAGCAGACCAGTTTGTACAAAAAACTGGTCTAAAACAGACCACTTTCAAGGCGCGAGTGGTCACACGCTCAGACGTGCGATAAGCCTTGAGAACGTATCTAGCGTGGCGAACTGAACCGGCCTAGACAGCTGTGAAGACGGAAAGGCTTGGGGAGGTGGGGCACAGCCGCCGAGAAGGCTCTCCAGCGCCACGGCGTGGGGCCGTCCAGTCTCTACCTAGGACCCCCGCAGAAGACAAGGCGGGAAGCTACCAGCT
>JBKBOT010000112.1:0-1085 GCA_046293555.1 Pyrobaculum sp. | reverse complement strand
TCTTTAAAACATCTCTGGCCCTCATCCGTGTTGAAACACATATCCTCCGGGATTTTCATTCCCAGATATGGGCCTTTCGGTTCGGTCATGCCTCAAGATATGTTTTGAATATTTAAACATTTCTACCAGAAAACTAGATCGAAATGAAATTCGGATAAAAAATTAGGCTTGTGGCTAATATTGTAATAGAAAGCGCCCCGGCCGGGATTTGAACCCGGGTCACGGGCTCGACAGGCCCGCCTCAGCCGGCAACGCCGTATACTAGTCCTGGCTATACTACCGGGGCTAAGGCCATACATGCCCACTTTTTTAAATTTTTTGTCTAAGGGCTGTGGCTGTCGGCGTCATGTCAGAGATTTAATAATAAAGGGCTGGGTCTGGAGGTTGTGAGGTATAGTAGGCTAAAGCTCTATGGAAAGTTGGCCATGTTATTTTGGTAGTATGTAGATAGGTTGTGTATACCACCCCTCCAGGCGGTGTTTAATATCGACTTCAATCATGTAGGGATTTGATACGGCTCTAGGTTTTATGACAAGTATTTGTGTGTCGCCAAGTTTGTCTATCCACACTTCTATGACGGTTTTGTTAAGTTCCCTTATTGTGTTGTCAGTTAGGTTAAATAGTTGGACTTTTTTGATCTCTACCGCCTCTATCTCATCCTTCCCAAGGGGTATTATAATTAGCCTGTCTTCGAGGGCTATGTGGGGCCCTTCTACAGTTTCTGGCCTTGTTGGGCTAACGCTGGCGGAGAGTCTTATTCTGTCTAGTGTCTTGTTGTTTGAGGCGACCCATATCTCCATGCCGCGGCCTGTGAGGAGGTTGAGGAACGTGTTGTTTTCAAATTTGTTTTTTGGTATAGTTATATATCCGGTCACATATGACACATATCCGCCATCCTGCACGCTGGTATGGTTGACTACCCTCACTATAAACTCCCCTCTTGACAGCCCTCCAGTTATGCCGGCGCCGACTATAAGGCCGCCGGGGCTTTCTGTCGTGGCCACTATATAAAACGGAATTACGAGGTCTTGCCCCCTATCTATCTTCACGTCTGTCTGTGGCACTATGATAGAAGCCTTCTTACT
>JBKBOT010000111.1:0-1115 GCA_046293555.1 Pyrobaculum sp. | reverse complement strand
CTCTGGCAGTTTGCTATGCCGAAGGTCTTTCAATCCTCTCTTTGAGATTCACGAGAGAGCTGGCGGAAAAAGTCGAAACAATTTTGAAAAAGATATCTTTCAATCCTCTCTTTGAGATTCCCGCTGTGGATGGATGCATATCTGCTCAATAGCGAGTATCTTTCAATCCTCTCTTTGAGATTCTCCAGTTGAGTTGTTTGTCTGGGGCCAAAAAGACTTCTCATTCTTTCAATCCTCTCTTTGAGATTCGCGACCGGGTTGTCTTCAAACACGCCGGCGGCTTTCTGGCTGTAGCTTTCAATCCTCTCTTTGAGATTCGCACTATCCGCAAGGCCATGTGGATGCTACAGAAGCTCTCGCGGCACCTTTCAATCCTCTCTTTGAGATTCGCTTGGCGAAGATTACTACATGACCCACGTCAACGCCGGCGCTCTTTCAATCCTCTCTTTGAGATTCGCCAAGCGGCTGAACTTCCTTGCCTTCCTACTGCGGAGGCCTTTCAATCCTCTCTTTGAGATTCTTTGTTGGAACGCAGCTACAACGCTATACGACTTAGGCTATACTTTCAATCCTCTCTTTGAGATTCAGGGACATATTTATGGCAAGTCGTGACGACAACAAAACCGCCTTTCAATCCTCTCTTTGAGATTCAATGATTGCTGGAAGCAAACACAGCGCCAAACGCCTCATGAGGCTTTCAATCCTCTCTTTGAGATTCAACAGAAATGCGCCAGATGTCAAGATCTTAAACCCCCCTGGACAGCTTTCAATCCTCTCTTTGAGATTCAGCTGGCTGAAAGAATTATGGAGAAGATCATGCCGTATGGCAGTACCTTTCAATCCTCTCTTTGAGATTCCGAGTATCAACAACATGCGTATAACGTTACCCGCATGTGGAGTCAGCTTTCAATCCTCTCTTTGAGATTCTGTCTACTACTTCATGCTCTACGCCGAGCTTAGCGATGCTCTTTCAATCCTCTCTTTGAGATTCAGGACTGGAGCAAGATAGTGGCGACGCAAGTAACGCGCTATCCTTTCAATCCTCTCTTTGAGATTCCAGCGTCAAGATCGTGATCAACAACAAGCCGAGCCGCGTGATTATTACTTTCAATCCT
>JBKBOT010000110.1:0-1138 GCA_046293555.1 Pyrobaculum sp. | reverse complement strand
CCGCCGCTGCGTTGTTATTAACCCAAGGACCAGCTGCCACGCCCACGCCAACTCCAGCCCCTACGCCAACACCTACCCCTCAAGTGACTATCGGCGCGTTGATGCCTCTTACCGGCGGCCTTCAGTCACCTGGTATAGGCGCTAGAGATGCCATCGCGTTGGCCGTAGAGGACGCAAACGCCATGTGTAAAAACGTCAAGTTTCAAGTGGTGGTAGAAGACACAGGCACGGATCCCATCAAAGCGCTAGAGAAATTACAGACTCTATACGCCAGAGGGGTGAAAGTTGTGATAGGCCCCATGTCCAGTGGAGAAGTAAGTGCTGTCAGGTCTTTTGCAGATCAAAACAAGATTATTATCTTTAGCCCCTCGTCTACCTCCCCGTTACTTGCCCTATCAGGCGACTGGATCTATAGAATTGTCCCCACAGACTTCGCTCAAGCCAAGGCAGTTGTGGATTTGGTAAAATATCTAAATATTAAGAAGATAGTAATCCTGTATAGAAGAGATGCGTGGGGCGAGGGGCTAAAAGATGCCATATCGAAAGAGGCTGGGGCTGTGGGGATTCAAGTGGTGGCTGCTGAGGGATATGACCGAGATCCCAAGGCATTTCCCACAGCGATTCCTCCAGCAATAAAGAAGCTGTCAGACGCCCTAAAGACTCCTGAGTCTGCGGCATTGATATTTGTTACGTTTGAAGACGACGGGCTTGTTGCCATAAGGGAGGCAGCTGCCGACCCTGTACTTAGTAAAGTTAGATGGATTGGGACTGACGGAATTGCATTTAGTGAGTCTTTAATTAAGCAAGTGGGCAGAGAGATGGCTGCAGGAAAGTTGTTAGGTACAACTCCAAGTCCGGACCCCAAGGACCCCAAGTATGTAGAGTTTAAAGAGAAATACAAGGCAAAGTACGGCAGAGAGGCAGTAGCCTATGACCCGTATAGCTATGATGCAGCTATGATGATTATGCAGATAATATGCCAATTAGGTTCAGCAGATCCGGATAAGGTGAGAGCTACATTAGAACAATGGGGCAAAGACGGCAAGTACACTGGAGTAACTGGCAAAGTCTTTCTAGATGAAAACGGCGACAGGGCCTATCCCAATTATCTAATCTACGGCGTAGTTATCACAGATGG
>JBKBOT010000109.1:0-1149 GCA_046293555.1 Pyrobaculum sp. | reverse complement strand
CGACGCCGTGGATGTAGAGCCGAAGCTGTTAAAAAAGATGATATGTTGACGAAGGAGGTCCTCTTGAAGCTTTTGGAGGACCCGGACGTAATTACGCTGGAGGACCTTATCGAGAGGTCTAGGGCTGGGGTTGGCTATGTATATACCTTATTGAAAAAAGACCTAAAGGGCAGGTTTATTGACGGCATAAAACAGGAGTATTACGGCCAGCTTGTGGAGGAGATCTTGGCTGTGGTGAGGAGGATGTCTAGAGCTGGCGCGTTGTACATAACGACGCCGGATATGGCGTTTTTCCTATGTGGCTTTGAGAATGACGTCAAACGTATCACAAAGATACTGAGGACGTTGGCTGATCACGTATATTGTCCACATGGCAGACGTTGTCTCTTCTTCTTCAAGAGCCCGGAAAAGTTCCCGGACAAAGAGCCCATATTGCTTAGAAAGGTGTTATGTCGGAAGAGGTAAAGGAGAGGATCTTAAAGATCCTCACCGATCCTGACATCATCACTGCGGAGGATGTGGCTAATGCGTTTGGCATTTCTCACGATTTCGCCGTGACGTTTATCCATAGGTATGCAAAAGATCTGTTCATGAAGATCTCTATAGGCGCTCATTCCATGTGGGTGAAGAAGGGGTCTGTGTACTCCATGCTGGAGGAGATGTACGACGTGTTGGGCTATTACGTACACAACGTCAGCATGGCCTTTACGCTAAAGGAGTTCGCCACGTTTGTTTGTGGCAAGAGGGCCAGGAAGGAGAGGGCGAAGTTCCTAATCCCCTTCTTCCTCTTCATATATCCGCCGGTTAGACGTGTGGGCAGGACGTTTGTGTTTAACCCGTTGCGTATAGAAAAACGATACGATCCCGGCGGGATGTACGTCCTTAAGCGGTTCTTATGTTATACGTGACGTGGTGGCACGTATGTTGTATGGACCTCTGTAGGTTCGCCATGGAGCTGGCAAATAGGCTAAACGGCATATATGGCGTATATAGAGACGGCCAGCGTGTATGCGGCACGGCGGAGCGTCACGATTGCGACCCGGGCTTTAGGCCGCAGTGCGGCGAGGCCGCGAGATATGTCTTTGTGATATATGGCGAGAAGGACGTGGCGTATGTGGTGGTATGAGGCGGTGGAGTATGCCGATCCGC
>JBKBOT010000108.1:0-1190 GCA_046293555.1 Pyrobaculum sp. | reverse complement strand
ATGCCAACTTGTTGGCTACCTCTATGCAGCCCAGTGGGTATGGGCCAGGCAATGGGGTACTAAAAGTCACGCTCCCCAGGGCGTGTACCGAAGAGCTGCCGCCGGCCGTATGTGAGGAGATGACTTTTGAGTGGAAAGTGCCAAAGAGGAGCACCACCATCTATAGGCTGTGGGCAAGAGCTTTCAAACTCCTTGTGGCTATAAACGCGGCGTGGGTTAATGTACTTAAAGCGCTGGAGTTAGTACAAGCCGGCAAAGTGGGGACGTCAAGACCTTGGGCTGCCCCCGACAGGATAACTAGAGGCGTCGGCTTTACAGAAGCCCCAAGAGGGTCGGTAAGACACTGGCTTATACAAAAGGGCGGAAAGACAGTAAATATACAGATACATGCGCCGACTACTGTCAACGTGTCGCCTCAAGACAAGTGGGGCATGTCGCCATTTGAAAAAGCAGCGGCAAACAGCTGGGTAACTGAAGAAGTAGAGCCTAACTCGTGGCAAGGCCTAGACTTCGTGAGGGCGATAAGGAGTTTCGACCCCTGTCTAGCATGTGCCGTCCACATACAGTTTATAAAAGGCAACCAGGTGTTAAAAGAAGTAGAGCAAGTAGTCCAACAAGTCTGTACCCTCTAAAATGTCTTTTTTTAGGGAGCTTGTAAAACGGGGTCTACCCATTGTTTTTCACTTGTTGGGAAATACGGCAGTGGTCACTAGGGGAGACAAGGTCGCCACCTTTGTGGTGAGACATCTAAAAGACCCCCAGACCGGCGGGCCTAGTGGCGCCTCTCTTGTCTCTATGGAATCTGGCGCGGTGATAGACATCGGCGATTCTCAAGGCGGCGTAAATTTAAGAAATGTGGTATGGGCGTTACGTGTAGTTGAGCTGTTGTCACAATATGAAGCAGACATGTGGGCCATCAGGATCTCAAGCCCGTTGGAGTCTCCCACATGGCTCCCCGAGCCGCTTGAGGAGCTTCGCGGCAGGGGTCTAGACGTCTATGTGGTTAAAGAGTCTTGTGACGTGGCTGTGGGGGTTAGAGACGTGATTGGCATGTGGATAAACTGCACCGGTAGAGTCGACATGGCGTTTGAAGAACAAGAGGCTTCAGGAATCTACCGCTGGGGGCCCCTCAAGGAATATATCCTATGGTGGGTCGAGAAAACCACGCGGCAAGGCTGAGAGTAGTTGGG
>JBKBOT010000107.1:0-1192 GCA_046293555.1 Pyrobaculum sp. | reverse complement strand
CAAGCTCTCTAACTGACAGAACTTCAGACCCTAAGCTAGATTCCATAGTTATAACGTCTTTTTAATCAATACGAACACCCATGGTGCCAAGTATGTCAAAAGGCAGTGTGAAAATATGCGCTATGAACGGAAGTGCGATTAGCTTGACGCGAGAACTAGCCAATGTGAGAAAGAGGCCAAATGATTTGACAAGAGGCTGAGAATAGCTTAAACATTTTTACTACATCGTCTACAGAAACAGCCAGACGCCAAAATGAGAATAGAATTTAAAATAAACGTCTTAACTACCTCTGGAGTTTTTTAATCAACAATGGGGATCTGAAGCGTTAAAACTAAAACCAGAGCTAAATACATGACAAATTCCAAGTTTCTAATTAAAATAAGTAGATAGAAAAAATAAAAAACTTCGACTTACCATAATCGCCTATTTACAGGCACAATACGCCGCTTACTCTAAGCAGGGTGACCGGCCTCCCCGTCTCTACCTCACACATGAGGGCCGCGGGGGCCCCCGTGGCTAGCCGCGGCTTTACCACACACCTGCTGGCCATAGAGGGCGGCAGGCCGTCGTGCGTCAGTAATAACGTCTCTTTCTCTACCTTATTTACGTTTCCCAGCCACGCGGGCCTCTGGGCAATTTTGCTAAGCACCACGGCGGAGTAAAGCGCCCTGAGGTCACCCTCGCAGGTGGCTGTTAGCCCCCAGTCGTTGAGAAGCGCCAGCGACATACATGGGGTCCACCCCCTCTCCCCCACTTTCTTAAAGTCAAAACACCAACAGCCTAACGTAACTCCATCTGCCCCCCTCTCCGTGGCGATTTTAAACAGCGCCTTTCCATATGCCACAATTCTCCCTAACGCCTCGCCGCCGCCCCACCGCGCCGCCTCCTGTCCCGCCTCCATGGAGAGGGAGAGGCGGTAGGCCGCCTCCTCGTCAACCTCCACATCTGGCTTCCCCACCACCTCCGAGGCCACAAGCCACGGGTTGGGCCTCCCCACGAGGGCGAGCCTCGGCGGCTTTTCCAACAGTTTAAACATGTTTACCAACCTCCCGACTTTCTCCAGGGGAGGCTCCGCCCCCGGCCCCTCTAGCGTCACCACCTCGGCAGCCTTGCCTTCTGCCCTCAACGCCGCGGCGGCCTCTAGAGCTGAGGGTAGGGAGTTGTGGTGAGGCCACGCCAGCAGTATATTAA
>JBKBOT010000106.1:0-1267 GCA_046293555.1 Pyrobaculum sp. | reverse complement strand
GTTGGCTTTACCGGCTTATGTGCTCTATCGGGACATATATCGGGAGACTAAATCCGCCAGGTGGGCCAACACGGCGGCGTTTTGGTATCTGGCTAACCCCACGCTACATAGCACAAATCTCTACGACTTCCACACACAGAGCCTAATGCTACTACCCACCTACCTCTTCGCAAGAGAGCTCCATAGAGGCAACCTGAAAAAGGCAGCTCTATACCTAGCGCTGTTGTTCACCATAACCGAACAGGCGGCCATCGTGGGCGTGGGGGCGGCGTTTTGCCTATTGACCCGCGGCATCTTAGAGAGGAGACTGTGGCTCAAAGCCATCGCCGCAGTTACCCTAACCACAGCCGCCATGACAGCGGTGGCATACTACACAATTTCGACATTCGGCAAGCCACCAGTCTCGCCGACAAACCCCACTAGCTACTTCCCACAGCTGGGAAACAGCTGGGGCGAGGTGTTGGCAAACCTCCCCACGCCAAAGCTGATAGACGCATTGAAACACGACATATACATCAAGGCCGCATATTGGCTCATCACGCTCTTCCCGCTATACCTCTGGAGCCCCCGCAGGACAGCCCTAGATACAATCCCCCACCTGGCCCCCTGGATGGCAGTCACGCTGCTAGCCGGCTACCACCCCCTCTACACCCTCGGCTGGCACCTCCCCGCGTGGACCCTGGGCATAATGGCCGAATCGGTGAGACAAATAGCCACAGTCCGCAAAATCTCGACGCTATACATACTGGCCATAGCCGCAGCGGCGGCAGTGCTAAGCCCAGCCAGCCCCCTCTCACACCACTTCTTAAAACAGCTGGGAAAGACGCCAGGCGCCGCATATGACTTCAACCCATACGACAGCCTCGAGACAAAGGTTGAGATGGCCAAAGCCATAGAGGCGGCGTTGGCACACGTGCCGCCCCACGCCAGCGTCTTCACTACGACAAACATATTTCCACACGTCGCCGCCAGGCTTGAGGCATATGTCACAACGCCGCCACAGCCGCCGGAGTACATCATACTAGACTACAGATTTATACACTTCACAGCATTTGGACAACATCCACTAAACGTAACCAGACAGCTGACGGCTTACACGCAATACGGAGTAGTCATGTCGATCGACGGCGTCCTCCTCCTAAAACGGAACTATACGGGACCACCGCTGGCAAAAAAATACCACCTCCAGCTACCGCCGTCCAGACTGGCGTGGCGCCTCACCCCCACATATGTAAGCAATTGCGCACACGTAGCCACCACAGGCGAG
>JBKBOT010000105.1:0-1269 GCA_046293555.1 Pyrobaculum sp. | reverse complement strand
AAAAAGATTTATATAGGTACACGTTCTAGGATACATGGCTGAAGGTAGGGTGTTGCCTGGCACAGCTGTTACTGAAGTTATAAGAGGCAGGGAGCCGGATATAGACGACCGGTGGGCCGCCGGCGTCAGGCTGGCGGCCGAGGCGGGCACCCGGCGTATCGGCGTTGAGAAACGCGCGGAGATAATTGCGGGCAGTTTAGACGCAGCTGCAAGGTTTGCAAAACGTACGCACGATAAGTTTAGATCGCTGGCTAGGGAGGCAAAACTGCCGCCTATGGCCGCAGTATCCGCCATGGTGAGGAAGGCGATTAGGATTTATTACGCCCATGGCGAGGATGCATATAACATGTTCCTACAGTCAATTGACAGCAAGTTCAGGCCCATTGTGGACAAGCTGGCGAAAGACCCAGAGCTAGTTAGGATGTACGAGGAATTACAGAAGGCGCGTAGTAGGGTGAGGACATGAGCTCGATCTGGGAGTTATATAAGGCTAAGTCGGACGCAGGCGTTTACGAGAGGCTTTTCTCGCAAGAAAGAATACCCGGCGAACATCCGTATAAATACAGATGGAGGAAAAAATGGCAGACATATGGCGCCATTTTGGATAAACTTAAAGATGAGATGGCTGCGAGGGGGCTAATAGTTAGGGGAGAGTGGGCGTCGTACTTCATATCCTCGCTGTTAAGACTGGTTAAAGAGCTGAGCAAGAAGGTGCCATCTCACAACAAGATATGGTATGAGTACGCATATGCGGTTAAGATGTGTACAAGTATGGGTAACCCTAGGGACAAGTGTGAGGCGTTTGTGTCATCCCTAGTGGGCGAGCCGAAATGGAAGCCGACAGAGGGCGGGAGGCCTAGAGGAGGCCCCGGTCCGGGCGAAGGGGAAGCCGGAGCGTTAGGAGGCAGTTTGGTCTAAATGTACAACCCCCAGCTTTTTCGATATCTCCCCTGTTTTAACTCCATAAGGCTGGCTCTCTCTGGCGACGGCACTATGGAACAGGCGGCTGCGGCGTGTGGAGTCTCGCCGGAGGCGGTTAGGGCGTATCTAGACGGAAACCCGGAGCCGTTGGAGCAGGAGCTTAGGGGCACTGCGATCGGCCCGTTTCTGGAGGAGTACGCCAGAGCCACGGGGAGGTCCCTGCTTAAAAGCCTGTATGAAGCTAAGACGATCATAGAAAGAACACGCAGCGGCGACTTGGGCGAGTTGGTGAGAGCCGCGTTGTTGACATTCGGCGTTGTTGTAGACGACGTGAGGGTGATAGACGTC
>JBKBOT010000104.1:0-1281 GCA_046293555.1 Pyrobaculum sp. | reverse complement strand
AGGCCGGAAGAGCTCTATCTAGACGTCTCCACTGGGCAGAACATTTACGTCAACGCGTTAGTCGAGGCGGCGCGTAGATATGCCACATATAGGGCCCTAGAGGCGGCGCTAGAGGGAGGCGCCTTTGAGATACATATACTCACATACCAGCCCATAACCTCAAAAGTAAAAGAAGAGGTGGACGTCCACCTCTACACGCTAAGGCCTACGGCACACCTCCAGCTACCCCCCGTAGATCTAAACTCCATATTTAGAAACAATAGCGACAAGCCAAAACTAAAAAATTATAGCCAACATAGAGAAAGGTTAAACGTGATGTATAAAGAAGTTAAGAGGGCATTTAACGCCTTGACGTACGGCATACCGCTGGCTTTCTACCAGATACTTAAATTCACCGCAGAGGAGGGAGAGCTCGAAAAGACGGCAATAGAGCTCGTCAAAAGCCTCCAGAGGGAAAACACGCCCCTTAGGCTTGTAGAAACCACCAACATATTTTTCGCAATAGCTCTATATAAAAGCTTTAAAAAATTTAAAAACACGTTAACAGAGCCATATATAGACGAAATTAGGGACAGATTTTCCGAGCTATACAAGAGGATAAAAATGCCGGCATACGACATATACATACGACGCGAGCTAGATGACATAGAAGTCAGGCTAAAAGATATACCATACTGCAAGAGGGAAGTTAACCTCACAGAAATATACCACACTGGCGGCAGTGGCGACAGGAGGAGAAACTTCTTCGCCCACGCGGGCTTCATAAAAGACTACACAAAAGCCACAAGAGAAGACGGGAGGATAAAGCTCATGTGGCTAGAAGAGAGAATAGGCGAAATTACAAGCTGGATAGATAACCCCTAACTTTCAGCCCTCTCTCCTGAGGCTACGGGGCTTCTGGGCGCGAGGTCCTTAATTTTCTTCCTCACGTTTTACACGGGCTGTCTGTTTATTCATACCCTTCTTGTTTCTGCCGTACGTCAGGGCGTTAAAAACCGCCTGGCGAGGTCAAATCGCCATTTCTAAACCCACAAGACCCTAACGCCAGGTCGCCTGGCACGTGGATTACACCACCTGCTCCCCTTTCATCACACACCATTAGCCAACCCAACGGGGCGTCACACAAACCAGACGCCAAGCCGCCTCCACGGCATCCCCCACCTCAGAGCCGCAAAGAACAGCCCCCCAACACGCCGACCTGAACCCCCAAACCCGAGAGAAGAACAATTTAAGGCGAAAAGAGGCCCCCCCAAACCCGAGACACACGTTTAGCCAAACACA
>JBKBOT010000103.1:0-1292 GCA_046293555.1 Pyrobaculum sp. | reverse complement strand
GCGTATTGTGCTGAAAAGTTCTTACAGCCGTTAACAAATCCAAACATCGTGCCGTTTTTTGACGATTTACGATTTAGGAGATTGATACCAACATAATATTTTTTACAACGCGTCCCAACTCCATGCCTAATTTACCTACCCCCTCTCTCACTTTATCTATTCTGAATCTCAAAGAGAGGATTGAAAGGTCACGACGTTACCTCAGGTGTCGGGTATGTGATATGTATGTTGTTTTTCTTTGCAAATACCCTTACCCAATCTGGATCTCTGTCGTGTATATACGGCGTGATGACATAGACCTTCTCCACTTTGACCCCCTTTGTCCTTTCATACAGCTCCCTCTTTCTCACAAAAGTCTGTATGTCCCCCCTCCTGATCGACGCCGCTATCTCCACAAGTATCACCTTGCCGTCTTTCACCACGACGACGTATTCCACATCCTGCGGCGCCCCGTAGACATAGCCATCTACGTCCATGACGTATTCCTTCTCTACAGCCCACCCCGCCTCCTTTAATATCTCACGCATCCCCTCGCGGAAGACGTCTTCACTCATAAGCCCCCAGCGGGCCCCCAACGCAGAGGTGGCGACATGTATCTCTCTCTTTATCTCCTCCTTTGCGGCCTGTAGGTCCTCTTTCGTGGCAAATCTCTTGGCCTCTTCTTTCGTGACCATGTTCTTCTCCACTCTCTCCAAGTCCTCTCTTGTGACCATGTTCTTCTCCACTCTCTCCAAGTTTTTCTCGACTCTCTCTATGTTTCTCTCTACCCTTTCTAAGTTTTTCTCTACACTTTCCATGTTTCTCTCTACCCTCTCCAACCTGTCGCCAACGTCCTCTAGCCCCTTCTTGACGTGTTCTAACTCCACGCCTAATTTACCTACCCCCTCTCTCACTTTATCTATATCCCCCCTCACTATAGCTATGTCGTCTTTTGTCGCCAGGTCTCTCGTTGTATTATGCATGTTTTGAATGTTGGATAACTGTTGCCACAGTTAGCGATAAATTTCGTTGTTTTACAAGTTTTTATATCTGCGGCATAGGACGCGTCTGAGGGTTTCCGGCTCCATGTCTAGCGCCACTATGTCTGTCCTCAATATGAACCCCACCGTGACGCGTCTGTATCTAGCCACGGCGAAGGGCTTTATCAACGCTGCGGCGATCTTGGCTTCTCTGATGTATAGCCGCTCGACCTTGTCGCCGCATAGCTCTCCGAAGAACTGCCGCAAGTTGATACGTGACGACTTCTTTAGCCACCTCGCCAGGAAGGCAGCCATCTCGTCTACCATCCTCAG
>JBKBOT010000102.1:1052-1318 GCA_046293555.1 Pyrobaculum sp. | reverse complement strand
CATTGAGATTCTTTATATGACTATATTACGAGTGACAGCGAAGATATATTGTTTGACTTTCAATCCTCTCTTTGAGATTCAAAGAGTTATGTTTGTGGCTGATAGATGATTGGACAAAATCTTTCAATCCTCTCTTTGAGATTCAACCACTTTATCGTTATACCAAACCGTTTCTCAAGCCTTTCTTTCAATCCTCTCTTTGAGATTCCTCTCCGTTTCATGGGAACCCAAAAACAAAACAAAACGGAACACCTTTCAATCCTCTC
>JBKBOT010000102.1:0-1042 GCA_046293555.1 Pyrobaculum sp. | reverse complement strand
CTTTGAGATTCAGAAAGCGTTGAAGATGCTACATCTGCAACGCAGCGTAGCATACTTTCAATCCTCTCTTTGAGATTCGGCGGAGCTGGTGGCCTCCGACTGGCGTCCGGTGCCACATACTTTCAATCCTCTCTTTGAGATTCCCAAGCCGCGGAATCGGAACTGTTTATGCCCAATCGCCTTTCAATCCTCTCTTTGAGATTCATATGTTAGACAAAGTTATAGAAGAACATGGGTTTGAAGAAAAATTCTTTCAATCCTCTCTTTGAGATTCAACTACTTGAAGGTGTCCTTCTGGACTAGATACGGCGGTCACTTTCAATCCTCTCTTTGAGATTCAGAGAAAGAAAGAGAAAAAGAGAGAAAAAGGGATATGGCCCACCAACTTTCAATCCTCTCTTTGAGATTCTTGATCCGGCGACAGGAGATCCATATTACGATTACAAGCTATTCTTTCAATCCTCTCTTTGAGATTCATCTCGAATCGTGTGGTATATCTCCTCCCATATGTCCGTTGCTTTCAATCCTCTCTTTGAGATTCCAGCACAGGGGCCAAAAGTTGATGGATGTGGCTAGGCAGTCTTTCAATCCTCTCTTTGAGATTCGGCACTATGTTGTGGTATGAGGCCTCCCATGGCGTAAGCCCTTTCAATCCTCTCTTTGAGATTCATCTCGCCGCCCTCCCTGTAGTGAAACACGATGTAATACTTGCTTTCAATCCTCTCTTTGAGATTCGTGCATCACATAGCGGCAAAACAACGTTGGGCAATATTGTCCTTTCAATCCTCTCTTTGAGATTCTATGTAATAAGGAAATCTACGAGGTGGGGTTATATAACGTGCTTTCAATCCTCTCTTTGAGATTCAGCTAGAATATACCAAAACGTAAGCGCAAACCTCTACTTCTCTCCTTTCAATCCTCTCTTTGAGATTCACATTGTGGTCACAGCGCCTGAGTTTCCCCCTATCAGGGGGAAGTCTTTCAATCCTCTCTTTGAGATTCAGGTTTATAACAGATAGAGACCCAGGCGAGCTCTACAAGG
>JBKBOT010000101.1:0-1336 GCA_046293555.1 Pyrobaculum sp. | reverse complement strand
GGAAATTAGTTAACATACATGCTGACTATGCCGTCGTGGAGTGGCATGACGGGAACGTGGATTTGAAGCTGCGTATTGAGAAGGATAAAGTTGAGGTCGTGGAGCTTAAGCCGACTGAGGAGCTTAGACGTCGTATAGCGATAGACGTGAGAGAGGCATTGGAGGCGATGTGGTTTAGGGGTACTCGCCCCTATGTCCGCAGTAATTTCTACATCCCCGCGGGGAGGGCTGGGCTTTTGGATAGCTACAGGCTGTGGCGAAGGTCGCCTATCTATATGCGGCGGGTGCCCGCCGTCGTGGGGGAGTTCTATTACATGTTGGATGAGCTAGAGGGGCGGCGGGGGCTTCTCGCCGATGTGGCTAAACTGTTTTTAGACATCATCGAGGGCGAAGTGGTTATAGAAGGGCCATCTATGTTTGTGTATAGACGTGGTAGTTTAGAGATAGACTTGAGGCACGCGGCCTCTTTAGTCAAGGAGTTGGCGCCGTTGTATCTCATGGTTAGAGAGGTGGTGAGAGACGGGGACTTTATAGCTGTGGAGGAGCCTGAGGCCCACTTACATCCAGAGGCACAGGTGAAACTAGTGGATGTTTTCGCCAAGTTGGTAGAGGCGGGGGTGACCATGTTGGTAACAACGCAGAGTGACGTATTCCTCTGGAGGCTCTCCCACTTATTACAAGGTCCGCTGAGAGATAAAGTCAAGGTCTATCTCTTCAAATGGGGCGAGGAGGGCTCTGTTGTAGAGCCCGTAGGTATTATCGGCAGCGTGCCTACTTTTGACGAGGTTTTCCAAATGCTCTACGATGAAGATATAAGGCTGTCATACATTAGAGATGAGGATTAAGATGAATTGCGTGTATGTTTGCCACATTGCAATGACGTACATTGCAGTGCAGCACTTTTGACAACTATGGGCTGTCTCTCCCAGCTGGAGGAATGTGGCAACTCGGACTTGTCGAGGTGGTTAGAAACCTGCCAGGGGAGGTGTAGAGACCTGGAGGGCAAGTGTGAGGAGTGGCGGAGTCTGTATCACAGTGTACAGATAGATGGATGTATAGAGGGGGTTTTTGAAGAGTTTAGAGAAAAGAAGAAAGTCGATTGTCTACTCATTACTGACGACTGTAAGTTGTTATTAGTTGAAGTAAAGTCCGCAAATTATAACGCCAGAAAAGTTCTCGAGCAATTTAGAAGTGTGGTGGAGTTATTATCGGCGAGATTGGTGTGCCACCTAGACCTCATACCTGTGCTTTACGCAGAGAAACATGACCGTAGACAACAGAGAATTTTACACGGCCAAAAGGTCAGATATAAAGGCAGAGACCTCACAGTTGTGAC
>JBKBOT010000100.1:0-1337 GCA_046293555.1 Pyrobaculum sp. | reverse complement strand
ATAATAATATCATAGAGGCCCTTTACAAGGAGGTGGCGGGGGTGGTCAAGATGACAGATCCGTGTGAGGTAGAGAGAGAGCTTGTGGGGGCTAGCGTTGTGGGTGACGTAACTGGGTTTTTGTATACAGACAAGCTGGTTAAAAGGACGTCGAGAGTTAGGTTTAGCAGTTTGGTGCCCAGTCTTGACGCAGTATCGACGGGTGCAGCTGCCTCGTACCCCCAGTTCCATGTGAGATATGCCCCGCCCGATAGGCAGGAGTTGCAACAGATCTACTACCTTGAGAGCGGGAGTGCCCTCTATACGCTTTCTGCGGTATTTGTCGCGTCAGACGTCGCGGAGTTGGAATATTGTGGGAAAGAGTCGGCGCTGCCGGATAAAAAGGAGAGGGTGGAGGCGGCGTTAAAGGCGCTGGTGGCTTTATTAGACGGCTTGGCTTTTGGCGCTAAGAAGTCTAGAAACAACCCGGTGTGGGATGTGAGAAGCCTGGTGGTATCTGTCTCAAAAGGCCCTATTGAGTTCGTCGTGTCGCCAGCAGTCGACAAGGATTACTTCAAGAACACGGTGCAGAGAGCTGCGACGATAAGTAATGTGTTTACTTCTGAAGGTAAACACTTGTTGCAGATAAAGATGTTTAAATACGACAGGGAGGGGTTAACCGAGCTGCAATCCAGCGTCCCTATTAACATATCGACACATGATACACACACAGAGGCGTTAGAGAGGGCGAGCTCGCTTGTGTTACAGCTCATATAATGACAAACGAGAGGTTTTTTCACGCCCGCGTATCTTTACACTGGGGGTTTGTAGTTAGGTCTTTTGGCGCTACCGCCGCGCAGACTGCTTTAGCCTTACCGCCGCCTACCGCAATAGTCGGCGCTTTCGCGACCCCCCTCCTAAGGCTTTTGGGGGCTAGAGACAGATATGCCCCAACCGGCGGCTCGGGCGGCGACGTTACTACTAAAAGAAGGGGCAAGAAGGTGGTAGAGAGAGCTAGCGCATCGCCGCTTTTTGGGTGTATCCTAGACGCCACCTTGGCGGCCTCAGCCGGGCTGTATCCTCAAGGCAGGGGGGCTGGGCTCGGCATAGCTATGGAGCCCTCGCGGTTAATAGCGGCGCCATATAAGGGCTCAAGTGAGAGAAAGAGGATTAAAGAAGGCGTTGAGAGGAAAAACGTCATGGAGGCGATGTCCAGAGCTCTCCCGGTGCAGGCGGTGGGGGCGGCTTATGGCGTCTCTACGCTGCTCGATCTGGCTTGGGTTGTTGACGTCAGGGAGCTGGCCGATTGTCTAAATAACGTGGCTGGGGTAAAGGTTGAAACCGAGGATATAGACAACG
>JBKBOT010000099.1:0-1392 GCA_046293555.1 Pyrobaculum sp. | reverse complement strand
CCGGGGGCCGGCTGCCGTTAACTGTGTTTATGGCGTCGGCTTTCCTGCATCTAGCCGTGTTAGTGCGGCCAACTCACTCGCTTTACAAAACCAAAAAATTAAATAAAATACGTAAAACGCATACCCCAGGCTGTTACAACTAGTTAAGCCTCTAGGGAGGTAAGACGTGTGTGCACGTCGCCCTATCTATAGACAGATGGGGACGTCGCCGAGGTGTAGATAATGTGGCTGGAGGCTCTCCGCAATCCCCCACGCCACAGACGCTTGTGGCAACGACCTCACCTCCGTTAGACAAGCTATCGCTTTGAGGGGGCTTGTAGCTAGCGGCACTATAACGACTCCCGTTTTAAGAGAAGCACGTGGGCCAGATGTGCGGCATGTAGAGAGATACATGCCTATAAGCTATATGAAGTCCAGCCAGCCGACAGGTGGAAGACCTCTACAGGGGCTAGAGAGCGTGCGGCCTGTTACAGACGTGATACAGAAAGCAGCTACTATGTCCTCACCCCGCCGCCTTGGCCCACACCAAGTGTGAAACCGAATTGGTACCAAGATGAAAAATTCGCCACAAGGAGCCAGAGCGGCGTAGAGTAGCGAAAAACATACATGCCAGCTGTTGAAGACGCCCATTTTCCACTCTAAACAAATTCTCAATGCCGCCAAAAGTCTCGCCGTTTCTGTAGAGGAAAACACAGATTGTCAACTCGCGATTTAAAAAACTGGAGGTGACATGGAGGGTTGAAGTTAATGGACTTTACGGCGCTGCTGTCTCCTCTACGACCGCGAGACGTGCGTGAGCCGCCAGGGCGGCTACAGCCAGAAATGTAGCTACAACCCCACCCCCTCGCTGTGCTGCACTAAAGGAGCCAATCCACCACTCTAAACTCTACAACTTTGTAAAGCGCGGCGTCCTTCCGTTTTTCTATATAATGCAGGCTTTATATATTGATTTGACGTTTGTCGTCCCCCTCGTCGTGTTTAAGCATTTATAAAACGTCGTACAACCTGAACCACGATGCCGGCGCAGAGACCAATCGTCACGACATAGATTATACAAAAAAAGAACAACGCATCTCTGAATTTAGAAAACTTTCCGAAAAAAGAGACATATGCCAAAAACAAGCCGAGACGTACTCTAAAACAGCCAGAGAAAAACTTAAAACCCCCAATAACATAATACCAAATATCCCAGAATCTCAAAGAGAGGATTGAAAGTCAACATGGCGTCTCTCACCTAATCCCACTGGACCTGCATATTGGAATCTCAAAAAGAGGATTGAAAGAATCTGTAAAGTGTAACTTGACTCTATTTTGCACTGCATGTTAATAGACTGGGGGGTTAGAGGGGATAGCAGATAGTCAGGTGAAAAACAGGTATGGCCTGGCTTTGGA
>JBKBOT010000098.1:0-1396 GCA_046293555.1 Pyrobaculum sp. | reverse complement strand
AGAAATTTAAAAACCCGTAAAAACAAACAACTAGAAACCCCAGAATCTCAAAGAGAGGATTGAAAGTTACTAACCCGTTTGAAGAGACCCACTCTATAACCTCAGTGAATCTCAAAGAGAGGATTGAAAGGCAACAAATTTCACAATTCTGCCGTATTGTTGTTCTGCCTTACGGGGTTGAATCTCAAAGAGAGGATTGAAAGAACACATCTATAAGCTGTGCTACAGATGGGTCGTTCTCGATGGCCTCGAATCTCAAAGAGAGGATTGAAAGGTACAGAGATGGCCATGGCAGAAGATTATCAACGGATATGGGAATCTCAAAGAGAGGATTGAAAGAGCGGTAGCACCTTGCCGTCTTCTGTCACTACGTGGTTTTCGAGGAATCTCAAAGAGAGGATTGAAAGGTTCTACATCTTGTTTTTGATTTTGGGGTTGGTTTATTTGGGGTTGAATCTCAAAGAGAGGATTGAAAGTAAATGTATGAATTTTCGTACATTGAAATAATGGGAACAAAGGAATCTCAAAGAGAGGATTGAAAGGAAACGCTATGCGCCAACTAGAGGAATTGAGAAGAAAAACATTGAATCTCAAAGAGAGGATTGAAAGCAGATAGTGGACGCCATCGCCCCTTTGGCAGATCCGCACGGTGCGGGAATCTCAAAGAGAGGATTGAAAGGGGCCGCTTGATACCGCCACCCGGCGCCAAGCTTGACTTGGCGAGAATCTCAAAGAGAGGATTGAAAGGTGTACTTACGTAGCGAGTGGCGTGACCCCGCGTTGAGTCGCACGAATCTCAAAGAGAGGATTGAAAGGACGTGTTTGAAAAGACGGCGGCTGAATGGCCGTTATTACGCGATGAATCTCAAAGAGAGGATTGAAAGGACGTAGTCAGCCACCGTGGCGATATCGCCGCCTACTAGCGAATCTCAAAGAGAGGATTGAAAGACACGTTACGTTCCACGAATTCCTCAGGGAATGAATCAAGCCACGAATCTCAAAGAGAGGATTGAAAGATTTTTTTATCCCACCCCACAGCCTTAACAATGCCATCAAGAGAATCTCAAAGAGAGGATTGAAAGGTAACCACCTTAAGCGCCCCTAGGGTAATTCCAGTTGTCGTATGAATCTCAAAGAGAGGATTGAAAGTCTTTCCGCCTTCTACACGATAGAGCTCTACCCGCTGTATGACAGAATCTCAAAGAGAGGATTGAAAGCCATGGGGCTTTTTAGCCCCCACGCCATCACTGTCCTTGTGAATCTCAAAGAGAGGATTGAAAGAACTTGAAGTGGTATATACATAGGCATTTCGGAACGCGTGTATAGAATCTCAAAGAGAGGATTGAAAGTGAGGTTAATACGTTTGCGATTTTGTTCATGTCACAACTGTGGGTCT
>JBKBOT010000097.1:0-1433 GCA_046293555.1 Pyrobaculum sp. | reverse complement strand
CCCGCGGAAAGGCGACTGGGATAATATACTGGCTTTATACCTCCATGTGGTGAACAACGTGAAATATGCCAGAGACGTCCCAGTGCCGATCCCGCCGACCGTCGACGAGCTTATATCCGGACGCTTCTCCCGCGAGTTTAGGTGGGACTACGTCCAAAGTCCACTTATAACACTCTCGTTGAGACAGGGAGATTGTGACGACATGACCATACTGTTATACGCCATGATTAAGGCGTGGCAGAAATACGTATATGGAAAGGAGTATACGCTCTGGCTTATGCTCATAGAGATGAACGACGGCATTGGTCACGCCGCAGTGGCCTCCCCCGTGGAGGGCGGCCGTATATCCATACTAGACCCCGCCGGTGAGTACTACACAGGGACACCCGGCAGATATAGATCAGAGGACCCATATACAGAGTTAAGAAGATATTCGGACAGGTGGTCTGATGAACACGGGGGGATAAAACGGATAGTAATATACAACCCAACTACAGGCGAGAAAGTAGTCGAGGGGGATATATACACAGTGGCGCAGTTCATCAAAACCCGGTAAATTCTTTTTTCTCCACGGCCTTTCTGGCCCGCCCCCACACACACCCCAGCTAGACATATCTACCGCCAGCCCACCCGCCGAAAAACACAGCCACCGTGAGGACCGCGGGGCGATTTACACCAGCTTTTTACATAGGTAGATCTCAAGTCTCGGGGGTGATGTGGAGCTTTGGGCCGAGAGGTGAAAGCAAATTGCTGAATCCACGAGAGATAGTCAATCACAGCCTCTCCCTGCTGTCGACAGCAGTGCTGAAGTCTTCTGAAAACGCCCATGGGGTCAACTCGTTACTTCTGCCAGAAGGACATGGACAGAGGGAGAACTGGCCCCCGGCAAAAGGCAGTAGAGGGTCCCCACCTGACGTCAGCTAAGCCTCCCCCTACCCTCAACACGCCCTCCCGTGCAAAGCCGACGGGGGGCATCAAGCCAGACTAACTCAACCCCTCCAGCTGTCAGCACCACAGAACAAAAACGTCACAATACAGCCCTTCACCTAGCCCAGACCGCCGCGGCCCCCCTGTAGACACGGCCTCTCGTACCACCACCGCCAAGACCTCAGCCCTACAACATGTGTGCCAACCGTTGGCAGACAACAGTTGACCCAACACCCGTCAACTCACATCCACGGCAAGAAACACGCAAGACGCAGACATAACGACGTCACGAGCCCCAGCCAGAAACATCACCACCTCGACACAAACACACAAACCACACAAAAAACACAATCCAAACAAAACCCACAACCCAGCCACACCAACAACACAGACACAACGCCGTACTTAACATGGCTTCTAAACGCCATAACTTTGTAAAGCGCGGCGTACCCCCCGTTTTTCTTTATAACGTAAACTTTATATAATGTCATTTAATTTATATACCC
>JBKBOT010000096.1:0-1448 GCA_046293555.1 Pyrobaculum sp. | reverse complement strand
AGGGTAAAAGTGAACACGGATGTGTTCACGCTCATTGCCCTGGACTCAATCTTGAGTTACGCCGAGGTAGATGAAAGATATGTCTACACGCTCGCCGAACGCATGGCGAAAAGCGACCCAAAGACGTTGGCGGAGTACCTAGTTAGGATGGTCGTAGAGCCTGAAGACTACAAGTACAAGGCAAAGCTGGCGAGAGAGTTCATCCAACGCGCCGAAGGCAGAGAGATCTAGCCAGCATTTTATTGAAAATTTTCAAGGAATTTCTGGCTGTTTACAACTCGATGGCGGTGCCGTGTTTCAAGAAGTGTGATGTAAAAAGAGAAAGGAAAAAGTTCGTTACTGTGTTGTGGATTGGGGCTATGTCTCGCTGTTTAAACGATCTAAAATCCTCACAAGGACATCCTCCCTCCTTACCGCATGGATGTCCTTCCTCTGTGTGTCGCTGGGGCTCTGTGGTTTGACGAAATATTGTAGCTCAACGTGTTTTTTTCGACATTCGGCTTTCAACATGCCGGAGTCCAGGATTACAAACTCGCATTTGTCAACCAGCGGCGAGGCGGCGTCTAAAATATGCCCCAGTAGCTTTGCGTCGTAACTAACCGTGAGGATATTTAACAACGTCGTGCCTTTGAAGATCCTCTTACTTCCAGACAGCAGCTCCACAGCTCTAACGCTCTGCCTATTTTCAGCCAACCGCATCGCCTTCTTGACGTCTAGCTTGATGCTGTCAACCTCCTTCGTGAAGTAAGCCGCAAATGATGCCCTGGACATCAACCTCTCGAAACGTAGGTCAGGCCGCCCGACCTCCACACGTCGGTCGCCCGCCGCCGCCAAAACGCCGCCAAAACGGCTTGTGAACTCCCGCCACCCGGTCGCCTGCGTGGGGACAAACTCCATAAGCTCCACCGGGCCGGAAACGCCCCCAATCCCCTCCGCCAACCGACCCAGGTCTACGTGATAAACGCCAAAGACGTCCACATAGTCAAACGCAGTCCTTGAAATATGGCCAAACGCAGTCGCCACATCCCCCACAGCGCCTAACAACACGCCGCCAGAGCCGATCCACATCACGCCAACTTTGTCCACTACGGCAACCGCGTTAACTATTCTGGCGAATTCGGCAGCATCTCTATACCTTAGGTAGTGCCTCCATTCTACCTCTGCCTGAGTCATGCCATATAGTTCTGTTGTGGGAATATAAAGACAACGGTTAAACGGGGGCTATGGGGGAGGGTATTGGACATGCATTAGGCTTGGCTCTAGCCCCCCAACACAGAGTTGTCACATAGATAAAAACCTTTCGCTCTTCGTATTTCTCCCATATGTTTTTAAATAGATGTATCTCTTCATCATATGTCGACAAAGAAAGATTTGATAAGACAGATCATAGAGCACGATGACGTCTACTTCACACATGACGTCGTGAGGGAGGCAGCGCGATATGGAAT
>JBKBOT010000095.1:0-1448 GCA_046293555.1 Pyrobaculum sp. | reverse complement strand
TCTAGATACGCCCTCTGGTTCTCAGGGTCTTGCTCCTCAGTGCTAACCCTGATATACGTGACAACGGGGATCACGTCTATCTCTTATTCTAAAAAATAAAACTCCAGGGGCGTCATACTCCATAGAGAAATTTCCCAAAACCTGGCTTTGGGGTATATAAGATGCCCCGTCGTTGTGGCTATGGAGCTGTCTGGCAGGTTTGTCAAAGCCCTGGCGGCGCTGGGGCCGTATACATGTTTTAGGCCACATCACAACGGCACCAGGGGGTATGGCGTCTTGGCATATGGCAAACGTTACCTGGGCGGATACAGGGCGTTTCACGTCACGACGCATGTGTTTCCAATATGTATATTGCTTGACCCATTGGAGAAATTGGAATTTGACGTATTGGCGCTTGAATTACGTGCCCCCCACCTTGTGGTGGCCAAGCTGCGTGATGTAGAATTGCTTCTAGCGGGTGAAGAAGAAGTTGAGGAAACAGAAGATGTAGAAGAAGAATGTAAGACAGAAGCGTCGTTTCCCGTGGCGATGTTAGAGGCCGTCGTAAATGCCGCATCGCGGCTGGGGGCAAACATTGAGATCAAGACTGTAGAAAACAACCTGGTCGTGGGCGTCACCCACAGCGATGTGGTTCTCACAGCCGTAAAGAAGGCTGACCACATCGATGCGGCTGTAGACGTCGTGGTGCCGCCAGCCCCACTCATTGGAGCTGTCAAGGCGTTAACAACAATGGCGTTTGACAGGGCTACCCTTTGTGTGGGGCAGAAAATCTGGCTTGAAGGAGAGAGTGACAAGACCTGGCTACAAGTCTACATAAAATAGCTTCTTACTGAAGAAAGATTTTTTAAAACGGCGCGCTTTATGTAAGCCGTCATGACGGCTTACACAATTTAAAGAAAGAATTTTTAAACGCGGTAAGCCGCCTGGCGTTTCTCGTTTTTGAGAAATTTCTCCAAATGAAAACATGTCAAGGGCATCCTTAAATTTTTTCTAATTACGACGTATTTTTCTGGGGCGAAAAGTTTAAATATTAGAAAATTTCTTAGTACCATGGGATGGGGTCAAAAGGTGGGGGGCAGGCGGGTGGGAAACGCAATCGTGTGCCCCAGGTGCGGCCAACCAGGCCGCATATACGTCACTAAGAAACAAACCAGGAAGAAGACGCTACAAAACGGCGTATCGCAAAACGGCACGCAGGAGGATGGCGTCAGAAAGTACTACTACGTCACGCATAGCGAAAATGGACAAGTCAAGTACTGCCACCTAGGCCCTGAGGCGTATGAATACGTCAGCCGCGTCCACAAGTTTGAGTTTCGTGGCTATAAGCGTGAGTATACCATCACGCCGCTCAAGCGTTTTATTGATTACATCAACGAGATGGCGGCAATATTGGAGAAACAAAGAGATATGTTGACGCCTGAGTTATGTAATGAATTAAGAATGGCAAT
>JBKBOT010000094.1:0-1474 GCA_046293555.1 Pyrobaculum sp. | reverse complement strand
GGCGGTATTATGGCGTCCGGCCTCCCTACGGCTACCCGCAGCCCCCTACTGCAATGACAGCCCGCCCCGGAGAAATACACTCCTCTCTAGGCCGTCTCGCCAACGTCGACAGAAAGCCGGGGGGTCAACGCCTAGGGACGTCGACCATCACGGGGCCGTGGCTTTTTTCTGTAGGTATCCGTTAGAGTGATGTTGGCGACGCCGAGATCTTTCTTGTGGACTTTCTACAACTACGACGACCTCTAGGCGTGTTAATGACGGCCTTCTTTATGTCGACACATCCAGACGGCGACACGACCCCCGTATTAGCTCCTTTGGCTCTCCCGGCGGACACTCTTTAAACAAAAGCGTCAATAGCCGCCTTTTGGCAAAAATCAAACTTTATTATTTTTCTCCTAAGAGGTGGTGATGTACTTATCACACATTAGCCTTGCCTATATGTAGATGGCGTTATGACTCAAGACAGTCTCTCGGCGAGGTCGTGATGATACCATATGGCGAGGGGCAGCCCGCATCCCGTCTATCCCCAGACGTATACTCTCAGCCTGCCTCTAAAACCTCGCCCATAGGTGTCACAGGCGGCTATCGAGCCCAACGGCGCCGGGCCCCATCTAGGCGGCTCGAAGCCCCCCGACGGCGTAACGCCACCACTAACAGCCTCTAGTGATGTCGCTGCGGCTGTCTTATACCGGCCGTAAAGGTCTAGCCAGCGGCTGCCCGCACTGGAGTCCGCCGGCTGACACTGGAGCTGTCATGTGTTTAAGATGGTGGAGGCTGGCGTTGTCGGGGCGCGGTCTAGATACCCCTGGGAGCAGTGCCCATCTTGGCTAGCTTGGCGCCGCCGCAGAGGCAAACGCCCGGCGGAGAGGGGGGATGTGGATAGATATAAAACTGGGGTGTGTAGTGATGGGCTTGGCGTGGGGATGTATTTATATTTTTGAGTTTGTTTCTATATGGGGTATGGCGAGCTTGTGAAAATTGTGGAGGATGTTGTCGGCGTGTATTATGCCTATGTGGTGGGGGTGGTGGCTGGGGGGCGGCTTTTGGTGAGGTCTAACGCCGGGGGCGCCAATGCGGCGTGGGTTGTCGACCTGGCGACTGGAGAGGGGAGGAGGCTTACCGACAGGCCTGTGTATTGGCTTGTTGAGCCCCCCGTGGGGGCCAGCCGCGTGGTGTATAGCCGGGACGTGTCTGGGGGGCGGGAGCTCCAGCTTCTCTACGTCACAGACGTGGAGAGAGGTGGGGAGGAGCCGCTTGTCTCTATGGAGCCTTTACGTATCGTGTCTATAGTAGACGTCGGCGATGGGGTGGTC
Organism: Pyrobaculum sp.; assembly: GCA_046293555.1. Taxonomy (GTDB): domain Archaea; phylum Thermoproteota; class Thermoprotei; order Thermoproteales; family Thermoproteaceae; genus Pyrobaculum. The sequence goes on along the minus strand of JBKBOT010000094.1, from coordinate 161 downwards.
TTCACGGGGGCCACCATGGAGGATATGGCTATCTACATGGCGCGGAGGGGCTCTGTGGAGAAGATATACAAGCTGCCGGCGTTGGCTGTAGTGACAGACGTGGCTGGGAACCTGGCGGTGGGCTTTGGCATGTTTAAAAGCGCCCGTTCTCAAGAGCTTTT
>JBKBOT010000093.1:0-1475 GCA_046293555.1 Pyrobaculum sp. | reverse complement strand
GGGGGCGCGGCGGATGTGTATATATACGAGGTGCCAGACGACGGGCCTTATGATAGACAGGTTATGGGGAACACCAGGGGGCTTATGTCTGGCTTGAGTTGGCTAACGCAGCCAGGCGTCGGCGCGATTGACAGCGTCTATACGGAGGCGGTTGTGAAAAACCTCGGGGCGAGGGGGGAGAGCTTGTATCTAGCCACAATGGAGTACTTGCAGGATCTCCACCTATTCGCAACGCCGCCTGAAGACACTGCATATTTGCGCCCATCGTTTTATATAGATGTCTACCTAGTCGACTCTACGGGCGAGATGGCGTTAGGCGAGCTGCAGCGTAGTAGGGTTAGGTTATCCATTTCGGAAATTGGGGCGTCGAGTGGCGAGAAGAGGCTGGCGGCGCTAGTGGAGAGCTGCGACGTGTATTACATAAGCCGCATCGAGGGGGAGAGAGTTCTTATTGAAAAAGATGAGAGAAAGGGGGTAAATAGAGTATATAGGAGGGGCTACGCGGTTTTGAAATGCGGCGATGTTTACGACGACGGCGGCTTGGCGGTGGAGAGGCTAGACGTGGGGGAGCCGGCGGCAGCGGCGGCAAGACCTCGCAAACGGAGGAAGACATGACGGCCACACGCGCCGTGGCTACGTCTCGGTGTTACGCATATGAGGGGGAGGAGTTTTTGTGGCATGTACGTCGGGCCTTGGCCGTGTGGCAAGAAGTCAGGCGGTATTACGAAAGGAGTGTGAGGCGGGCTCTAGGCGACGTGGGGGTTGACCTGGTGGAATACGCCATAGCTAGCCACGACCTCGGCAAGTTGGCTGACAGCTATCAGAAGGGCGACAGGTTTAGATATAGACCCGAGGTGGTGAGCGCATATCTGGCGTACAGGGGGCTGGAGGGGCTTGGGGAAGGGGTGAGGCTTGCCGTGGCGGCTGCGGTGTTGTTACACCACGAGCCGATAATACTGTCTACCTATGTTGCCAAACCGGGCGAGAGATATCTCCCGGTGTACGTCTTGAGGAAAGTACTGGAGAAGGTAGATCTGGCGTTTACGTGCGACGTAGATCTACAGTTCTTCCAGAGATATGGAAAGCTACATGAGGTGCTTAACGGCTGGCGTGCCGGCGGGATAAAGCCGGCAGATGTGTTGGAAGTACTGAAGAAAGTTTTGGTGTATGTGTCTGTTGGGGAGCCTAGCCGCACGCACGTGGCGCGGGCCAAAATTGCGGCTCTCCTACATCCGCTAGTTGTCTCAGACTCTATAGCTGCACACCTATGTCGCGGCGGCGGGGGCACTGTGGTGTCAAACGCGGCGCTGAACGGCGCCGAGCTTGTAAATGAGGGCGACATGAGGAAAAAACTTGAAAAGGAAAAACTTGGCTGTAGCCATGGCTAGGCTCTACACGCCCGGCCACGACCTGCTTATAGACACATTAATTATGCATGGACTTGTCCGCGTGTTTGTATCTACGGGCATAGGCGA
>JBKBOT010000092.1:0-1478 GCA_046293555.1 Pyrobaculum sp. | reverse complement strand
AGAGGATTGAAAGGGCTATCAGACTTGTGAGACAAAGGTTGTGGACAACGTCACAGAATCTCAAAGAGAGGATTGAAAGAAATCGCTGGACGAGGAGCTTAGAGTGGCGGCGTTTAGACGTGGGAATCTCAAAGAGAGGATTGAAAGGAGGGGCTAAGAGAGAGAGAAAGAGAGAAAAAGAAATTGGGAGAATCTCAAAGAGAGGATTGAAAGCTAATACCCTGGGGGAGTCTTTCATACCAGACCGCTATGAATCTCAAAGAGAGGATTGAAAGTATGCTAACACACCTGCCCCCCTATCGCCATTATGATAGAATCTCAAAGAGAGGATTGAAAGACGTAGACCTGGTAGCTGCCGGCGGCCCACCCGGCGTTTATCGTGGCGAGAATCTCAAAGAGAGGATTGAAAGTTGGAACAAACATGTGTTGCTGAGGGCGATAACGGCTCGACAGCTGAATCTCAAAGAGAGGATTGAAAGATTCTCCAATAGTCTCGTTCTTCAAATAAGGTCGTATCCATGTTGAATCTCAAAGAGAGGATTGAAAGTACAATCAAATCGAGATAGTGTGGGGTGGATTCTCAATACCGAATCTCAAAGAGAGGATTGAAAGTATGTAACAGAATGTTACACCATCTTTCCACCGAAGATAGCCGTGGAATCTCAAAGAGAGGATTGAAAGACGCCGCGTTTTAGCGTTTCCTCAGGCGTCTGAACGTAGTCACGCCGAATCTCAAAGAGAGGATTGAAAGGTGCATGCGTATGTATACAATATTATCTACGGCAGAAGAGATGGAATCTCAAAGAGAGGATTGAAAGACATCGCCAACCTGGGCTGTGGTATACGTATAATCTTATCTTTCGAATCTCAAAGAGAGGATTGAAAGATGATAACGTATTGTCGTCAGGAGGGCATGGGTCTGTGACAATATGAATCTCAAAGAGAGGATTGAAAGTAACACACAGTTGTGCCATAATGTCAAAAGCGTATTGTTTTGCCGAATCTCAAAGAGAGGATTGAAAGTATATGAGTTCGCATGGATGTCTGAGCCGGAGGCCCTCGCGGTGTTCAGAATCTCAAAGAGAGGATTGAAAGGTACTGGTATAAAGTAACGCATATGGTCGTGGAACTATATGAATCTCAAAGAGAGGATTGAAAGATCACGCTGATGCGAGACGGTTCCACAATCGCCACGATATGAATCTCAAAGAGAGGATTGAAAGATTTCTATCGTTTTGCCAATAGGTAAGCTCAGAAATAATTTTGCAAGGAATCTCAAAGAGAGGATTGAAAGGGCTGATAAGCCCACTGCCAATCCGCCGTGTTTTGTGCCATCCGAATCTCAAAGAGAGGATTGAAAGAACCCCCCTCCCCACGCCACCACATGGCGTGGTGGTTTGTGAATCTCAAAGTTTCGTTTGTAAAAATGATGTAAGTCACTTTACAGAGTTGTGAAGATCTTCGCGGTTGGCTGACAC
>JBKBOT010000091.1:0-1485 GCA_046293555.1 Pyrobaculum sp. | reverse complement strand
GTTTAGGGCGGGGGAACCCGGCTGGCTGGCCCAACTGGAGGCTGTGGCGAGATCTGGAGGCGGCAGTTACGCCATCTCGCTTGGCGGCAACGTGCAGATTACAGACCAGCAGGACTCCGGCCCCCCGACTCCCACCACGGCGCCGTTGATCTGGCAGATAGCCGCCACGCAGCAATACAGCGTGTTGGCAAGAGCTAAGTTCACACAAGGGGGCATAACCGCAGTGCAATTAGTTAACTTCACGGCGGCGCCCATGCAGAAGTTAAAAAGCTGGACCTTCTACTGCCCCCAGACGACATATACCGACACTTTTGACTACTGTACTGCCGGCGGCACCATAACACACGGCTGGGAGGGGGCATATGCGCCTTCTGGCGTGTCGTATACTACGTGGACTCGCGGTAGTTCTAACGTGGCGCTGGACACCGCCGTGAGGCGTAGTGGGGCTAGCTCGTTGCGTCTAACTGCAGAAGGCACGTCTGCGGTTAAATACGGCGTGGCGGCTTTAATTTGGGATCTTAGCGGCTTGGGCGTCACCACAGATCTCGACATACAGGTATACAACAGGCTGGATTATGGCGACAACTCGGTGGATGAGATTACCTACATACAGTTTGAGGTGGAGACTACAAGCGGCGTGGTTTATCTATACTACATACGGCTCATATCTGACTGGGGCGAGGCGGCGAGAGAGACAGAGGTTTGGGACGTATTTAATCGACAAGTGGTGTGTACACAGTTAAGCCCATCTGGCTGCAGCCCGCCTGCTGGACATCAGGTAAGAGTATTGGGAACTGCGCAAAGGGGTAGTTTCGCGGCGTTTTTCCCCGGCGGCTTTAACTTAAAGCGGGATGTAGGTATCGACGGGGTGGTGAGAAGAATGGCGTTTGTGGCTGTAGACGGGAAGTATGCCGACGGGGCCGCCAGGTCGTATTTTGACGACTTGACTATATCTTGGCGTCGCTGTCAGCTGCCAGGCCACATAACTCCCCACACGCGGGGGCAGCCTAACACCGGCGTCTTTATACAGTATAACACCCCTCTCGGCTCCCCGGCTCTAGTCACTCGCGTGGATGCCTATGGCGGAACCGGCAATGTTTATAACGACTACGGCTTCGCCATAGCTCAATACTGGCTGCAGAGCTCTATCCCCGCCGCGGGGACTGAGATCTCTGTTGCCAGCAGGTACGAGGGCAGCGGCGACGTGCAGAACAACGCCTTTTTTGTCTCCATCGGCGTTGACCTAAACGGCGACGGCGTTGTAGATAGAGAGTATATATACTACAGGACAGACGGCTCGCCTTTCGCCATTGTTAGCTCGTTTGTAAGCCCCGGCTCGCTCATATGTGTAACACAGTGTACAAACTCGACGCAATACCAGTTTAAAAATTTGGGCACTGCTGTTAGCGGGAATAACTACCCGTGGGCTATTCCGCTTGGGGAAACCCCCGGCGCTGTGGTGGGAATAGCCTTCGGCGTGGTAGA
>JBKBOT010000090.1:0-1489 GCA_046293555.1 Pyrobaculum sp. | reverse complement strand
CTCACTTCTCCAGGGGTCGCTGGGGTCTGTAGTTATCTTCCGCACAAGGGGCGCAAGGTTCCGTATCTCGTCGTCGCTGAAGACCCTCTGGAATGATAACTGTATGAATAGAAACGAGTAGTAGTAATATAACCACTCGTTATATGTTAGCTTAATGGTTTCATATCTTCCTGACAGCTCTGTATAATTCTTCTTGATTTTATCCAGCTCGTCTCGTGTCTTGAGATGTAGGTTTTGTAAAGAGGTGTACTCCCCCGTAAGCCTGTTGTAGCTATCTTTCAAGCTGGCGTAGTCAGAGGTAAGGCGGCTGTAGTCTTTTTCCAACTTGCCGTATCTAGCCGACAGCTCGTCGTAACGCTGCGAGAGAGTTGTGTAGTCAGACTTAAGGCGCGTGTAGTCAGCCGACAGCTTGACGTAACTTAAATTTAGCTGCATGTAGTCGCCATGTAGCTTCCAGTATTGCGACTGAAGCGCAGATATCTGGACATAGGAGATGGCTAAGACAGCCGCCAGAGCTGCCGCCAGAGCTACCGTCACCTTGTTCATATATCAAAGATTGTGTTGTTAAATATCTTTTCCCTACTGAATTTTCTTTTGGATAAATTGTAGGACACCTAAAAAAATCCCTAGACTATGTAAAAGGCCTGGTTGAAACCTCCTTAAAAATAATTTCAGATGCCCTACAATTACAAGGGGGTTATCTCTACTTCACGACACACTAGCCTCTTCTGGCGCCCCCACCTGCCGGCCGTGGCGCCATCTCGCGAGTAGCCGCCGGGATGTCTCCACATCAGCCTCACGGCAGTGGCCGCGGCCGGCCCACCTGCCGACATCTGGCACTAGCCGCGGGCAGAGAGGCGGCAGAGGCCGCCCCCTCTAGAAACCCCGCCGTCTGTAGAGACGCCGTTTGGGCGGCTCTGGAGGGCGCCTTATGCGGCAGCCCCCACGGAGGGCCCGCCTGTGGGCACATCTGACGGCCGCCCAGGCGCCGCGGTGGAGTCACGACGTGTCCAAAAGGGCGACGTGACGGCCCGCGTCCAGACGCGCCGGCGGGACCCCCGGCGTGGCGGCTGACGTCACCCCAGACGTTTCGACGAGCTTCACCACGGCAGTGGGGAAACGCCATTCACACACCCCACCGCCGTCGGCGTCTACGCCTACGGGGCCACTCCCGCAGCCAGCCGGGGCCAGGCCCGCCGGCCTCCACATCCACCCGCACGGGCGACGGCACGGCGGCGTGAGGCCAGCCGGGGGCCCCCTCCCCCTTCCCACCTCTCCCCGCGGCTACTGGCCGTGGGAGTTGATCGGTGGGAGATGCAGCGGGAGACCCGCCGAGCCGGGCTTTATATACCGCTGGAGTTGGCATTTCGGTGGGAGATAGGCTGTGAACCCGGCGTCTATGGGGGTGGGTGGCTGTCGGCGGCCGGCTATCTCCGTGCCAGGCGTCGCCGCCGGCGTCCGTCAAGGTCTTTTCACCTTGTCCTCCCAG
>JBKBOT010000089.1:0-1604 GCA_046293555.1 Pyrobaculum sp. | reverse complement strand
GTGGTGAAGGGCAGTGTCGGCGTGGCGTCTGGCCCCGTCAGCTTCATGAAGCTATTTGACGCAAATGTGGAGGTCATAAGGCAGGGCGGCAAGCGTAGGGGGGCGCAGATGGGCACGCTTCACGTCTGGCACCCAGAGATACGTAAGTTCATAAGGGCAAAGACCGGCGAGCTTAGGGATACACACCTCCAGAATTTCAACATCTCTGTCTTCATAGAAGACAGCTTTATGGAGAAGGCGCTTGGCGTAGACCCGGATCCAAAATACCCGCTGGTCAACCCGAGGCAGTACTTCGAGAGGACCGGGAGGAGGGCGACAGAGGCCGTAGATCTATATAGAGAGGGGGTAGAGCCCTGGGGCTGGGTGGACGCGGGGGAGCTATTCAGAGAGATTACAGAAGGGGCGTGGGACTCCGGCGACCCGGGCGTCGTGTTTAAGGGTAATCTAAACGCATCAAACCCCATGCTGGGGGTGGAAATCTCCGTCGGCGGTTACGCCACCAGATACGTCTGGCGTTCTGTAAACCCCTGTGCCGAGACTGTCCAAACGCCATTTGAGGTCTGTAACCTCACCCACATAAATCTGGCCAAGTTTGTAAACAACGGCGTGGATTGGAGCGGCCTAGCCGAGGCGGCCAGGGTGGGGACGCGCTTTCTAGACGACGCCATTGAGAGGTCGAGGACGGGCATCCCAATTGTGGACGAGATGAGTTTAGCCACTAGGAAAAATGGGTTGGGGGTTATGGGCTTCGCCGAGATGTTAATAAGGCTGGGCATCCCATATGCCTCCTGGGAGGCTGTGGAGCTGATAAATAGGATAATGGCGTGGATATACGTCCACGCCCTAGAGGAGTCCACAAGGCTGGCGAGAGAGAGGGGGCCCTTCAGGTACTTCAAACAGTCGACATACGCCGATGGAGAGCTGCCGGTGTTAAAATTCCAAGACCACGTCTGGGGCAGGTGGGAGAGGGTGAAACACGTCTACCCCCCAGCCGTGAGGGAGGCCGGCGACAGGCTTAAGGAAATCACCATGGCCACGAGGCGGTGGCTAAAGCCAAAGCTGGAGGAGCTTATGGACGAGGTGAGAGATGGTGTCCGAAACTCCGTGCTTCTCTCCATCGCCCCCACAGGCCGTACCAGCATTCTTGCTGGCACCACCAGCGGCGTCGAGCCGGTGTTCGCCCTGGCGTTTGTGAGAAACGTCACCGTGGGGACGCTTGTGGAGTACTACACGCCCGGCGTGGAGTACCTAAAGGCTAAAGGCCTCTGGACGGCTGAGGTGAGGCGAGCCATTGAGGAGAGCGGCATGCTTAAAGACGCCCCTGTGCCGCCTGAGGTGAAGCATTTATTAGCCACCGCCATGGAGATCGGCTGGCTTTGGCATGTGTTAATACAAGCCAGCGCCCAGCAGTGGGTAGACCAGGGAATCTCCAAGACTATCAACATGCCTTCAAACGCCGCCAGGGAGGATGTCCACTGGGCTTTCGCCACGGCTTGGGCTCTAGGCGTTAAGGGGGTCACCGTCTATAGGGATAAGAGCAAGGCCGTGCAAGTTATCTACACAGGCCTAAAGCAGGAGATAAAGAAGAAGCTATACGTGAGGCC
>JBKBOT010000088.1:0-1612 GCA_046293555.1 Pyrobaculum sp. | reverse complement strand
AGCTAGATATATAGTAGACCATATAGATCAATACAGGGCGTTAGTGATAGACTCCATAAACGGCCTAGTTAGACAACACGAAATAGACCTACTCACACACTCTGTATTTTACCAAATATCCCAAAAAACTCCCGTCATAATAGTGGCAGAAGAGAAGACACCCAGGATAGACTACATAGTGGACCACATAATACACCTCTGGTACAAGATAAACAGCATGGGTCACCTCATAAGATACGCCCAACTAGAAAAATCTAGAATAAGACCCCCAGGCCCCCGCTATATACTCGAAATACTAGAAGGCATAGGCGTCATATATATACGCTATCGTGAATCAATAGAATATTACGAATGGGTCGAAGAGCCTATTTTCGGAAAAATATTGCCAAAAAAGGCGCTGATATGTCTACATTCCACAAGCGCAAAAAACTTGGCAGAATATCTCTCCAAGTTTGAAAACGCCATGTTTGTGAAGCTGGGCCCTTGGACGTCTTTTAGAGGTATAGCGGCTAAAGAAACATTTACCATCAAGAGTTTTCACGACATGTTCAAACTGAGGCAATATCTCTCCGACAAGAATGTTAATTATCTCATAGTGGGAGGAACGCTTAATTTAAAGGAAGACGAAATAGTAGACTATATTATGGTAATGGGCGGATTCTTGAAATATGTAAATTTCTTAATATTAGTGAGCGTTGGCCCCGAGGAGGAATTGGAAAGATTACAAAAATATTGCGACGAAACTGTCGTGGTTTAAAGTACTGCAAACTCCGTATCGGGGCTGTCTGTTGGGGCGATTTGTGCTACTGCAAGTATTATGGATAGTGCCAAAACTGCGAATTCTATTGTTGTGGCTACTGTTTTGACTCTTTTTACTACCTTGTACTCCATGTTCCCCCATAATTTTTTGTTATAATAGTTTTTTATATATTATTCTTGTATTATAGAGTAGTTTTTTATTTGGTGTGGTGTTGGGGCTATGTTTATTTTTGATAACCATGCCCATGCCAACGAGGTGGCGGGAGTTGGCGCTGTTGAGGTGGCTAGGAGGTTTAAGGCCGCTGGGGGTGGCGGTATTGTTTTTGTGTCTCTGTTGACGTGGTCTATTGGGGGGACGCCGGGGGATAGGGGGTGGGTGGAGAGGCTTTATGGCCACACTGTGAAAAACGCAGAAGTGGCAAGAGAGGTGGGGCTTGTGTCTGGCGCCGTGGTGGGTCTTCACCCTGCCGAGTGTTTTAAGCTTCTGGAGGCGGGCTGGGGGGTGGGCGAGGTAGAGGGGTTTATGAGGTGGGCTGTGGATCTAGCTGTCAGATATGTGGAGGAGGGGAGGGCTGTGGGGCTTGGGGAGTTTGGCCGCCCTCACTGGCCTGTAGATAGCCGGGTTTTAGAGTTGTGTAACCGCGTGCTTCTTTACGCGCTTCAGCGGGCTAGAGATATAGACGCCGCGGTTCATCTACATCTGGAGCGGGGCGGCGTCTTTACGGTAGATTCTGTGGCGGAGATTGTGGAGAGAGCCGGCGTGAGGCCTGAGAGGGTGGTGCTCCACCACGTGGAGGGAGCTCTTGCGGGGTATGTCTACTCTAGGGGCCTTTCGCCTTCTGTCCCCATTGGC
>JBKBOT010000087.1:0-1614 GCA_046293555.1 Pyrobaculum sp. | reverse complement strand
CCCTCGCCACACGATACATAGTCACAGGGCCGAAGAGAGAAATAAAACAAAGAATAGACCTAGAGCTACCATCAAGACGTGGAAAAGTCAACATTAATAGCTATAAAAAGAGACATATTTATGTTTTTTCTCTCTTTTCTCTTAAGAAAAATGTAAGGCTGCTAATTGCCGTAGAGATTTTGGAGCTTATTTCTCACCTCTTTATAGAGCTCCTCTCTCTTGTTGTCAAAGTTTTCTAGTAGGTAGTCAATTAGGCCGCCGGTTAACATCTCTTCTTTTACCACAGTCTTAAAGCCCAGGGCGGCGTAGATACCCTCCGGGGCCTGGGCTAGAGGATGTACGAAGGGATGTAGCCCGGACTGGTGGTAGACTATCGACCTGTCTTCCAGATCTTCCACATGTGGAATATCTACATTTCTCACGTCGTCTAGATCTAGGAAGGCGAGAGCCACTAGGCCTTCTTCCCGTAGTGCGGAAACTAGGTGGGACTTGTAGATATAGGCTGACTCCTCTCCCTCTGGCTGGCTTCTTATCGCGGCGGCGAGTTCCGTGCTGTCTTCTAGCTCCTCTAGCTTGTCTCTAAGGGCGGCGAAAATCCCCTGTGTTATCCCTGTCATTAAATGACGCCGAATTGCCTAATGCCGAACTCCCCCTCCATCTTTGCTATCTTGTTCCACCTCGTCTCGGGTATTTTGAGCATCTCGTAGAACTTAGCCATGCCTATTCTTGCAATCCAGTCTCCAACCCTCTCGCCTTGGTTTGCGTCTGTCCGCCAGACGTCAATTATCTTCTTTACCACAGCCACAATCTCCGGATAGTCGGGCGGGTTGGCGGGGATCCATGGGATCACCTGTATAGATGGGGCGGGGCCTCTGCCAGTGTTACTAGCCTTGCCGCCCACCAGAATGGCCACGCCGGTTTTAGAGGCGTCAAAATCTATCCAGTCGCAGACATCTCTACACCTCCCACACGCAATACATTTACTCCGGATTACATCCAGCCCCACGGAGCCGTCTGGCTTGCCGTACACCTTGATGGCCCCTGTGGGGCAGGCCTCAGCTACCTCCGGCATGTGGCCCATCTCTAACGCCTTGGCGGACTTGGGGAGACACAGCTTTATCCTCTCGGGGTCGTAGGTAGGGGCGTCGCCGTAATGCCCAACGATGTTTATGTCGGTAGTAAAACCGCCGCAGGAGCTAGGACAGCCGGAGACATTTATTCTAAGCTTGGCGGGGAGAGTGATCTCCCCAGTGAAGTAAGGCTTGAGGCGGTCGTACAACACCTTGGTGATGGAGGGGGCGTCTACTACCGCCGTGGTACACGTGAGGAAGGCAGTACAGGAGTTAATGGACCATATGGTGGGTCCCCAGCCCCCCACGGGGAACCCCATTTTTTCCACCTCCTCTTTTATCTTTAACGCCTTGTCTAAACTGTCGGCTAAGATCTCCAAGTTGCCATTTCTGGTGATCTTTATGCCGCCTATCCCCAGCCTCTCGGCTATGTCTATAAATTGTCTCATTGTGGCTACGCTAACTCTAAAGTTGGGGGGCGTGCCAACCTTTACGGTAAATATCCTGTCGCCAGTTTCGGAAATGTGCTCAATTATGCCATAGC
>JBKBOT010000086.1:0-1681 GCA_046293555.1 Pyrobaculum sp. | reverse complement strand
CCTCTTTAACGACTTTGACCTACTTGTCTTTATCGACGGCGTGCCTGAGCTAGAGGCTCCCAAGCTCTATGTGGTAAACCCGTCGCCAGCTAGAGAAAGGCTACCCACGGCGGTGGCGTATGTAGATACACACGACTTAAACCCGGCGAAATTGGCGCTATTGGCTTACGCCGCTGGGTTATATAAAAGCGAGACCTATCTAGTGGGGATACCGGTAGAGAGGCTGGAGCCGGGAGAAGAGCTGTCAGATAAGACAAGGCGCTCTATCCCCCAGGCGTTGAGGCTAGTAGAAGAAATTTTAAAAAACAAGGGGCTAGACCCCCAGCTAGACAACAGATGTGTAGAAGAAGAAACAAACTCGCCCCCAACGGCCCGCCAGCCGCAGTGATTGTTGACAGCATGTAGCCACCTTGCGCCGTATGTCTGGACTGCTGGCATCAACGCCGTTTTTACAGCACGCCTTGAAGCAGCCGCTCTACAGGTTCTGCGCAGTCTGTCGACATCCTAGAAAGAGATTAATTAAAAGAGATAAAGTGGAGAAAAAGATAAATGAGTAGAAAGTAATAGCTATTTATGCACATACCCGACGGCTATTTAGACCCCGTAATTGCCGGCGTCTTTTTTATATTGGCGGCTGTTGTTTTAGGTCTTTCGTTATTTAGGTTGAGAGAAGTGAAGGTGACGCCTCTCTTTGGCGTTTTGTCTGCTGCAATTTTTGTCGCCCAGATGTTAAACTGGCCGATCCCCGGCGGGACTTCTGCACATTTTGCCGGGGGGGCTCTTGCCGGCATTCTGCTTGGCCCCTACGCCGGCGTTGTGGCCATGTCGATTGTGCTTACAATACAGACGCTTGTATTTAACGACGGCGGGATAACGGCGTGGGGGGCTAATGTCTGGAATATGGCTGTGGTTAATGTCGTTGTGGGGTATTACCTATATGGGGCACTGGAGAGATATAGCAAGACCGCGGCGGCGTTTGTCGCCGGATGGGCTGGCGTAACTCTTGCGGCAATTTTTGTAGGTCTCGAGCTGGGGCTCTCAACCGCGTTTGCCTATGGGCTAGCCGTGACGATACCTGTGATGGCTATCTGGCACGCACTTCTTGGAGTTGTGGAGGGCGTCATAACGGCGGGGGCTGTGGGCTATATTGCCGGCAGGCGGCCTGAAGTTCTTAGGCAGAGAGAGGTGGGGAGGCTCCCATATGTCTTACTGGGCGTCATGATCATATTGGCGCCTGTCTTTGCCTATCTTGCAGAACAGGTGGGCTACAGAGAGCCGTTAGGACATGTGGCAGAAGAGCTTGGGCTTAGGGAGGTGGCGTTAAATCCAGGCCTTTTGCCAGACTACACAGAGCCTGGTCTCGACCCATATTTGGGGACTTTTGTAAGTGGCGTAGTGGGAGCGGCTGTGGTACTTCTCGTGGCTCTTGTGATTAGACATATGTCTAGGTATGCATATACTGCTTGAAAAAACTCTCAGAGAGGCCGCGTCGTATTTCCAAGATTTTTTCCTCCAGGTGTACCCCACGGCAGCTATCCACAAGATAGACGCCGGGGTTAAACTAGATGCGTCTATTGTTTTTGTCCTACTTGCCGTCTCGACGTTTAGCCTTACGAAGCTTTTCTTTCTTCTTGTCTCCATACTTATGCTTGCCAAAGCTCTTGGCCTTAGCCTCAAAAAG
>JBKBOT010000085.1:0-1709 GCA_046293555.1 Pyrobaculum sp. | reverse complement strand
CCCCACACCACTCCCACAACTACAGAGGCTTTGAAGAGGCCCGCGGCCTCTGCCTACTAGAGAAAGCCCCTCCACCCCACCTCCTCCCCGAGGGCAAATAAGGCGTTTATGGTAACTGCGGCGAAATAGCCACCCCACAATGTCAACGCCATGTAGACCTCTGGAGTGAGCCACGGCGCTATAGCCCTTTGGCTTTCTACAACCCCGGCGATGGGTCTAGACGTCAGAAAGCCTCCCACGGCGGCGAGGAGGTGGTAAAAAGCCAACGCCAGGTAGACCACAAGCGGCGCGGCGAAGTAGGCCACTGCCACCCTCTTGTCTAGCCTAAGCGCCTCCTTTAATGCGCCGGCGCCGGCGGCTAACAAGACGGAGACTGCTGGCGTGTACATCCTCAAGACCCCCCAGGCGAAGGCCGCTAAGACGGCCGTAAGGCCCCCGGACTTAAGCCAGCCGCCTAGATAAAACACCACGTCGACAAGCACCGCCAGCACAAAAGAAGACGCCACATACCACAACACACCTCTGCCCATATCAGAGAGCTGTCTTAAACATATATCTTCATTGCAGTCACAGTTCTAAAAGAGAGGGAGATACATGTTCCAAGGAACAAAAAGGCGGAGGAGGCTAAACGTATAGGAGGTGTTAATAGAGGCACCTGTGGAGAGACTGTTTACAAAATGCCCATCTTAGATAAGTTGGGGCGTTCGGAATAAAGTTTTAAGTCTCTCTCATGTCCCACCTCAACGACGGCAGGGCCAACAAAGGTGGGGCCTGGGCAACCGGCCTGTCCTCAAGATAGGCGGCCTATGTGGTGACAGCCTCCAATAACCCCACGATAGTAAACGGGAAAGAGGGAGAGCCCATGCTCAAAATGGCGTATGTGACCACAGCTCTCTCGATAAAAATATTTTTTCGGCATGTGATGTAGTGGGGAAGTTCGCAGTAAAAGCCCCTGTCTGCAATGTCTTTAATTTAGCAAAGAGGGCGGAAGTCGAGAGTAGACAGCGGTTCTACCGTCTCGCCGGCCTCCCTTCTTCAAAAACTGGCTTTCAATCCTCTCTTTGAGATTCGGCAATAATCGGGATACGCCCCATGTACCAAATTAGGTATCTTTCAATCCTCTTTTTGAGATTCTGGGGTTTCTGAGTAATTGTTTTTGGGGGTTTTTAAGTTTTTCTCCGGCCGTTTGGAGTTTTACATGTCGTGTGGCTTCTTCTGCGTTCGTAGGCTTTCGACGTTAGGTCCCCAGCCTGGAGGAACACCCGAGGAGCGGGTCTTTCATGACGTCGGCGTCATAACTTTCGGCGGGCGCAGACCCCATCGGCGGCGTGGTAAAAGCCGACGCCAAGTAAAGCGCGAGGCGGCCATCGTCGCCCCCTCTGGCCACCACCTGTGGCTAACAAGACACCTCAGCGCCACAAGGCTAATCCAGACACATGCCACAAGACACAAAACCACAGACCTTAAGCTGCCACATTGTAAACATAAAATTAATAAACAAAAGATTTAATACTATAAATGAGGCGCGAGGCCCAGATACAAGACGAGCTTATCTACCTCATAAGGACTGTGATCAAAGAATCCCGGTTTCACGGGCTCGAGTTTTCTAAAGTGGAGAGAGACTACCCAATAGATGGGAAGAAGGTAGACATCGTGGTGTTTGCAAAAGGCGAGGTGCCTTTCCTCTTCATAGAGACGAAGTCAAAAAG
>JBKBOT010000084.1:0-1721 GCA_046293555.1 Pyrobaculum sp. | reverse complement strand
GGGAGAAACGTGCCACCACCAAGAAAGAAGACATACAGACCTCGCCATAGCCACAAGGCCCATAAAAGAAAACCGCCAAACACCTAACACATAACCCCCACACTCGCCACCTACGCACCTCCCACCCCCCGCCAAAACCTCTCAATAACTTACTTCGCCAATACCGCCCCGCCTCCATCACTACTAACAACGGCGTTAAGAACCGGATTGATATCTCCAACGAGGGACTTCTGGTTGACTCCAAACGTAATCGCCACGTCTTTCATCGCGGTCCACAACATCGATATGATTGGTCTCGCCACAATAAGCAAGAACGACATCACTACAGCCGGCACATAGTGTCCCTAATGCCTCACTCTTTTCACTTTGCCCACAGCCCTTGGGGGTACATCACTTTTCGTAATACGGCGTATACAGATTTTTCACTTCATCCAGAGGGCTTTTCATCGAGGTCTGCCGCAAGCGGCGACCTGTACACGACTGTGCCAACTCTATCCGACCTGCGCTACCCACGCCAAACTTTGGTAATTCCAGCAACTCCACACAGCAGTTTTAGAGCCTCTGACCTCCCTGCCACAGTCCCCAACAGCTAGGTGGCTTTATCGAGCCGTCTTGCATACGTTAGCCAGACACATTAGGAGATACACCATTTCCACCACTGGCCCTTTCCTAACGTCATGTCTAGCCCACCACTCCCAGCCGCCGTGGAGCCAGACAGGACAAAAGCCACGTATAAAAACGGCGTATTGTCCATAGAACTACAAAAAAGGGTATTTGAAATAATGGTTGACTAAATTCTCTAAGCAGCGACAATCCTTCCTCTTATTTCAGCCATCTCGTATCTCTCTCGTATGTGGTGTGGCCGCCGGGACTGTCTTCTATTGTAATAGATGCTTCTAGATGGAGTAAATGGGCGGCGTGTTAGAGGGGGCAAACTAACACGCCGTAAAAACACGCCGAGAGGAGAAAGGAAACCCCACATTAACACTGTTAACGAATAAAAAGCGTCGACGAGGATGTCTACACCCAATTATGTTCAAATATGTGAAAATATGACTTAAAATCAAGAAGCGTCACGTCTTATCCTCTACTTTTTGTTTTTATCTACTGTAGCTTATATTGAATAAAAACGTCTTTACTAGTGAACAGATGGCTCTCCTGTCTGAGCCCGGGGATTAGACGTATTTTTGTCTCGCCGCGTCGGTATAGGACATACAGCCAAAGTGAAGACAAATGTAAAAGACGCGTAAAAACCAGTGTTTAACCTTTCGATTAGGAGCGAATTTCCGGGCAGCAAGCTACATACAGATACGTTATAGTTACCGCATGATGACTAATTATTAGATCTCACTCATAACCCCAGTTGATATTTGTTGAGAGAGATACCAAAATGTTTTACCCTATCGTCATCAGGGACTATACCCTCTCGCCCTAAATGGGGGCCTCGTGCCGCCAGGCCACCCAAGACAACGCGGGCAGCAAACCCCCACGGGAGAGCCACCAGGCACAAACAAAGCTATTAACAAACGCCCGAGACAAACAGACCTTATTGACAGCCTCGAAGCAAACCACCTCGAGACGAAACACAATGTCCCAAAACAATCACACAAAAAACACAAACACACAAATACATAAAAGACTAAACACACCCCCAGACACAACGCCGTACACGCATGGCTTCTAAACGCTATAGCTTTGTAAAGCGCGGCGTACCCCCCGTT
>JBKBOT010000083.1:0-1776 GCA_046293555.1 Pyrobaculum sp. | reverse complement strand
GGCGCCGAGGCGTACTACCAAGGGCGCCAGCTGGCCGAGGCGTGTCACCAAGGGCGCCAGCTGAAGCCGCTACACGCCAAGCTCTGCAGACTGTACAGAACTGTGGACAGAGCCGTGGACGGAGCCGCCATGGCGTTGAACTACCTACATTCTCTATACAGGCGGCTTGAGGAGCTGTCTACAGAGCTAGAGCGCATGCGCGACATAGAGGCATACATAAGGGAGAAGGAGGCACGCGAGGAATACAAAAGATGAAAAGAACGCGTGAGGACAGCCGTGTGGCAAGCAATCAAGCCGCACATCGCCGAGGTGGTCGACAGCTATAGCTTAAACGATTTGGTAAAAGAATACATGCAACGCGAGATGTACGGAACCCGATGTATGAGGTCTGCTTCCACTGCGACAAGGCCGACATAGGCGACACGACGATAAAGGTAGACCCAGTGTTTTTGACAGGCTTCACGCTGTCTGTAATCGCCGGCTACGCCAAGGTGGACGAAAGCCATGTGTACAAACTCGCCGAACACATGGCGAAAAACGACCCAAAGACGATGACAGATACTGAGATAGCCCTAGAACGCGGCGACGAAGGCAAAAGAGGGCTAGCCAAAAACCTCATCCAACATGCCAAAAACATCCAGTTAGCAACCCCCATCAGAGAAATAGACAAAAAAGGTGGGGGGGTTCTGAAAACTGAGTCTCTTTAGCGTAATTTATTAACTTACGTCACTTGGCGGTATAGATGGATGAAGGCTCTAGGGCCTTCGGGCCCGGGATGTGGGGGGAGTGGGCATAGCCGTGATAGATGTGCCCACTTCATTCAGGTCGAACCACGAGGGGGGAAGACCTAGCTTTACGCTAGGTCAGAACGGTAATTTATATACCCCACGGGTAGGGTATACACATGGGTGAACATCTCGTGGAAATATACCTGCCGAGAGCCATCGTGGAGAGAGCTAAAGAACACAACTCGGGACTGGATTTAGAGTCACGTTACAGCTCCTCATGAGGGGCTAGACGCGAGGGGGGAGTTTGAGGTATATAGAGAAATGGCTAGGAGATACTTAGAGAGGGGCGTTCAACTGGCTGAGAGAGAGCCGGCCTGCGAGGTGTTGTACAAAGGAGCTAGAGAGGCTTTAAAGGCGGCTGCAGTGGCGTTGGACATGAGAGAGGCCAAAGCGAGGGAGGGGGGTTGGACTTTCGTAGAGTTAAAAGACGTCGCGATGACTCTCGGCGATAGATACGGCGGCGAGGTTGTGCGTTGGTGGGTTGTGGTAATGGCGCTATACGACTTATGTATCGTCGAAGGTGTGGCAAATAGAGAAGACATAGAGCTCTCGATAACGGACATCCAAAAACTTGTAAAACTACTGGATACAATAAGTAATGAAACCAGAAGATGAACTAGAGACGTATAGACGGTTAGCTAAGAGATTCCTCGAGGAAGGTTCCGTAATTGATAACGATCCGATTCAAGCCTCTGAGAAATTTTACAAAGCCGCCGAAGGGGCCGCAGCGGTAATTCACAACTTTCGCGCTGTGCTGGATAGAGTGGCGAAAAGGGGGAGGTGGAGCGCGGCGGATCTAAGAGGTGTCGCGCGGTTCTTAGCTAAGAAACATGGCGACGACGTATGGCGTTGGTGGAGCGCGGCTTGGTATCTACTTGGGGATTTCATGAAGCAAAACTGAATACACAAGATGTGAGAACCTTAGCAGTGGATATACAGAAACTACTTCAATTCTTAGATCGCCAGGACGGAGCTGACACAGAAAGAG
>JBKBOT010000082.1:0-1809 GCA_046293555.1 Pyrobaculum sp. | reverse complement strand
ATACAGCCGTGATGGCTGTCCAGACGCCGCCGGGCCCGTGGGCGGGAGTGGTGGCGGAAGCTCCAGCCCAGACCTCCTGCCGGGTTAGCCGCCTTTCCTGCTTGTGGGCCAGCGGCCGCGGGTAGTCAAGACGCCTTGTCCCGCGTCTGTGGGGGTGGGACGTGCGCCTTGGTGGATTAACGTTTGGCGTGGCGGGGTTGGCGGCTGTGTGGTGGTGGGTAGAGTGGGGCCGTGTGGCCGTCTGGGCTTTGTCCACTCGACGGCTTTCTGCTGTTGTGAGGCTTGCGTCGGCGGTCAAGACGCGATTTGACATGTCAAATGATAATATTCCCCTTCTCTAGGTCGATGCCGCAAAGCCATAGCTCTATGCCGCCCTCCAGGGCTACTTTGGTCCATTCGCCACATCCAAGAACTTCCACGTAAAACTTGCCGCTGTGGCAGTACGTGTAAGATGCCGCTAGCTCCCACCGTAGGACGCAGACGAGTTGACGCAGGCCTCTCGGCCTGTCTAGCCCCCTCTCGACTTCTGCAATCCTATACGTCTCTTTCCCTAGGTAGGTGTGGAATGTGACTACATCTTTCGCAATTTCGATGCGCCAAGGCGCGGCGAGGCTCCACATCAAATGGCTTATGAAGACAAAGCCCACGACGGCGAGAAAGGGCGGTATGGCGGCGGCGTCTTTGAACACTAAGATTAACGTAACTACCATAATAATTACGCCAACCCAGCTGGCTACGGCGAAAATTCTTCTCACCATTTCGATGTGGGATTGGTGATGCTCGACTACGCCATCTCCCACGGCTAAAATGAAGGTAGTTTATATAACAACACCGCCACGTAGTCCGCACATGGCCCCCCCCATTACGCCCTCTAGTAGACCCGCCGTCTCTGCGCCATGCGGCAGGGGGACCCCCCGCCTACATCCCGGCGTCGACGTCAGCTCCACCGGATGTCTACGGAGAATGTCCATTCATTCTCTTCACGATTGGCGTGGCGATGACAACCTCCATTCGAGGAGCTACGGGCTGCGGCGGCTGGCTCAAGCCGGGTCTAGACTGAGCCGAATTTCTACAGCCCGTGGCTGCGTCTCCTAACGCCGCGTCGCATGCCAGCTCCACGCTGGACAATGCCGAAATATCGCCGTGGGGAACCCGTCAGCTCTGCCGCATGGACTTGGGACATCGACGGAAGCGCCTCATGTCCACATTGGCGTTAGTCGGACTTGCGTCCTCCTCACACGTCGTTCTTTCGGAAGTGGGGCATGACTGCATGTCTACGTGGGCCCGCGGGTGGGGGGCTCTTGGCCTATCCTCCGGCCTCTACAAGCGGGAGATCATTGCGAAGGGGACGCCGCCGATACCCCTAAAGGAGTGGAGCCGTGTGGCGGCATAGAGCGCTACGGCGGCGACCCAGACGCATGTCATAACTACTCGCTAACGACAGCCGCAACACAATAAAACCTTCTCAAAGCCGCCATTAAATGTAGAGTTAATAAACTAAAGTTTCGATACTATAAATGACACAGGAGGCCCAGATACAGGTCGAGCTTTTCCGCCTTATAAAGACTGTGACTGTAATCAAAAAATTCAGGTTTTACGGGCTCGAGTTTTCTGATCCAAAGGTGGAGTACCTAGTAGATAGAAAGAAGATAGACGTTGTCGTGTTTAGAAAAGGCGAGATGCCCTTCCTCTTTATAGAAACAAAAAGAGGGGACCGGCGCGGCAGGCTTTTCGACCCTCTAGACGTCTCTGTGGTGGGGCAGGCGATGGGCTATGCGGCGTTATATAAAAAGAAACGCGGCCATCTAG
>JBKBOT010000081.1:0-2021 GCA_046293555.1 Pyrobaculum sp. | reverse complement strand
ACACAAGCACGGGCTGCCCTAGCACCTGGAATCTCAAAAGAGGGTTTAAGTCATCTGGCGTCAGGGAGTTGTTGATACAATACATTTGGAAAACCCCAAGAGAGGCTATCGGCGGGTAAACTCTAGGCAGACAAACCCAAATTCACCTCATCTTTGAGCAGAACGATTATTGACTACATATATAAATTTTGCTAACTTTACTCCTAGTAATATTACTTCATTAAAGGTGTATATCTGTTGGTTGGCGATAGGTTTTAAATATACATGTTGGAACATATGTGCACGAGGTGGCGATAGTTGAGGCGATTGTCTCCACGGTGGAG
This sequence comes from Pyrobaculum sp., assembly GCA_046293555.1. GTDB lineage: Archaea > Thermoproteota > Thermoprotei > Thermoproteales > Thermoproteaceae > Pyrobaculum. Next base: position 1,698 of record JBKBOT010000081.1, on the reverse strand, counting down.
AGGTACGTAAGAGAGAGAAATGTCTACAAGTTGCGGAGAGTTACGATACGTGTGGGCGAATTACAGAGGCTTGACCTAGACGTGGTTAGAGATAGTGCCGCCATGTCTCTCGCCTCTTCGGGTATCCACGTTGGGGAGGTCGTAGTTGAGGAAGAGAAGGCGGCTTTAAGCTGTAGGAAATGTGGCTTTACGTGGGGTCTGTTAGATATGTCTGACGACGTGCGGGAGATGATACATTTCCTACCTGAAGCGGTGTTTACATATTTTACATGTCCTAACTGCGGCAGTAGAGATTATGACGTAAAGTCTGGCAGAGCTCTAAAGGTGGCTATAGAGGAGTATGGACCCTAGAGCCTTGTATATATTGAAGAAGTTTTCTGAGGTGCGGGGCGTCTTGGCGTTTGCCAGCGCCAAGGGTGGGGTGGGGAAATCTACTCTAGCTACGTTGTTCTCTCTGGCGTTGGGCCGGAGGTATGACGTCTGTCTTGTAGACCTAGACGTGACCAATCCTAACCTCCATCTAATACTTGGCGTCGATTTGGAGAGAGTAGAGATTGTCGAAGACCGTGGCGTCAAGCCGCTTGATGTTGGCGAGATTAAGTTCTTTACCCCCGCCATATTTACCCGCGGAGAGACACTCCCCCTCAAGGGGCAGTACGTAGTAGAGACCATACGGGAGGTTTTTACAATGTTAAATCTGTCTGGTATAGACATTGTAGTTTTAGACATGCCCCCGGGGGTTAAAGAAGAGTTTTTTGAAATCTCGAGGTGGCCTGTAGTTAAAACCGTGGTGGTAGCTACGCAAGAGCTGTTGGGGTCTCAAGGGGCGTTAAGACTTATAAAACTACTAAAAGAGGAGGGGGTGAGACATGTGGCGTTGGTAGAAAACATGGCCACGAGGCCCCCCATGTTAAACATGGGGGAGGTGACCCATTTGGGGACGTTGCCATATGACCCAAGTTTTGTTATAGGCAACATGGAGGCTTTAAGATCTACACAGCTATATAGGTCTGTAGAGGCCATGAGAGAGAGGTTGTTGGAGTTTTTATGGAAATAATAAAGAGTCTGGCAGATATCTACGCAAGAGTGAAGAAGCTAGAGAGAGAAGTCTTGAAGGAACTCGAGATGGAGCTACTAAAGAGCTTGTATACAATTAGGCACAGTCCCCCCACGTTGGGAGAGATGGAAAAAGAGGTGAGACGCATGTTGCAGATTGAAGACAAAGATCTCTATGAGGGGTTGAGAAAAGTGTTTAACACTAGACGTGTGGTAGCTCTCGTGGCTCATAGCAACTCCACATGTGGGCTCGCCCTTTTAGACATGTTAAAAATATATGAAGGCAAGTCGGTGGGCATGTGTAAGATTATAGACGGCCTCGCCGGCCCTCTCGCATTGCTTTCACAAGTAGAGAGGGGGGAGTTATTTCTTGTGGGGTGTTGTATGGGCTATGAGCAGCGTTGTGGAGATCTACTGGAATACAGGCCTGCAGCTCCGGAAGAGATAGGGGATATACAAAAATTACTAAAAGAAATATACGAAGGTCTTGCCGGCTCTATAGATGTGGAGAGTATAGCTGCAAGCTTGCGGGTTCTCTACGGCGAGAGGTTTTGGGCCGTTAAAATTAGCTGTGAGGACAACTGCGTCGAGACCGTCTCTAAGATGTTATTTGAAATATGTGGGGCGCCATGAGGGCTGCAG
>JBKBOT010000080.1:0-2049 GCA_046293555.1 Pyrobaculum sp. | reverse complement strand
ACTTGCCTGTACCATGTGGGCCTATTAACGCAATTGACGTCCCCGTCTTTAAGCTAGACATAATTCTCTCGGCCAGTAGTTGAAACCACGGCACAAGCCTAGCCCTATAGTTTTCAGTAATATTTAAGACGTAATAATCCCCCTCCCTACCCCTATAAACACCTAACAACAGGGAGGACATGGCCTAACAACCTCTGTCGACTTGTACGCCTATCGCCCAGAGAGATGTGTATAGACACACCTTCCTACTGCCTGAGCGTTATATATGTATTACGTGTAAACAAATTTAAATCTCTAAGGTTTTCTACCTCCATGCCGGTGACTCTAGACCCAGAAAAACTCGAGATAGTAATGAGACACAAGTTTCAATACAAGATATGTAGAAATTGCGGCGCACGTAACCCCCTAGATGCGGAGAAATGTAGACGTTGTAGATCTAAAAACTTACGCCCTAAGAAATTCAAGAAGAAGTAATCACTTCTCGTTTCTTATAAGCGGCAAGTCGCCCGCACATTCGGGCAACCTTACGGCCTCCATGGGGGCAATTGTGGCAAGCGAGATGTTAGCCAGCCCTGAGGTCTTACAGTCGCCTTGTTCTAACGCCCTCTTTACCACAGTTTTTAAAACGTCCACAGCTTGTGGGGGCACCTCGCCGAAGTAGTGAACTAAGGCTAGTCTCCTTAAGGCTAGCCTATTTCCGGCCTCTGCAGAGACTTTGAAGTAATCCCCATATAGGAGGTAGAGGCGGGATAGCGCCCGGGGGTCGTGCGTCACAATACTTAACGCCACCTCTATGAAGTTGTCAATTGCCGAAACTACACGTCTGGCGTCAACCATGGCCAACTGGGTTAAGAGCTCTACAGGGTTTTTGGCCTGTATCGCCACCTCTGTGTACATGCCTGCCGTAATTCTCCCGCCTTGTGTCAAAGCGTCTAGAACCACTGGGGGCACCACTTCGTCGTTACAGAGGTATTTACCTACCTCCTCCCTACATATGTCTTCCCCATATGCAATCTTGGCAATAGCTCTGGCGAATTCGTAAAGCGTTTGCGGCCTTATTGTAAATAGCCCGCGGTAGATGGCTCTCAACTGTGTTGCCACCTCTGTATATGGATGGGGACATGGGAGGCCTTGAAGCGTCTCTCTAACTATACTTTCTTTACGCGCAGTGGCCCATTTTATCTCTGTAGTGATCTCTCTTTCGTAGATCTCCCGCAGCTCCTCTAAGACGTCTTCTTTTATCCACTCGAAAATTGGCGTCTTCATAAGCGATAGTTTTCGCATAATTCTCCGCGCTTCTGGAAGCAAGACGGCTACTGCAGGCGGGAGATATACTCCCTGTAGGCTGAGACAAAACGCCGTCTGGATGTCTCTAGCTTCGTGGTTAAATAAAACCTTGTAGAGATCTCTATATATGTCTGACAGCTCTCTAACAGCTTCGCCATATAGCCTCTCTACGTTGTCGTAAACACATTTACGTCTGCTATATGCCTTGGCGCCGTAGACGGCTAGCGGGAAGACGCCACTGAGGTCCTTATGTCTGGATAGCATATACTTTATGTAGGGATCTGCGTCAACCCTCTCGCAGCCCAACGCAGAGGCATGAGACGCAAAGACATCCCGCAATATTGAGGGGACGTCTAACTTCTGTAGCTGTTCTGAGGTGTCTATCACTTCCACGGCCTTAAGGCCACAGGGGAGGTGTCTATACATATCGGTAGGCAACACCAAGAGTGTAGGCACCCCGCGGCCTTGTAGATATGTAAGACGGGTCGCTATGTATTTACACCTCTCGCGAAGAGACAACATGACCTCGCCTCTTAAAACCTTAGGGCTGTCGTAAAAGGCGGGCCCAAGTGGGTCGTAAAGCCCAAACGCGTTGTCCACCTCTTGTAACATCTCTAAAATGTTGTCAAATGTATGTACGTCAACACTTAGATCCACCGCGATATAACGTTCTGCCGCAAGCTTGGCGGCTATATATCTCGCTAGTACTGACTTGCCTGTACCATGTGGGCCTATTAACGCAATTGAAGTCCCCGTCTTTAG
>JBKBOT010000079.1:0-2079 GCA_046293555.1 Pyrobaculum sp. | reverse complement strand
GACGGAGTTAGAGATCTCCGCAACATACGAGGCTACGCTCAGACGTCACATAGTCGCAAAAGGCACGCTGTGGATATCTCCACTTGGCTGCCGCTGTTGACCAGACCAAAGGCTGTTAGAAACTATCTAATTGCTACCCTCAAAAAGAGCGCCACAAATCGCGGCGTGTTTTCCACGCCATTTGGGAAACATCTGCCAACAGTGTATGCCACTAAGACAGCTATGGCGTCTCGAGCCGCCTAGAAGTTAATACACGGTCTCTATTTGTGTTTTTGTGGGTAGCTTACCACAGCGGTGTGTGTCGTAATATACACCGCCTGAGACATCCCCGCCGTGTTACACGTCAGACAGTTGTTAGCTTGTAAGAAATAGCACTTTTCACGTCTTTAAGGCGAAGGCCGTTATTGTCGCCTTTGGCGACAGTCTGTCACGGTATTTTTCATACAGTAAATGTCCAGCTGGTGTGAAAAATAATGACGCAATTTCGCGCTGTAATGTTTTTAAAACACAGACCGAGCATCACCGTGTGGGTGCCGGTCAAAGACCGGCCCAGTGTTGTGTCACACAACGTTGTGGCTAGTTGTATTGTGGCGTCATGGTGACTACGCCTTATACTCCTAAGCGCGTCACGCCTTATACTCCTGGACACGACTTTTTGGTAGACACTCTGATATTACACGGCATCGTGAGACATTTAGCTGAAAACGGTATAAGAAACGGCACTATAGAGCGTATTGACGATAGATATAGAATTGAAATTGAGACAAATATGTCGCTACCCAATAAGCGGAAAGTGTCGTTTCGCTTGTCAGACAAAGAGTCTGGTGATGTTGACGTAGACTTGACACACTTCTCGGACATACATCTCTGTGAATTGAAGCACGAGCTGCCGCCAGAGGTCGCACTCTACGGCCGTCACAAGGTTTGTGACAGTTGTTTCGGGCTTACAATGCTTGGATTTATGTACGGCGTCCCGATTGCGAAGAGGTTGTATGGCAATATATATGTAACATTTGCGCCACGCAGGGCGCCGTTAATAGATGTAATTTCACTACAGCGACTAGCTGGCATTGAGATGGTGTGGCCACACGCCCTGGTGCCCATCCTGGCGGTACCGCTGTATTTACTGTCTGTACGCCGCATACGTCTTGACGGTGAACATGACGTCGTGGCATGGCTATCATCCAACAAAACGATCTTTGAGTGGCGTGTATTCAGTTTAAACAAGCTTGTTGATTTCACCACCAGGCTACATGACGCCACTAACTCATGGCGGTTTTGCGCCATTGCGATTATGAAAGCCAATTCCGTTACGTTCTCCAGCTTAGCAGAATATGCATTATACGGCGGTGATTACCGCAAAGTGGTGGAGGAAGTAAAGCATATAGCCACCAAGACTAACCGCGAGAACTGCGAGTTAGATAAGATCGAGAAGGTTTTAGCCGACTGGAAGCCTTAACCCCCTCTTTTTTCCAACTCCCCCCTTTTCTTTACTAAAAGACTATATTCGCACAGTTTGATAGCGTAACAATGGCGGTTGTGACTAACGGGCCGCAACGGGTTTTTTATCATTTTTGAGAAAAATTGTTTTATACAACATCGCTATGTGGCATCTTGACAAGCCTTCGCGTCTGCCGCCGTTAGGTGTTTGACACAGCGCCAGAATCACCGCTAGAGTGTCTATAGGCGGTGCCGTGTTATACATAGTTTGGATGTGACGACGTATCGGCAGAACTGACGACGCAAGCGGGCAACAGTGTGACAGCTGAGATGCCCTGAATACACGGCGTAACAAGACGCCGGAGGCGGCTGGGGCTGTGTTGGAGACCGTTAGGGCGATTAGTCGACTTGAGTTTCCGACAGGAGGTGCGTGGGGTTGTAAGTCGACGGCGGCTTGTACCCGCAGCCGTTATAACTCGGCCGAGTGTCGTGGCGCCGTATGTGGCGGAGCGTCGTGTCGCTGGCTTCGTGCCCCAGTACCCCACTCTCCCTGTATGCCATTTTCGGTAATCTCTATGGATGACGTGCCTGGCTACAAAAACACGATGCGTTAGTGGTGGCACGCGTGGTAGTAGGGAC
>JBKBOT010000078.1:0-2104 GCA_046293555.1 Pyrobaculum sp. | reverse complement strand
ACTTGAGGCTCCGCTTAGCGGAGTTGGAGAATGTCTATGCTGCTCTTCTAAATGGGGCGGAATCGGGGCTTTCGTTTAAGGATTTGCGTATGGCTGGGGGTATAAGTTGGGCAAGGAGGTATCCCATGGAGCAGGATTCTCCGAAGGTGATGTTGGGGAGCTCAGATAGAGGAAATACCGCACGGAACGGTCGGGGAGCGCACGCTCCTTGTGTTGCCCTAAAGAAGGGGGGTGAAGATGTTCTTTGGGGGGAAGGAGGTAAGCGGAAACGGCTGGGATACCTCTCCGGGGCGCCAAGGGTATCCACCCATCCGGAGAGTTCTGCATCTGGCCCTCGAGCCCATGTCCTGGGGGTGATAAAGGGTTTCCAAGCCTTGGGATGGCAGGTGAAACCATAGACACAGGGCCTCTATACTATACGGCCATTTTCTGATAGCATAGGGCGCGAGGAGGCAAAGGTGAAAACGCCCAAATTCCTGCCACGCCGGGTGAAGTTCCAGATAGCCCTAAAGGTTCTCAGGGGTGAGAAGGGTTTGCTGGAGATTGCTCGGGGCTCAAATAGCCTGGCGGCTGACATGGCGTTCATCCCAACACCTTCTACAAAGACCGGGATTAGCTCTTAAGCAAGGGGTCTTCCCTTTTCTCCGACGACACCTAGGAGGAGGAGTACCAGCATGGCCCAGTCTCAATCACCCAGATCAGAAGCACATGCCCCCTTGATCGTTAATATTGTTACCCAAATGGAAGCGGCAGGGGCACAGAATGCGGCCCTACAAGTGTGTAGCAGACTTAGGGAGAGGGGATGGAATTCCCAGGTGTGGTTTTTATACAAGAAACGGCCCGTGTATGATGATGCTTGTGGCTATATTAAATGGATCTGTGATAGACGTCCTAACAAGTTGAGTGAGGTGTACAACTTGCTTCTTACGCTCCGTAATTGGATGTTACAGGAGCAGCCTATTGGTGTTATCACTTATACTCACTATGCAAATGTAATTGGTCAATTTCTGGCATGGAGTGTAGGCATACGTTACCGATTGGCAACGCAAAGAAACCCGAGTTGGAGTTACCCGTTTGGAGTGCGCCTTCTTGACAAATTATGGGGCACCGTGGGAATTTACACAGCTAATATTTACGTTTCACAAAGTGTCGCAAATTCATTTGGCAAATATCCTAATCGTTATCGGTCGAGAAGCCGTATAGTGTTGAATGGACTGCGGATACCCCGACCATCTCTGTCAAGAGAGGAAGCCCGACAGAAACTCGCCATTCCTCCGGATGCAGTCGTAGTTGTAAACGTAGGTAGATTAGCTCCCCAAAAGAACCAAGAGGTGTTAATCTCGGCTATAGCGAAAATACCAAACGAAAATGTGATATTACTCATCGCTGGCGATGGTGAACTACGTTCCGAACTATCAGTACTTGTGGATCTCTATGGTTTAAAGCGCCGTGTGCGCTTCTTGGGGGAATTGCCGCCCTCGGAAATCCCGGATCTCTTGGTATCTAGTGACATTTTTGCTTTCCCATCTCGCTACGAAGCCTTTGGGTTTGCACTTGTAGAAGCCATGATGTTGGGATTGCCAGTTCTTGTCAGCGACATAGCTGCCCATAAAGAAGTCGTTGGCGATGCGGGGGTATTCTTGCCAACTAATGACCCGAGAGCCTGGAGCGAAGCAATTATGCTTCTATCGGAGGATGTAGAGTTAAGAAAAAGGCTTGGTATGCGTGCGAAAGAACGTGCTGCACTGTATACGCTAGACAGCATGGTAGATGGATATTTAGAGGCATTGTTCGGTGGGGACGACAATGCGTCTGGCTTTGCCCGGCATTATCGTTGATCCGCTGACTGCGGGGGCGTTAAATGCTCGTTTCGCCACAGCGGTAGCTAGAGGGAAGCGGGTCGCTATCACTTATCATAACTTAACCAAAGATGAGGCACATATCGCCGGTTTTGCACCTTGTGGATAAGTATGCGCACCAGATCTTGGACCTCTTCAAGGTCAGCTGGAAGGCCATCTTGGGCATGGCGGCTACTATTTTCCCTGACCCCGGTGGCTAAGGCAAGGATGGCTAGGGAAAGGATGGGTGGCAACTTGGGTTAAAG
>JBKBOT010000077.1:0-2206 GCA_046293555.1 Pyrobaculum sp. | reverse complement strand
GATAGGCAATCCTCCACCTCCAGCGTGAAGCAAGAGGCAAACATCTCCCGCCTGGTGCCGGCGTTAAACCAGAAGGGTGAGGCTGGGACGAGCTTAAGCTCTGTGATGTATTTATAGTAAACCTCGCGGATCGGGTCGGGTTTAGACACAGCCCTCACTATACGGCCGACGGCCATAGCCGGCGTCTCCCTCAGCCGCGTGTCGTCCATCAGGGCGAAGTTTCCGTTTGTGAAGAGGCGCAGGGCGTTGTATGTAAGCGATCTGTCGAACGCAGCGGCCGGGCTGTCGTCTGTGGGCTTTCGAAAGACGTCCTTGTATATACGGCCCAGCAAATGTGCCTTGGCGACCTCGGCGAGCTCGGGGTGGTCGATGGCTCTCTTCAAAAGCTCCAGCTGGACCATTTCAGCCAGCTCCCAGGAGTATATATCTCGGCTTGGGTTTACGTCTAGTGTAAACCTTCCGTCTATATCCACGCCTGCGGTCTCTGCGGCCCTCTTGATGGATTGTACCAATTTTTCTTCGGAGAACGGCTCGACTGAACCATTCCTCTTTATCACCCTTGCCATATATCTTGGAATGGAGGTAAATAAATCAGTTACACAGAAAATACAGGGTTTTTTATTGTCCAACACACTTCCCAACATGACCAAAATCATTTGGACCTTGGGCTACCCGAGGTCTGAAAAAGAGGTCAGAGCGTTGGACCAGCTCTACAAGGTTTTTTGAAGGTGGATATCGATGACATAATACATTAGGCAGACCTCGTGCCGAAATTCAACGACGATACAGTTAAATACACGCGACATATCATATACATGTGTGAAAGAGGGGGTATAATAATGGTTATAATAATGGTAGTAATACCAACCATCATTACGGGAATAGCTATAGGTTATATTATGACCAATTTGGACTTCTTTGCGAAGGTAATAATTGGTAATGGTAAAGTCGTTGAGTATAATGTTACTAACCAAGCGCCCCACGGGGGCGACGTTAAGCTAGCAAAAACTGTTGAAGTAGACCCAGAAGCTGTTATGAATGTGTTAAGGAGGGCCGGAGTGGGGGGAAAGCCCTTGGGGACATAAGACTTTGGCTATTGCAATACTTATAGGCCTAGCTGTGGCATATGTTGTGGCAATGTTATGGGGATTACGACAAGGTACGCCCATCGATCTTGCATTTGCCTCCACCGTGGCCATCCTCACGTTACCGCTAGTTAGAGTGAGGATGTGGCTTGTAGCAATACCTGCGTTTTTTGCAGCAGTGGCGGTATTTACCGTATTTGGAGCTCATGCCTATTATGTATATAACAAAGTCGATATAGACTATAGCGATGGCGTTATCTTATCTCTCATAGCGGCAGCCGTGGCATTAGTTAAAAAGATGTAATTTTTTTCACTCTCTATCATTACTTCGACATGTCAAGGCACAGACTAGTAGCACCATAACAACCCCCATGGCCATTATGGATGCCGAGGCTGTCGCCTCGTGGCCGGTGAATGTGGAGATGATGTATGTAGTTGAGAACAATATGACCATCGTCACTGCGTAGTTTGAGTATTGGCGTAGCTCCTCTCGCGGGATGTGTGTCGGTCTGCATATCGTCAAGATGGAGATAGATGTGAAAAACAGTGCCAGAGATGCCACTGCGGCCAGCCATGGCGAGTTTATTACGTTTAACAATATATTGATGGTGATAAAATATGCAGACAAGATTATTATCGTGTAGAGAAAAATGCGGTGTGGTTGACAATACATAGCTATGTTTTAGGCATACATCTCGATGTTACGAAGAAGGATGTTGTAAGCATGGCCACAGTCATTATTACCACGAGGTCTTGTATAACACTTGTAAACGCTATGAATAACAGCGTTGCGAAGTATATCAACACTATGAGGACGATATACCGCATGGCTCTATTTGGATCACATCTCGAATCCATGTAGAAAAATAAAGTTTTTAAAAACGCCTCTACGACCTCCTCTCTACCATCCGTTCTACTTCTTTCTGTATCCTCTCTACCTCCTCCCTGCTGATGTTCAACACCTCGGCTATGGCGTCGTCTATTTGGTATATTTTCGGCTTGAGTTTTTCCACCTGCTCTCTCTCAGAGGCGCCGCCAATTTTCCTAGCCTCTGCCTCCAGTTCGTCAAACAAAGCGGCGAGTTTCTCCAGCCATTGTCTATCTAGCCTCCTCACGTCGAG
>JBKBOT010000076.1:0-2220 GCA_046293555.1 Pyrobaculum sp. | reverse complement strand
CCGCCTCCCGTACGACCGGCATAACACCTCCATGGCCGCCTTCCCGCTTTGTGAAGACTGCCGTAAAGACTACGGCGATGTTAACAACCTCAGAAGATTTCACGGACAGGGGATCAGCTGCCCCAAGTGCGGCCCCAAGACTAGAGTCTACACCTCTAGGGGGGTAGAGCTAGGGGTGAAAGACCCCGTGGCCTTTGTCGCAGAGAAAATTGTGGAGGGGGCTATAGTCGCCATAAAGGGCGTAGGCGGCTACCACATAGCCTGCCTGGCGTCAGACGGCGGGGTGTTAAAAGAGTTGAGACAAAGGAAAAACAGGCCTACACAGCCCTTTGCGGTAATGGCAAGAGACTTCGACACGGTGTTGGAAATTGCCTACCCTCCGCCGGGGGCGAGAGAGCTTTTGGAGTCCCCCCAGAGGCCAATTGTCGTCATGCCGAAAAGGGGGGGTAGACTCTCCGAGCTTGTGTCTCCAGGTTTGTCTACAGTAGGCGTGATGTTGCCATATACGGCATTTCAAGCCTTGTTGCTCCAAAAGATACCAGATGGATTTCTGGTGATGACAAGCGGCAATATACACGGGAGGCCGATGTGTACCACCCTAGGTTGTGTCTTGTCTGAACTATCTCACGTGGTGGACTACGTGGTGGAACACGAGAGGGAGATTGTCCACAGGGTTGACGACAGCGTGGTCAGGATGACTGACGGCCAGCCTGTCTTTCTCAGAAGGGCCCGTGGCTACGCCCCGGAGTGGATAGAGGTGGGGGTAGAGCTGGGGGAGGCCGTCGCCGTGGGCGCCGAGCTACAAGCCGCAGGCGCGGTGTCGTTTGAAGACAAGATCGTGCCGACGCAATATATCGGCGACTTAGACGAGTGGGCAAACCTACAGGACCTAGAGAGAGAGTTGTTTTGGCTAGTGGAGACATATGGCCTAAGGCCGGAGGTGGTGGCTCTAGACATGCACCCCCTTTATCACAACAGGAAGTTGGCGCGGGAGCTGGGGGAGAGGTTTGGGGCCGAGGTGGTGGAGGTACAACACCACCACGCCCACGTGGCCTCCGTCTTGGCTGAGCTGAGGGCCCCGCCAGATGTAGAGGTTGTGGGTATTGCGATAGACGGCACTGGCTATGGCGACGACGGGGGGATTTGGGGCGGCGAGGTGTTGTTAGCCACCTCAAAGTCCTACAGGAGGGTAGGCAGCTTGAAGCCATATGTCCTCCCTGGCGGAGACGCCACAGTTAAATATCCAACAAGGTCGCTTATAGCAATGTTAGCCTCCTTTGGGTTTGAAGAAGAAGAGGTTTTAAAACTTGTAGACCCCCTGGCTTTGCCGTATGGAGAAAAAGAGGCAAGACTTATATACACCCTGGCGAGAGCGGGGAGGGGGCCTGTGTCTACAAGCTTGGGGAGGGCGTTGGATGGGTTTTCTGCACTACTCGGCGCCTGTGTCTTGAGGACCTACGAGGGGGAGCCCGCCATGCGTCTAGAGTCTCTGGCGGACCGAGGCGGCGAGGTGTTAGACTACGGGCCGAAGTTAGCCCAGGAGGGGGGCAGGCTGGTGGTCGACGTGGCTGACATGCTTATGTGGGTCGTCGAGATGTTAGAACGTGGCGCCAAGCCTGAAGACCTGGCGGCTACCGTTCTATACAGCTTGGGCAGAGGGCTGGGGCTTATAGCCGCGGCCGTGGGGCGGTCTGTGTCTAAAGTAGCGGTCTCCGGCGGCGCCGCGGTAAATACATATATAGTACGGGGGATTAAAGACGCCGTGAGGCCAGAGCTTGAGGTAGTCCTACCTAAAAAAATCCCGCCTGGCGACGGCGGCATTGCGGTAGGCCAAATCGTGGCGGCGGTATGACGGACCAAAGCCTTACATATACCTTAATTAACGTCAGTAAGGCTATAGAAGACTCCTTGAGAAACAACATGGCTCTTGCAAAAAAGATTGTAGACAAGATCTGGACATATGCCCAAAAGGTGGGATATGAAAAACTCAAGATTATGGACTTTTGTGGCACACATGAGTGGACTGTTACACATTTCGGCTTGAGGAGCTTAATGCCGCCAAATATAGAGCTGGTGGCGGGGCCGGGCTGGGTGGTGATGGGCATGCTCAAGATGGCGGGTGGGGCCTTTCTGGCGTTTGCCGCGCTGCAGTTCGAGGTGGGCGCCCAGCGCGCGGCCGAGCCCACGCAGATGTTCCTCGCAGGCTTTCACCAGGTCATG
>JBKBOT010000075.1:0-2388 GCA_046293555.1 Pyrobaculum sp. | reverse complement strand
CTGGGTTGGCGTAGGCGGTTGCGACAAGACTCAGCCCGGCATAATTATGGCCATGGCACGTCTTAACATCCCCGCGGTCTATCTCTATGGCGGCACGGCGGAAGCGGGGCAATACGGCGAGAGGCAGTTGACAATTGAAGACGTCTTTGAGGCAGTGGGGGCATACACGGCGGGGAAGATCACACTTGAAGAACTCAAGCGGATTGAAGCCCTCTCCTTCCCCACCTACGGCACCTGCCAAGGCCTCTTCACAGCCAACACCATGGCCACGCTGGCAGAGGCGATGGGCGTCTCGCCGCTGGGGTCAGCCACGCCCCCCGCCACGTCGGGAAGAAGGCGGAAATATGCGGTGGAGGCCGGCAGGCTTGTGTTAAAAGCGGCACAGCTGGGGATAAAGCCAAGAGACGTCATCACCTACGACTCTCTCCACAACGCCGCAGTGACGCTTTTCGCCACCGCCGGCTCCACCAACGGCATATTACACCTCCTCGCCATAGCCCACGAGGCAGGCGTAAAGTTCACCCTAGACGACATGGATAAGATAAGCCAAAAGGCCCCCGTCATAGCGGCACTACGGCCAGCCGGCCCGTATTCAATGCAGGACCTAGACAGAGTTGGGGGAGTGCCCCGCCTACTCAAGAAGCTACATAAGGCCGGCCTCTTGAGGCCAGAGGCGTTGACAATAGAGGGAGAGCCCATCGGGAAGCTGTTAGAAAGATGGCAGCCGCCCCCCGTTTCAGAGACGGGCATCCTTTACGACATAGAAAAGCCCTATAAGCCACACGGCGGCATACGTATACTTAAAGGCAACCTGGCCCCAGACGGCGCGGTGTTGAAAATAGGCGCCACAGAAACCCTCAAGTTTAGAGGAAAGGCCGCGGTATACAACGGAGAGACAGAAGCCTTCAGGGCTGTAGCCGCCGGCGAGGTGAAGGCAGGACATGTGGTGGTAATTAGATACGAGGGGCCCAGGGGAGCCCCCGGCATGCCAGAAATGTTAAAAGTAACCGCCGCCATAGTGGGCGCCGGCCTTGGGGAGTCCGTGGCCATGGTTACAGACGGGCGATTTTCAGGCGCCACCCGCGGCATGATGGTAGGACACGTGACGCCGGAGGCAGCAGTAGGCGGGCCAATCGCCCTTGTGGAAAACGGCGACGAGATAACCATAGACGCAGAAGCCGGCACCATCACGCTCCACGTCACCCAGGAGGAGCTAGAGAGAAGAAGAAAAAACTGGACGCCCCCGCCGCCTAAATACAAAGGCGGCCTTCTCGCAAAATACGCGGCTTTAGTCACACAGGCAGATAGGGGGGCTGTCACAAGCCAGCCCCTCCACTAAACAAGGCCACAAAACACTTAAAGTAACAAAACTATTTACAAGATGTCCCTTACAGTGACGCTGCCAGAGAAGGTAAGAGAAAAGGCTAGAGAGGAGGGGGTAGACGCGGCTACATTCTTCTCCACACTCCTTGACCTGGTGTTAGAAATGGCTCTCGCCAAGCCTCTCCCCCACGTCGAATTCCAGCTACGTAGACAGCTCGCAGAAACATACCTAGAGGAGGGCATCTCACTAGTAGAGAAAAACCCAACAGAGGCATCCCTAAAGCTATACAAGGCGGCAGAAGAGGCCATAAAGGCAATCGCCCTCGCCCTAGGCCTAAAAAACACATGGACAAAAGAGGAAGACAAGTTTACAGAATTCAAAGAGTTAGAAAAGATAGTAACCACACTAGCAAAAAAATACGGCGACGACGTCGTCGCCTGGTGGAGCGCGGCAGTGACGCTATACGACCTCGGGTACATTGAAGGAAGACTGGGGGCGGAACACGTAAAGAGAAGGATACCTTACGTTCAAAGGCTAGTAAACAAAATCGATGGCAACAAAACACATTGAAATAGCCCACAAGTTCTTCCAAGAAGGCATACAGATAGTCGACAACGACCCCATCCAAGCTTCTGAGAAGCTCTATAAGGCAGCCGAGGAGGCGGTAAAGGCGCTGGCAATAATTAACAACCTCGATAAAATATTAACGAGAGTAAAAAACAGAGGCAGGTGGACAGTCACAGACCTCGAAAATGTCATAGACACAATAACAGAAACTTACGGCGAGGAAATAGAAACAAGCTGGGATGCCGCCTGGCGTCTACACGTCTTCGGATTCCACGAAGCTATGCTAACCCCAGAAGAGGTAAAGACAGCAATACCCCACATCCATAAGCTACTACAAAAGTTACCACAACGCTCCACCCAAACGACCTAAAACCAGCGTCCATATAAACCCCAGACCGGTCATCCGCACTACATACAGGCCGCCGCCGTCGAGGCTAAAGACCTTTCGACAGACCGAACCGTCCTTCCTACAAGTGGCTCACAGCGGCCAAGCCCCA
>JBKBOT010000074.1:0-2604 GCA_046293555.1 Pyrobaculum sp. | reverse complement strand
GTAGAGATAATATAATCGAGTGATCATATATGTGGTCCGTCATGGCGAAAGCCATGTTTCTCAACACGACGCCCATGGGTTTTGGCGTTACGCCATATGCCATGTCTACAGCTATGACGTCTGCATTTGCATGAGAGGCGCCGCAAACTCCACAGATCCTACTGGTTATATGTGGCAAATCTTCAGGCGGCCTCCCCATGCTAAACACCTCAAAACCTCTAAACATTGTGGCAAAAGCTCTGACGCTATCTTGCTGCGGCCTACGGGTAGTTATATCAACCACCACTCTCAGTCCTAGATGTCCCTCAATCCTGGTGATTGGGTCTATGTAAAGCTCTCTCGATGTCATAACCTCCCAACCTCCTTTATTTCTCTATAAAATAGAGGGTGTTCTTCCATCACGCGTTTTAGTGGCATTTTTCCAGATATGTATACGTTATCTACTGGAAAGACATATGGCCTGAAGTGCTCAATTGCGAGATATAACGCAAACGAGATTGTAACTGCCAGCACAGCTTCTACCACGTGGAGTAGCCACAACGCCCCGTTGAGAATGGCGGGGCCATATAGGACCATCAAGACGCCTGTAATGCCTATTACCGCGATGCCCCACATCTCGCCCCAGTACTCTAGGTGGTGCTCAAAATGGTATTTGTGGTATTTCGGCTTGGCGCCGCCGCGGACAACCCACGCCACAAGCTCCTTGACGGTCTTCAGATAGGTGGGTAGTAACAACACTTGCGACAAGGGGAAAGACTTGAAGGCCTCTCTAAACCCACGTCTAGAGGCAGTGCCCAGAAAGACGGTAAGGTAGTGGAAAAAGTGGCCTAACGCCACTATGCCCATGGCGATGCCCGAGAATATGTGTAGAGTGACCATAAGGTCTCTATCGAGGTTTAACACTAGCTTCCAGTAGGGGTTGTTGGCGAAATACATGCCAAACCCCGTCACTGCGCAGAGGAGAAGAGTTATCTTTACTCCAAAATGTTGTAACCTCTGGGATGGGGTATACCATTTGACCCACCGGTCGGCCTTGCCCTCTTGAGATTTGGCATAACGGTGCCATTTTCTCACAGCGTGGAGTTCTGAAGCTGTGGTGGCAAAGGCGAAAACTGTGGTAAAAGCCAGTATAACTGGCGCCAGAATTAACAAGAGCACGGCCAGAATCCTTATCCAAAACTCGATATTTAGAAGCCCGAGCCCAAAAAACTTAGGCATCTGTGGCAACGTCTCCCAAAGCCACTGCCAGCCTGTATAGTAGTAAAACGTCCAGGTGACTCCGAGGGCGAGCGCCACCGCCACAATGTTGACGCCAGCTAGCCACTTACTCACATCCCCCCCGACTTACCTTTCTCTTCGCCATGCCGTTTTAGTGACCACAAGCCAGAAGCCACGCCGGCTACCGCCGCCGCGGCTAAAATCCCCAAAGTGGCGTTAGTCAACACCTCGCGTGAAACTCCGACATAGGGCAGTTTTGCGTAAAAGGGCTCGAATGAATCTGTAAAGCCGGGCTCTGTACAGCCTATACACACGGCGCCAGTTCTAGTAGGGCCGCCGACGCCGTTTACCCACCCCACTCTATTCCAGGGACAGTGCGAGATCGGGCCCTTACAGCCCACCGCCCAGAGACACTTGGGGTCGTTGTCGCCTGGACTTTGCCTAAAGTCGCCGACGGCGTAAAACGCAGCTCTTGGACACCTTTCGTGTACAGTCTCCCCAAAGATAAACTTAGGCCTATAGAACTCGTCAAGTGGAGGTAACGGCAGTAGGCCTTTTACCCACAGCACTAAGTTTGCCAAAGTTTTCAACTGCCCATCGCCATTTGCGGGACAGCCAGGCACAGCGACTGCAGGTCTGCAGTCCGGCTGTCCGGGAGTCTGGGGTGTACACATGCCATCTACAAATCTTCTAAACGGCTCGGCCTCTTTTAGCAGATGTACAGCCCCCTTGATGCCCCTCCTGGGGTCGTCAAAAAAGCCCACGGCGCCGGTAGGCGATTTGCCGTACTCTTTTGGATAGACATCAAAGAGATTAAACCCCATCTTCTTATAGAAGTCTTCCTCCACGACTTTGTTTGCCACCACTCCGCCGTAAGAGGCGCAATTGCCCACTGAGACCACGGCGGCAGCTCTTGGCAGTAACCTCCTGATCCACTCCATACACGATATCGGCTTGCCGCCCTCCTCGCCTATAAAACACCAGAGGTCACTGCCGGGAGGTCCCCCCGCCTTTTCGTCAATAGGCAGAGACCCCTCGAGGACTAAGACAAAGGGGTCTAGCTTGCCCTCTATGGCAGCTCTCAATATGTCTAACGCCGCCTCTCCCCACTCGGGCATTATTGTCTCATGAAAGAGAAGTTTTACGGTGCCGGGGCCAACCACGTGGCTAAACCCACCCAACACCTCTACAAGATCCGGGTTGACGGCTTGAATTATTGCAGTAGTGTTGCCTGCACAGTCTTGAGCCTCAAACCACACGATATTCACCTCGCCTTTGGCGACAGTTTCGGCCATTAGCTTAACTGCACGCGCCCAGTCTACCGCAGCTAACGCACCCCCAAAACCTAACAGCTTGATAAAACCACGACGGTCTATCTTCGTCCCT
>JBKBOT010000073.1:0-2649 GCA_046293555.1 Pyrobaculum sp. | reverse complement strand
CGTCGGCCTTCGCGAGGGGGTTGTCCTCTGTCGGCGAGGTTTTAATCTCCTCAACCCAACGCGGTAAGAACGCAATATATGCAATGGCTCTAGCCGTCCACTCTGGGTAGTCCTCCGCCAGTTTCTTCAAGATCTCAGCCGCCTCATCGTGAGTTAGGGGCGTCTCCTCAGCTATTGTCCTTATTACGCTTTCTACAAACTTCACGCCATCGACATGATAATAACCATTACTCTCGTTATAACGCCTCATTAGCCTGTAGTCATTACGCGTGAGTACAAACAAGAGGTCTCTACCATCCTCCCAAGGCTCCACGCCCTCGTTGTATATATGTATGCCAAGTCTGTCGTTACAAAACGATATATCTTCGTTACATATACGTTCGATCTCTTTATCTAACTCGCCGGCAAGCGTTGTGATAATACCCCCTCTAAGTTTTTTCCAGATCTCTTCCGCCATGTACAATATTTTTAATTTATAAGAGTTATGCCGTGATTCCCGTAGTTACCTACATCCGTGTCAGCACTGAAGAACAAGACCCTGAGAACCAGAGAGCATATCTAGAGCGATGGGCCATGGAGAGGGGGCTCCGCATTTTGAAGCACTATGTGGAACACGGCATATCTGGCGCCGTGCCGCCCTGGGAGAGACCCATCTTTAGACAGCTAGTGGAGGAGGTGCCCAAACTAGGCGCAAAGGCCTTGCTTGTATATGAGCTCAGCAGGCTTGTCAGAAGCTTCAACGAGCTCTTTTCGCTTATGGAGCTTGTGGAGGGCAAGATGGGGATGGTGGTTATCTCAGCCAGTGAACGGGAAGCCGCCCTTCAGAACATAGACGGCATATATAGACAATTCCTCAGGGCTGTCCTGGCCTTTGTGGCCACAATGGAGCGGGAGTTCATTAGGCAACGCACTAAGACTGCGTTAGAGAGGGCCAGGCGTGAGGGGAGGGTTTGGAACGTGGCCGAGCGGCATCCGGAGCTAGTTGCCACTGTAACGGAGATGTATAACAGTGGCGCCTCTCTCGGCGAAGTAGCTAGAGCGCTAGGCCTCTCCACATACGAGGTGAGGCGGCTGTTAGCTGCCGCTGGACTCTACAGACCGTCTGACAGCACGTGTCCCCGTTGTTTCTCTAAGATGAAGGTTATGGAAAGGACGGCTAAGATCGATGGTGGGAGATATGTGGTGGTGGAGAGGTTGTACTGTAAGAACTGCGGGTATGAGGAAAAAAGGAGTTAATACTTTCTTATGTAGTCCGCCACCTTGTAGATATCGCCGTCGACTAACAGCTCCGCCTTTCCGCCGCGCACTCTGTAGATAGCTATGTACACAAGCTTGTGACCGTCTTGGGCCCAATATGCCGCATAACGCTGTAACTCGTCCAGCGGTTCTCTGTATGTAAGGCCGCCGGGCATGCCGGTGTAGTACTCCCCGGCCGGGTCTACAATCATCAACTTTGTGGGGTTTTCGCCAATGGGTATGGCCACCGCCAAGTGGGCGCTATCTTCAAACTCTATGTACATAAGCCATTTGACGTATTCCTTGCCCCATACATATCTCTCATACGCTGTAATCATTGCGAACAGCAGTATGGCCATGTCGTCACAATCCCCGGCGCCGCGTTCCAAAGTCTCTCTGGGGGTCTGTGCGTGGTTGTCTATAGTTTTGCGGATAGTCCTGCCGGCCTCCAAGTCCTCTACAGTTGGGGGAACCGGCATGTAGACATCGTGTGTATACTCTACATTTTTCACCACATATCGATACATGGCGAAAATGCTCCAATACCAGTCCTTCGGGTCTGTCACCCTCCTCACGAGGGGCTCCAAAGCTTTGACCTCCCCATCGCTTAGAACTCTTCCCACTGAGAGCCGCCAGTCTATAAAGGTCATGTACCAATCCCGCCATTGGTTGTAGCTATAGACAAACTTGTCTAGACGCAGCTGTAATCCTCTGTGTAGATCCCTCAGCGCGGTGTAGTTCTTCTGTAAGGCGGCATATAGGCTCTCCAGGACGGCATATTGCCCCCTCACTCTCTCCAATTCACCAATTGTCGCCTTGTGTTCAGCTGCGAGCCTGTGGTAGGTGACGTTGAGCCTACGGTAGGCAGCTTCAAGCCTGTCGTATTCGCCATGAAGGGCATCATGTTCGCCAGACAGCTTGACGTATGCGGAATGCAAGTCGTTGTATCTGACGACAAGGTCGTTATACCTACCAGCCAAGTCCACATACGCCTCGTTGAGCTTGTTGTACTCAATGTGGTAAAACACCACAGAGGCGGTGGCAGCTACAGCTATGATTAACAACATGATTTGTAGCCTGGACATGTGGAAAAAATGGAGTGTATTTAAAAAAAGTATAAAAACTACCTGGTTTTGATTTGTATTACAGGCAACGTGATGGTTCCATCGCTTTCTACTTTAATCAACTGGACGTTGCCGAACTGGGCCACCTCTCTCAACACGCTTAGGTAGAGATACGCCTCTATAAGACGTGTCGCCTCTGTGGCGTTGGCCCCAGCCGTCTTGATTAACATCTCAATGGCGGCTCTAGTGGCATTAGCCACAAGTGAGATCTGCATGGCCTGCGCCCTAGCTTTCATAATCGTGGCGTTAGCCTCAGCCCTCGCCAGCTCTTCTCTCTTCGTCCTCTCAA
>JBKBOT010000072.1:0-2725 GCA_046293555.1 Pyrobaculum sp. | reverse complement strand
AAAGAGAGGATTGAAAGGAAAATAGAGCTCTATCGTGTAGAGGGCGGAAAGGCGGTGAAGGAATCTCAAAGAGAGGATTGAAAGATGTCATATTCACCTATCTCGCGCATTTGTAAGAACTTGTTTGGAATCTCAAAGAGAGGATTGAAAGACTCAAAAGCATACTCAGCCCTTTCGTTGGCCATTTCTAACAATTTGAATCTCAAAGAGAGGATTGAAAGTATATCTATATCAATGTCCTCGACATCGAGATCTAAATCGAAGAGAATCTCAAAGAGAGGATTGAAAGATACAACTTTTCAGCAACCAGCCCGTGAGCCACAGTATAAGAATCTCAAAGAGAGGATTGAAAGAGCGTTGGCGACATGTCGTGAGCAGAAAAACTGTCTATATTCTATAGAATCTCAAAGAGAGGATTGAAAGGCTTGTACGTATCCCCACCATAGAGAGCGTACTCAGCCATGGAGTGGAATCTCAAAGAGAGGATTGAAAGAGAATAGCCCAAACGGAGGCCTCCCCCATAGTCTCCGTGTTGGTGAATCTCAAAGAGAGGATTGAAAGTATGGCAGTTTTTACAACAACACAACGGCGTCGCTATCTGAATCTCAAAGAGAGGATTGAAAGTTTGTGCCATACGGCGTGGCAGGGTGATGTTGATACAGGCTGAGAATCTCAAAGAGAGGATTGAAAGTGCCACTGTCTCGGGGCCATGGTCTACGCGGATCTGGTGTAATACATGAATCTCAAAGAGAGGATTGAAAGCTTTATACGCTCGACCCATTGTGTCGCCAACTCCTTTGTCGTTACTGAATCTCAAAGAGAGGATTGAAAGTATAAGACGCTAAGTATGACGCTGTCGATGGTAAACGTACCGGAATCTCAAAGAGAGGATTGAAAGTTTTCCTCCCACTCCAGGTCGCGCCACTTTGTACATTCTTTAGAATCTCAAAGAGAGGATTGAAAGATAAACGGGACGAAATGTCAGAACGGGATGAAAAGATGGGAAAAGAGAATCTCAAAGAGAGGATTGAAAGTCAACGTGCCCGCCCGTATGATTGGCGATGCCGTGATGTCATGCAGAATCTCAAAGAGAGGATTGAAAGGGCTGTGCACAAAGCTTTTCTTTGCGTGTAGGCGATGTTACGCCGAATCTCAAAGAGAGGATTGAAAGACACAGTGGCGAATTTGTCCAGAGCGTGGCTGTACCACCTGGCCGAATCTCAAAGAGAGGATTGAAAGATTCCGCGGCGATTGGAGGCAGGAGGCGGTGGCTGACGGCATCGCGTTGGCGAATCTCAAAGAGAGGATTGAAAGAGAACGACGTTCCCGCTGTTGTTTATGACAGTAGTAACTACGGCGTGGAATCTCAAAGAGAGGATTGAAAGCCACAAAGTCTAGCGCGAATGCAAGCGCTACGTCAAAGACGGAATCTCAAAGAGAGGATTGAAAGCTAAGAGTGCCCCCCAGCCCCGTCCAGGGGTCACAAGTGGGAATCTCAAAGAGAGGATTGAAAGTTCCTTGACCCGCGCCAGGGTTTGCCGTACTTCTTGTTGTATCTGTTGAATCTCAAAGAGAGGATTGAAAGTGGACGGTGGCTGGTATTATGTATTCGTGTGGGTTCTTGTTCTGTGAATCTCAAAGAGAGGATTGAAAGCAAATCCGCATTGTGCGGAACATCATTTCGCAAAAATCGAATCTCAAAGAGAGGATTGAAAGTTATTTTCGGTACCAAGTACTGCCCTGAGTACACAGAGGTCCGGAATCTCAAAGAGAGGATTGAAAGGTTAGTTTACTAACAGCGTAAACGACATCACGCGGAAAGAATCTCAAAGAGAGGATTGAAAGACGGCATATTTGCGTTTATCACGTTTTGTATTACTTGTTAGAATCTCAAAGAGAGGATTGAAAGATGTTAGACGCAGCGCGTAACACGGTTGTTTCTCTTGCTGCCGGAATCTCAAAGAGAGGATTGAAAGTGACAACAACATCTTTATGTTCTTCATAGTATCTTATTATTGCATGGAATCTCAAAGAGAGGATTGAAAGTATGTGTTTTATAGACCCGGCGGCAGTCTCGACGGCAGTGACGATGAATCTCAAAGAGAGGATTGAAAGGTCGCACACATCGATATGTTTGAAGACAAAAAGCTAAAGAAGATATGAATCTCAAAGAGAGGATTGAAAGCTTTTTCCCTGGTGTAAAACAGCGTGGCTAACGCCACCCCTGTCGAATCTCAAAGAGAGGATTGAAAGATGTGGGAGGAAGGCGATATATGTAATAGCTGTGGCTGTCCACTGAATCTCAAAGAGAGGATTGAAAGTCGATTAGCATTGTAGCTACAATGTCTGCCTCCCACCTCTCTAGTGATTTGAATCTCAAAGAGAGGATTGAAAGTGAAAGACATATACTTTCCCCGAAAACTCGCTCTTGCCCTGGTACTTCACGAATCTCAAAGAGAGGATTGAAAGCGTGCCGAGATACATATCACTGACGTAAACACAAAAACGCTTTGAATCTCAAAGAGAGGATTGAAAGCTGGTGACTGACTCAAGCTCTATTAACGACGCAATTAGTGCGAGAATCTCAAAGAGAGGATTGAAAGACAGATTCTGTCGCGGCTTCTATCTGCGGTTTCCATCTATCAAGCGAATCTCAAAGTTTCGTTTGTAAAAATGATGTAAGTCACTTTACAGAGTTGTGAAGATCTTCGCGGTTGGCTGACAC
>JBKBOT010000071.1:0-2777 GCA_046293555.1 Pyrobaculum sp. | reverse complement strand
ACCACTCTCAAAGAGAGGATTGAAAGATTATATAACTTTAGGGAGAAGAAGGAGGGGAGAGGGGGAAAAAGAATCTCAAAGAGAGGATTGAAAGGTGATCGATACCGAAAGCTTTAGCAATTATTGTAGAAGGTACGCGAATCTCAAAGAGAGGATTGAAAGAGCTTGTTCTGCACCATGTACACACCACGTTCGTTCTTACATAGAATCTCAAAGAGAGGATTGAAAGGTACGCTTATCTCAAATTCCTCTATGCCGGCGTAGCCGCAGCAAGAATCTCAAAGAGAGGATTGAAAGTTGAGTACAACAACGCGGTGGCTAACAAATCGTCCATATGCGGAATCTCAAAGAGAGGATTGAAAGCTTTGGCATATGTACAAATATGCTTCGAAACGCCGTAGATAGCGGAATCTCAAAGAGAGGATTGAAAGGTCTGGCCTCAGTGCGCCCCAATCCTCTGCCACGTCATGTTTTTGCCGAATCTCAAAGAGAGGATTGAAAGCGGCGAACGATTTTGTCGTGGCGGAAAGTGCCGTATTTCACCAGAATCTCAAAGAGAGGATTGAAAGTTCTCTACAACCGTCATGTAAAGAGAGGGGTGTGGGTATTTAAGAATCTCAAAGAGAGGATTGAAAGACACTGTTCCAATATGCGTTGCCGTAGAGAGTGCCCAGTGGCTGAATCTCAAAGAGAGGATTGAAAGATTCTGGCAGTAAGCGCCGTGGCGCGGATGTAGACATAGCTCACGAATCTCAAAGAGAGGATTGAAAGAGACGTTTGCTTATCTTACGCTAATCGACCCTCCGCTGGCGTTTGAATCTCAAAGAGAGGATTGAAAGCCACACACAGGCGGGTATTGTCAAACATAGCCAATGCCCTCGAATCTCAAAGAGAGGATTGAAAGAATTGTTAGAGGGGTCGGACAGCAGCATCGCCGTCGTTTTTGACACGAATCTCAAAGAGAGGATTGAAAGAAAGGCATTAAACCGCCTGACTGGCGGCGGCAATCCGCCAGAATCTCAAAGAGAGGATTGAAAGGCGTAATACGGTCTGGGTAGAGCTCTGCGGCGTATTTTATGAGAATCTCAAAGAGAGGATTGAAAGTTTTTCTAAAAACATGGACGATGTTATAAATTTGTAGATTTTGAATCTCAAAGAGAGGATTGAAAGTAGGAGAAGGTGAAGACGAAGATTATGACATATACATAAACGAATCTCAAAGAGAGGATTGAAAGTAATGCACCACCATCCAGTACTCACGGCAGTGGTCAGGATGTATCCGAATCTCAAAGAGAGGATTGAAAGAAATCCTGCAAGGCTTGCCAGAGCAAGATGGGCGGCAATGCAGAATCTCAAAGAGAGGATTGAAAGTTTTCGTTAGCTTCAAATATACGCATATCGTATTCATTCTGAATCTCAAAGAGAGGATTGAAAGTTCGAGATCTGGCACAGAGGTGATGAATGACTACAGAGCATTTAGAATCTCAAAGAGAGGATTGAAAGACGGTACTATAATCTTTGCTAACAACTGCGGATGTGTTTCTAGGAATCTCAAAGAGAGGATTGAAAGGGCGCGGAGACGTTGAAGCCAGTGGCGGTGTTTAGATAAACGCCGAATCTCAAAGAGAGGATTGAAAGTGTTTTTTCCAGACAGCAGGCCTTGAGCCACCTTACGCCCATCGCCGGAATCTCAAAGAGAGGATTGAAAGCTGAGGGCGTTAGGCCGTTTTGCTATAAACGAGGTCATGAGAATCTCAAAGAGAGGATTGAAAGACAAACGATGATATGCGGCGGCTATGAAACAACCATCGCCCGTGCCGAATCTCAAAGAGAGGATTGAAAGACCGTTCTAAGAACCTCACAACCCATTGCGAGGAGATGAATCTCAAAGAGAGGATTGAAAGGATCCATGACGACAACTGGCGCGATCTGGTGGAGAAATACGCTCCGAATCTCAAAGAGAGGATTGAAAGTAATCATAAACACCACAGCCACCACAAACGCCGCCACGGCAATGAATCTCAAAGAGAGGATTGAAAGTTGCGTGATAAAGATAATGCCTAGCGGTTCTGGCAGTCGGGAATCTCAAAGAGAGGATTGAAAGGCATAGTCGTCGAAGAGCTTTCTCGCGCGATCCTTTTTGAATCTCAAAGAGAGGATTGAAAGACAAACGGCAGAAGCTGTCGCTTCAACTCAGTCAACCGCAGGTAGGAATCTCAAAGAGAGGATTGAAAGGTTCCAGCATCACACGAAATCGATGCATTACTATGCCTTCTATGGGAATCTCAAAGAGAGGATTGAAAGTGATCGTTGGCCTCGCCACGCCGCTTAAAGCCACGCCAAGGCGAATCTCAAAGAGAGGATTGAAAGGTAGGGGGTTCGCCGGGTATAGCGTGTAGCCAATTATTGAATCTCAAAGAGAGGATTGAAAGACGACAATGTATTGTCATCAGGAGGGCATGGATCCGTTACAATGTGAATCTCAAAGAGAGGATTGAAAGCAAGTAGACCTGGCCGCCATGGCGGCGGCGTTTGTAGAAGAGAATCTCAAAGAGAGGATTGAAAGAAGGCATGACCCTGGAGGAAATCGCCAAGGTGGCAGGCGGAATCTCAAAGAGAGGATTGAAAGAAGCGATCGTGAGGAGGCGTTTGCCAGATTCAGCGCCGGCACGAATCTCAAAGAGAGGATTGAAAGACGTACTCGAAGAATTAGAAGACTAACCCCACCCCCCTTTTTTTCGAATCTCAAAGAGAGGATTGAAAGAAGTGCTCATACA
>JBKBOT010000070.1:0-2789 GCA_046293555.1 Pyrobaculum sp. | reverse complement strand
ATCGGCGTGTTGACAGACGAGGTTCCGATTGTTTTCACCGAGAGGGGGGTTTATGTGCGTGTCTTAGATATGTCCCACACGGCTATGGTCAGCTTGGAGTTACCCAGCGAGGCCTTTAGTGAGTATAAACATGCGGGAGAGGTTTGGGTCGGCCTCCGTGTTAAGGATTTGAGGAAGATTGTGGGCAGGGCTGCGAAGGGCGATGGGCTGGCGGTGGAGCTTGGGGATAGGGTGAGGATAAAGCTGTTGGGGAGGTCGACGCGGTCTGTGGCGTTTCAGCCGTTGGAGGTGGTGCGCGATGAGCTTTATGCCCCGAGGGTGGACCACACGGCGTTAATAAAAATTCCAAGTGGTTTATGGCTAACAGCTATGAGGGATGTAAACGTTATATCAGATGTCGCTAAACTAGAGGCTACAGATGGCGTGTTTGTAATTAGCGCCGAGGGGGATGGACGTGGGGTTGAGGCCAGGCTGGAGAGGGCTAGCAACTATGTCTACGAGTTTGAGGTGAGTCAGCCCACGTCGGCTAGATATTCCATGAGGTATCTTCTAGACATGGCGCGGAGCGGCGCCAAGCTGTCTGAAATAGTTACAGTCAAATTCGCCACAGCGAAGCCGCTCTCTCTGACGTATGAGGTGCCTGGAGGTGGCGTCTTGACGTATTACCTCGCGCCATTGGTAGAATAAACTTTTTAAACATACGTATTTTTAAAAACATGTCAATAGAGGAGAGGATGTTGAGGATGTATCAAGAGGGCGCTAGCATAGAGGAGATCGCGGAGAGGCTGCGGCTTTCTAGACAAACCGTGTTGAAATACTTAAACCAAGCAGGCGTGGACTTTAAGAGGTTTTCCCTGGAGTTATACAAACGAGGCGTTGATATAGGAGAGATTGCAAAGTTGCTAGGGGTCTCCAAAAGCTCTGTAGCTATGTATCTACATCATGCCGGCGTGGACTTTATGGAGATGGTATTAAAGATGTATCAACAGGGGGCCAGTGTAAAAGAGATCGTAGAGAGGCTAGGGGTCTCTAGACATACCGTGATGAATTATCTAAAGCGAGTTGGCATGAATCCTGGAGAGGAGATTTTGGAGTTATATCGACAGGGTGTTAGCATAAAGGAAATTGCAGATATGTTACAAATCCCTACAAACACGATAGGTAGATACCTGAAAGGTATGAACACGATAGTAAGAGAAATCGTTGAAATGTACCAACAGGGGGCTAGTATAAAAGAGATAGCAGAAAAATTACATGTCTCTAGACATTTTGTGTCTAACTGTTTGAAACAAACCGGCGTGAGAGCCGGCGTGAGGTTTAGAAAACCCCGATGTCCAAAAGTTATGTGTCCAAAATGTGGTAAAATGGGGCGTTTAGTAGTATATTATAGCAGGAATATGATACATGTTAAGGTGTACCATTATCACAAGGAGTCTGGCATGGCATATCGTTGTTACTTGGGGAAGGGAGAAACGGTGTTGGAGAAGTTTCCAGATCTTACAAGTCTGTTAAAATCGTGCGCCGAGAAGGCTAAATAATCTCTCCGGCGCTCTGATTAGATATACTATATATGTAGTACGGCTCTCTCCATGTATTTTTTTGATCTTGTTTACGTCTATGTTACATATACGTTTGAACCTGATCTCAAAACCCTCGACGTATTCATTTGGCATGTTTAACTCGATTTTTGCGACAGACGCCGTAGCGGCTGCGGTATAGTCGTCGCCATAGATCTCCACAGGGATGGTGTAACGGCGATGTGTCCTCAACGTCCTCATGGGATCATAATCCTCTAAGGCGTGTGCCAACACGGGCCCCAGCTTGTTGAACTCAAACCTTATGTCCCACCAGCCTACCACTCTAACATCTCGTGATACGATTAACACCTTGTTGTCGCCGTGTGGTATTAACACCTTCTCAGGCGTCTCTACGAGTAGGGAACCAATGTCTTTATCCACAGCCTCTACCTCAGGGTTTCCTAACACTTCAAACTGGTACATGTAGTAAAACTATGATTTTTAAGCTTGACGCTAGAGGTTTTTGTGTCTATACCCTATGTGTGGCAGCGTCGCCATGACCTCGAAGGCCAGGTTGGACAGATGGTTTAGCAGTTTTGCCGACATCTCATCGCCCAGCGTCACGACTCTCCTCTCCGTCCACCTTATCCACACCCTGGCCTCATCTACGGCTGAGCACTCCTGCGAGCTACATGCGACCCATCCAGACGGCATTTTGCCGTCTGTCAACACATAGGCGTATTTGACGGCTCTTTTGTACAAAGCCGTGGCGGCCTCTAGATATTCCGCCCGCCCCGTCGCCATGTAGAACCCCAGCTCCATAAGAGAGAAGGCGATTAGCCTCATCACCCTGGCCTGCGGCCTCTGCAGCATGTTGGCCGCCTTGTGCGAATAGGCGATGGCGGTGTCTAGCGCGCCGAATAGTTTTATGTATGGATCGTCTTTTCTAGCCCTCCTGGCCTCTCCCTTCCACAACACTACGGTGTCGCCGTTGTCTCCGGGGCAGGAGAACCAAAGGAGGCAGGGCTTGATCATAACCATCCCTTTTTTCTCACTTCCTCGGTTAGGCGGCTTATTAGCCGTACGAGTGATACTATTATGACCAAAAGCCAGAGGGACTTCGTCATTCTCGACATGTTACCCACACTCGCCGGTCTTACAATGCGGCGTACCGCCTTCTGGAAGCTCAGCCAACGGCCTCACGTATAGCTTCTTCTTTATCTCCTGCTTTAGGCCTGTGTAGATAACTTGCACGGCCTTGCTCTTATCCCT
>JBKBOT010000069.1:0-2983 GCA_046293555.1 Pyrobaculum sp. | reverse complement strand
GGCCCGCGCCTTGGGCCGCTCGGCCACCCCGGCTCTTTTCATATAGCCACAGTTTTTTAAATTTTTCGACGAGGGGGGGATGGCCGCGGGGTGGGGGCCCATCTTGTGAACTCTAGGGAGGTTATGGACCTTCTGGAGGGGGCGTTGGATTACTATGACGTTGTCTGCCGCCTTGGGGTGCCGGCGTTGTGGCGCCGGTATTGCTCGATTGCGGTCTACCACGTCACAATTATTACGGCATCGTGCCGCCGTCTTCCTCTTGTCTGTGTTGGCTGGGTGTGGGGCTTGGAGATGGGCTGGCTTACTTGTGGGTGCCTAGCGCCGTGTTGGGGGCCGGCGTTTCAGGCGCTCTTTTGCTATAAACATGGCGGCGGAGAATACCTGCGCTAGTCTACGTTTCTGAGGGCTTGTCTCCTTTAGTGGTGATGGGGGTGGGCCTTCAGCTGGTGGGCGCTGTGGCGGATGTTGTCGTCATGCATCAAAGCTTCTCAGCTGCTAGGTTCTTATTGTATACTCAAATATGCGACATGTCTCAAGCCTCGTCGTGTCTGCAAGCGGCCTCCACTTGACTTCTGTGGGGGCTGAGGTCATGGCTATGGTGTATAAGGCGCCGTCTTTAGGTAGGTCTAGGCGGAAGGATATGTCTACATACCAACCGCCGTCTGTGCGTCTTACCACATATCTCTCTGCCCTAATCGTGGCGATGTCTATGTAAGAGCCTGGATACTCGCCTGGGAGGACGCCTGCATACAGGCTGCCTTTTGAGTATGAACGTCTGTAGTAATACTCCGCCCGCGGCACATCTCTATAGATGTAGATGGGGTAGAAGGGGCCGAATCCCTTTTCGGAGGGAGGCAGCTTTATGTAGCCTCTGAGGCTAAAGGTCTTTGTGTCTGGGTCGTATCTAGGTGGGGAGATCCAGTCGGCCCAGCTGGCGACCATGTATATTGCCGCGTAGAGGCTTTTGCCGTCCCACGCCGCGGCTATGGAGACCTTGTTGTGACAGGGGTCTAGGAGGGAGTCTCTATGGCCCCAGTTGCTTTCTGCGTCGTCGTAAATCATGCCGTATATCAACTTGGCCACGTCCTCTTTCGGCTTGACGCAATATCCCCTACAGTTGTAGTATTTCACCACGCCGGCGTTTTCCTCAACGGCGTAAATCCCGCCGTCCAACAGGGTGTAGTAATACCCGGGGTGTAAGCCCTCGCGTGAGTAGTGTGAGAGGTAGCTATTGTTATACATATATACGGCTCTATACAGCGGCGTCTTTAAGGGGATGAACTCTACTGGAGGCACGCCTTCCTGCAGCCTGTATTTATTCAACGCGTCCACCGCGGCTTTAACCACCTCATCTCCTAGAGAGAGCTGTGTGGCGTAAAACCTGGCGGTCTGAGTTTGCGTGACGCTAGTTGTAATGGTAATAGGCGTGACGGTGATTGTTGGCAGTGTGATGGTAATAGGCGTGATGTTAACTGTTATAGGCGTGAGGGTGATTGTCGGCGGCGTGACAGTAATATGCGTGAGAGTGATGAAGGTGGGGCTAGCCGTTGTAGGCGTGGTGGCGATTGTTGGCAGTGTGAGGGATGTATGCGTGGCGAGAAACCACATCAAAATAATCATTGCTATTATGGCGACGGCTATAGCCTCCCCCACTTTTGACCCACGTCGTGTAGCTCCGCGGGGCTCCTCTACCGGCGTCTGCCGTGGCGTATAGCGCCTGTCGTAAGAGTCGCCTCTCCACACGGGGGTGTAACCCTCTGTCTGCCGTGGCGTGTGGCGCCTCTTCGCGACGGGTATGTTTAACATCTCTATCACCTCCGCCACCTCTCTCGAAACGCCGTGGAGGTCACGCAGGACGAGATTTTTTGGGTCGATGCCTTCTCTTTTCAACACTTCTAAAACCCGCCGCGCCACAAGTTGTTTGGCCTGCGGGCCGCAGCCCCTGGCCTCCTTTAGATATTTCTCCACGGCCTCTATTATATACGGCGCGGAGTTTATCTCCGCCAGTGGGTACCTACGTACCAACGCGGCAAGTTCATACAAGGCGTAGTCCCCCGCCGTGGAGATACAACCTCGGCGGGCCGTACATATACACATACCTTATTTATAAAGTTTTCCAAGACACATGTCGACAAAGACGTGTCTTCCCCCAACACACGACCGTCTAAAGCAATTTTGCAGCCAGCTGCGTAGTGCCAGCTGCGGGCCCCCACAGACGGCCCTCCAGTATGTGTCACAACGCATACCCGTTTTGGGTAGGGGCTAATGGCGACTATCGCCTCCGAGGCCCGGAAGGCGTCAATAGAGCCGCCGCGGGGCGCTAGACCCCCGGCGATGCAGGCCGTCGGCGGGGGGGGGCCGTGGGACGGTGGCTGCCATTGTGGACCTAGCCGCTGTCTGTCTCGCGTCGCGGTGGCGCTGCTTGGGTGGCCGCCTGTGCCGTGAGGTGGACGCCGCGGCGGAAAAGTTTTTATAGTTAGAATTAGTGTTATCTATGGCGTGTGGGGCTGTCGTCAAAAAGACACAAGTCTCGTGTGGCTATGAGTAGAGAGGTGATATTTGCATTACTCCACGCGGAGGTGTTACAGCTTCTAGAGAGGTGGGGCCACAGGTCGCTGGCCCTACAGGTGGAGAGACTTGGAGAGAGACACGACATCTACGGCCATCTAGACAGGGCGTTCTCTATGTACTACGCCGAGTATGGAGGCGTGAACTGTAGAAAACTACGCGAGGTGCTGACAGACGAGAGGGAGAAGGTAGTTAAAGTAGTGCTACCAAACCTACTCCGCCAATACCTAGCAGCCAGTAGACAAGACACCCCACGGGAAAACGAGGCAAAAATCCTAGCCAACTAACCCCCCCAACCAGCCCCTTTTAGCCACGAGAGATTCAAAGTTAAACATGTGGCGTTTAGAGCTGCCCGCCAATTAGTGTTAACTCAGTAAGGCGTAAGACATATAAATCCCCTCATGTTGTTATATAT
>JBKBOT010000068.1:0-3095 GCA_046293555.1 Pyrobaculum sp. | reverse complement strand
GCCGTCAGAACACGGGATACACGAGTCGCTGGAGATATACCACAAGGGACTGGGAGAGCTGGCGCGGATAGCCAGACTCCGCATGCACAAACTCAACTACGGCATACTAGGCGAATTTAGGCGACAAGGATACCACACAGAGATAATAACAGCCAATCCCTTCGTAACGCCTGCATTTGGCTTCAGGGCATCGACCAAGTTAGCCACACCAACAGGAATTTCACAAGTGCCAATAGAATCTGGTGACATTTACATATTTCCCGAGGCTTTACGACAACGGCAACTCCGTATATTGGTTAAAAAATTGTATTACCATATACGACAGATATTAGACCCAAAACAAAAAGGCGGAATTAACATTGTTAGATATATTGAAAAGAATAGGCCACCCTCTCCCTACTTTCTATTAATAAACCTTATGGAAGCCCATGATCCATACTCTATAGTAGATCTGTTTCGTGATACAATCTTTAATGGCAATGAAGAAAGACGTTTAAAGACCATAATTGATGGGAGGTGTCCGCCTGAGGCATATAGGTCGGTGAAGCCATATCCAGAACATGCAAATTATGCAATCTCTCTTGTTTTGAAATTAGCAAGGTTGTTAGATGACAGAAATACTTTGATAATAGTGACGTCAGATCATGGTCAGGGGTTGTGCGATCCAGAATATCTACATCAATACTGGCTGTCCGACAATCTTCTTAGGGTGCCTCTGTGGGTGAAATACCCAAATACGCCAATTCCGCAGAAAGGTCGATACGTGCCGCTAACACAAATACCCCAAATATTGAGAACAGCATTTGGCGAAAAGACACCACACATAGGTTCCGACAAAGCATATGCAGAAAGCTTCGGGACTTATGTAGGGAATAAAAAACTCCACAATATGGTAGAGAAGTGGTTAGACAAAATATTTGTGGAAAGAAGGAAAGTCTACCAGTAGTTTCAATATTTAAACAAGTCTACTTAAATCATCAACTGAAAAAATTCGGTTATTGTTAACGAATTCTCCCAATAATATGTTAACTTAGATAAGCCTTTGTTGCCTTTAAGTTAATCGTTATAGTCTCTTGTTTTGATCTTACCTAAAGTCGCATTTCTTGTCGGTTCAGTGCTGTGAATTAAGGTGGCACTACTTCTATCAAATTTGCCTTAGCTATTGACGACGTTGTGGAACATAGATGGGGACGTCAGGTGGCTGTAACTTTACGTTATTTTTATATATCTCCCCCTTCTCGGTGTGGTGTTGAGGGGGGAGGTTGTGCGTAGTGGTGTGTGGCTGTATCTCTCGGTGCCGGTTGGTAATCTGTTTGGTTTGGCTTATTGGCTTGTCATGTCTCGTCTTGTTGGGGCTGAGGCTATTGGGTATGCCGCAGTTGCGGTCAGCCTAGCCACCTTGGCGACATCGATCGCCGCGCTTAATATTAACGTGGGTGGGCTTAGGTATGTGGGTGAGGCGTTGGGGCGGGGGGACTTGGAGAGGGCTTCTTCCTACTTCTGGAGTGGCTTGTCCTATTTAGCCTTTACGTACGCCGCCGCGTCGGCAGTTTTGTATTTAGCGCCTCTAGGTGTTTCGAGAGAGTTGGCTTTAGCCACGGCGGCTCTTGTCCTATCTAACGTCTCCATTATGGCGGATGTCTACATCATTGCGGCGTATAGGGCGGTGGTGAGGTTTGTAGGCGTCTTCCTGGGGAATGCCGTAAGATTCGCCGTCGGCATTTTGTTTGCCGGGTGGGGCTGGGTGGGGGCCGTGGCGGGCAACATCGCGGCGTCTGTCACATATGCCCTCTTGGCGTTGTCCTATTCGATACGGCGGCTGGGTATTGCCAGGCCTGGCTTTGGAGGGTGGCTCGACATGGCTAGGGCGGGTGTCTCCACTTGGGCCCCCAGCGCCGTTGTGATAATTGCGCAGCAGTCTGGAGTCCTCGCCGTGTTTTTCTCCACCGGCGCCGTGGGCAGTGGCCACCTCTTCGTGGCGCAAGGCATCGTGGGGGTGGTGGGGGCGTTGGCATATGTGGTGTTCAACATGTTGACGCCGACGTTGGCTGCCATGTCTACAGGCCGTAGGGAGACGGCGACCTACGCGGCTAGAATTGGTCTGGCTCTCACGGCGCCGGCGTCTGTGGGGCTGGCCGTTGCGCCACATGTACCACTTCTGCTGCTTGGGCCCGACTTCGCCGACGCCGCCACCCCGCTTTCACTTCTGGCGCTGGCCGTGTTGCCCAACGTGTTGAATTACACGGCGCTTTCTTTCCTAATTGCCGAGGGGAGGTTCCTACATGCGCTGTACCTCTCTAGCGTCTCGTCCGGCGTGACGTTGGCGCTGTACGTCGTACTGACCCCCCAGTGGGGGGCGGCGGGCGCCGCGGCGGCGATGCTCATAGCCAGTATTGTGACATCTTTAGCGGCGTCTCTCTACCTGAAGCCAGGCGGCGCCCACCTCAAAGCCATAGCGCTGCCTCTGGCAGTCGGCGCGGCTGTCTACTGGATGCCCTGGCCGCTAGCGCTGGCGGCAGTAGGGGCAACATACCTCCTCTACCCACGCGCGGGAGTACTCACAAGGCGAGACGTGGCCCTCCTGGCAGAAGCCATACTAGGCAAAAAAGCGCATACAATCTACAGACGCTACCACACACTCATCAACACAATACTACCCCCATAAACAACAGTCGACACGACAACCCCACATCCACACCACGCACGAAAACCAGCAAACAAGCGGTTTACGCCAGCGCGTTACCACAGATGCAACTGTAGTTCCTCGTGACATTCTATAGGAGAAATACCACACCAAGAGAGCCGCCGGACGGCCACTATGGCAATAGAGCGTGAGTGCCCCGTCTATTTATCCTCCAATGTTAGTAACACCGCCTCTAATTTCGACGACTTTGTTTGTGGAATTGTTTAATGTCCTTACTCTCACGTGGTTCAGAGATTGGAGTTAGCGTTTTTGGCCACTGACGGCTCGAATAGGGAGCGGCCGGCAGCCCATAGGGCGGCGTTAGTAGATATGCCGCCTGGCCTCAAGTCGAACATGCGGCGTGAGTCGTTAGGTGCAGTCAATAGAGTTGTCGCCGGAGGGGGCCGTCTAC
>JBKBOT010000067.1:0-3116 GCA_046293555.1 Pyrobaculum sp. | reverse complement strand
ATATCCCCTTTACCGATATCTAGTATACAGATGTAAAGAGGGAGCTGCACGACGTTTTTTAAACGCTTTAACACGGCGAGGGGGATAGACAAATGTCAAATCAATATATAAAGCTTACGTTATAGAGGAAAACGGGGGGTACGCCGCGCTTTACAAAACTATAGCGTTTGGAGACTGGGCTTTGTGCGGCGTTGTGGCTGTAGATGTGTTTGGTCTTTTGTGTGTTTGTGTTTTTTGTGTGGTTTGGGATGTTGTGTGACGAAAAGGTGGGGGTCGAATGATGTGGACAGCTGTGGGATGTTTGTAAACTGTGGGGGCAGGAATCTCAAAGGGAGATTGGAAGGCTTCTTTCTAACCACTTCTCAGTTCTTTTTTCAGACGCTTAAGAGGCGAATCTCAGAGGGGGGTTGGTGGGACGTTAGCTTTCGTTGTTTTCTCGCTGGTGTTTTTGTCTGTTGGGGTTGTAGGGAGCCAGTGAGCTGTAGCGCCGTGGCTCACTTCGGGGATCTGTGCGATGTTAGTATTACGGGATGGCTGCCGTGGTTGCCAACGTCTTGCCTTTGGGGATGGGGGCCTCCTCCAGCTTGGGCTGGAGGCGGTGGGCCTCTTGTGGGGTTTTGGCGTGTCTCTGTCATAGCGTAACTATCCAGACAGTAGGCCGCTGACGTCTTCTCCCTCTTGATGTGCCCTCTCGCGTTAGTGAGACGTATCTCTGCCCTTGCCTGTATGGGGGTTCGAAGGCGGCGTAGGCTTGTGAGGAGGTGGGGCCGAGTCAAGCTGACCCTCCGCTAATAAAACTCCCCCAGTTTTTACCAAGGAGCGGTGTGTATGCTTAATCTATCAGTGATCTTTACTCTGCCGTCCTCATGTTATATGCTAAGGACCCCGCTTGGAAAGATACAAGGCGACATCTGGTGAGGCTTGTGGCAGACGTGAAACCATCAGAGGGCCTTAATGTCACCTGTATCTCTAACTGGGGGCCTTGACTTCAAGGCCTTAAAACAGCATTACCCTGGATAACGCTTAAAGTCCCTAACTGTCGGCTGTCTGGACAATGTGCATGTTAAAACGCCAGGAGCCGCGCCGTCTCTAAGACAAAAACGCCGCCGTTTGGTCGGCTACTTTCAGGTTAAGCCGCTATTCAGCTCATTCTTATAACCTCTCTCGCTCTATGTAAGACGCCCCGCCTTTCGGCACTCTTAAAATAACGTGCTCGCTGGTGCGTCCTTGTGCTGGCCGACCCTGTCGGCGGTTTCTGCGTCTTTAGCGGCGTGACTTAAGGAGTGTTTACGGGTAGTGGTACACATTTTTTGAGTCTACGTCGATGTAGAGGACTGGGAGCGCCTTGGCTATCTTCTCGAGGGGGAGGTCTGTCTTTTTTCCAAAAAGGACGAGAGCTACAGGTACGCCTTCTGACAGTGCCCAAAGCATGGCTTGCCCAAGTCCGCACTGAACTGTATCCACGGGCTCTATTTCGATGTATAGATCTCCACATTTCAAGTCGGCACGCCACCTGCCCACTTCTACCTCCTGTTTACATTTATCAAAGGCATCTTTTATACACTTTTCGTCAATCTTTACACATTTACGTAAGATATTTATGTTTATGAGGTCTAACATATCTATCATAGTGGGTTACGTCAAGTAACTAGTCTCGTAGTCGTGGCTAGCCTTAGGCATCCCCCCTTAGCCAGCTTAAAACGTCGTCAAGCGCTTCGTTGAACCTCTCTTTAAGTTCGCTACGTTTGATCCCCAGCTTTATCTCTTCCTTTTCTCTCCAAGTTGCGATTTTTACTGTCCTAGGCACGTACTTTCTAAACAACAGTTGAGAAAGTTCTTTATCTTCAAGTAGGCTTATTAAATCTCTATACTTGTCCTTTGCTTTCAACCTGCCCTCTAGTATATCTCTCTCCCTTGTGTCATCCACATTATTCATTAATATCCTGGCCTTCTGAGAAAGGAGAGAGGCCTCTCCCTTCAGTTCTAGAACTGCCTTAAGTTTTCTAAACATCCTCTTGACTCTAGCAGGCTCGGGGCTGTATGGATGCGTGACTATAATTACCTTGTCTGATGCGTAAAACGCAGCCAGTGTGTAAAACTTTTCACAAAACGACACGGTGTCTAATATCACATAACTATACCTCTTGACTATGCCGGTATCTTCTAGAAACTTCCTAATTGCCTCTCTCTGGAGGCCCTTCTCCATCGCATCATTCATGAAGTTAGAAAACTCATCGCCGCCGGGGAGAAAAGAGACGGCCTTTCCCTCCATCTCTACTGTTTCTATATACTCATCTATGTTAAGGCTCCTGACGTCTTCCCCCCTCTCTACAAGCTTAAGCCACCTGCCCATGGCGTGTCCTATAGTCCTCTCACTTCTCTCGAGCTCCTCTACCTTCTCCTCACCTAGGAGCTGGACGCTGAGCCCCGCGCTCGGGTCTAAATCTACCAAAAGGACGTCTCCGCTGCCAAGCAACCGATCTGCCAAATATGTTGCAAGAGTAGTCTTCCCTACACCATCGACTGCAGATATCAATGCAACAACAGGCATTAGGTAAAAATATTACGTATTTATATTTTTTAATCGCCCCACACATCAAATTATGCTAACAACAGTTTGACGCCAATAAGGCGAAACACTTACAAAAACCCACACCCGTAATATCCACCAACCAGCGACAAGGCCCTCCAAGGGCCCCACCACCCAGGGCATAAGACATGTATATACCACAGATCTCTGGATCTAACTCCTAAACCCACACACCCAGAAAGGGGAGTCGCCTGGACAGAGATACAGAGTCATCTCTACCCCACATAAGCTCTGTCTTTAACATCGCAGCTTCTGCCGTGTCGCTAGGTATAACACTATCGACGCCAATATCCACGATGCGGCGGCTAAAAGCCCCAAGCCGCCTGCCTCGCGGGGTAGGGCTGTGGTGAGGAGTGTTAACGGCCACACGGCGTTTATAGCCCCGTGTAGAGAGGCGCAGGGGAAGGCGCTTGAGGAGATACGTCTCACCAACGCGAGGGGGTAGGAAAACGTCGTCGTCAAGACTGGGAAGAGGAAGACGCCCAGTAGCCTGTTGTCGGGGTAGTTGTGCCCTAGTAACAATATG
>JBKBOT010000066.1:0-3421 GCA_046293555.1 Pyrobaculum sp. | reverse complement strand
TCTCGTTGACTGTCGTTATCGCAGGTGGCGGCGGCCAGCGCAATACAGACATGATTGTCTTAACGCCATCCTCGCCAACAATACGCTCTAGAACCCTGTAGCCAAACAATCGTTTTGGGTCCGTGGCGTATATCTTCTCTACA
Organism: Pyrobaculum sp.; assembly: GCA_046293555.1. Taxonomy (GTDB): domain Archaea; phylum Thermoproteota; class Thermoprotei; order Thermoproteales; family Thermoproteaceae; genus Pyrobaculum. Next base: position 3,278 of record JBKBOT010000066.1, on the reverse strand, counting down.
TCTTCAATCACGCCATCCACCACCTTCGCAATCTCGATGGCATGTTGTTTACATACCTTCCACCGCGCCGCCATGTGGGCGAAAGCCTTGATGGCTAAAACACCATGTGGTTTGAGGACGCCCATAACGGCCTCCACCTCCTGCGGCGTGAGGTCGTAACACGGAGGGATCCAACCCGCCTTCTCCAAAGCCTCCTCCAAGACACGCAGGTCGACTACAGCCACATCCTCAAGAGGCGGCGTCTGTGTGAACCTGAGTTGTACAAGCGTGCCGCCAAGCTCCTCACATATCGCCTCCAAACTCTTTTTGTTGACGCCTCCAAAATCACGACCAGAGTTCACCACCGCACCGTCTTTGAGACAAAGGGTAGATGGCGGCGCTATGTGGAAACGCCTCAACTCGACCTTTGCATCCTCTAGCTCATAAACCCGTGGCTCTATCTTTTCTTTAGATAATACATACAGATCGTAGCCCAATGCGGTTTTTACAACAACAGCCATACCCAAATCCTTCAGCGCCTCTAACAATTTGTTTTTCACCTCAGCCGCCTTGGGGCCCGTGATGGAAATGGGGCGTAGGTAATAAGTCTTGCCGCCGGCCTCCACCTGGAAGTTAGCCACAACTGCGACGTTATAATTCTCCATACCAAACGGCGGACATTGGTGCAACACGCAACGTGTCGGGTCCTCCCCCTCCATCAGCCGTTCGGACAGTTGGTAGAGGTGGACGAAGCTGAATATATTATAATAGTCTAGCATAGCCACAAGGCTTATATATCCTCTTTACGGTTTTGAGCCATCTGAGTCGGTGATGTAGGGGAGCCATAGAGATAAAAAATGACCAATTTATTACTTCTACCGCTTTGGAGATATATCACCACAATGTATTTAGTGCCATACATACTCAACACTATGAGGCCCCTAGGCGCCATGATGTTTGGGGTGTATGTAGTTGTCTACATCTACTCGCTCCGAACCCTCTTGGTGTTCACAACGGCACAGCCGTGGATATATAAACTACTCGGCGTGGCCACGCCGTGGTTGTATGTATTGTCCATAGCGTTGACCGCATTGACGGGCTTTTTGACATGGCGCATGCTGAGTCGCTACGTGGGGTGGAAAAACGCCGTTGTTTTCTTGGTCGCCGTGACTGCCGTCGTGGCCTTGATGGAGTGGAACCCCCAGTCTACTCCACCCCCCGTTCCCGCCTCCGTAGAGCCCTCAACTCCCTTCTGAAGATCCCCCTCACTGTCTTGCCATATGTGCTGCCGGCAGGCGCAGTGCCTACAAACAATGCCGCGATACCCTCCCTAACCTTTTTAACCAGTTTTGTCATATGTAAGTCAAAATGTTATATAAATAAATATTATATTGGATCTACATGGAGCTGCAAAAACACCCCATCAAGCCGGACGTAATAAAACCGGATGTGATCATTAAGTCAGAGCCACAAACTGTTGTCAAACCGGAAACTGTAGGGCTGCCCGAGGCGCCACAAGCCGTAGCGGACCCCATAGCCACAACGGCTGGGGAGATCTGGGCCAAGGTCGGCCGTAGGGTCAAGAGGATACTGCGGAACGAGCTGAGACCCGCCGTGGAGGAGCTCTGTATACACGGCTGTGGTCCGGGGCTTAAGGTCTACGGCCCGGGGGAGGAGCCGGAGCCCGGCATGGAGCCACTCTTTGTCGTGAGGCCCATCCGCTACTCTAGACAAGCTGATCGCTACCACATAGACGGCCCCAAGTTCGTGGAGTCAACACTGAGGAGCATCGCAGCCAGTAGGCCCGGCACACGTTTAGAGGCCCTTTTGGAGAAGATGCGTCAACTGGTACATGAGGACCCCAGACGTGCGTCTAAATACTTGGCCTACATGGCGTTTGCGTCAGACAGGGCACGACAGGTGTTGTCGTTAAAACATCCGGAGGCCGTGAGGCAAGCCGAGGCGTACCTTAGGGAGTTTGTAGAGGGTAGGCGCTACGGGGGGAGGGTCACCGCAAGGGGGACATACGAAAGGCCGCTATACTAAACGATGTATATAAATACCGATGTGAGTCGACGACCATGAAGCTGCGGTTCTACGACGTGAAGGCCAAGAAGCCGTTTGAGACAGACAAATACGAAGTGGTGGAGAAACAAACCCCACGAGGCGTAGTGCGGTTCGCCGTAGCCAAATCGCCATATACAGACGCAAACGTCTGGAGGATTCTTGGGAGGAAGAAATAAACCCCCTTTTTCCCCCTCCCCCACGCCGTATTCTTTAAAAACAGATGTATTTATCCATGGTGTTTACAAACGACGAATTGAAGAGGTTGATCCACCAGGGCAGGCTGGTGGTGACGCCGCTCAGGTCGGACACAGTGAGGGAGAACGGCCTCGACCTTAGGGTGGGCGGGGAGTATGCCATATATGCATACGAGGGGTCTGTGGTAAAACCGTGTGAGTTAGAAGACGCAAGACACCTATTCCACGTGGTGAAGGCAGAGGAGGTGGTGATACCGCCTAGGAATTTTGTCTTGTTAACAACAGAGGAGTATATCAAAATGCCGGATGATGTGGCTGGCTTTGCAAACCTCCGCTCCACTCTGGCTAGATACGGCCTTGTGATACCCCCCACCGTCGTCGACGCCGGCTTTGAGGGAAACATTACGATAGAGGTGGTAAACGCCTCGCCAAACACCATAGTGCTTAAGAGGGGCATGCGGTTTCTCCACCTGGTGTTGGCAAAAACAGCCGGCAGGGCGGCCTACGCCGGGGCGTACCAGGGACAGAGGGGGGTCACACCGCCAAAAGGGCTCAAGGGGGAGTGTATATGAGCTGTGTACTTACGCTTTTCACCCTCCCCGTTGTAGCTGTAATCATGTACAAAACAGTTGTCGACGCCTTGGGCGTCAAGATGCCGTATGACATTGAGGTGTTCACAGGATTTGGTGTGGCAGCTATCACGCTGACGTTTGCGCTAGATATCTGTAAACTTAATAGACATGAAGCGGTCTACCAAAGGTAACGATGTCAATTACATGTATAAATAGTATGAGACCTAACGCGTGTCATTTGACTGCAGCGTGGGTTGCATCGCTTATCTTTCTACCTGCAATATCGACAATCAACACCGTTGAGAGAGGTATAACGGTTGGCGCAAGCCTATTGGCGCTAGGTGTTGTATCTTATCTCTACTGTAAGTATGGATAACACAATACGTGGTAGACCTGCCGAGGTTAGGCACCCGCTGGGGCAGTTCTACACGCCGCCTTGGGTTTGTGAGTTTATCGTGAGGTGGGC
>JBKBOT010000065.1:0-3499 GCA_046293555.1 Pyrobaculum sp. | reverse complement strand
CAATAGGAACGTCTGTTACTAACATTGTCGCGTTTTTTATTGGTAAATCTATGGAGGTCCCTCCTATTGTCCTCGCTATTTCTCTTAGTGATTGTGCGATTTGTGGATATGCCTGTGGCTTGTATTGTCTGTCTGATGCGTCCCATTCTCTCTTCAGTCTGTCTACTGCGTCTGCGGCTTTGGTGAAGAATTGTGATAGTGTTAGGTTTTTTGCCACAATCCAGTCGCCGAAGTATACCTGTTTGTCTTTAAACCAGTAGTTAGCCCAACCCACTAAATAGTCATAGCCGCCATCTCCCTTCTTGGCCAGAGTGATTACGTAAAGGCGGTGGGTTTCGCTTACGTATTTGACGTAGTAAAGTAGTAAGAACTCCCCGCCTCTCATGTAGACGTTGGTGTAGTTAAGCCACGTGTTTTCACTTATCTTTATGGAAGTCCACTCGTCGAAATATATGTCTGCTTCTTCGCTCGACGTTGTTTTCTCTATGGCTAACGTCAAATTGCCGTTGTAATATGCATAAAGTCCAGTCTCGTTAGCGGCGACGCGTATGGTGCCGTTTTGAATCATTTCTCTAATTAATTGTGCAGTTGCCAACATTTCTCTTACCTCCTCGCCAGGTATAAGCGGGTAGTTAACAATACTGATCCCCCTCTCAGTTATATATGCCGTGTGGAAAAGGTCGTACCGAGCTTGTGCCGGGAGAGGCACGTCGAGTAGAGAAAAGGTGGCAAACATCTTGGCGATAAGGCTGGTATCTACTGTGCACATTTCGTTACTTGCATATGTGGCCGCTGCTAATAACAACACCGCGATGAGTAGCCACCCCCTTCTGCCCCATGCATGTGTTGCGTACATGCTGCAAAAAAAACACTTTTTGTACCTCACCTTGTAATACACACATAATACGGCTTATGTAAGCCCCGGCCGGGATTCGAACCCGGGACCTCCTCAAGTGGCGCCGAGAGGCCTTACCAGTGAGGCGCTCCACCAGGCTGAGCTACCGGGGCCTCTCCCTACTTCTTCCTTGTTTTTTAAGTTTTTCTGTTAGCTTCTTGTACGCATGCGGCCAACCCGTCTTGACGAGCTTAAAGTAAGCCTCGTCTATATTTACGCTGTCTATAATTAACGACACATATGTCACAACCCACTGGGCGAGCTCTCTCTTTTCTTCTGGCGAAAGCTCTGTCCAGATCTCTGTGGCTAGCTCTATTGGGTTTGGGGGATGTGTGCCGCAGACCACATCCCCGCTTGTCGGCATCTTGCCTATGGCGAGAGCTGGCCTTGGTATCTGTGTTGGCTCTATGGCGAAATACCTATCCCACTCCCGTAGGTCTACCTTGCCGTAAGCTCTCGCCTTTAGCACCAACGCCGCCAGTTTTACCGCCGCCAGCTCCCTCCGCCTTAGGCTTTCTGTAGTTTCGTAACACCTCCACTCTGCCTCCACCTCGTGTATTAAGGCGAGAAGGGGCTCTAGATATCTCTCCAGGGGGCCTAAGTCCGCCGGCCTTCCTTCACACACCTCCACGGGGAGGGGGAGCCAGAGCTCTCTCGTTCTTCTTACAGCCACCTCGGCGAAGTCCACACATGCCTCTACTCCCGCCCTAGTGAGCGACGTAGTGGCTATAAACATCTGTACTCAACACAAAGGGGGTGTGTGGGGGGCGCTATCACTGTGGTCTTCTCTCTGGGCAGCTTGGGGAGAAGCTCCGCGAAGTCCGGGTAGACGTATATCTCGTCGGCATTGTCGAGAAAGAGGAGGGCTAGCTCTTTGTTCTGTACGTGTATCTTGACGACGCCTTCAGTCACGTCCGGCTGGGCGTATTGATCTATGTGGATTGCCCCCCTCCTCCTGGCCTCTTCAAGGCCCTCTTTCCCCCCGCCGAGGATAAAGATCTGTACCCGGTTCCTCGTCACCAGTCAGCGCTGCGAGTCTTCTTCACCTTGAGGCAATTGCAGCTATCTCAATTAGCACGTCTTTGGGGAGCCTCGCGGCCTGTACTGTCACTCTCGCGGGGGGGCTTTCTTTAAAGTATTGGGCGTAGACCTCGTTAAAGGCTGGGAAGTGGGCCATGTCTGCAAGAAAGACAAAACACATAACTACGTCATTAAGAGTGTAGCCAGCCGCCTCCAACACGGCCTTTATGTTTTCTAAAACCTGCCTCGTCTGTTCTCTAATGTCGCCTCTCACCACCTCGCCTGTCTTCGGGTCGACGGGTATCTGGCCTGAGATAAAGAGGAGGCCGCCAGCTTTTACCGCCTGTGAGTAGGGGCCGATGGGCTTTGGCGCCGACTCTGTATACACCACCTCTCTCATATGAGGGGGGTGGGGGGAGGTTTAAATTTATTTATGGAAAATTGATACATGGTCCCCACCACTGTAAAAATGCCCGAGGTGGCTATAGTGGACAGAGTCTCTCTCCCCGCCGGGAGGACTGCGGTAGTGGTGGTAGACATGCAGAACGACTTTGCCCACCCTAACGGCAGGCTTTTCGGCCCAGCCTCTCGAGAAATTATACCTAAGATAGCGAGGCTTTTAGAGAAGGCTAGAGAGAGAGGCGTCAGGGTGGTCTACACACAGGACACACACTACGAGGACGACCCTGTGGAGTTCCCCATCTGGGGCCCCCATGTGGTGAAAGGCACATGGGGATGGGAGATTGTAGACGAGCTAAAGCCCAGGAGAGGGGATATCGTAGTGGAGAAAATGCGTTACGACGCCTTTTTCGGCACGCCGCTAGATCACGTGTTGAGGATGTACGGCATCCGCCACTTAGTGGTGACCGGCACTGTGGCGAATATATGTGTTCTCCACACAGTGGCTAGCGCCAGGCTTAGGCTATACGACGTGGTGGTGCCCATAGACGCCATAGCGGCGTTAAACGAATTTGACTACGCCGCCGCCCTCAGACAGATGGACTTCTTATATAAGGTAACGTTAACAAAGACAGAGGGGGTAGAGTTCATATAGTCCCCTACAACACACAGGGACAACAGCTCTCAAAAAAGCGTGGGGTAAAAAAGAGAATTTATCTAAACTCGGCGTAGATAAATGGCAAATCTACGTCGCCACAGCTGGGCATGGTGACTTTACGCTGTGTGACGTAGAAATAGGCGCCAAAAGTCTTGCCACTGTTGGCGTCAAATGACACATCTCCAAGCGTGACAAAGGTCTGTGTCCCACCTGTCCAGGCAAGTTCGACGCCGATTAATTCCAAAACTTGTGCGTACCTACTCGCGACTTTGCTTAACTTTGCGAGTATTTTCCCCAACTCGATGCCAAGACCCACGTCGGGAGCCGTCACCATGCCGGGACACTCTTGATAAAACCACCCAGCCAATCGTATAGTGGTCACCTTATACTTAGGCAAGGAAGACCCCGTGCCTGTGTATATCTTGTATGATGTACTGACGGTGCCAGGTATTGCGGCGTCGTACACCGACAGATCCATTACATCCATGACGATCTCGTTCCCAACAGTGTTTATGTAGTTGGGATAT
>JBKBOT010000064.1:0-3552 GCA_046293555.1 Pyrobaculum sp. | reverse complement strand
ATATCATCACGAAGGTAAACGGCGTGTCCACCACCAACGTCTTTGAGCTTAGGCTACAGCTGGCGGAGTCTATCGTAAGGGGTAGGAGGCCTGTGTTTGAGATATATAGAGGGGGGAGGGCGATGGCTCTATAGTATTTATACCTTAGCTCTACAGCCCATATGGACGTCGGCTGGGTTTTAGAAAGGCTGTTGGAGATATATAGCCCTCCTCACGGCGAGGCGGAGCTGGCGCGGTGGCTCTACGGGTTTTTAAGAGGCCATATTTCAGACGTCTGGATAGACGGCGTTGGCAACGTCATTGCCGTAAGGGGCTCTGGCCCGCCTGTAGTGTGGCTACACGCCCATATGGACACAGTGCCGGGGCCTCTCCCCGTGAGGAGGGTGGGAGATGTGGTGTGGGGGCGCGGCGCCGTGGATGACAAGGGGCCTCTTGCGGCATATCTAAAGGCGTTTCTCGAGGCTGAGCCAGTTGGCACCTTGGTGCTTACATTAGTCACGGCGGAGGAAGACGACAGCGTTGGGACTGAGGCAATTCTGGAGGGGGGCCCCCCGCGGCCTACCCATATCTATGTGGGGGAGCCCACCAGTCTACACATCGCCTATGCCTACCGCGGCGGGGCAAAGGTCTTTATTGAGTTAGATAGCCGCGGTGGACACGCCAGCTCGCCTATCTACGGCAACATAGTGGAGGAGCTGTTTGCCATCTATCAGGAGGTCAAAAAGGCGCTTGGCCACGAGGGGCGTTACACCTCTTTCACCGTGACGCCTACCGTGGTGCAATGCGGCGAGGCGCCCAACAAGATCCCCACCAGATGTGTGATGGTGCTAGATGTACGCATACCGCCGGGAAAAAGCTGTGTGGACCTAGCTAAGGCCCTCCCCCCCGGGGCCAGGGCTGGGCAGTGTACAGACCCCGTAGAGGTCTCTCCCACAAACCCCGCAGCCAGAGCTTTGGTGAGAGCTTTGCTCAAACTTGGGGTAGAGCCAAAGCTCAGCAAGAAGTGGGGCACGGCAGATTTCAACCTGTTGGCCAAACTGACAAAAGACATCGCCGCCTTTGGCCCCGGGGACCCCAGATACGCCCATACGGAAGACGAACATATCTCCATAGGCGAGGTGGAGAGGGCAGCTGAGGCGCTTAAGTTAGCTGTGGGGGAAATTAAATAAATACATCTCCACCCACATGTGGACATACAGAGCTTGCTCCACCTCCTCGCCTTGTTGCTAGACCTGCCGCTATTGAGGGAGCCCTCCCTAGAGGCGTATCAAAAAGATGGGGATGTGATAATCTGTATACATAAGGCGCAGTGGGATCTCTATATCGCCGCGGTGGGGGCTGGGGGATATTACATACTTCCCCACGCCATTTCTACCAAAGGCGGCGTGGAGATAAGGGGAGGCCGCATATATGTGGCCAGGGGGAGATCTGGGGCGTTGGTGTTAAAACTGCCTACATATGCGAGAGAGATAACTCTCGTGGCTGAGCCCAAATCTCTGAGGTTAAAACTCGCCGCCGGGGGCAGCTGCCCACATCTTTAAAAACTCTCCCCATGTGGGCCTCATGTTGGTGGCAGTGGCGTCGAGAAATCCCAACAAGGTGAGAGCCGTGGAGATAGCCTATAGGCTTTTTGGGATCCCCGCCAGAGTTATCTCTATAGACAAGCCGGGGGGCTTGCCAAGACAGCCAGTAGGACTTTCCCAAGTGGTGGCAGGCGCCGTGGCTAGGGCGAAACACGCCGTGATGACAGCCGACGTGGAACATGGCGTTGGGATTGAGGCAGGGGCGGTGGCAGCCGGCGAGATGCATCTCGACGTCACCATTGCGGCAATTGTGGACAGATCCGGCGGGGTGACACTTGGGGTGGGGCCCGGCTTTAAGATACCAACAGTGTTTCTCGACGAGGTGTTAAAAGGGGTGGAGCTGGGGGCTGTGGCTGAAGAGAGGCTGAAAACCCCGGCGGTGGGATATAGGGAGGGGCTTGTGGGGGTGTTAACACGGGGGAGAGTCACGAGGCTGGATTTAAACCTAACGGCTGTAGCCATGGCGTTAATCCCCAGGCTGCCTTACAACAAGGGCTTATATCAAGACGCGGCTGGTAGCGGGGCCCGGATTTGAACCGGGGACCTCGGGGTTATGAGCCCCGCGGCCTACCAGGCTGGCCTACCCCGCTTCCGCCCATATCTACATGACAGTTTTTAAATTTTTCGGATTAAGACATGGCGAGGAGGGCTGCCAGTAGTGTCAACTCCGCCGCCTCGAAGAGGCCGTAATGCCGGCCGTATTTAGAGAGGCGGGATAGATAGCCGACGAAATACAGCGGGACGCCTATTAGATGTATTACAGCCATCACAGCCACAAGGGGAAACAACGGGCCTGGGCGGGTGAGCGCCCAGAGGTAGAAGAAAAGCTCGTATAGGGCTATAGCCTTGGCATATATGCCAGAGGGGTATCTCCCCCTGGGGGCGTAATAGGCCGTCCAGAGGTGTTTGACAAACATGGGGATAAAGGGGAGGCTAAATAACGCCCTGGAGGCAAGCCACTCGGCCGCCATCTACATGTATTTATTCTTCAGCTTCTCGAGTTCTTTAAGCCAAAACTCGTGGTTGTTTTCTCTTTCTATCTGTTCCACAGACCTAGTAGAGGAGATATCTGCCATGTTTTCAAGCGTGGGGAAGAGGACGTAGTTCTCCTTCTCTATATGTTGTGCCAAGTGTTCTATATACATCTTGGCGTAATCCACAAGCTCCCTTAGGGCGTTCTGGTCGCCGGCTTTCCATGCGGCGTGTAGCTCCTCCATAACTCGCGTTAGATATCTCCCAACGCCGTGTTCTGAAGCCATCACATAAATGGGGCCGCCGGCGAGGGGGAAGCCGGCTCTGTTGGCCCCCTGGAAGAGTATATACTCCTCTACAGAGTGGTGACAGCTGTCAACAAAACGTTGTGCAAACTGTATTAATTTCAACACATCGTCGGGGTCTGGACTCGGCGAGGAGATTGCCTTATCTAAAACCTGAAGCGCCTCTAGGATTTTTTCGTGGTGTTCCCTAAGGGCTGAGGTGACGTATTTAACCCGCACCCTCACCATATCACAACCCAGCCAACATGACTAAACTCTCTGTGGTGTAAGCTATGGCGACGCCGAGAGTTAACGCCGTCCAGAACCTGGGGCTTGACACGCCGCCGAGTTTAGCCAAGGCGCCTAGATTGACGTGAAGTAGCGCGTAGACAATAGAGGCGTTAGCCACGGTGTTTAACATGGCGATAAAAAGCCCGTGTGCTATCCCCACGTAATAGACGGAAACTCCGGCTACTGTCGGGAGGCCGGCAAATAGGGCGAGTAGAACAAGAGTCTGGGGCTTTACCACAACGCCGCGGTCTGTAAAGAGGGGCCCCACGATGGCGAAGCCCTCTGTGGCGTTATGGATGGCAAAGCCTATGGTGAAAAGTATGGCTGAAGCCACCGCGCCGGTAAGCAGGCTGGCAGCAATGGCGAAGCCCTCCCCCACGTTGTGTATCCCAAAAGCTGCAGCAATCACAAAGGCGATAGCC
>JBKBOT010000063.1:0-3662 GCA_046293555.1 Pyrobaculum sp. | reverse complement strand
CTCTCTCACGTATTGGATCAGCCTGTCGGCATATTGTCTGTCCATGTTTAGATTTCCAACTATTAGAAATATGACGTCTCTCCTGTTTATTAACTCCGCCGCCTTGACTAAATACTCCACCCCCTTCCTCGGCGTGACTGTGCCGGCAAACATCACCACGACGCCGTTTAGCCCATATTTTTTCTTCACTCTCTCCACCTCCTCTAGGGGCACGTTGTACTCATCCACTTCTACGCCGAGTGGTATCACCTCAAGCCTCTCGGGGGGAATCCCCTTTGCGATTAACTTCTCTCGGAGGGGGTGGTTGAGGAGGACTGTCTTCGCCGCCTTTTTCGCCAGGTGGAGGTCTGGAGAGAAGAGTTTCATCAAGAGCGGGGCCGAGTTGTCTAGGGCGAATCTCTTCCTCTCTGACCCTACGTGTGCTGTATACACCGCCTTCTTTCTTATGTCTCGGTCTAGCGTCAATATGGCTGCGGCGAATGGGAAGTGGAAATGTATTATGTCGTAATCCTCCCTCTTGAGGTGTTTGGCAATTCTTCTAGCCATGTCCACACTGTCTCTTACCAACGTCATTAGGCCGGCGGGCGTCTTGATTAAATTATACGGCGGGGCTGGCAGCCTGTCTTTTTTAATCCTGACGTACCTAATGCCGTCTATATACTCCTCCTCTGGCAGCGCCTTCCCTCTCTCGAGTATCGTCACGTCGTGTCTCTCTGCGGCATATTTCGCCAGGTAGTAAACCGCCGTGGGTATAGACCCCTGTCCCGCCAGCGCCCTCTCCCCCGGCGTGTAGTAGTCGTCAAAAACGTGGAGAATTCTCACCGCCGCGCGATATATGCCAGAAACATCTTGGCTGACTTCAGAAGTCTCGCCAGCTCTAGGTGCCCCCTCCTCCTAAAGATCTGCCTCATGGCCACAGGTATGTACCTAACCGAGAGGTAGTACTCCTTCAGAATCTCGTCTACAGCCCTCGTTATCTCCCCGTCCGTAAGCCACGGGTAAGACACCACGCTCTTCTGGTGCCCAGTCTCGTCTAGATATTCGTCGGGGTCCGTCGTGATTAAGTAGCCGTTTTTACTCAGGTAGTCATACAGCTCTATCTCCTCTATATCGATGCCATTATCCACAAAAAAGATTAAATACCTATAATATAAACATTACGACTCTGGAACCCGGCGTAACATATATTCGTGTAAATCTTGTGGCGGTGTCAGCGGCGGACTTAGAGCCGTCGTATCGCGGACAAACCCTCTGCGGCGAGGTACACACCCCACGCCGCAAACGCGTATCGGCGTGGCATAAGTGGACAACATGGCGACTAGGCGAGCCTTACGTTCAAGCCATGACGAACAAGCGAGAAATCTGCTGTAGAGCCCTACCCAAACGTTACGCCAACACGCTACATCCCACCTACAAAGAGACTCGGCAGGTTGGAGATGTCGCCAATAAAGAGTACAGTTCTCAGAGCCGCCAAGAGGGTGGTCAACAGATTTCGAGACGTCTGCCGTCCGCCCGATGGAAACGGCTGGGAACTCGAGCTGTTTGTATGAAGGCAGCACAGAACTTAATAGAAGACGCCATGTTGGATGGCGTACTGGAACGCGGTGATAAATACGGCGGCTCTATACAGCCTAGGGGGCGAAAGTTTCTAAGTGGCTGAAAGAGAGACGTAAAAAGCTAGTGACTTACCGAGCGTTACCGCCGCCGTGTCGTGGTTTGCGGGAATCAGGTCTAGACATAATTATCGCCAGTAGCCACACTATGCCTATCCACACCCAAAGCGGTATCCCCAACACAAACACGTCTTGAGCCGTCAGATACACAAGAAACATCAGCACTATGCCAACCCAGAAGATAGGCGGCAACCCAAACGCGGCCTTCCTTGAGTCCATGTACAGAACTACACGTTATTTAAACTATCTCGAAACTCACAGCCCCATGGAGGGCGCCCCAGATGGCCACTATCCGCATCACGACTTACGGTAACCGAAATAATGGCATTGAGGTCGGCAGAGCGCCGCTATGCCTAAAGCCGCCAACGTGTTGACAACACACAGTTGCTACTCCAACCCGCCGGCTGTGAGCAAAGAGGTAGGGGATACGTCTTACGGTACGTCCTTATATAGGGGTTTTTGTCTACCCCCGCCGGCCTACCTGCCGTGTGGCCGTGTTGTGGTATGTGTATTGGCTAGAGCTGTGTTGGCGGTTTTAGCCGGAATGCGCCTGTTATGGCGAGTATATGGCCTATTAACATCACCGCGGTGCCGAGAAGACACGACGTGGTGGCGGCCTTGTCGGCGGGGTACGTGGCGATGGGGGCAAGAGGTGTGGCCTCGATGAGGAGTAATATGCCGATTAGGCTCCAGGTGGCGGCGGGGATGGCCAACGCGCCGACTAGGATCAAGCTGGCCGCAGGTTTGAAGCTGTCTACGTTAGATGCCTCGGAAAGATTCAGGTAGGCTCTCCACATGAAAAACGCCCATGCCAACGGCGCATGCGTCAAGACAAAAAATATCACACCTTCCCCCAGTATCCCCATATCCATCAACAGGAATGCCAAAATGACGACAAGCGGCACCATTGCCGCATACAACAAGTTCCAGAAGATGCCACGCCGGCCGTAATGTCGAGACAAGCCGTAAGCCCCAACTAACGCCAAAACCAAGCCGACAGGCGGGACAATCTGTAGGATGAGCCCCACGGCAAACAACCTTCTAGCAACGTCAAACTCCACGACTTAACCAGTACATAAATATTTCAGTTCCATTACAACTACAAAAGGCCGGCCCCCACGAGACGTCGAGACAAGCCTCACTGTCGAAAAGCTTAACGCCACACGCCGGGGCACCGCCACATGTCGTAGACGGCAGTTATTTATAGGGGGGCATACACGTGAGTAGATGCAGTGAGACAAATGCTGCGAGAAAATCCCGAAATAATCACAGAGGCCCTAGTGGCGAATCCAGATATACTCCACAAAGCGCTAGCCAGAGCCATGCCGTGGAGGCCACGAAAGACGATATAGAGACACTACGCGAGCTAGAAACCATACAGAAATAACACACACCAACAAGAAGCCAAACAAGATAGAAGAGCGGGTGGACGAAGTGGAGGAGAGACTATAGAAAAGCGGCTAGACGGTGTGGGACAGCGGTTAGTGGAGGGGCAGACGGTGTAGAAAAGCGGCTGGGCAGAATGGAGGGGAGATTAGACAAGGGAGAGGGGGCTTGAGGATGTGAAAACAGGTTGGAGTCTATTGAGAGGAGCTCACCAGGGAGGGGCATTGAGGATATTTGCCACTAAGGAGGGGGATCGACAGAGTTGTAAATTGTTGAATGCATTAGGCGCCCCGATTCTAAACGAGGCGTTTAGAGTGGCGTCTACGAGCTTTTGAAAGAGGCGAGGTAGGCCGTGGAGAAAGAGTAGATGTGGAGCGTCTATGGGGACCGCAAGGTGTTAAACACGACGTGGTGACTAGAGACGGGAAGAGGTACCTAGTGGAGGTGATGTCGGCAACTAGGAGGTGAGATATCCAACAGTTGGCACGGAACTCTACGAGAAGACAAAAGGCGTCAAGAAAGATGTACATCATCACGCCGTATATACACGACAGAGAGTCAGAAAGAGTAAAAACCGTAAAGAAAACAACGTACACGTAGCCT
>JBKBOT010000062.1:0-3825 GCA_046293555.1 Pyrobaculum sp. | reverse complement strand
GGGGCCCCTCCCCCTGTTGTTTCTACAGCCGAAATCTGTCACAACCACGTAGGTATAAACCCAAACGGCGTTCCTAATTTCAACAAGCCTAACAACCTGCCGTGTCTAACCGTTGATTTAAAAAGCGAGAGGGGGCGCGGAAAGAAGTCAAACAGGGCCCTTCTCCTCCTCACAAGAGGAGGTACCGCAAATCTCGTCGGCGTTAAAAAATCCGCTTTGAAACACTGCGTGTTAGGCAAAGGCTCCTCGAGAGGCCTACTGATCTCTAACACTTCAATCTCGACGTTTTTTCCAAACAGCCTCATGTCCGTAAGCCCAGACATAAGCCTCTCCACCAAGCTCAGATACGCCACGCCTACTTTAAACTCGAGGCGCATGTCGGGAGACTGTATTCCCCAATATGGGCCTGCTGTCAACAAACAGGGGGTTACAGAAACCGGCTTTAAATTAGCGTCATGAAGGTCAGAGCCCAACTTACGACAATAGACTCCACAACTGTGCCCGAAAAGCCGCTATATACGACGGCCTCGTTAACTCCAAACGCCACCCTAACTAGGCCATAATGCCAACCTGTCCACCCCCGGCACGATCTCCACACAGCGCTTTAGCCTCGGGCGGAGCTCCCGGGCCCAATACCTTGTGTATAAAGGCACCGGCTGGTCCTCAGGGTTTCTGCCCTCCACCCCCGCCGCCAGGTTGTCGGCAATTATCAGAAGACCTGTAAGCGTTCTGACCGTTAAAAGCTCGTTTAAGCCGCCACACACCTCAACCCTTTCGTTTAAAATCGCCAGATCTTCAACTATACCTGTAATCTCCCCTACCTCCATCCCCTTAGCCTCCCTAATCACGTCGCCCATCCTTTGCCTAATGTCTTGCGCCATATTGCCCACATGGCCTACACCCTGTAGAACTTTCGCCACATCTTCCACCTCCAGCCCCTCGAGGGCTTTCTTGATTACTTCCGCAAGTTGGCCATATAGCATTGAGGGATGTCTTCCAGCCATTGCCGTATGATGTCTGGCAACCACCTTCGCGCTTGTCTTATATATACACATCAGCCTGTCGTCGTCCGTGTTAGAAAGCTCCATGAGCATTATGGCAGATAGATATTCGTGATACGGGAAGGACAACCTCCCACCTTCCTCCCACCTCTCCTTGTAATATCTAGAGGCCTTGCCGACGTCGTGAAAATAGCCAGATAGCCACATGGCCGTTCTCACGTCCCCCCAACCCGTCTTTCTAGCCAATATGTCTAACTCGCCCTCAAATAGGCATATAGATAGCTCAGCCACTTTGCTCAAATGGCTCTGTAGGTTAACTCTTTCCGCCGCTAGAGGCCAGTCAGACATACGCCCCCTCTCCCGGCTTGTAACACTCATTTTTTAGCTCCACAAAGAGCTGAAGAGCCCCCTCCCCCACCTCTAGCGAGTCGGCTATTTCCCTATTCAGCCCTCTAATCCAGCGGCTGGCATCGCCATATATAACCTTATATAGGACCTCGGAGCTTATCGGCTTAAGCAATCGTTCATGTTTTCTAGTCACTAATAACCACGCCTTAACTCTCTCACTCTCAATAGAGAGACATTGTTTCTTCTTCCCCTCTAGCCACTTAAGCGTGTTAACGCTAGTTACAAAAGTCTCCCTCCCTATGGCGTCAATAGAGGCCTTCTCGCCAATTATAACTCCAATTAACGAAAGGCTTCTGAAAAGCTTCTCAATCTCCACATCTTTTATGAGCGCCGACGGCGGCCTGTCTTTAATAAGATACTTGGAGAGAAGCTCACTCGAGAAGATCCTCGCGCTCTGTACGTCGTTTAACACGTCTATTATCGGGACGCAACGTTTGGAATCAAAACGCCTCCACTCGACACACTTGCCGCTAGTTAGCTCCAGCCTCTCCACAGCGGTTTTTACCTCATTGACGTCGTACGGGATGGAGGGGGAGTCTTTCACGACGTACACCCTCCCCTCACAAGCCCTCGCGCTACGACACAGCCGGCCCGCCCTCTGGATTAAATTGTCGAGAGGAGCCGCGTCGGTTATGAGAACGTCGGCGTCTATCTCTACGCCTACCTCCACTATGGGGCTAGCCACTATGAGCCCCCGCCTATTTCCCTTAATCTCTTTCATCTTCCCCTCGACTTTTTCCCTATCGCCCTCTGTCAGCCTGGAGTGAATTAGGGTCTTGTCGTCACAACTAGCCCCCCTATACCACTCTACAGCTCTTTCTACCGTATTGGCCACAGCCAGCACTACGCCGTCTTTACACAACCTCTCTATCTCGTCCTTCACGCCCTTTTCTTCTATCAGCCTAGTCTCCCACTTTATCTCGACACCTAGCCCATCTACATATTCCACATGTATTATCTTCTCTAACGACTCGACGTGTTTGTTACATCTCGCGCCACATGCGTATACAGCACTGACGGCATCTCTGTCTATACCTACCTTTGATAGTAGCCTCTCGACGAATTTTGCAGACATGGTGGCTGTGGCTATCACAGTACTTACGCCAAGTCGATAAAGCGCCTCAACGGCCGGGGTTACGACGTCAGCTCTCTCCTCGCCGGGCTCGCCGATGTATATATGCGCCTCGTCAAATACCACAATTGAGGTGGCTATCGCCGCCAGCGCGGGGTAGTAATGGCCTTCAGACCTGCCGTCTATAACCTTGGAGATCTCAGCAACAGGGATCTTGTAGACATTCCAGAGAAAGCTATCTACCGTCGTCACAGTGATGTCAGACAGGAAATACGGGCTCTTGTTGCCGTCGGGTAGCCTGTCCATAGACTGATACCCCACGTGAAATCCCGTGTTTGCGAACTTCTCCCGATAAATCTCGCGGAGCAAAGCCCTTGTGGGAACCACGTGAATAAGCCTGCTTGCAAGCCCACTTTTTCTCGCCAGGTCTAAAAGAATCGGCGACGCCATAGTCTTCCCATAGCCAGTAGGGGCGAAGACAAATACCAACCTACGTCTTTCTAACATCTCGTGGATCTTTTTCGCCAAAACGCCCCACCTCATATTCGCCCCTCCGGTGGACATCTCCTCTAATCCTTCCTCAACATTCTCCCAACACCTGAGAGCACCACCCCTATGGCGTCTGAGAGGTCCTTAGGCGCTCTGTCGCTAAGCAAAACAAGATCCCTGGCGCAATTTAGCAAGAAGTCCTTCTGGCCGCTCCAGAAGTACAACATGGCGGAGTTTACACACCCCCCCACAGCGCTTGCGACCTGCCGTCTGAGCAGCTCATCTTTAAGCCTTCCCGTTGCCATTCTGTATAAGCCCGAGAGAAACTGCACGGCTTGTTTCTTACTCACAATGTCTACAATTTGGGAGATATTCATGGGGCTAGCCCACATTATTTGTGGCCTTTGAGATACGACGTTTCTTATCAACAGATATCTGTCAAAAGACATCCCCTCTACGTAGCTTGTTAACGCCTCTTTTTTCTCAATGGCACTAGAGACCTGCAGTATGGCTGTGAAAAACGTGGCGAAGTCTATGCTTATCCCGCCCTCTAGATTTACTAAAACGCTAAGCTTCCCGATGTAATCCCCAATTCCAATAGGCTTGCCATACATGGCCTCCAACACGCCACGTGTATCAACAATAGACTGATAAGAGCCGTCAGGCGCTATGAAGTACTCATACCTGCTATCTCTTATCCTAACAGCGCCCATAAATGACGCAAGTCCTCCAACAAGCCCCAACCCCACGGAGTTTATGTCGTCAGCTATCCCTCTAGCCATAGCGCCTCTGAACTCCTCTGTACTATAAACCGTGGCCTTAAACAAAGCCAGAGAGTCACATGACCCCTCAAGA
>JBKBOT010000061.1:0-3886 GCA_046293555.1 Pyrobaculum sp. | reverse complement strand
ACAGCCAACACCTCCACAACCACCTAGACAAGAGCCTAGACCACAGCCAACACCTCCACAACCACCACAGCCTCCAAAAGAACCTCCAAGGCCGCCAGAAAGAAGGCCGGAACAACCTGAGAAGCCAGTGGTCAAGCTACCTGTCGTAGAGCCAAAGCCGGCTCCAAGGCCGGAGCCTAAGCCGGTACCTCCTCCACCTAGGCCGGTAGAGCCTCCGATAAGGATACCGGAGCCGATAAAACATCCGCCTAGGCCGGTACAACCGGCGCCAAAGCCGGCGCCTCCAAAAGAGCCTCCAGTGAAGGAGCCTCCAGTAAAGATTCTGCCCATAGAGCCCAAGCCTAGACCTCCAATAGAGGAGCTGCCAGAGAGGATAGTTAGGCGGCCTGTCGAGTGGTCCATACGGGCCCCCAGGCAGCCGAGACAGCCCCGTGTGGTGAGAGTAACCAGTTGGTAATTTTGTATCCACCTCGGTTTTTTAGTATTTATATGGATGTAATGTATGTATTATGTCTACTGGTACGGTTAGGCGGAGGCCGTATAGGAGCGGTGATCGTAGGGGGTCGATTGACGTATTGATTAAAGAGCTGAGGGGAGAGCCGTGGGCAATAATAAAAAAGGGTGGCGGTCCAATATTGCCGGAGCGGCCGAGGGAGTCAAAGATAGTAACTCCACACACAGAGCTTATGCCTCCACCTAGGCCATATGGAGGGGTAAAGTTGTTATCCCCTGCTGGGAGTAGTGAGCCAGAGGGGGTGGTGAAAGAGGGTCACCGGAAAACACACATAGGAGTAAAGCCAGAGGGGCCAAAACCAAAACCCGGTGATCCCTTATGGCAGAGGATACAAGAGCAAAGAGAGAGGCAAAAAAGGGAGTGGGAAGAGTTGGCAAAAAAGGGCATAAATCCGCTTGCATATTTTAGGAAGAGGCATGAAGAGTGGCTACAACGAGAGTTACCAGAAATATGGCAAAAGATGCAAAAACAAAAGGAGGTGGAGAAAGAGATAAAGAAAAGGCTATTGGAGGAGTTGAAGGGGAGGGAGGAGGTCAAACAACAGAAGGTCATACAACAAGAGATCACGCCGAAACCACAAGAGGTCAAACAAGAACCGCGGAGGGAGGTCAAATCACATGAGGTCAAACAATCTGAAAAGCAGATAGATCTGATAAACTTAAAGCCTACGTGTATAGGAGGTCCTAGACGTGGGGGATGTGTGCCACATGAGGATGTCATAAGGGAGGATAGGGTGAAGGAAGGTATGGAAATACAACCGATTAAACGAGGTACGATGGAGGGACGAAACGTAATGAATGATGTCTTGACGAGAGCTGAAGAGAGGGTGGAGAGGCTGGTGGAGATGGAGCGGAGGGCTATGGAGCGTTTCGAGGAGAAAAAACATGAGTTCAAACCTAGAGAGGTGGATGGTATAAAGAGGTGGACCCCTGAGGAGGTGAAGAGGGAGTTCGAGAAGAGGGTAGAAGCTGTAACGCCCAAAATCGATGTTGTGGTGAAACCTGTTGATGAGTTCAAACCTAGAGATAGGCCCAGAGAGTTCGAACTTAAGCCTAGAGAGTCTGAATTTAAACCCAAAGAAGTGGCTAAGTGGCGTGAGGTGGTGATGGTTTAATCCTCATTTAAGTTTAATCCGCCACCCCCTTTTTTGAAAATATTTATTATTTAGTTGTATTGTTTGATATGGGCAACATATACCTTGGTAGTGATAGTTGTTACGCCCGGGCAGGGCTGGACTACGTGCATGGCTCCCTCAACCCAAACACTGCGGGTAAGATCGCCAGGAAGATACTACACGAGCTGAGGTACCAGGGGTGGACCTTCGAGAGGGGGACTTGCCGTAGGATAAAGATGACGCCCAAGCTTGCGGAAAAGAGGCTTAAGTTCCTGGCGTTTCTCCTACGTAAAAACGGTTACTCCCCCGCGGTGGTAAGGAAGTATCTGGCCGCCTTAAGGAGGCGTAGCCGTGATGTGGAGTAAATGCCATCTGCAGACGCCATAGCTGAGCAATATTGGGCGAAGAAAAGACAAGAAGATACATCTAGCCAGCAGTCTAACCAACAGCAACGACCACCTCCAACGAGGCCGCCGGACTATGTGTTGATTGAGGAGGAGTGGCGGAAAAAGACCGCGGACCAACCACAATCGCCCGGGCAGTCCAGCTCTACACAAGACGTATCAACCCCCCGGCCGCCTGATTATGTGGTAGGTCCTCCACAGCAGTCTGAGTCGCCTAAGTCGGAGCCGCGGCAGGGGGATGAAATTAAGGAGGTGCGTAAATGGAAGTCGCGGTCTAAGGTGGAGAGTATTGAAGTCAAAAGTGGGGAGTCATCACAGTACGAGCCGGCGCAGTCAGAGCCGCTGCAATCACAGCAAGAGCCTTCTAGCTCGGAGGATGGTAAGTCTGGGGACGATAAGTCAGAGCCGCCTAAGTCGGGGCAAGAGGATCCCTACAAGGATTATGACACGTGTATAAAACACTACAGCGAGGCGCATTGTAAGGACTACTTAAGAAGGATGGGGAAAGAGGTGCCGAGAGAAGAAGAGGGGAGGGGTGAGGAAAGACAAGAGGAGAAGAAAGGGGGGGAAAAAGAGGGGAAAGAAAATAGAGAGAGGGAAGGAGAAGGGGAGGGGAGTACCGAAAGCGGTGACAAAGAGAAGAAAGGGGGGAAAAAAGAAGAGAAAGAAAATAGGGAGAAGGAAGGGGCGGGGGAGGGGCAGGAGGATAAAGAAAGGGGTGGGAGGGGGAAGGGTAATCAGACGGAGAGGGATTCAAAAGCTGGGAAGGGAGAGGGGGCAGAGGGCAGCGGGGGCGAGGGAGGGGGAGATTCTTCTCCGCCTAGCTATAGGCTTGTGCGTGATGTTTTTGGCAACATATATGTCGAGATTAACGACAAGAGGATTCCGCTGTCTGGCTCTGGTGACGTCCGTTATGCGGATTTGGGCGGTGGGTGGAGGGTTTATGTATATCTCGGCGATAATTACTACATAGATCTCGCCGTAAATACCTCTAAGGTTAAGGAGTCTGACTTGTCCGGCTTTATTTCGGAGTTTTCCACCGGCGACGTCAAGGCTTTTGACGTAGGCGGGAGGACGTTTTGGGTTACAAACAGCTACGCCTATCTACAGGGTGGCGGCATTGCTAAGTTAAACAAGGAGGGGGAGGATGGGGCGTGGGCCGACTTGGGCGGCACCACCGTGTTGATTAAAGGCGATAAGCTGACTACAGTCGATTTGAGTAAGTTTAAGGACGATGAGAGGGGTGTTTTCATCTCGTCGTTTTTCAAGGGCGGGTTTGAATATGCCAACCAGATGCTCGACAAATACCTTAGGAACAAGGCGCTTGATGAGGCGGTGAACCAAATCGTAAAGGATATCGGCGGGGAGGTGGTCGAACGTAAGTCAGACGACAAGGGTGGCGAGATAGTTTTCGTGAGGGGGGGCCTGGCGTGGAGGGTTAGGAGGGATGGCGACAAGTTGTCTCAGCCGGAGCTTCTCGGCTATGCGGAGAGGGGGCAGGAGGGGGGGTATGAGATAAAGCCGCGTGGCGGCGCCGCCAAGGCGTTGGCTGAGGTATATGGCGCCAGGGTTGAGGTCACGCAAGACTCTGTCAAATTGTCCGGGCCCGAGAGGGTGGAGTATAAAAACGGCAAGCTGTATGTAAACGGGATAGAGCTGCCGGACGACTACCAGAAGGCGCGGGAGTTGTTACAAGCAATTAAGGCGGCTGAGGAGCGGGGCGGCGGGGTGTGGACGTTCCAGCGGGGCGGCTCCACGGTGGTAGCGCCCGCGGGCTACGTGCCGTTAGACAGCGTGGAGGTGAAGGGTAATGTAAACGCGGTGGAGATCTCAGGCCAGAAGTTCGTCCACGTG
>JBKBOT010000060.1:0-3906 GCA_046293555.1 Pyrobaculum sp. | reverse complement strand
GACCGTCGTGATTAACCCTCATCTTTTAGACAACAAACAGATGAAATACCTAGTTTTTGAAGTTGCGAGAAGATCCGCCGGATATTTTGCAGGCTCGCTCTACTACAAAGATATGGGCGACTACATCTTCTCAACGTGGGGACGGGTGGCAATCGATAAAAGAACTGGTCAAGTCTATAAATTTGTAGGAGACGGCGTACAACCAATAATAGACCTAGGCGGGGGGAGGTACCTAATCTGGCATGCCCCCGCCTACAACGGGCCAATCCTGCCATATGACTTAAGCTGGCTTCCGGAGAACTTACACGATTGGACATTGAAGAAAATCACATCGCTGTATGGCATAACTCCAGAGGCCCCCATGATGCACATAGCTGTATTTACTACCAAGGTCCTCCCACGATTTAAAGACGACCTGGCTAAGCTAGATGAGGAAAGTAGGGAGTGGTTTTTCAACACGGTTAAACCATATCTGAAATGGAACACAGATATCTGGAGGTTCGTTCTGATAGCTGAGACAGCCAAGGCGCTCAAGGCGTGGAAAAACAGAGTTAAAAACCTCAGCGATTCCATCATTGACGTAAAGGACTACACACATAGTTACATACATTCAGGAGCTGGGTCGTTTTTCCAACTAGGCCGGGAGTTCACAATAGTGAAAAACGGTGTGGTGTGGAGGATTAGGATCTATCTCGAGGAGGGGCCTGGGAGTGTGGGGACTGAGCACGTGGTTGCGGAACCCGTCGGCGTTTATGATTGCAAAGGCGGTAGATGTGAGGTACGTAGCTTCACGCCAGAAGAAAGTAAGGCCGTAGACGACTTTATGAACAGATTTATAGTAACGAGGTTTGTTGCGCCAGATCGCACATATTATGGAGATACGCTTTACAACGTGGACAATATCTCCAAGCTGGAGTTTAAAGATGGGAAGCTATATATAAAAGATCAGGCGGGTCAACAACAAGGCGGAAAGACAGCCGGGCAGACCGGCGGACAACAACAAGATGAAACAAAGAATGACGGCAAGAAAGACGACAGCGGGCAAAACAAAGGTGGACAGAGGGATGTAGGCGGGCAGTCCGGGGGGCCTTCTGGCGGGCAGGGCGGTGGCGATAAAGGCGGTGGGGCCAAGTCGTGGACCGCCACGTGGGATGGTAGGTTTGGCTCAGTTGAATTCCATCGGTGGGCGATGATTGAGGCCGCAAGACGGTTGGGCGGGACTGGGCTTTCTGCAAACTGTAGAGGCAACGAGTGTTTGGTGAAGGTGAAGAAAGGCGACGCGGAAATTGTGGTGAAGGTGATACGTAGGGGGGATAACGTCTACGAGTTTCATATAGACGAGTCGAGTGGGGGTCCCCATGGCGTTGTGACAAACAACGCCGTCGGCGACAGTACCGCCAGCGGGGGCGCCCCCAATCAGGGCGGCGGACAATCCGGCGGGGTCTCGCCATCGACCTTCAAGTCGGTGGCGGATTTTGCGGAATGGGTGAAACAAGAGGCGGCTAGGCGTTTTGGCGGGAGGGTGACCTTCGTCGAGGTTCGTGACGATATGACAAAAGCTGTCGTAATCATCGAGAAGAAGGATGGCACAAAGGCCGTAGTAGAGGTGAACTACAAGTATGGGTCATATAGCTTCAAGACAGTCAAGGAGGGGAAGGACATCGGCGAGATCCCAACCGTGTGGAGTGACGAAGAGATATACCAATACATAAGGAGTCTGGTGGAGAGCGAATTCGGCGGAAAGGCTGGGACTATCAACATATGGCCCGACAGGTACGTAGTAGAAGTTGAGAAGGATGGGAAGAAGTATTGGGTTACCGTAATTCGCGGATCTGACGGCAAGTACCAGGTGGTTCCGTCCGGAGTTATGACCATGTCTGTACTGCCGCCGCTCCCGGCCATGGCGGGCGCTATCGGCCAAGTGGGGCAAGCGATCGCTAATGCGATCGCCTCGCTGTTTGGCAAAAGTGACGAGGGGAAAGGGGGACAGGCCGGTGGGCAAGGTGACAAAGGACATGTGCCTAGAGTTCCGCCGGACATATATCTCGAACAACAGAGGGAGAGGCAGGAGGCGGAGCGGAAAGATCGTGTGGATTTGGCAAAGGGGCTTAATCCATTTGCGCCATATGGATCGAGGGAGTATAACACAATGGAGGAGTGTATAAAGGTAGGCAACACGATGGGCTGGTGTGTAGACTACTTTGCGAAGAAGGGTAGCCAATCGACAGCTGAAAACGTTGAAATAAAATTCGCCGGCGGACCTCAACCGTTAGAAAAACCACAATTATTGCCGCCCCCACCCTCCATGTCTTACGTCAAGTGTCTTGAGTATTACGACCCACAGTATTGTGAGAGATATTTGAAATCCGGCGCTGACAATCAAACTACGGCTCAAAAGAGCGGCGGACCTGCGATGGGTAGACCTATTCACCTTATCGACGGACAGTTTCTCGTTACGTCCCCCACAGAGTTTGCAAACACGTTGGAAAAAGGCGGTGGCTCCAACATGAGGCCTCCGGACTATGTAGTTGGGACGCTCGATGGTGGATCTAGTGGAACCACCACGACTGGCGGTGGAGGCAACAATACAACAAACAACCCGCCTGCAGGCGGGCCTTCTGCGGATGCCCTTGCGGAGCAAGAGCGGTGGAGGAAGCAAGGCGGTGGCTCCTACGGCGGACCGCCCTCCATGTCTTACGTCAAGTGTCTCGAGTACCACGACCCACAGTATTGTGAAAGGTATCTAAATCCCGGCGGCTTTGGGTCTGACGGCGGCGGTAGAGACGACAAGAGGGGTGGCCCCGCGTTGAACAAACCCATCAACCTAATCGATGGGCAGTTCCTTGTAACATCGCCGACGGAGTTCGCGGCCACATTGAGAGGCGATGTGGCTCCGATGTTGTCAGACTTCTACAAACCCAACGACAAGAGGCGTGCAGTTGCGCTTTAGAGTGACGTATATATGTGTGTCTAACTAGAGACATATGAATAAAGGCGATAAGAGGCAGAAAAAGCTAGAGAAACTTCTTAAACACCACGCCCAAGTCTTTTACCAACTCGGCTTTAGAGAAGATGAGAGAGAGGATACAACTCGTGGAGGCCCTACAGTCAGGAGAGTTGTATATCTGGGCATTGGGGTGCCAACAGAGCCACCAGCCGGCCCGAGACAAGAGGTGGTAAAGCCACCACAGCTACCCGGCATGCCGCCAACCACTCCACCAACTACGCCCCCGGTTCCAACCATCCCGACGCCGCCGGGTGGAGGCAGTGGTGGAACGAATGTAGGCCCTCCGACCGGGGGGCAAGGTGGTGGCGGCAGAGGCGGCACCGGGCAAGGCAACAACAATAGTAACCAAGGCGATAGTGGCTCTAGAGGGGGCGGGACTGGTAGCGGAGGGGCTTCTGGTGGAAGTGGATCTGGCGGTAGTTTTGGCGGCATTAAAGACAGCATTCAATCGGTCGAAGACAGGTTGGAGCGTGCCCGTGGATCGCCTCAAGTAGACAAAGGCAACTTGAAGTACGCCATGTGTGTCAGAGAGGGCAAGGACCCGGCGGTCTGCGAATGTCTGGACGCCGGAGGCGACGTGCTTGCTTGCCTCAAGGCCAAGGGCATGGAGCCCAGGAGCTACGAGGAGTGTACCAAGCTCGGTCTGGCGCCGAACGTGTGTATGAAGTATAGCAAGTCGACCCCAACGCCACAGCCACCCCCCTCTCCACCTCCAAAGGGAGAAGAGAAGTCGCCATCGCCACCTCAGCCGAAAACTCCAAAACACGTCTTCGTAGAACAAACGCCAGAATGGCAGGCGGTACATGGGGCTATGAAAGAAAAGACCCCAACGCCACAGCCACCCCCCTCTCCACCTCCAAAGGGAGAAGAGAAGTCGCCATCGCCACCTCAGCCGAAAA
>JBKBOT010000059.1:0-3931 GCA_046293555.1 Pyrobaculum sp. | reverse complement strand
GGGTCCAGCCAGGGGTAGAGCTGGCTAGCCACCACGGCGCCTATAGCCGCGGAGCCCGCCACCACCGCCGCCGCCTGGAGCGCAGTAGCCGCCCTGCCGCCCCTAGAGAGTGGGTACTCCATGTAGAGCACTGTGCCGTCTGTGGCGTCTACGGTCGCGCGGTATTTATCCCCCTTGTAGCTATACTCCAGCCCCCACACCGGATAGTACACAATCCCCTCGAAGTTTAACCACGGCGTTACCTTAGTCCTAAAGAGGAGTTGGTAGGCGGCGGCCTCTGCGGCCAGGTCGTAACTTAGCCGGGGCTCTAGGTCTGGGCTGTGGAAAACGCCGGCTTTCTCCAGAGAGGGCCTATAGGGGATTTTCCGCCTCGTGGGGAATCTATAGCCCTTAGGTATCCTCACGGGGGGGCTTCTAAGGGCGAGGGCGGCATGGTAGGCAGATAGCCGTAGGGGTATGAACTCCACGCGGTATAGATAGAGGGGGAGGAAGTGCAGCTGTGCGTCGACGAGGCTGGAGACGTGTAAATCTTCAGGCGACCCCGTGGGGGCTAGGTGCAGGGCTTTACTAAACGCGGCAGATTTAT
Organism: Pyrobaculum sp.; assembly: GCA_046293555.1. GTDB lineage: Archaea > Thermoproteota > Thermoprotei > Thermoproteales > Thermoproteaceae > Pyrobaculum. The sequence goes on along the minus strand of JBKBOT010000059.1, from coordinate 3,345 downwards.
CCACGGCGTTTTTAAATATGTATACGTCCAGATATGGCTCCCCCCGTCTCACCACGCCGCCGCAGTGGGGACACACGTAGAACTCACCCCTGTGTGGCGCCTCGTACTGAGAGCCGCAGTGGGGACAGCGGATCATTCTACCCTCCTACTTCTCAACATGGCGGCAGCGGCGCCGTAGGTAAGCCCCGCGGCCACGAGGGCCGCAGAGGCGCCTACGGCGGGATCCACATATAGCGGCGAGGCGACCACGCCGCCAAAAACGCCGCCTAGCGCCGCGGCGAATATAACATAGGCGACTTTATGTTCTAAAAACGCGGGCTCTTCGGCTAACACAACTCTTCCATCCCACCCAGCGGCGTAGTACCTATAGTGGGAGTTCCCGTAGAGATAGGGTATAGACCACATGGGTAGGTATGTCAACTGTGAGACCTCTAGACGGCTGGCCACATAGTCTACAGTCTTGCTTACCACTTCTAGCGAGTAGCCATCGCCCACTTCCCACTCGGCTTTAGCCAAGGCGTCTCGCTCCACCTCTCTCTCTAGCCTCCCCATTAGGGCTCTCACAGCTCTAACCCCTGCCATCTCTCTGTCGTGTTCTGGCGCGAGAAAGACTCCAGTCAGCTCCGTCTCGCCAAGCGGCCTCACTTGTGGAGGTCTTTGGAGATAATGTCGCGCAAGCCTCTCGGCCGCCTTGCCGGCACTAGACCTTCTCGCCAATATTGGGACTAAGTCCCGAATTTTTACGGTCCCAGAAACTGTAAACTGCCGGACTCTAGAAAGCTGCCGGCGGGTCTCTCCTCTCGGGGTTGCGAGCACAACGGCTCTGTATTTAGCCACTAGCTCCACCTCCACGAAGTAGTAAGGCAGATAGGTCAACTCGGGGCTTGTGACAAACCTTATATCTCGCATCCTCCACCTTAAGTTTAGATCCCTCCTCGTCCTTTTTACAGCTCTCTCTAAAATCTCGGAGCTAGACAGCGTGGGCGCCACTAAGATCTGAAAAACGTCGACACCCTCGGCGAAATTAGGCGTGTTACAATACCTACAGATCTCTACAATTGAGTCCGGCCCCCACTCTAGCGGGGCCCCGCAAAAACGACAACGCATATAAACTAACTCACGTCCTCAATAAATACTTCACGACTAACAGCGCTCCAACTGCGTTGTTAAAAAAGAGAGGGCGTATACAGCTGGCCTGATTCTAAGCGAGAATCTCTCTGCCTCTACCTCGCCTGGCTGTAGTCACAACGGCCAACCCCTCGTCTAGTTGGCGATATGGGGGTTAGCCCTTCTTAAGCCGCTCTACCCCCGGCGGGGCTGTCCCCCCTCTAGACGCCAGCGGGATTTTGCCGTAGCTAGGCAGCTCCATCACGGCCACCTTCCCATACAGCCCCCCCAGGTCGTACACGTCGCCGGGCTTGCCGCCTGGGATGGGGACAAGTCTCACTCCCAGCGGCTTGTCTAGATGTACGGCTATAGCCATCACGTCGGCTATGAGTGCAGCCACTGCCTCTACGGGCGTGTCTCCAGGTATGCCCGCCATGTCTATACCAGTGTTACAGACAGCCGCCATGGCCTTCAAGAGGTCAAAACTCACCGCGCCTTCTGCCGCCGCCTTGGCCATAACTACGTCCTCGCTAACTGGTATAAACGCCCCGCTGAGCCCGCCGATGGTGGAAGTAGCCATCACGCCTCCCTTCTTCACCGCGTCTATAAACAACGCTAGTGCAAAGACGCTACCGGGGGACCCCACCTTGGGTAGCCCTATGGCTTCCAGCACGGCGGCCACGGAGTCGCCTACCTTAGGCGACGGCGCCACGCTTAAGTCCACAGAGCCGAAAGACACGCCTAGCTCTTTCGCCACCTCTCTCCCCACAAGTTCCCCCAGCCTGGTGATCTTAAACGCCGCCCTCTTTATGGCGTCGTGTAGAGTGCGGACGTCTGCCCCCTCCAAATTTTTCACCACTGCCTCAATTACGCCGGGGCCGCTCACCGCCACGTTTATCGCCGCGTCTGGGAGCCCCACGCCGTGGTATGCCCCAGGCATGAAGGGGACGTCTTCTGGCAGGTTTGCCGTCACGGCAAACCGGGCGGCGGCATGAGGCGCCATCTGCATGATGGCCTCTGCGGCTTTTCTCACGGCGTCTAGGTGCACACCTGTGTGCGTAGAGGCTACGTTTAGAAAGCCGGCTACCCGTGTAGTTTTATTTAACGCCGCGGGTAGCGACTCCGCCAGCGCTCTGTCGCCTCGAGAGAAGCCCGCGTGGACAAAGGCGGAGTATCCTCCCACCATGTCTACGCCGAATTTAGCTGCCGCCCCTTCAAGAAAAAGGGCAAGCTCTACCCCAGCCTCTGCGCTGGCTAGAGGCTCTAGAAGCATAGAGACGGGAGACACGGCGAGGCGGGTGGTGACGATCCTTACCCCAAGCCTGGTGGCCACCTTCTCCACGGCGGGCCTAAGTCTCTTCAGGTAGGGCTCCAGGATGTGGCTAAGGGCCTCTGTGGTCTCGTCTAGCCTCCCCCTGGCGGCTGGCAGCGTGTTTACGCTAAGCGTAACCGCCCTGATGTCTAGCTCTCTAAATAAGATCATCTCGAGTACCTCCCCTATTTCTTCCGGCGAGAACCTCATATCCTCTGCATGAAGCGGAAGACGTCTATGTGGTGTAGAGAGACCATGACCCCCAGCCCCCTCCCCACCTCCTCGAGCTCTTTCCTAAGCGTGGCTATGTCCACATCTGCCTTAGAGATGTCTACAATCATAATCATGGAGAATATGTCCTTCACCACTGTCTGCGATATGTCCACAATGTTGACATTATGTCGCGCCAAGACGTTAGTAATGCCGGCAACAATGCCCACCCTGTCTGCACCAAGTACAGACACCACCGCCAACTCCATAGTCAAAATTACGTTATTTATGAAATTTTTCTTAATGGACAATCTTTATATTTTCTCGATTTTTTTACCATATGTACTCTCCAGGTCTGGAGGGGATAGTGGTAAAAGAAACACAGATCTGTCACATAGACCTAGAAAACTCTAAAATCTTGTATAGAGGTTACGACTTGGAGGAGTTGGCGCAGTACTCCACATACGAGGAGACAGCCTACCTGTTGTGGCGCGGCAGGCTCCCCGCCGCCAGAGAGCTAGAGGAGTTCTCCAAGGAGTTAGCCTCCTGGAGGACGCCGCCGCGATTTGTCGCCGCGATTGTCTCCGCCTTTCCAAAATCCGCAGAGCCAATAGACGTGTTGAGAACCGCGGTTTCCGCCATGGCTCTAGGGGAAGATCTATCAGATAGATCGCCGGAGGCTGAGCTCTCCAGGGGGGTAAAGATACTGGGCTCTA
>JBKBOT010000058.1:0-4040 GCA_046293555.1 Pyrobaculum sp. | reverse complement strand
GTTAAAGGGGGGGCCTGTCTTTGTGGTGGAGAGCGACTATATAGACGACAGGTCTAGACCTGGCGCCGTGATTCCCCCTTGGACTCTTGCCGCCAAGCTGAGGAGATATGTGGAGTTGGGGGCCCTCTCTAGGGGGGACGTATATAGGATCTGTGTGGAGAACGTGAGGAGGATTTATGGGTGGCGGCTACCGCTTGAGGGCGTTTAACACCTTCTTTATAGCCTCGGCGGTGTCTACCGCGTCTTGTTCCGTCAGGTTTGGCATCACGAGGAGGGATATTACCCTCTCGGCGGCCCACTCGGCGTTGGGGAGAGGTCTGTACTCCACCTTCTTCTTGTAGTAAGGACAGCTCCAGGGGCAGCCGAGGCCGTGTCCCTCCTGTTTTTGAAATAGCGGCGTCTTGTAGAGCGGCGTTGGGTAGGCCACAAAGACGTTGCCAATTCCCTCTGCCCTCAGGGCCTCCACCACGTAGTCTCTAGGCTTTCTTAACTTCTCGACGGCGAGGAGGATCTGGACTAAATGCCAGGAGTGTTTTACATATGGCCTGGGCTTTGGGGTTGTCAACAAGTCGCCGTCTAGCCCAGCCAGTTCTTTCAACAGGGTCTCCACATATCTCTCCCTTTGTCTCTGCATTTCTGGCAGCTGTCTGAGCTGATAATATGCCAGCACCCCCTGTATTTCAGACATCCTGTAGTTATAGCCCAGCACCTCGTAGCTATATTTCCCCACCTCGCCGTGTGATCTAATTAGCTTTGCCCCCTCGGCGTAGGCAGTTATGTCTGTAGCCACCGCCCCCCCTTCGCCAGAGGTTATGTGTTTAGTGGCGTAAAGGCTAAAGGTGGCCATGTGGCCTAAGGCGCCGGCCTTTCTCCCTCTGTACTCCGCGCCCAGCGCCTGCGCCACGTCTTCTATGATCTTTACGCCGTGACTGTCGGCTAGTTTTTTAAATTCGTCCATCTCGGCCGGCATGCCGGCTAGATGTACCACCACCACCGCCCTGGTTCTCTCCGTGATGACTTCTTCCACTGAGGCTGGGTCTAAGTTTAACGTCTCTCTATCTATGTCGGCAAATATCGGCACGGCGTTGGCGTGAAGTACCGCAGTGGCACTTGCGGCGAAGGTAAAGGGCGTGGTTACCACCTCGTCTCCAGGCCCCACCCCCACCGCCTTGAGGGCTGTGTGTAAAGCCGTCGTGCCGTTAGAGACCGCCAGGACGTGTCTAACGCCGAGAAATTTCGCCAGCTCTTCTTCAAACGCCTTTACCCACCTGCCGTGTTGGGCGGTCAAGACGCCTGACTTTAACACCTCGATAATTGTCTGTGCCACCTCGTCGCTATAGACAAGAGGCCTCGCCACAATTGGCCTCTCCCTAACGGGCCTCCCCCCCTCGATGGCGAGCATGAGTTAAATAACGGACGTTAATAAAGCTGTGAGATGGCTTTACGTCACGTTTATTATATACTGGCTCTCTACAGCTATATCCACAGCTCTAGCCATGGCGGGCCACCCCGTGGTCTCCCCCCAGGGGCTTAGAGAGACAGTGACGACGAGCTTTGAGAACAGACTTCTCGGGGCTCTTCTCTACGTGGCGTTAGTGGCTCTCTTCTCCTACCCGGCTCTCTTCCTCACCGCCGCGCTTTTTGGTGTCCTCACGCCGGCTGTGGCGGCGGCGTTTGGAGTCGGCGAGTTGATAGCCTATATAGTCGCCGTGGGGACAGTGTTGGTTTTTCTAGAGCGTGTCGCCTGGTGGCACCCCTTCCGGCAGCGGCGGGGATGGCGTCGATATGTGTTATGGCTGGCGGCCTCTGTGGCTTTAGTAGGCCTCCTCTCTCTTTAAGACCCGCGTCTTCACTCCCTCTAGCCTCCCCCCGCCCACTAATATGAACACCACGTCTTTAAACACACGCCTGGCCTCCCTCACGGCGGTGGGGTCAAAACGGTCGTCCTCGCCGTCTGTAACCACTTGTAGCACATACCTCCTCTTTCTCCTCTCGGCGTCTTCCACCGCGGCGAGAACCGCCTTAGTTATATCTGTCCCCCCGCCCGCCACCACTCTAGTCAGGATATCCACCAGCGACTCCAGGTCTGTAGTCTCCTCGTGTATCTCCACGTCGAAAAAACGTAGTACCACATCCCGCCGTCTTTTCAAGACGGCTAGAGCGTAGGCGGTGGCTAAGACAATTTTCTGCATGCCCCCCACCGCGCCGTACATAGAGCCGGATTTGTCTACCAGCAGATATATGCCCCTATCCCCCGCGGCTAGAGCTCGCCTTATCAACAAGCCCGCCGCCGCGAGGCGTTGGAGGAAGAGGAGGGGGGCCCCTGTGAATAACAGCCTTGTGGACACGGCGGCGTGTTTTAACCTCTCTATAGAGCCGTACGTCACCTCAAACTCGCCAAATTTGCCAGAAGCGGCCCCACCCTCTTGGGCCGCCCAGCCGAGACTTGTGGCTACCTCAAGGCTTTTCGCCAGGATTTGCGCCAGCTTCACCCTGGCGGGGTCTGCCGCCACAGATAGGGCGAGAGCCGCCGGGTCCCCGCTTCTGCCTCTCCCCAATACTTCTCCCAGTTTTTTAAAGACGCGGTATAGTTCCTCCACCTCGGCGGGATTGCCGAAACTTCTCCTCAACTGCCTTAAGCTTTCTACCCAAGCCACCTGCCTCCCCCTGCCCCACCAGGCCCACTTCCGGCTTTCTAACGTCTCTAGATAGCGGGCAAAGGCGCGTATTAGCCTCACGGCGGCCTCTCTAGAGGCCTTGTGGTTAAGCCTACAGAGAGATGCGATCTTCTCGTAGTAAGGAGTATGTACGTAGTCTAACAAAAATCTTTTCCAAACCTCGCTACTAGCCCTGCCGCCGAAAATAGGGCGGCGGTAATGAACATAATAGCCCTCAATAGCCTCCTCCTCCCCTACTTCCTTAACGCCGGCTAGCCTTAAGACCTCCCTCCCCCTGGCCCTTGCCAGGAAGTGACTGTAGTCTACATTGAGGAGGAGGCCCACATTTAATAATTTGTTCTTTTTAACTAAACGTCCGTCCTAAAGGCGTGTGTGGACGTCACCTCGGCGTGAGGTTAGGCCTGTGCGGCTTGATATTGTTCTACTATGTCGTATCCATATATGGCCTTAAATATCTCCCTCCCTCTTGCCGTCATCTGTGTGGGGTCCCACGGCTTTTCGAAATCTATCTCCACCTCCACGTCATTTGCCTCGGGGACTGCGGACTGCACGGCGTATCCCACCTCTTGCGCCACAGAGCCTGCCACGGGGCACCCCACCGCTGTGAGAGTCATCACTATTTTCAACACGCCGTCTTCCAGCGTGATTTTTCTAATTAGCCCTAAGTCGTAAACGTTTATGGGGATCTCCGGGTCGTAAACCTCTCGTAACGCCTCAACGATTTTTTTCGCCCTCTCGGGGGGGAGGTTTGTCTCAAATACAGGAGTTTCCTCCATAGACAAAAATTCGTTCTCTCCTTAAAAACTTATAAAGAGAGGTGGGTAAATAGCCATGGAGGTTATTGACGTCAGTGGGCAACAGTGCCCAGAGCCTCTCACCGGCGTTGCTGCAGTTCTAGCCAACGCGCCACAGGGGGCAGTCTTTAAGGTGGTCACAGACGACTATATTTGTTACATGATGTTAAGAAGGCTCATGGCGCTAAACGACGTCAAGATATTAGAGGCGGAGGAGGGCCCCACTTACGTCCTGGTGGTACAGAAATGAAGTTCTACAGGCTGTTACATCCACGCCCCACGGTGGTGATAATCGCCAAATGTCCAGACGGGCGTATAAACCTCATGCCCGCCTCCTGGAACACGCCAGTTTCTGAAGAGCCCCCCACTATCGCCGTGGCTATAGATAAAAGCACATATACCCACCGATGCCTCCAGTGGCATAAGGCAGCCACCATAAACATCTTTTCTATAGACGCCGCAGATCTGATATACAAGCTGGGGACAGCCAGCGGGAGGGAGGTAGACAAGGCGGCGGCCTTTGGGGTGGGGCTACAGCCTTCAGAAAAAGTGGACGTCCCACACGCCG
>JBKBOT010000057.1:0-4442 GCA_046293555.1 Pyrobaculum sp. | reverse complement strand
CTCCGCCCCTAGTGTTTTTGCTATTGCCTCTACTGCCTCTTTTTGTATCTCTTTGCCGCGTTTCATCCTCTCTGTGGGGGGCTCGACGTTTTTTGTGAGGATGTAGTGTACTTCTGTGGGGCAGTAGAGATATTGGCGGATTAGGTATATCTCTATGCAGCTAGTGGAGTTGGACATCTCTCCGTGCGGGCGGCGTTGGCCCTATTCTTATCGCCGTCTCTATTGTCCTTCTGTCTACTTTAAATATTGTCACGTCTGCGTTGGCGTTTTTCACTGCCTTTCTTATCTTTTCTTCTAGTTCTTTTACCAGCGCGGGGGGTAGCCTCCCCACGAAGGCGGACTTTTGTATCCTCTGGAGGCCGAAGGCCTTTAGTATTTCTGCCACCTTGTTTCTGACCTGGTCTTCGGTGATGTCGTATACTACGACTAGGTACATAGCGAGGTGGCGAGCTGTCTGGCCTCCCTGTGTATTTCCGCGGAGATTGGCGTCTTCCCGGCGGCGAGTTCCTCCAGGACGGCTGCGGCTAACACGCGCCTAGAGTCGTGTGTGAGTAGGGACTTTTCTGTCTTTAGCGTGTGTCCCACCTTTGCCACCACCGTGTCTACTTTTGGCCGCCACTGCTCCATGAAGTCTAGGACGAGCGACGGCCTTCCCGACCTGTCCACATGGAGGAACCCCACGTACGGGTCTAGGCCGGCGAGGAGTAGCGACTTGAAGCAAAGTGTCTTCAATATGCCGTAGCCGTAGTTAAGGCCGGCGTTTATGGGGTCTCCCCCCTCCTGGTCTCTGCCGGGGAAGCCTGTGACCTCTCTGTATGCCGTCCAGTATGTCTCTGCCGCCTCTGCCTCGACTTCTAGCACCTGGCGTGGGGTGGCGGCTGTGGCTAGCTTTTCTAGCGTCTTGCCTATAGCCTCTCTATATTGTGTATAGTTCTCTAGGGCCCTCCGCCAGTTTTTTATGTTTTCCGCCTGTCCTCTTATCTTCCTCCAGACCCACCTCTTGGCTATCTCTAGCCCCCTGCCGTCTGTGGCGGCTTGGTATTGACATCTCCGCTTCATGCCCGTGGCGTCGCCGACGGGCTTCATGAACACGCCTACTGGCTCCCCCCTTGGGTTAAATACCGCCACCGTGGCGCCGGCGGTTAGGAGCATTCTCAGCGCCTTGGTGGATATAGAGATGCCGCCAGTCATTAGGAAGACCTCGTCTACCTGGTGGAGTGGGTATTCCCTCCTGCCTTCTCTGGACTCTACTACCAGCAGCCCCCTTCTCGCCCTTATCCTCACGCCGTGGCTAGCGACGACTATCTGCATGACATGTGTGGAAGTAGGGACATGCCTTGGGGCAGCCGGCCGCGGGGCCTGGGTCTCTTGCTGAAGATGCCACATCTATGGCGTCGTCTCTCGCCTGTAGGAACTTCTGCCGCGCCCCGTCGCCGAGGTGGTAGACATACGTGCGGTACTCCACCGCGCCGTTGATAGAGATCTGTACATATATGCCGTAGTCTATGGGGACGCCGTATTCGGCCTCTATGGCCATGGCGTAGCCTGCTAGCGCCACGTCTGTGTTTGGGGCGGGGCCGAATTTGAACTCCACCACCGCCCCCATGGCGACGCCGTCTGCCACCACGTGGCTTAAGCCAAGCGGCGTGCCGTCAACCGCCACCTGTGTGGAGAGTGGGGCCACGTAGAAGGCCGCCGAGTCTTTACTTCTGGCGAGGCCCGTGGCCGTGACGTGGGCGTGTTCGCCTAGGAGCCTCGTGGCGATGTGTCTATATAGGGCCTCGGCCTTTTGTCTCACCTCTTCCGGCATGGCCTCTAGGCTGGGCGACATGGGCCTGCCGGCGTATACGTATTGTTTATAGTCCTCCACCGCCCTAAACAACACTGTATGTAGCAGGCGGCCTTCTGCCAGCTGCCTATTTGCGGCGCCTCTCTCGCCGAGGACGTACTTTAGATAGACGTTGCGTAGGGTGGGGCAGTAGCCGTAGGCGAAGTCAGATAGCGCCAGGCCTAGGTAGGCGGGCGGCCTTACGGGGGGCCTGTCGTAAGACCAGCCGCGGAGTTCTGGCGACACGTCGCCGTGGCCGATCGTCCTCGCCCTTCTTAGGAGCCTCGCTATCTCCAGGAGAGTTAACACAAACTTTTAATTCGGTCCTCTATATCACTGTTCTTATCTGAAGGATATAAGGTTTAAATTTCAGGTTGTCTGAAATTTAATGCGGCTTGCGATCACCCTGGGCTTTGACGCCACTTTTGTAGTTAGGTCTCTGGCCTCCCTGGGGCCGGTGGAGGAGTTGTACCTACTCTACGCGGTGACCGGCACGCCGAGGGACCCCGACTCGGAGGCCACCGCTAGAGATGTCGTAAAGGCGGTGGGGCGGGGGAAGCTGGTGGCTGTCGACTTGAGGGACTTGGCTACAGCCATTAGCCAGGTGGCCGCGGTGGATTTCGACGCCGTGGCTCTCGCCGGGGGGCCGCGGGCCTTGGTGGTGGTAACGCTTGTGGTGGCTATAGTCAAGGAGTCCCGTATCTACCTGGTGCCCGAATATCAAGGCGGCGTGCTGGACGTCACAGGCCTGCAGGCGGTGAAGAAGCTCTACACGTTGTCGAGAGGCAAGCTGGAGGTGTTGGCCGCTATGGACGGCAGGGTGAGATATGGCGACGTGGCAAAGAGGCTGGGGCTACACTCCACCACGGCCTATAGGTATCTAGAGAGGTTAGAAGAGGCTGGGCTTGTGAGGCGGTTGGGCAGAAGGGGCGGCGAGTTTGAAGTAGACAAACTAACAAGGGCGTTGGCAAAGATTTTGCATGAGTTTAGAAATAAAGCTACATAATTTTTCTGGCAGAGTACATTTAAAAACTATAGATTCAAGGTGATGTACATGGGGGAGGCTAAACCCGGCTGTAGGGTGGAGGAGGTGGCTAATGTCCTACGGCCTGTGGTACATCTGGAGATTGCCTACGACCTGGTTGACGAGCTGGCTAGCTCGCCGGAGAAGTACATAGGTGCGTTGCAGAAGCTAGCCCGCCTCGCTGTAAAGGTCCAAAACCAGCTGGCGGCTAGGAGGGACGACTTTAAGAGGAGGGGGGAGGAGTACGTAAAGGCTTATGAATATGTCTCGAGGCAGTTGGAGGGGTTGGCTAAAAGGGTGGAGGAGTTGTTTAACTGTCTTGAGAAGCTGGAGGAGAGGGTGAGGCGTGACGAGTTGAAGAAGTTGGCCACTTTAGCCATATCGCCGGATAGGTACTCCATGATGTTAAAAGAGGTGATTGAAGGTAGGTGATTGGGTATGGTGTACGTAAGGGTTTCGGGTAGGGTGGAGCTGCAGGTAAGCGGCTTGAGTGGTCTGGGGGCTGTGGGTAACTACAACCAGGTGGCCACGGCGGTGGTGAACAAAGATGGGAAGATTTACGAGGTGCCTGTACTTACTGGAAATGCGTTAAAACACTGGCACGCCTACTACACCGCTGAGGCCTATGTGAACATGGGCGGAAAACATCTAAACGACTTGTGTAAACTGGGGATCGGCTTTAGGGGCTATAATGTAAATACCAAGATCGGTGGGAATTTCGCGTGGTCTAAGGACGAGTGTGAGGCAGTTCTAGACCTGTGTAACGACCTCCATGGTTTTCTAATTACGCAGGGGGGTAGATCTGACAAGCGTGACTCTCTCGTTAAGGCGGCGTTTGTGGTGCCTGTGCTTGAGTCCAACAACCTTGAGGCTGTTTCTAAATTCGCCGTGCAGCACAACAGGGTGGTGCCAGACGCCGTGAGGGAGAAGGCCGGCGAGCGGCAGGCGATGATGCCTTACAAACAGGAGTACGCCACGGGGCTGTACGGCTTTGACGTGAGGATGGATCTGGACTATACGTTAACGCCGATGTTTACTGACTGTAAGGTAAACCTGCCGGATTTAGATTCGGAAAAGAGGCTTAGAATGAAGGCGGCGGTCGCCGCCTTAATTCCGTTGTTAGTAGGCTCCGGCTCTAAGCAGGCTAGAGCATTGCCGATTGTGGAGGTGAAAGAGGTGGTGGCTGTGGTGTCTGAAAAGCCCATACCCAATTTGGTACACGGGGCGTATCCCGGATATTGCCAGAAGTCGTTAGACATACTTAAGGCATATCTCAGGGCGGTTGGCGGCAAGGCGCAGATGTATTCATACGGCACGTCTTGTGGCGGCGGGCAGAGCGGCGAGGTGGCTGTAGAGAGGGTGGATAGCCTCGAGGATTTGTTCAACAGGTTGTTAAGCATTGTGGAGGGGGGCCAAACTTCGCCAGGCGCTGGTAGGCAGAAGGGTAGATAGGGCTGTGAGGGTTATACTTCTTGACGTCAACGCGCCTGTTTTTTCTGTTAGACATATAGATACCTACCAGGTGGCTGTCTCGTATCCCATCGCCCCCCCACACACCGTCGTGGGGGCGGTGGGCAGGTCTCTAGCCAT
>JBKBOT010000056.1:0-4463 GCA_046293555.1 Pyrobaculum sp. | reverse complement strand
GTGAGGGAGCACGTCAGGTGGCTTAACCGCACAGGAGAGATGTTAGGACTAAACGTAGATGTGGGGTATTGGCTCAGCCAGCTGGAGGAAGATCTCAACAAGACCTTTTCAGATGTGGTAAAAGCCGTGGGGCAGATACGCCAGCTGTTAGGCCATCTCGAGAAGATGGGGCTAAAGCCCCTCCACGACATCGCGAGACAGAAGGCCAGAGCTTTAAACAACACCATAGAGGTGTTAACAAATAAGACCATTGAGAGGATCTACAGGGAGGCAGACGCCCCCGGCGTCGAGGCGGCAGTTAGAAACATAGAGAGGGGGATAGCAACTTTGAGAAATGTGGAGGAGTTATTAAAGAATGCCTCAAACCGCGCGGTCATAAGGGAGCACGTCAGGTGGCTTAACCTCACTAGAGAGATGTTGACACTAGACGAGGGTGGCTGGCTGGGCGAGATAAATGACGTCACAGATGTGGACAAGATAGCGGCGAGGGTAGAAAGGGCGATGGGCCAGATACGCCAGCTGTTAGACCACCTGGAGAGGATAAAAGTAGAGAAATTACGCCAGCTAGTCGCGGAGAAATACAAGACGCTAAACGCCACTAGAGAGCTACTAAAAGATCTGGCAGACATAAAAGACCCACAGTGGTGGAGAGAAAACGCAAGAGGCAACATCGAGAAGATAAAAGAGGCTATAAGACGGTGGAAAGAAAGTAGAGGAGGCGGCGGCGGGAGTGGCGGTGGTGGCGGGAGTGGCGGTGGTGGCGGGAGTGGCGGTGGGAGGGGTTGGTGAGTGTCTTCTACGTAAGATATATATTTTTGTTCTTCTGGGCGGTCATGAGTTACGAGAGGAATAACGCTAGGCGGCTAGTAGTGATTGCAGTGTTGGCAGCTGCGGCGTTGTCGCTAGCTGTGTTGACATTTACTAATGTTACCTACTGGGTGATTAACGCCACGTTGCCGCCTGTAATGAAGTACGCCGGGCCAGATGCCGAGGGGGAGGCTACAAGCCAGTACGTAAAGGTGTATCCTTACTACGACGCTCAGAAGGGTTATAACGTCACTAAGATTTCTGTAATTGGCTTTACTGGCGATGTGACAAACTACACGGAGGTGCTTAGAGTCTGTAATACCTATGGGTCAACTCCCTATACCGCCAGCCTGAGGTATGTAGGCCTAATTTCGGGACAGTATGCTAACTATGTGAGAATATTTAAGGTATATTGGAAGGACAACCCGGCGCAGTGGGTTGGGTTTGATGATGAGTCTACGCAAGTTGGCCCGGTGTCTACCACAATTGATGTAGGTCAGTGTGCTACTGCTGGCGTTATTGTGTTAATTGACCCTACTCTTCCCGCGGGCGCTAGAAATGGCAAGACGATATTAGCTGAATATCAGGTTGATATTGTGATGCAGCCGTAAAAACACCCCACTTTTTTTATATGTCAAATCCCGTTTCCCCCAGAAGGCGGGGGGTTGTCCGGTTTCTGTTGGTTTTTCTCCCCTCTCTAGTTTTTATCATCGCCTTGACGGCGCCGGCTGGCGACTACGTCTTTAGGGCTGGCCCTCTGGGCGAGGTGGGGCCGGGCGAGATGCCGCCTTATGTCTTGTTTGCTGGCGGCACTTTGTATCTATACAGCTCGCCTTATGGCACATGGCATTACCCCAGGGCTGTGGCTGTGGACCTCTTCTACCCCACCACGGTGTATGTTAGCTCTACCTGTGGCGCTGCTGGCGGCGTGTTGGGAGGCGCCGTGGGGCGGCATTACGTCGATCTTTACATCCCGCCGGGTTTTGAGGGGGTGTGTCTTCTTAACTTCACGGCGGCGGGGGGCTGGTGGAGGGTTGTGACGCTTAGAGTTAAGGTGGTGGATTGGTACCCCGGCGCCGTGGAGAGAGCTGTGGTGAGGCTTAACGGCTCTGGTTGGCAGTTTGTGCAGGTGGGGCGAGACGGCGTGTTTTACATCTGGGAGAGGCCTGTGGCCAAGCTGCCGGCTGTGGGCTGTGTTTTTGTGTATAACGGCTCTGTCCTCATGGCGGAGGGTATGTACTATAGGGCCATACAGCGGGATCTCCTGCCGCCGTCGTTTCTGCCCTCTGGCGAGGGGGTGGTGCGACATGGCGCCTTTCTCTACCTAAACGGCGTGGGGACTCTCCATGTTTACAGCCTCCCCTGCCTCCCGGCGGTGGGGGCCGCTGTTAGGGAGCCGCCGCCGCTTGTGGGCAGGTTCGGCGTCGTCAAGCCTGACGTCAGAGCCGCCTTTTTTGACGGCGCGGTGGTTAACAACACCGTGTTTTTCCACACGGCTTTGAGGGTTGTGAATCTCACTGTGGCTGTTGGCGATATGTTTCAGCTGTATCTATATACCTACTCCACGCCTGTGGGCATGTGGGGTGCCGTGTTGCGATATAACTTCAAGCCGAATACTCTCCTCACCACAGAGGTGTCTTTCTTCAAGCCTCAAGAGGCCGTGGGGCCTTTAAGGGCGGGCGACATGTGGCTTTATAACGCCTCCGGCGTTTACTACTGGGTCTACGGGGGGACGCCGTATTACACCTGCTCGCCGCCATGTGGCATACCCACTGGGTGGACAGAGCCGCTGTATGTAGTAGTTGACCCCGACGGGCGTTGGGGCGGCTGGCCGCAGGTGCTGGCCGTCGGGAGGGAGGCGCTCCGCCCCTGGGGGCCATGAACTGGGTGGTGCTACTTGTGGGGGTGGCGGCGGGTCTCGCCGTGGCTTTCGGCAGGACTTATGCGGAGATGCTTTATGCAAGAGAGAGCGGGCTGCCGCCACGTGAGTTGTTTATCCATAGAGACGTCTTGGTGCCCTTCCTGGTTTTAGCCACCGCCGCCAATATCTACGCCTTGTGGATCACCGTGGCGTATGGCGGCCTGGCGGCCTGGCGGCTTTCGGCAGTTTTAGCTATCGCGCTGCTGGCAGCGGCGCAGGTGGCCCAGCTACATGTCGCCCTAAGGCCCGGTGTGAGAGATTTAGAGCTGGCGTTAGCCTCATGTACGCCGTATGTGTACCTCTTCGCCTTGTATCTAGCCGCCCTGGCGTTAAGTTCACACACCTTGTGGCTAGTATGACCCCCGGCGAGGTGATCCTCCTCTCTGTGGCTGGAGGCGCCGCCGCGGCGCTGGCGCCGTTGTTAATTCTCACGTATTACGCGAGGGAGGTGTCCATAGTGGCGTGGGCCGGCGCGTTGAATTCCTTTATTACGGGTTTTATCTTCACCCTACTGGCGCTCCAGTGGGGTTTTTTCTACGCCCGCTTTACTTACCTCCTGGCGTTGGCGCTACTGGCCTTGTCGCTTGTTTATAGCTACTGGGGTATCTTCCGGGGGCGTTGGCTTATGTACCTATTCGCCGCGGCGGCGTGGATATATGTCATCATACTGGCGGTGGTGGCTAGAGCGCTCGGCCTCGGCGACCCCTTCATCATATGATATTATCTACGGAAGGTATATATACGGACATGTCGGCATCTATATGAACGTCACCGTCGCCCTTATTTTGCTCCCCCTCTCCCTCTGGACCGCCACTATAGCCGTCCCCCCCAACGCCACCGCCGTGGTTTACGCCAACTTGCCGCAATTCTGTAACGCCACCGGCGTCTACGAGCTTAGGGGCCCCGCCGCCATGTATATCACCTGTGTAAACACGGGGACGGGGGCTACCTACCTCTCGGGCCACATCGCCGTGGAGTACCGCCAGCCGCCTTTGCCCCAGGTGGAGGCCGCGGCGCCGCCTCTAGCGGCTGTGGCTGCCGCCGTCGCCGCAGCGGCAGGGCTTAGCCACCTTTTTTCCAACCGCCGTGAATGGCTAATAGCGCCTATTTTATTCTTGGCGAGAATAAAGACGGCGAAGGCTGAGGCTCCCGTCAGGAGGGAGATCTTGGCGGCTGTGGAGAAGATGGGCGCCGCCACTCTCGCCCAGATAGCTAAGACGTTAGGTAGGAGCTGGGGGGCCGTCCAGTGGCATGTCTACGTGTTGGAGCGGGAGGGTAGGCTCAAGTCGGTTAAGATAGGGCCCTTCACTTATTACTACATAAACCCCAGGGCTGCGGCTGAGGTGATACTCTCCTCAGTAGACCCCACGACGTTATCCCCAGAGGATAGAGAGAAGCTAGAATTTATGGCGTCATAAGAAAGCCATGAGGGCAGCCCTCCTCACGTTGCTGGGCGTTGTGGCCGTCTTTGCGGCGTTGAGTTTTCTCAACGTGACGTACCATGCGGTAAACGCCACCTTGCCTCCTGTCTCTAAGGATTTCAATCTTTCCATCGCCCCGCTGGCGGGTGGGTACTTCCAGTATGTAGGTGGTTACAACGTGACGTATTACTACGTGAAGTTCATGCCGGGGTGGCTTGAGCGGTACACTATAGGCCAGTTTAGGGCGGGGGAACCCGGCTGGCTGGCCCAACTGGAGGCTGTGGCGAGATCTGGAGGCGGCAGTTACGCCATCT
>JBKBOT010000055.1:0-4471 GCA_046293555.1 Pyrobaculum sp. | reverse complement strand
GTCGAGATTTCAACCTACATACTGGCGACATGTCTAACGTCGTGAAGGCGGGGGTTTGGCTTTACCTAGGGACGACGATCGGCGGCCTATTTGGACTAATCTACTGGGTCCTCATGTCCCGCCTCGTGGGGGTAGAGGCCGTGGGGCGCGTAGGCGCGGTAGTGGCCTTTGCCACACTTATACAAGTCATCTTCTCGCTAGACATTGGGCTCGGGTTGGCCAGGTCTGTGGGCGTGGCTTTGCGAAATGGCGACTGGACGTCTATAAGTCGCCACTTCTGGACCGGAGTTACATACCTCCTGTCGGCCGGCGCCGGCATCTGGCTTGCGTTATTTCTGGCAAACGCCGGCGTTGAGTGGGGATTGTTTAGCCCACTCCTCGCGCTTATTTTCAACCTCTCGCTCCTAGCCGACATGCTTCTAGCCGCCCTATACCTCTCCTGGGTAAGAGTGTTAGCCATGGCGGCAAGCGGCGTGGCGCTGATAGCCGTCGGCGTGTCGCTCGCCAGCTGGGGGTGGGTGGGGGCCGCGGTGGGCTACACATCCGGCGCCGCCGTCTACGCCGCGTTGCTCACAGCCTACGCCATACGGCGCGTGGGCTTTGCACGCCCCTCTTTCGCCATGTGGATTGAAATGGCCAAAGCCGGCGTGTCGCGCTGGGGGCCGTCGACGCTGTTGACCGCAGGTCAGCAGGCGGGCATACTCGGCGTCTACCACCTCTCCGGCGCGCCAGACAGCGGCCGTCTCTACATCGCCCAGGCCATCGCCGGCGTGGTAGCCTCATTTGGCACGATGGCGCTCTGGCTAGCCACCCCAACTCTAGCCAGAGCCGCCAGACGTAGAGAGCTAGCTCTCTACGGGTCGAAAGTCGCCCTAGCCCTCACCTCCCCACTCTCGGTGGCGCTGGCGGCGGGGGCCGAGCTGCCCCTATCCATACTTGGGCATGAGTACGCCGCGGCCCGGCAGGTGTTTTCAGTGCTGGCCCTCTCCGTGCCGGCACAGGTATTCACAAACGTGGCCGCCTCCTACCTACTATCCGAAGCCATGTATCGACGTGTCTTCACACTATATGCAACATACACTGCGACTGCGGCGGCTGCCTACATGGCCCTAATCCCCCAACTCGGCGCCCTCGGCGCGGCCACAGCCACACTCGCCGCCTCGACGGCAGCCGCGCTGACGGCCGCAGTCTTTCTAAAACCCAGCCAGAAACACCTAAAGGCAGTAGCCCTACCGCTAGCCATCGGGGTACTGACGTGGCACCTACCCCCACCAATCGCAACGGCAGCCGCACTATCCACATATGCCATCTACCTAAAAGCCGGCGTGTGGACAAGACAGGAGATAACAAACATAATAAAAACAATACTACAAAAACAGACAGGAGACATTATATAGAGACATAGAGGCCATATATATATATATATTAACAGAACTCATAAAGAAATACATTACAAAAAGCTTATAAATACAAAATTGTAACTACATATGAGGAGATACGTCCTGTTGATAACTGCGCTAGTTGTAGCAGCTGTTTTCGCGATGACATATGTAAATGCCGTCCAGACGGGCGGTGACACAGCTAGAGACTTGCGACAAGCCGCCCCCGTCTACCAGCCGGCGGAGCCGCCCCGCGTCGAGATCGTTAAAGTTGTGTTAATTACAGGCGACGTAGTTTATGTAGAAAAATCTGCCGGCGGGCTACGTGTGGCATCTATCGAGCCGGCAGACCCCAAAAAACTTGACCAAGCCTTCCACATAGTTAAAACTGGGGAAAACATATACGTAATACCTGAAGGCATAGATTTGGCAAAATTCGACATCTCCCTATTCGACGTAGCTCACCTAGCGAGAGAAAACTACACCAACGACAAGACCTACGGCGTTATAGTCAAGACACCTCCAAGCCACGGCATAGAGACACTCACGTCTAGGATAGAAGAGCTAAGAGACACAGACATAACAGCCACAGCCATACACGACCAGTTGAGAATGGCCGCCCTAAGATTTCCCAACAAAAAAGAGACAATCCGCAAGGTATATACAGAAATTCTAACTAAATACGTAGAAAGAGTTTGGCTAGACAAAAAAGTACGCACAAACCTCCACCAGAGCGTCCCACTCATAGGGGCGCCCAAAGCCTGGCAACTTGGCTACACCGGCGCCGGAATTAAGATAGCCATACTAGACACCGGCATAGACCCAAACCACCCAGACTTCAAATTCCCCAACGGCACATCTAAGATAGTGGCAGCGGCGTCATTCGTCCCCAACGAAAATTACTACGACGGCGACGGTCACGGAACACATGTGGCAAGCATAGCGGCAGGGACAGGCCAGGCGTCAGGCGGGCAATACAAGGGTGTAGCGCCCGACGCCAAGCTACTAGTGGGAAAAGTGCTGTCAAACTCCGGAACTGGCCAGACGAGCTGGATTATTCAAGGCATCCAGTGGGCTGTACAAAACGGCGCACATGTGATATGCATGAGCCTAGGCGGTTATACAACGTCGCCATATGACCCCCTGGCGGAAGCCGCCGACTGGGCGGTAAACAACGGCGTGGTGGTCGTAGTCGCCGCCGGAAACTATGGGCCGCAGTATTTCACCATCAGAACTCCCGGCATTGCTTACAACGTAATCACCGTAGGCGCCACAGACAAGCAGGACGTACTCGCCGAATTTAGCAGCAGAGGGCCTACTGTAGACTGGCGGGCCAAGCCAGAGATCGTGGCCCCCGGAGTTTCAATAGTCGCGGCGGTGCCCGGCGGCGGGTATGCAGCCTATTCTGGCACAAGTATGGCCACGCCACATGTCGCCGGCGCGGCGGCTATCCTCCGGCAGCGGTTCCCCCAGATGTCGCCCATAGACGTCAAGAACTTACTCCTCTCGACGGCAAACATACTGCCGGGATATGACGTATACCAACAGGGGGCGGGAAGGCTAAACGTGTCCTACGCAGTCACCCCAGCGGTATTCCTGAGACCCGCGGCGTTAAACATACGGCAGTCCACCACCGTGACATATAGAGACATAATCCTGGTAAACATGTGGAACAAGCAAATCACCGTAAAATTCAGCGTGGCCACCTACCCGCAGGCCCCCCCAAAATCTTTCTACATAATGAATAACACAGCCACAATCCCCGCAGGCGGAACCGCCAGAGTCGTCTTCGTCTCCAACCAAACAAACCCAAACATCTACAGGGGCGTGATATATGTACTAAACGCCAGTGACAACAAGCCGCTTGCACATGGCATCTTCTCAGCCGTACAGCTATACAAACTCACAGTCAAAAAAATAGCTGCAGACGGACAGCCGGCGGCAGGCAACATAATCTACGTGATATCTAACTCCACGCCCGCCGGACCACTCATAAACTATACCGACAGCAACGGCATTGCGACCTTCCACCTGCCGCCAGGAGTTTATTACCTCGCCACACAACGCTTCTCTAGCGGCAGGGCGTACCACATAGTTCAAGTAGTCCAACTAGCCGGAAATACAACAGTCGTACTAGACGAAAGACAGACATACGAGGTAAAACTCACACAAAACCTAGCCCCAACGCACAAAAGGGTATCAACTTACGTTATCACACCTAACTACAAAACTAGCTTTAGCACATTTGTCTGGTATCCCTCTAGCATGTCTGACTTTATCTCCACCCCACAGCCAGCCTCAGTGAGCTATCTACTCCTCCCAGTAGACAAGACAAACCCCTCACAGCCAGAAGTAGTGGAATCCGACGTCTTATACATGCCAGTGGCCTTCTTCCCCAGTGTGACCACCCCAAAGACGCTCAACCCAACCTACCCCATGGCCATAGACACAGAGTTTAGAACATATGCCACACCCAAAGTGGGCTCTTTTGTACTTATAAGGCAATTTGGCCAGTTTACATACAAGTCAGACTACTACCATCTATACCACAGCTTCGGGTTTAAGTTAAACATGCCGAAAATCGTTAGGACATATGTAAATTCATATTGGGTAAACAACCCAATACAATACGCCGACTTACTTATACGTACAGAGAAGGCCTCCGACTTGCCGAATATAGCCACGCCCTGGTGGTCATATCGCGCAGTGGCACCACTAAAAGAGCTATACGACAAGGGTGTACGCAACGTCAAGCTATATCTCACAGCCCAGCCAGAAATACGAGAAGACGAACCATACGTCTACCTATATGCCGGCAGGCTACGCGGCATTGAATACCACAGCCGGCAGCGCGGCGCGTTACGCGGCGGCGGCGCGACGTACAACACCGGCTCATACACAACATACCTCGACGCCAAAGTAAAGATAAACAACACAGGAATCCCCATAGGTATCAATGGATATGCATACCATTCATACTTTAGCTTTTATAACTACAGTATAGACTTCCCACTCCCCGCCTCCGTAGAGGTGTGGTATAACTACACTAGAGACCACACGCTCTCTACCAGCGTCAGCGTCAGGCAGAAGAT
>JBKBOT010000054.1:0-4574 GCA_046293555.1 Pyrobaculum sp. | reverse complement strand
CGAGCCGCCATCGAAACTCTCCATGGTTTTGGGCTTGTGGACGTCGTGCCCCCAGGCGTGGTGAACGCCAAGCTAAAACGAGTGTAAGTAGAATATAACACACCACGCCGCACGGTGCCGTGTGAAAACACAACCTAAAAAACTCACGTCGAGGCCATATCGTAAAGCCAAACTGTATCGATACATAACACGCCGAGAAAACACGACGTAGAGTATATTTCACGGCGCGTTTTTTCGCCGTGGAATGTATTGATACAAAAAGGCCAATATGTTTGTTTAGGAAATTTCCCAAGGCTGGAAATTATTGAAAATTTGTAAGAAAATGCCAGGGTGGGGGGTGAGAAAACTGAAAGTTTTAGTGTTGTGTTAGTTTTGCTATGGCCTCAGCCACGTGGGGGTATTGGTGGATTTTTTCTAAAGCGGCGATATAACATCGCCCTGGCCACTTGTGTGTGACAAACACTATCTTCTTGTCGCCGTTGTGTAGCTTTCTTGTTGAAACTACCACACGGCCGGGGCGGCCGCAGCGTGGACACACCACGACGGGGTTTCGCGGCGCCTGGCCGTGTCTCATCTCCACGCCGCTTCTCTTTAAGTACTTCAAAACTGTATCATAGCTATAGCCGACAGCGCGCGCCACTTCCCCCACAGTATAGCCCTGATTGTATAACTCAACCATTTGTTTCACCACAGAATCAAAGCTGCGTGCCATGTGGATATTAATGTGTGTTTTTTTAACCTTTACGCATAAAGCGGGATATCAGGGAAATTTTCGAAACGATGTTGAAGAAAAAACAAATGGCGTCGCCCCCCAGAGAGCTTGGGATACCCCAAGCCTTTCTCGTATTTCTAAAACTTTGTTAAGTATTTAAATTTTTCCCTCACGAGCATTAAACATCGCCTCTGGCGGGGGGGAAAGGTAGAAAAGTTTATATGCCTAGTTTTCATTAACTTGGATATGGCGTCGTCCCCCAGGGAGGACACTATAGATGTTGTGAACTACAGCTGGGCGGCTCTAGGCTATGTAAGCACGCCGGCGGGTTATGTCTAAGCTTTTGGATTACGCCTTGTGGTACTTACGCCACGGCTTTAGCGTAATACCGCTCGACGGCAAAGAGCCTAAAATAAAATGGAAAGAATACGCCACACGGCTGCCCACAGAAGAAGAAGTTAGGCAATGGTTTACAGACGGCGTTACTGGCATTGGCATTATATGCGGTAGCGTTTCTGGCGGCCGTGAGGGCCAGGCACTAGTCGTAATCGATTTTGACAGCCCTGAGGTATATGAGAAAATAATCAAGGAGATACCCGTCTTTGAGTACACGCTGCGTGTCAAGACTGGCCGTGGTTATCACGTCTACCTTGTGGTGCCCGCCCAGTGTGCCAAAAACATGAAGCTAAAAGGCGGTATTGAAGTGAGAGCTGAGAGGCAATACGTCGTGGCACCGCCGTCAAAACACCCCAGCGGTAGCTACTACAAGTTCATACCAGAGCGTGTTGACACATCATACGACCCCAGGTCGTTTATCTACGAGCTTAACGACTGTAAGATCTTTGAGATCTTAGAGGAGGAGGTGACAAAGCTGTTTGGCGAACCGCAGATTGACATCGAGACGGCTGTCAAACGGGCCGCACCTGGGGCGGCCATCGTTTTCGCAGATTGTAAAACATGGATGACGTGGAATGAAGAAGAAATAAACGCCGCCGTAGAGCTGGTGAAAAAATACTACCGTGAGGGCTATAGGAATGACCTCTCCATGGCGTTGTTTGGCTGGTTTAGGAAATACTGCGTGGCAAAAGAGAGCGCTGTGGCGTTTATAACAAAGCTGGCTAACGAGACTGGCGATAACGAGCTTGAGTCAAAACGGCTGCCGTTGTTAGAAAGGACGTATGAACTGCGTATAGACCCGCCAGACGTGAAAACGCTTCTGGGGAAGGGCGGCGTTAAGGACGTTTTAGCCAGACAGGGCGTGGCGAAAGAGGAAATAGATGCCTTTATAGAAGAACTTGGGAAAATCGTAGAGAAGATACGTCATGTCAAAAAGTGGCATGAAGGTCACGTTATTTACTCCATTTTGAACGAGGGGATGGGCATTTACGCCATTAACGACATGAATAAGTTAATTATGGCCAGGGCTAGGAGGACAAAGCAGGGCTTCTTCAGGATGGAGAGGGTGGCCGAGACGGCAATAACACGTGTTGTGGAATACATAAACCCCGTCACTGGTTTCACACGGTTTGAGGTCACTGTGGAACGCAGGATGTCAGATGGGAATATACACAAGCTGACAATTGGGCCTTTGTTTCAGAAGGAGGTGGTAAACAGGGTTTTGGAGTTTGAAGGCGTTGTTAAAAACTCACGCATGTTTCAAGACGTATTTATCGCCGTCATGAGAAGCATGATATATACGCCGTTTGGAGAAACAAAGCTTGAAGTGGAAACGCCTGGCATCTTTCTTGTAGACGGCAAATTACGCGTCATAAAATACGACACGACGCCCCCCACGCCAGAAGAACTGGCTGCGGCGTTGGACTTGTTAGACAAGCTGGCGGGGTGGTATAAACACGTGTTAAACAAATTCGCCACTGTGGTAAAATGGGCGATGGAGGCTGCGTTTTATTACGTAAAGAAGAAGATGGGACAACAGCCAAAATGGCTGTATTTATTCGGGGCCGCTGGCACTGGAAAAACAACGCTGGGCAAAATACCGTTGGCGATTTGGGGCGTATATCATAACGACATCGGGCCGGGCAATGTGGACAACCCGGCCCGTATGGGCCACTACATGTCTCAGTCCACGTTTCCAGTATTGTTAAACGAGCCTAAGGGCATACTGAATGACGACGTGCTTGTAGAAATGATTAAAAACGCCGTGACTGGCGATAAGGCACGGGGGAAATACACCTTTGGCACATATGTGGAATACCCAGCCCTAGCCCCGTTTACAATCACAAGTAATTACGTATATCCAAAAGACGACGCCCTACGCAGGAGGTTTTATGTAGTACACTTTACGTTTAAAGACAAACTCCCAGAGAAAATACAGGAGGAATTTGGCAGAACCATGATGCGGAAGATAATGGAAAACTCACCGCTGGCGGCGTTAGGGCGTTTTGCCGTAAATGAAGTACTTAAAGAGCCAGAGCTATTGGAGCTGCCACAATTCAAGCTAGGTGAGGAATTGTTAAAACGTGCATATAGGGCAATAGGCAGAGAGCCGCCAAAATGGGTTGAAATGATATATGAAGAAGAAAAAGAAGACCCACTTAGTGAGGCATATATATCATATATAGAGAGACTTAGACAGATTACGGTTGAGTTACACACAAAACATTTCAAGGTAAATGAAACCGACGTGGGGGAGATGTTAGAAGAATTACTAAAAGCAAACAAGATGCCAGGGTGTCATTACGTTATGAAGACAAAAAAGACGGGGGAAGGGGAGCCCACAGTCGTTATACTTAAACCGCATTTAGAGAACATGGAAATAGACATCACGTTACAACAACTGGCTGAGGTGCTTGGTGGAAAGGTGAAAAATATCTACCTGGGCGGGGGGCGGAAGTCAAAACTACAAGTCTGGGGGGTTGTCGTGCCGCTTGAAAAACTAAAAAACGCAGTAAGGCTTATCGACACGCCACAGCCAAGAGACAGAAATGAGGAAGAAAGAGAAGAAAGATACGAGAGAAGGAGAGGGAGAAGATATGAAAAAAGAGAACATGAGGATGTAGAGTGGTGGGGGCTAAAAACTTATAAATAACCTCGTTTTTTCAAGACGTTTTTGGAAGGTTCTAGACAGGTTCTAGCGGCGAGTTTCTAGAACGTCTAGAACTCTAGAACCTGAAACACGTCGATTTTTATGCTTTACACATGTATAAAATTCTCTAGTCAAACACACACGACGTGAGGACGGCGTATTACACGCCGAACAGGTTCTAGGTTCTAGAAAGATCTGGGGGGGGGTTAACATACAAATTCAATTTGTGAAAATTTGTTTCTAGAACCTAGAACCTAGAACCTGAAACGACGTTTCTGACACCGAATTTTTTTGTGAAAATTTGTTTCTAGAACCTAGAACCTAGAACCTGGTGAAAAGTAAGGCGGGTCTTAACGTGAGAGAAAAAAAAGTGGGGACTAAGGTTTGTTTCTTTTCAAGAGCTTTAGGACCTCTTTGATGTCTTCTGGGTTTTTTGTGATAATTGCCACATCGCCTAGGTCTGCGATGTATACCAACGATTGTTTCTTCTTACGCATGTACTATAGTAAATAAAAAGAAAAAGAGCTGGGTTTTTGCGTGTTTTCACACGGCTCCCACCTTTCGCCGTCGTAACAAAGCTCGTATTCACACATCTCGTGGTCGAGACAGCCCTGTCGTGGGCCGTCTTGACGCCTGGGCACGTGCACACTGGCGTGGGGGCGTATATATCCCCTTGGGAAATTTCTCAAACAGACAATATGTGGCCACACTGGCGGCCCCAGCCTTATGCCCCACAGGCTGGCGGGTGAGGTGGTGAGACGTGGCGGCAGCGTCGTAAGGCGATATCTTGTTTGAGAAATTTCCCAAACTGCGGCG
>JBKBOT010000053.1:0-5244 GCA_046293555.1 Pyrobaculum sp. | reverse complement strand
CTTCGTGCTTCACGAGATTGGCGTCGACAGGGTGCACCACATGTTTCAAAAGTTTTGGGATTTTGACCACCCGGCATATACGCCGGGGAACCCACACGAGGACAAGATACCACGTCTCTACAGCCTGGTGGACCAACTTTTCGGCAGGTTGAAAAAACGTGTAGGCAACGCCGAGATTCTCGTGATTTCCGACCACGGCAACCAAGCACAGAGGGGGGTGCTGGCTTTCAACGAGGTGCTTAGAGAGTGGGGGCTTTTGGAATACGTGAAGGAGCCCAAGAGGGGCGAGGATATAGACACTGTGGTGGACTGGAGCCGCAGCAAGGCTGTGGCCTGGGGCGGCTACTACGCAAGAGTCTTCATAAATGCGGAGGGCGAGGAGCGCCACGACTTGGTTAGAGAGCTTAAGAAAAAGCTCCGCCACCTGAAGGCGCCGTGGGGCCACATATATGGCGTTGCCTACGAGCCGGCTGAGTTGTATAGAGAGGTGAGGGGGGACGCGCCAGATCTCATGGTCTATTTTGACAACCTGCGCGTGAGGCCCGTCCAGACCGTGGGCTACGACTCGCCCTGGCTTGAGGAAAACGACAGGGGTCCCGACGACTCGCTTCACAGTTTTAACGGCTTTTATGCCGCCAGCTGGCTGGGCGGCAAGAGGGATGTCTACGCCCTTGACGTGGCTAGACTTGTGGAGGGCGCTATAGGTAGCCGAGGGCCTTAAGCCTCTCCTCAAGCTCTCTCAACTCCTCTTGGGTGAGCGGCGTGGCCTTCCCCCCGGCTCTCTCCTTCATGGCCACAACCTCTCTCAACACAT
This sequence comes from Pyrobaculum sp., assembly GCA_046293555.1. Taxonomy (GTDB): domain Archaea; phylum Thermoproteota; class Thermoprotei; order Thermoproteales; family Thermoproteaceae; genus Pyrobaculum. The sequence goes on along the minus strand of JBKBOT010000053.1, from coordinate 4,430 downwards.
AGGTGACGAATTCCGACACCGAGGCGAAGCCAGTCCCCACGATCATCTTCTCTAGCTTTAGGTAGAGCGGCAGCGGTATGGAGACTGTGGTGTGTCTCCGCCTACCCACATTACCCACTGGACTGAAATAAAAATGTTTTTTAATTAACGTAATTACTCTGCATTATGCGTTGTTTAAATCGCGGCGTCGTGGCGTGGCTCACCGGCCTCCCGGCGGCGGGAAAAACCACCGTCGCCAACCTAGCCGCAGAAATGTTACGACAAGCCGGCCTCAAGGTGGAGGTGCTAGACGGCGACTGGGTTAGAGGCACTATCCACACAGGCGTCGGCTTTACGAAAGAGGAGAGGCGGCTCCACCTCCTCAAAGTGGCGTGGATAGCCCGCCTCCTGGCCAGAAACGGCGTCGTCGTAATTGCCGCATTTGTGTCGCCATATAGAGACGTGAGAGCTGAAGTACGCAAAATCGTAGAGGAGGAGGTGCCATTTGTGGAGATATATGTAAAGGTGCCACTTGAGGTGGCCATACGGCGGGACCCAAAAGGCCTTTACGCCAAGGCGCTAAGAGGAGAAATAAAAAACTTCACCGGCATAGACGACCCCTACGAAGAACCAACGACGCCAGACCTAGTCCTAGAAAACGATGGCGTCTCACCAGAAGAAAACGCCAAACAGGTAGCAACCCACATACTCCATATGTTGACACACGACATGAATTATATATCTTAACGCCTGACTATATACTTTCGAAAGCGGCATCACGGTGTGGTACATCCGCCGCCTTGGCGCCGTGACGAGATTTACATGGATGTGTTGATGCCAGGTCTCCAGGGCTGTATTTATGGCGGCAAAGATCTACAACGTCGACACCAACGTCTACGGCGACGAGAGATGTGGAGTAACACGCCGATCCAAACTAGCTACAGTTTGCCATAGTGGGCACTTCGGGCTAAAGCCGCAATGTCCGGCACGTCTGGTGCTTTCAGCATGTAGCTAGAGACAGGCCATGGAACTTCGCCGTTGCAGCCTGGCGCGGCTTTGGCACCAGACGGCAGCCACGGGGCGGCTTATAGCCAGCTTGACAGACGCGTTTCTCCACATTAACCAGACGGGCCACTCTTTAACCACGCTGGTTCCATAACGCCGGTTGTCTGCCATCGTGAGGCAATGCCATCTGGAGAGATGTCGTGGTCTCTCTGGACGTCTTTATGTCTGGCTTTCTCTTGCCTTTGGTTGGTGTCGGCGATGTTTATTGGGGGGTTTCCTTAAGGCGGAGGAGTACTCTTACGAGCATTGCGGTACTCCATTCGCTTATGGGGAATGGGCCTTTTCTTATCCATCTCTTCTGTGTGGAGTCATACCACACGAAGGCTATCTTGTCGCTTATGATGACGCCAATGTGTCGGGTCCAATCTCCTGGGAGCTGTGTGATATATCCTATGACTTGGCCAATGACTTCATTGTAACTTGTGGACCCTGGCCTCTTGTACTCCACTACCACCTTGTCGTTGACTCCACTTACCTCATAGAGTGTGTCTACTCTTCCTCCAGGTAACTTATATTCGTGGTGTATCTTGACCGGTATGCCTAGTGGCTTTATTACCTTCTCCTCGATACAGTGGGTAACTCCATCTCTGAGGTCGTTTTCGTGTTGTGACTCATTTACGACGCGCCTTATACATGACGTTATCTCCTCTATGTCGAGAGTGGGGCGTGGCGTTTCCCCCACCGTTTCTGTGGGGGTGGGGCCTGGCGTTGCCAGAAGCGGCTTACCCACAGTGAGGTGACTCGTGTCGAAATACTCCCCGTATCTCTCCGCCCCCTCTACATACATGCCAGGTGCCAGGTCTCTAACTTCGACTCTCAACGTGTCGTATACCGCATGTGAGTTGGCGATCTCGTAGGTGTCAAGGCCGTATGGCGGCTCTGCGCCTATCTTGTCTACTCTCAACACGTCGTGTATTGCATATAGCTCTGGAGCTCCATACGTTTCGACGCCGGCTACAGTTAGGTCGAGTAGACATAGAGAAATTTTTTCCGACTTGTCTAACTCCACTAGGTAGGGCGACTGTAAGCCAGGCTCTACTACCAGCCTGGCTACAAACCTTGTCGACTCTTCATAGCCATAAAACTCGCAAAATGTCTCACTCATTCTTCACAATTATTACCACCCTGTAGTCCCCAATTTCTGGAGGCTTTAGAGTCACTGTGAAGTTGCCATCTGCGTCAGTTTTCGCCGTCGCCTCGGCCTTTATAGCCCCCTCCTTCAGTAGAAGCACGTCTACAGTCTTGTTGGCATGTGGAGTTCCGTCATGCCCCCTCACACTCCCAGAGATAGTCACATAGTCTCCATATCGTATAGACCTACTGTAGCTATATGACAATACCTGGGCCGTCTTAGGCACGCCGCCGACGTCCAGCACATATGGCGGCAAGGTCATATACCGCCTAGACCACTCGGCGGTCGACAGGACTTTTGGGGTATATTTCCTAACACGTGCCGCATATTCATCGTCGGGTAAGCCAAGCGGCTCGTGCCAAACTCTAGCAGCCACAAAATACGTCTTACCCGCCACAAGCGTCCTATCTCCATAATATCTAACCCCACAATATATATTACGATCTTTCACAATACCTATATACATATCTTTTGGATTAGTTATAGAAATATTTACGTCATTGGTGTAGAGTGCCAAATATTGGTGACATATATATCCCGTAGAGTATTGTGCACAAAATCCGTACCCACTCCGTTCGTAGCTGTCATTTCCAAGCCGCTCATATGTGTCGTTACTTTTAACAACTATGTAGCCAGCCGGCACTTCTCTAAACTCTATCCTCCCCGGATAGTCAAGTCGTGGGAAAACTCCCACAGCCTCCGATCTCTTACTGTATGTATTTGTCAAAGGCTTTATTGCCCCCAGTAGGTACATCTCCCTTTCCGCTAGGTCGTATAACAACGTAGCGCTGACGTCTGCAACAATTTCATGTCTGGAGTTGTGCTTATATGCAATCGTGCTGAATAGTACAAACTTTACAGACTCCCCCTCCTCCGCCCAACCTGTATACATTGTGAAACATGGAAAATTTGCCCAATTTCCAGCATTTACATATGGATCGAGGTCGGCAATCCTGACCGCGGGCACGCATCCGTAGACACCACTAACGTTGACGTTATTCCACCCGCTGGAGCCTCCAAACGCCGCAGCTGGCCTATACATGTTTTCGGTATGGGCATTTGTCTTTATACCTGTGTAGAAACTAGGTATGTCTATAGTCCCATATCTAAAGGCGCTTACCACAAGCTCATTGGCAAAAACCTTGATAGACCCAATTGGGCTTTCTCTAAATAAACCCCTCTCGATGTTCACCGGTTTTAAGCTGCCTCTATAGAACTGCACATATTTGCCCGCAGGTAAAATTACGCCATCTTGCGCCGCGGCGCCATTTGTCTCGTGGCGAAACCCCAGCGACTCTGGCGGGAAATAAACCTTAATCTGTACGTTAGAAGTATATCTCTCTTTAGCTATCTTGTATCCCATGTTTACTATCAGTATGTTATTGCCGCTGCGCGCTATGTGTACGACTGTTCGATCTCGCCCGTCGGTCAGGTCAACGGCTATGAAGTACCCGTGGCGTCCAGGTATGATTATCACAGAGCCGTCATATGGATATCCCAACGACGGCTCTGTCTCACGTTCGTGATCCCAAGCCTCATTTATGTCAAACATCCTGTTGCCAATATTGCCTATAGACGGGTTCCACCACCTAAAGCTCTCGCTAAACCTAACTGGAAAACACAACACGTCGTCGCAGACCATCAACGTCTGGCTGGCGGCAGACATGCTGCCAAACACCCTGGTGCCAAACAACCTAGACACATACCACCTAAGCACTGACCCAGACGCCATATTGTAATACCCACAAAAATATATAAACCTAAGCCGGCGGGAAGCCACACACCCCAACGATGCACACACGCTGTTGCATGCTATACTATACCCCACGCCTCGATTGCACGGCGCCATGTCTCGGCGTAGGGAGGGGGTCGTGGCTGAGGAGTTTGAAGCAGAGACGTTCTCACTCTGACCACTCTCGTTGTTCTAACCTTTGTGGGGGGTATATCTCCCGCGGGCTGCGGTGGATTGTTCTGTGGGTCTGGTGGGGAGTGTGGCTGGGCGCCGTTGTCGTTTAGTTTGTGGGGGTTGGGTAGGCTATGTGTATATTGTTCTCCTTTGCGATTGTCTTTACTTTCTGGATCTCTGTCGTGTATATACGGCGTGATGACGTACGTCTTTCCTAACGCCTTTTGTCTTCTCGTAGAGTTCCGTGCAACAGTTGGATACCCCCTCCTGGTTGCCGACATCACCTCCACTAGGTACCTCTTCCCGTCTCTAGAGTCGTATTCAACATCTTGCGGTCCCCATAGACGT
>JBKBOT010000052.1:0-5459 GCA_046293555.1 Pyrobaculum sp. | reverse complement strand
GGCGATTTAGAAAAAGCGGGGCGGAATAGCCGCCTGCGGCGGCTGAAAAACGCCTTAAGCCGCCTTAACGCCTCATGGCTTGACGAATATAAAGATGGACATAAAGACAAGTGGGGTGAGGGGCGCCGCCCGACTAGGGCACATATGTATAGACTTACGCTACATATAACGCCGTTTTATGGTAATTATGTTGTTGTTAACAACGAGGTAAAGGAGTGGCCATATCAAGTTTGTGAAAAGTGTTTTACGTTTGTAAACTTGGGCTTTATGTATGGCACGGCGGTTGTGTCCGGCGGCGATGACGTTGTTTACATGACGCCTGCGCCGCGGGGGCGCATCGAGTTTGAAGATTTAGTGTTGTTACATCACGCCATACCGCCACAGCCGCTTAAGGTGCCGCCTGCCCCCACTGCCGCCATAGCGTTGTTGTTTTCGCTTAACGTGCCTGACATGATTGACGCTGAGCTTGACCTGCTTACATGGCGCCTGCGGCGTGGCCGCGTCCCCCGCGTCGTCGAAGTGAAGACTTACGACTTGACAAAACTCGTTGAATTTAACAGCGAGATCGGCTATTCCTCGCCCCGATGGCCGCAATGCGTTGATGCCGTCATGAACGTCGACCCCACAGCCCTGGCCGCGCTTGCGGAATATGTGCTCTACGGCGGCGATGTGTATAGCGTAACGAAGGAGTTAACCCGCATCGCAATGAACAACGAGGCGGTGACCCACAGTTGTGACATGAACAAAATCGCAAACGTATTAACCTCATGGAAGCCATAAACCCTCCCTTTTTCTCCTCCTCTTTCCCTTTTTTCCTCTTCCCCCATCTTTCTTTCCTCCATCTTTTTCTATCCCCCCTCTTCGGCGGGCGAAAAGTTTAAATACAACTAATTTTTTATTATACCATGCAAGAGCTCGCCAAGGGCGGGCCTGATGTCCTCAACCACGCCGCCGCAGCTGTTGTTGTATTCTACATGCTATGTTGACTGTCTATACTCCTGGCTACGGTTTGTTGACAGACACCATAATGCTACACGGCATTCTTTTACAGTACCATGAACACGACATCGTTGTGACGCGGCTTAATGACAGATACAAAATTAACATCTATACAGATAAGAAGGTTACTACCGCGGAGGAGGTCGGCGATTTATACAACTCCCTTCTCAACTTAAATCTCGACATCGAAGACATCGATATAGATATAAGTGTATATGGCGAAAATCATGTCTGCGAGCTTCGACGTGAGCTGCCCGCCGGCGTGACTTTACGCGGCCCTGGTTTTAAGGTTTGTGATACGTGTTTCGCGTTGGTAGATCGCGGTCTCATCGTGGGCGTCGGCGCTATCAAGACGCCCGCTGACAAAATACTCATGACTTTTGCGCCGCATGGCACCATGTCGCTTAGAGATATTGCTTACATCTGGCGATTCGGCATCACCGAAGTCGTAAAACAAACGCCACCGACGCTTGCAGTGCCTGCGTTCATGCTGCTAAAATACATCAAAGCGTTTATGCCGAAAGGCGAGTTCGACTGGTTGTTGTGGCGCACCGATGGCAAAAAGATCACAGATTTCCGCATTTTACCAACACAAAAGTTAGTTAAATTCGCCTCTACCATCGGCAAACACGATGCATGTGCCAGTGTGCTCATTGAGGTGGCGCCCGACGTCCTTGCCGCCTTAACGGAATACGCCATTCATGGCGGCGATGTGAGAAATGTTATCCAAACGCTTATGCAGGCAGCTGAGAATAAAGACGTTGCTGAATATTGCGATATCGACATTATTGCCGAAAGGCTGAGGGCATGGAAGCCCTAAAAACCCCCTTTTTCCCCTCCCCCTCTCTCTTTTTCCATCCATTCCCCATTTCCACAGGCGTCTGTATCAATCCCCCCTTCTTCGGCAGGCGAAAAATTTAAATATAACTCACTTTCTGTTATTTCATGCAAATACAAGATGCGAATAAGCTACTAACGTACGAAAACGCGGCGCTTTTCATAAGGTGGCTTGACGCCATAAGGGCTGTAAACAGCGAGGTGTCTGTACAGTTTAAAGAGTCCGGCTTGTATGTAAATATATTAGACCCCACGCACACATTACATCTCGAGACACACTTCGACAAGCGGTGGTTTAGAGAATATAGAAAGGCTGTGGACCACATCGACGCCGACTTGGACGCATTGCTGAGGGAGCTCGGCCGCGGCAGCCGCTACGAGAGTATAAGCGTGGTCGCAGAGGGCGGGAGGTATTACGTTGTGATGGGGGGCAAAACTGTGGAGATAAAGCCTGGCCACCCTGGCGAGGGCATAGAGGTGAGGTCTGAGGTTGTCGCCAGGTTTAAAGTCGACGTTCTTAAGCTTAAACGTTTTGTAGACGCTGCGGACCATCTGTCTGACATCGGCTACGACGCCATACGCATCGAGGTGGGCGATGGAGTCACGCTGAGGATGCAGATTGACGGCGGCGAGCTGTATAAACGTTTTGATGTCGAGAGTGAGGGCAGCGCGAGCGCCATGTATAGCGTGGATCTCATAAAGCTGCCCCTGGACTCGATATACAAGCTGTTCAACAGAGATACAAACGTCGTTTGTGCCATACGGCGTGGCAGGGTGATGTCAATACACGCAGAGGGTCACGGCATAAGGCTAAGTTACAACATAGCCCCGCGGGTGGAATAACCCCATTTTTTCTTTTTCTCTTTTTTCCATGTAATTACATGAAACGAAACGTTTAAATCTGTATGTGTTCTTGTTGCCATGGAGCTTGTCATGAGGGAGTCCGTGGAGCTTGTCACCACATACCGCTGCCCATTTTGTAGGAGTAGGGCATTAGAGCTGTTGGAAGATGACAACAATGTATGGTTTGACTGCGTGATATGTTTAAGATATGTGAAGATGTGTAAGAGGGAATTAGTTTGGAGGTTTGTGAAAAATGGGGAGTTTATGTGGTCCGCCATGTTGAGGTTTTTGTACGACAGATACGTTCACGGCTGCCATAAGTGACGTTTTTTCTTTCTTTTCTTTTGAGGGAAATTTTTAAAAAGGTGTGTAAATACACGTCATGCAGAGGAGGGTGGATCCCACGGAGGTAGTTAAACTTTATGAACAAGGCATGTCGCCGTCAGACATCGCCATGCGTTTCTCTGTGACGCCATCTTACGTGAGATATATCTTGCGGAAAGCCGGCTTCCCTGCTGAAGTGAAACGAACGCCGCCAGATGTTGTTGCTAAGATCATAGAGCTGTATAAACAAGGCATCACTACAGGCGAGCTCGCCAGACAGTTCGGCATTTCTGCAGCCACAGTGAGGAATGTTCTCAGGAAACATGGCATAAAGCCACAGCGGAGGTTCAAGAGGGAGTGGCCCGAGGTCACGTGTCCGAGGTGCGGGCGGCGGGGCACGCTCTATCTGCGGGCGACGGCGCGTAACATCGCCATCCGCATCTGGCATGGAGACAGGCTGTGTACAGCCGCCCTTTTGGTCCCACCGCCGGGCGCCAAGCTGGATTTGCCTGGGGAAATACTGGAGGTAATCCCCGGCGATAGGCTGAGGGATTTGGCCAGGCGGGTTGGCGTTTTGGACGTGTTGTTACAAACGGCGCCGGAGGAGATACGGAGAAAGCTGACGTCTTGACCCCACATCTGCTTAAGTTTTTTAAACGTTGTATATCGTTTTGACATGAAGGTGGATTTTGCGGCCATGTGGAGGAAGGTCGGCGGCGATATTATAGACCTTCTGGCTGGCCGTTGGCGTGGCGAGGTTGTGCGTATGTGTTATAACCGTGATGCCGAGTGTGCGTACTACTTCGGCATATATACATACCCCCCTGGCGAATCCGGCGACGTGGGAGAGGATTTTCTCTTCGTCGTGACGTGTGGCGACTACGGCGACGCTTTCGGCTTGGAGTGTGTAGATAAAAACAAGGAGTTCGACAGGTATTACATAAACGGGGTCAAGTTCTTGCGTAACGCCTTCAACGTTTTGTCCGCAGGCACTGGGTTGACGCAGGAGGAGGTCTACCACGTTGTGGACCACATTGCAAGCAAAAACCCAAGGTTGGCTGGGGAGATGTTGCTTCAGTTTATGTTCAACGCCGACTACGTCATACGGCGCGGCGGCAGGGAGGTGGAGAGATACATGCAACACTTCATGGAGGTGGCCAGACAGCTCCAGTCCTCCAAGGCTAACTAATTGCTAGATCTTAGCCGTTTTTTGTAAACCAACAGTCGTTTTCCGTTTTCCTCTTTTCAAACTATGTAAAAATTTTCACGTTGTATATCTAACACAAAAATTGTTTGTAAGGTTTAAATACCCACACAAATCTTTTAACATGCCCCAGAAGCTAAAGTTCTACGACATCAAGGCGAAACAAGCGTTTGAGACTGACAAATACGAGGTTGTCGAGAAGGGGACTGCCCGAGGGCCGATGTTGTTTGCAGTAGCCACTTCGCCACACAGCGGCATTAAGGTCTACAGACTTCTCGGCAAGAAGAAATAACTCCCTTTTTTCAAATTATTTTCTGTGTTTTCTGTCTTTATGAGAGTTGTTAACGCCTTTTCTGCCTCCATTAAGGCTTGTACCAACTTGACGATATGTTCTTCTTTTTTTAGCTTTACGATACGTGATCTTCCAAAACGTATTTCTTCCACTATGCCGTATCTGGCCAGCTCTTGGATGTGGTTTTTCAACTCGCTGTAGTTGGCCCTAAGCCTCTTGGCCAGTGCCGTTAGGTTCAACTCGCCGTATTGCCACAACGCCATGAGTATACGTATACGCGTCGGCTTACCCAAAACCTCGTCAATCATGTGTTATCTTCTATTCTAAGTTCATCCCGTTTCTGACGGCTGCTGAAGGATAAGGTTTATTAACTTTTGAATTTGTAAGGTGTCAGAATGTACCCCAGCTTTGTGAGGGGCAATGCCTCGAGGGCTGGGGCGTGTACAAACAACTCCCCAGGGCCCTCGTGACGTCGGGGCCCGATGCCCGGTGAACCCGCTCCGGAGGCAGCAGTGCTGCCGGTGAAAAGGCGGGGGAGGAGAAAGTCCCCGACTGGGGGCACGGCGTGGTACAAGAGACATGATTACATATTGCCGACTCTTCTTTCTATCAGCTGTTCTACTTCTTTCTGTATCCTCTCCGCCACCCCCCTGCTGATGTTTAGCACCTCGGCTATGGCGTCGTCTATCCGGTATATCACCGGCTTGAGTTTTTCCACCTGCTCTCTCTCAGAGGCGCCGCCGATTTTTCTAGCCTCTGCCTCCAGTTCGTCAAACAACGCGGCGAGTTTCTCCAGCCATTGTCTATCTAGCCTCCTCACATCGAGTACGGGCATCTCCCTGGCGACGTTTACCTCAAGGCCTACGGGGCCGCTGGGGACCGGTCTGCTGTTTGTCTCGATGTAGTGCTGGACAAAGCTCGAGTTTAGATATGCCAAAAGGGCCTTGATTTGAAGCTCGT
>JBKBOT010000051.1:0-5759 GCA_046293555.1 Pyrobaculum sp. | reverse complement strand
AGCTTTCTGTCTCTACCACCACGACGCCGGGCGGCTATTAGGCGTATGTCGCCTATTGGGTATATTATATGTTTCCGTAATTTATGATATATTTCCCGCCGAGCATCTCGCCGCCTCTGTGGACGCGGGCTTTGAGGCGAGGGCCGCCATCTTGGCTTGAGCCTACGAGGGGCTTCTCGTGCCGTCTAGCAAGACGGCGGCTTCCCCCGTCCTCGACAGGGGTTTTCAACATCGCACCAGTCGGACATGTAGAGCCGGGGCTTGCCGTGGACAGCCGGTCTGGCGTGAGGTCTGAGCGTGTTCAACTTGTGTGTTGTTACTATGTTGAATACCAGCCGCCGTCACTATTGGAGTTCTCATCACCATGGCCGGGGGCCGGCTGCCGTTAACTGTGTTTATGGCGTCGGCTTTCCTGCATCTAGCCGTGTTAGTGCGGCCAACTCACCCACTTGACAAGAGACAAATTTTAAATGAAAATAGTAAAACTTCGCATATGGGATTGCTGCCAAGAGAGAACGTCAAGAGGAGACATAGGTTAAGGATACTCATTAGGGGGATCCCCCATAAACTTCAGCCGGACTATTCACACAAAAAGCTCTCCCTATTTCTCATCGCCGAGAGAACAAACGACGGCGATGTGATAGTGGCCATGGGCTATTTCAACGGGAAAGACACAAAGAGCGTTACGGCTAAATACACGCCTTTAGGACAGCCGCCGGGAGAGGTGAAGGCATTTATAAGCGAGGTTTTAGACATGCTAGATTACGGCGGCTACGAGCTCGTGGTATACGACTGGCAGTCTGTATACAACAACGCGACTATCGCCAACCTAAAGCGGCTTGGAGACTACATAAAGGCAAACAAGGTACGCGACGTCAAAGAGGTTATGACACACACATGTGTTGACGGCTATCCCCTAGAAGACCTCCTGGTAGAGCTGGGCATGAATAAAGCCAATCTGCTAGACACATCCACCTTAAGTAAGAAAATGCCGAAGAAAGTAGAAAACGCGATAAGACAACAAATTGAAGAATATGCAAAATATCTCTACATAGCCTACTTCGCCCTCACATACCTGGCCACAAAATGTCCAAAATAGGTTACACTAGATGTCGACAGTGCGGCGATTCCCCAGGAGGCCCAACGTCTCTCTCTTAACGCCCGTCGTGTAAATCTCTCAATGGTGGCCTGCTACAGTGGCTAAGCCCCGCCCGCGTCGTGAGGTGTCAGTATCTCACCACTTTTAGCGAGAGGAGTCTCGCCACGTCTTCTACCTCTTCCACGTGATCTCCCGGCATGAAGACGTGATGATTCGCCGGGGCCGCTCTCTCTAGCTCTACCTCGCGGCTGAATTTCACAAAGGCTTGTGTCCTACAGGCGTCTTTTAGATAGTTGCCGCTTTTCTCCGCCTCCACTCTCCCCACGGCGATTGTGTCTAACCTCGGCGACAGGGAGACGACAGTGTAGGCGGAGTGGGCCAGCTCTCCCGCTAGCGCCATGGGGTACCCTGATTCGAAGTGAGGCATTAGCCTCCAGCTCTTTACCATGTCTAGCGAGATGGTGCAATGGGCAAAGACGGCTTTAGCGCCGTCTCTATAGACGGCGTTGGCGACCCACCCGCTGTAGCCAGTCAGCCTTTTTGATAACAACATGGCGAAAGCCGCCGAGAGGTCGCCCTCACACGCCACAACTCTCCCCCTGGCGTTGAGGAGAGCCACGGCGAGGCAGGGGGTGACCCCCGCCCGCATGAGGTAGGGAAAACATTGGATAGCCACGGCGTCTCTCCCCACGGCCAGACTCCGTAACGCCGCAACTATCTTAGCCGCCTTTACCTCTCCAAATAGCGCCACGCCCTCGCCATCTGCCTCAGACGCCTCTACCAACTCGCCGAATTTTTCCAACGGCACGACGTCTACCGCCCAGCCAAACCTCTCTCTAGCCACTATGGCTTGCCTAGTCTCAGAGCCCACCAACGCCACCCTCGCCCCAAGCAGAGAGGAGGCAGCCTCGGCCACCCTCCTCGCCCGCCTGACCACTTCCCCACAGGCCTCGAGAGAGGGGCAGTGGTAAACCACTGCGGTCACTCCTTCAGCCTCTAGCTCGGCCTTGGTGTGTAACGCGCTGGCAAAACTGTTGTGTTCCCCAAACCCCACTAATACCACACCGCGGACGCCATGCCTCTTTACGAAAGACACCACATCCCACGTAGTCCCACCGGAGCCGTGGACAACCAGCGGCACCCCGGACGGCGGGGCGTCAGGAGGCAACGCCTCCACCCCAAGCGCTTTGAGCACAAACTCTCTCACCTCCACCCCCCTGGTGGGAGAAAAGAAGACATACGCCACAACCCCCACCACGGACAGATATATATACCTAAACCCCCAGCCAACAGGGCCACCCCACGCGGTCAACCTCCAAACAGGGAGAGGCGCCACGACGGGGGGCGGGTCTCCACACTGGTAAACGCCGTCTCTCAAAACGCCCGGGACAGGGCTAGCCTTTGGCTGAGAAAAATGGGGGAGTTGCGTGTTAAGCAGCCTAGACGCCAGATCTGGGCTTCCGTATTGCGTAAAGCAGCCCAGAGTAGACCACGTAGGCTGTGGCTAGCGCGGCGGCTAGCCACAAGGTGAGGTGCCACAACACGTCGAGACTTCTGGCCATGTGGGCAGAGAGGTGTCTACACATAAACGTAATCCATATGAAGGCGAGACAACCCCCACGGCTAGAGGCAACCCGGCCACCGCGACTTTCATACGACTTCTCCCCCACCCCCCACGGCGGCCAGCCGTCCCCACAGTCGCGGGTCTGCCACCCGGCCATCTGGCCGCCCCCTCCACCGCCACGCCGGCGCCAGGCCTGGCCCCATCCACCACCCCAGGCAGAGGCCAAGTCATGATCGCCATGAGGGCATGGCTTACATCTGCCCCCACACGCCTCCCCAAGAGAGGCCCCCAGTATCAAGTTCCTTAAATCCACCTCGGCGCATTTCCCCCCTAGGGCTCCCCCTTGTCGCCACTCTCGATTTTTCTTCTGGGGGTCCTGTGGCTACGTTGGGGTGTTGCAGCGGCTTTAGCAATCTCGACGGCTGGGCTGTAGGTCTGCCGGCACCTGCAGCCCCACCTAGGGCCTCCAAGATGGCACTAGGCAAGGCTTCGGCATTCTAGCCGCGACCTACCCGCTGCGTTTTGTCGAGGCCTCTCTGCGGGAGCCGTCGCGCACCAGCCCGGCGTATCTACTGGCTAGCTTTTCTGCCTCTACCACCACGACGCCGAGTGGCTCATGAGCGCCACCAGGTGGAGGTCGGCCATGGGGTATATCAACACGCTCACGTTTTCGTAATTTATAATTGACATCCTGCACCTCCCGCCGCCAAGCACCTCGCCGCCCCTACGGACGGCGGCTGAAAGTATACGCGAGACAAGGGCGACGGCCTTAGCCTCGGCCTCCGGCCCCGCGAAAGCCAGCGGCCTCGCGTCGCCATCTAGCAAGACGGCGGCCTCCACATTCCCCCTAGTTCTAGACAAAAAGTTTTTCAACATGGCCACGAGGTCGTAAGCCATGTAGAAGGTGGGCCATGGGTATTTCAGACTTTTTGATATGAATAGCCCACACCCGCCCACGCCTCCCCCAGGCTGAAGTCTGCCGCCTGGCCAAGACCCGCCGCCCTTCCGAACGCCACGTGGCTTGTCTCCAGTCGGCACATTTCCCACAGCTATTTATGGAGCCAGCCTGTCTGCACCCGCCGCGTCAATATGGCAACACATTTAGACAAACCAAATAAAAAATATGTGGCTTCAAGTTGTACTAGGTAGACATATGGGTAATGTATATATACAAGTATTATCAAATCCAAATGGACTTACGTTGCCCCACCTGTGGGTCCCCCCTCAAGCTAGGGAGGAGGGGGTCGTCGCTGAGGTGTAGACAATGTGGCTGGAGGCTTTCCGCAAGAGAGATAATCCCCACAGGCCACAGGTGTCACAAATGTGGCGGCGGCCTCATCCTCGTTTTTGAGAGAGGCAGGTGGGTCAGCCTTAGATGTGTGGCATGCGGAGGGGAGAGCTACATGCCTATAGAGTACGCCGCCGGCTACGTGAGGACTGGCCAGCTGAGAGGACTTGTGGAAGACCTCCACGAGGGCTATGTAGAAGACATGCGGCCTGTAGTCGTCGAGACTAGCTACAGGTGTGAAACTTGCGGAGAACAGCTAATCTACGTGGAGTTCCCCCACTCCGCAGCCTTAATCTGCGTCGAATGTGGGACCGAAACCTCGGCGCCGAGGTGGAAAATTCGCCACAGGGGGTCAGAGTGGCGTAGAGTACTGGAAGACATGTATGCCGGCCTGCTGGAAGACGCCTAACTCCACACTAACAACACCGAAGCCGCCCTCTGCGAAAACACAAATATCAACCTGTCTAAAAAATACGTGGAGAAGTTCGGCCTCACAGGCCGAATCTCAGCAACACGCCCAGCGCCACAAAGACTAGAGACAGGAGGGTGACCGCAGCGACGTGAGCCGCCATGGACTTTACGGCGCCGTTGTCCCCTCTCCTCAACGCTGGGATTACAGCAAGACGTGCGTGAATCGCCAAGGCGAGTACAGCCAGGAATGTAGCTACCTTCAGCCCCACCCTCCCGCTGGGTTGTGCCAAAAGGAGCCAGTCCGCCGCTGGATATCTCTGTAACGCCATAGTTATACCGGTCGCCGCGGCGACTATTAGCGACACCATGGCCAACCTCTCATACCTCTTCTCAAACTCCAGTATGGGCCCCGGGTCATTAGCCCTCACCGCATCCCTGAGGGGACCCACAACTAACATCACATGCGCCCCCACCCACACAATTGCAGCTAACACATGAACTAACACCAACACGGGATATACCCAGGGCATGAAAGTCATCCGACCGGCATTTAAAAACGTTAACAAAGTTAATAAACACGACACATAGACACCCAACCCAACACCTAACAAAACTTAACACAGTCAACACCACATAGCGAACTGTCAGGGCTAAGGGGGAGGCGGTCAAAAAGAGAACGCCGCGGCGCTTTATGCCGCCACACGGCTGAGAGAGGTAAGGAGGTAGAAAACGCAGTATGAAGATATGGGGAATATCTTCACCATGTGGCTGCAAAATGTCCAAAGGCGGCGGGCGATATGTCGTGTCCGCTTAGAAGAAGGAGAGGAGTGTAAAGCGGTTCCCTTCTTTCTTCTTTCTGCCGACTCTTCTTTCTATCAGCTGTTCTACTTCTTTCTGTATCCTCTCCGCCACCCCCCTGCCGATGTTTAACATCTCGGCTATGGCGTTGTCTATTTGGTATATTTTCGGCTTGAGTTTTTCCAACTGCTCTCTCTCAGAGGCGCCACCGAGCTTTCTAGCCTCTGCCTCCAACTCGTCGAACAACCTGGCGAGTTTTTCCACCTGCCGTCTATCTAGCCTCCTCACGTCGAGTACGGGCATCTCCCTGGCCACACTTACCTCAAGGGCTATGGGGCCGCTGGGGACCGTCCTGCCGGTTGTCTCGATGTAGTGCTGGACAAAGCTCGAGTTTAGATATGCCAAAAGAGCCTTGATTTGAAGCTCGTCTAGGGGGTTTTTTGGCGCTAGTGTTATTATTGCGTGGTAGGTCGCTACGGGGAATTTACACCAGATAAACCTGCTCTTGTGTCTGGCTTGATATATGGCGATAATCGGCGTTTTTATCACCCCGCCGAGGTCATACCATCCATAAAACTGGCTTGTTTTTGACCTAGCTT
>JBKBOT010000050.1:0-6043 GCA_046293555.1 Pyrobaculum sp. | reverse complement strand
AACGAGATGGCGGCAATATTGGAGAAACAAAGAGATATGTTGACGCCTGAGTTATGTAATGAATTAAGAATGGCAATAGACAGGCTGAAAGCATTGTGTGAATATGCCCAGGGGCACCACTAACAAAGTCCTTAGGCGTGTCAGACAGCTCAGCCAGCTGTCAAGTCAATACATTACCCTGGCCCAGATTGCCCGCACGTTAGGCCTATCGCCCACGCAGGCTAAATACGCCGCCACGACGTATTTACAAAATCTATTCGTAAAGGCGTGTTGGGGAAACCAATGCGTCCACGTCACCAAGGCCTTCTGGGAAAACGCCGTGAGGGAATTCCCTGCGTTGTTAGCCGCCGTCAGAAAACGTGTCTTCAAAGCCGCTGACCTGTATGATGCGTTGTGTGGCTCACGATATAGAAAATGGACGCGTAAAGGTTATTACACAACCCCCACGCCGCCGCTTGTCATACTCGTATCGTTAGCTAAGACGTTTGGCGCCAGAGAGATGGAGGGCTACCCTGGCGTCTTCTACATCACGACAACCCCGCATGGCGGGGGTGAGGTTAAACATCTCAAAGCCCTGTGTAAGATGTACCTCTAAACACGCCGTCTTTTTTGTCGTTAATATTTATTTCCTTATAGCTTTTCTAACGATATGGCAGCTACAGGGAAAACAAAAGTGACGTGCCCGAAATGTGGACGGGAGGGCACGTTGACGACACAAAAGAAAAAAAGCAGGGAGGGCGAGAGGGCGTATTACGTCGTTATTCATTACGATCCTGACACAAAGAAGACAAGATTATGCTACCTGGGCCCCGTCGAGAGGGCGTATAAGCAGGTTAACGACCCTGCGGCGCTTGTCGTAATGCTTAAAGAGATTGTAGACAGGCTGGCGGCGACGCGATAACGCGTTTCTCAACCCCACCCTGTTTTTTACATTTACTTTTTCTAATTACATTGATTTTTCAGGGGCGAAACATTTAAATACTTAGAAGTTTTCTTAGGTCATGGCTCAAACCCAAGACATACAGGCACAAGACATATGGCAGTTAGTTAGGCTGTACATGCCGCAAGCCCTGTTTTGCACAGAGCTTATAGGCGTAATACTTAACGACTACTACTACGGCTCAAAAGAGAACGAGCATGTGGGCATTGTTGTCACTGACGGCGTTGAGGTCAAAGATGCCGAGTATATTACGTCTTTAACATGTAGGGAATACAGACATACTGTCAGCGATCTTGACGCAAAATGTGAGAAAGAGCTTTTGATTTACGTCAAGCCGCAGCGGCTTGTAGAAGCCGCCGCCAGCGTGGCGACGTTTATGCTAGATACAAAAGAAGAAGTTGTTTACAAAGCGTTTTTGCACATGGCAGAGAGAAAGAAGTACAAGCTCCTGTCGTATGTGGTGACTGTGTTAGGCATCGCCTCGGGGCCCTGGATACGGCCTGAAGAAGATTCTATATTCTGGCGTGCCGTAAACGCCGTCAAGAAATACGCCTAACCCCCTCTTTTTTCCCCCGTTTTTCCCTCTTTTTCTTTATACTTTTTCTTATTTCTGGGCGTAAACTCTGGTTTACAAGACCGAAAAGTTTAAATACTTAGAAAATTTCTTAGGACATGGAAAACAAAACTGAAACCAAAACCCCAAACCAAACCCCCATCCAAAACCACCCCCAACCCCAGCCTCAAGAAGACTTTGTGGACATGGCGATACGGGCATACAACGTCGGCTATACCGTCGACAAAATCGCTGAGGAAATAGGTAGATACACCAACATCTGGCACGTCACGTCTCTGCCAGATGTCTGTAGTAAAGACAAAGAGCTGTGCGACAAGCTGGGCATCCACGTGGGCCAGCCCCCACGGGAGGGGGTTGTGGCACTTGACGGAAAGAGAGGCGTCTACTGGGATCCCAAAGTGCTTGTCAAAACCGCAGCCCTGTCTATAGCTGAAAAAACCAGGCTCGATTTTGGCAACGTCGTGCGTGGCATAGCGTATTTGACGTTTTTAGACGCGTTCAAGACAGCCCACATGCTCCTTGAGTTAACACGTTTTTACCACTATAAACAAAAGCGTGAGAAAGACCGCTATGCGGGCCATGCTTTACAACACGTACGCTCCCTACGCCGCCTAGACCCTCGATTTAAATTACTTAAAGCTCTCGACGACAGGCTGGCAGGCTGGCTGGTTCGGCGTGGAAAACTCTAACAGCCCTCTTTTTTTGAGAAATTTCTCAGGGGGGATACCCCCTGGTATTTCTCTAAATTTAAATAGAGAAAGAGATAGAGAGGGGGGATTGGGGAAAAAAGCGGGGGTTAGGGCCTCCAGCCTGTCAATATTGACGCAATTTTGTCCAGCTCACAGTGGGCTGCGGCATCCTTGTCGTTTACAACGACGTGGTTTAGCTCTTTTGCGATACGGTACACATCGCCGCCTGTCAGCGCGTATTCAGCCACTACGTTTAACACATCCGGCGCCCTTTCAATAAGCGTCATGACACAAGCCCGCCACGCCCAGCCTGTGGCGTCGTTTAAATTCGCCGCAAATTCCACAAACCTGTTTAGACTAACGATGCGGAAGTACTTTATGTCTCTATCCACGACACGCCACGTGATTAAATCATATTGGCCATCAAGCTTTACGTAATGCATAGAGGTTAGATACAACGCCAAAGCCAGCGGTAGCTTGTCGTTTTGAAATATCTCCCCCACCGCCAGCCGCGGTATTTGTAAAGACGTCTCTCTTAACGCCGCCCTGTGGGGGGCAAAAGTCATTAGCGTAATGGCGCCTGGCGTCTTGAAATGCGCCAAGCCGTATAAAATGCCCAGCCCCGCTAGCGTTAAACAACTATCGCAAACCTTGTTGTACCACTTTAATGATAACACAGGCGGCGGCTCACGTTTAGGCTCACAGACGTGTGGGTCTAAATAACGCGTTAAGTCCACCTCCCTGTCTTCAACCTCTATGTCTATTCCTAATAGCCTAAACGCCATGTCCACGCCTTTCGTCACCCCAGGCGGCGGAATGTTATCAATCTCTATCTTGTACCTATCGCCCACACGCTCTATAGTGCCGTCGTAAATGTTGTTTTCAGCTAAATGCCGCACGATGCCATGTAGCATCACCGTGTCAAAAATGAGGCCGTGGCCAGGGGTGGTTATAACCATATGGGCGGGGGCTGGAAGTTCCATCTCACTAACTCCCGGCCGATGTAAGATAGCTTAGTTAAGTCGGATTCGAGAAGGTAGGAGTCCTCAGGATCGGGGTACTCCTCTTTAATAACGTGGGCGATGGGGCGTAATACCTCACGGACATGTTTGCTTATAAAGTCAGCCAACGTGTTTAGAGGTAAAACACGCCAGTCTGTAAGCCTCTGGCCGTCGTGACGCCAGACTATAAGATTGTGTTCGCCCTCTGGCGGGCCGGTTTCGTGAAAACCGTTTTCAGTAAGTACATACAACGGCACGGCCATAGTTGGCACTTGTGGCATGTCGTCATAACTAAGCCGGCCGAAATCTACCAAGCTGTAACACCACGCCGTCCTTATAGGCGCTATTATTACAAAGACGGTATCGTTAGACGTCTTAATGATAGCACTCGATCTAAAACCCTCTGCCGCCAGGGCGGCACACATATCGCAAACCTTATGGCCGCGACGTAACGCAATTTCTACAGGCAGCTCGTGTTTTGGCTCACACATATGTGAGCCCAAATAACGCGTTAAGTCTATGTTTACATCTACAACCTCAAAATTTCTCCCCAATTCATACCTGAAAGGCGCCAAGGCGTCCTCAACCCGTTTGGGCGGCGGCATGGCATTAACTTCAATTTTGTAACGATCCCATCCCTCCCGCCAAATAGTAACGTCGGGACACAAACCGTGTCTCTCTAAATATCCCACTATGCCATGAAGAATTAATGTATCCACCACAATGCCATGTCCTGGCGTGACTATAGTAGGCCGGTCTTTGACCGGCTTCCGCATGAATGTCATGAGGCTGGGGTTTAAAATACCGTGTAACAAAAAGAGAGAGAAAAAAGAGGGGGTTTAGCGTTTTGCCATGACGTGTAAACTGACCTGTTTTGCCAAGTGGTAAAATTCGTGCCAGTTTGTCACACGCCTGGCTTGTTGTATAAGCTCCCCAGCCACGTCTTTGTCTATGTAGAACTCATGCGTTTCGGGCCCTAGGCCGAGCTCGGGGTCACGGTAGAACTGTATCCTCACGTGGCCGTTGTCGTATATCATGACGCATTCCACGCCCTCGTAGCACACTCTTATCCCGCCTTCAACCTCCTGCCTCGTGAACCCAGCCATGTGCCGCATTACACAGGGGTTTAAAACACCGCGTGGCAAAATACGCCGTGTTTTCCGCTTGACATGTATCAATACATTATAGATGTTAAAAACACGTGTGCCATGTATTGATACATGACACGGCGGGGTATATACATCTGCCACGTATCAATACATAACACGGCGAGAAAAATAAGCTTGATATGTATCAATACACGACAGACGTTATGTATCGCCCTGTGTCTAGAAAAATCACGCGGATATAACGACAACGCGCAAAGTCGTGTAATACCCTGGACAATCCAGCCTTAGGAAATTTCCCAGGGGAAGGCGTCACACGGCGGCGGCAGCCCAAGACAACGACTAGCTGGCATCTATCCAGGGATTGCCGTGTTGTAATGACGTGTTTTACGACACTGCCTTGGCTTTTCGTCGTCAGGCCGTCGTTTGTGGTGGCACCCCCACAAACGCCGTTTTTTCACGCCGAGACACAAATGTACACACCTGTAAACAAAGTCACATACAAACGCCGTGTGTACACAACGTCGAGAGGTGACGTATTTATAATGCCGTCGTGGGGGAAAACGCGGTGATGTGACAGGTAGTCGGGGTGTAGATGGCCGGGTTTTCCTCTGCTGACGGCTGCCTAGACGTGAGAACTATATGCCGCCGCCCTAACTGGCGGCAATACTAAAAACTATAGAAAGAGAGAGAGATACGTGATGTGTGAGCTTGGGGCTGACTGTGACGAATAGCCTCCCCCATGCTGACGGCATTTGGCTAAACAACTGTTATAGAGTACTATAGTAAATATCACAATGAAGACACACCCCATGGGCTCAGTGGTGGCCGGAGGAGACCGCTGATATCGTGTTTTTCTCTTTAGAGAAATTTCGCAATGTCTAGATGTTGTTGTTTCACTCTCTCCAGAGTGCCTAAATGGCAGTATTTGTAACGCCCCGCGGCGGGGTGTTTAACATAGACATGTGTCTTGACGCCGTGTTTTGCCACGTGGATTCTACCCTGTATACCGCATTTTGGGCACACGACTTGTGGCCTCTTTGGCCGTGTGCCGCGTCTGAGCTGGACGCCGGCACGCTTTAAATACCGCCTCACCGTGGCGCTAGAGACGCCTGCCACTTTCGCAATTTCCTCCAGGGTCATGCCTTTGGAGTACATCCTGGCCATTAAATCCACCTGTGTTGTATCCACGTCAATTATGACGTGAGGCTATAAAAACGACACAGGGGGGGTTTGACAGGGTTTTTAAAGCCGTGGCGAAAGCAATGCGTGGAGGACTGGGGTGCGCTGAGGCCAGACAGGTCTAGAAAACGTCGACAGGCTAGCGATAGACGCCAGGCGGCGAAACACCAGGCGGCGAAACGACAAGTGGCTGTACTAGTGCCGCCACGCCAGAAGCCACGACAGCCGTCACGTCAAGAAACACGTCAAAAGCCACCACGTCAGCTGTCACGCCAGCTGGCACGTCAAGAGCCGCCAGGCGTAAACCTGGCCGCCATGGCGGCGGCGTTTGTAGAAGAAGCTAAAGTGAGCCACGACGTGGCTGAGAGAGTGTTTACTGTATTGCTTAACTACTTGAAACAACACCACTCTGTGGGCATCTTCCGCCTTGTAGAAGACATCGCCAGGGCGGCAAAAGTCTCTGAGGACGTGGCACGAGCCGCCATCGAAACTCTCCATGGTTTTGGGCTTGTGGACGTCGTGCCCCCAGGCGTGGTGAACGCCAAGCTAAA
>JBKBOT010000049.1:0-6151 GCA_046293555.1 Pyrobaculum sp. | reverse complement strand
AGAATCCCAGACGAGACAGATCCCACTGCCGCCGGTTAGATAGTCGACTCTATAGACTTCAAACCTGCCCTTACCCCAGGCGTAGATTACTCTAACGACGTCACTAGAAGACGGTATGGTTGTGCTTTTAATGCCGCCATACTTATCGCCCAGGGTGTATGCATACGGCTCAATTTTAAAGTTGACATTAAGTACGTCCGCTATGTCTTCCTGTATCGCAATGCCGAAGCCAAACCTCTTTTCGTAAATGGCCGCCAGCCCCATTGAAAACGTGCCGTATACGCCGGCGAGATTTCTCACTCTGAAAAGCGGTATTGGAATTGCGTCGGATTGGTATTCAGCCTCTTTAACCATCACCGCCTCTGGACATGCGGCGAGAGAAGGGGCGCGTGGTTGTGGCTGTGGTTTTATCTTCCCTCTTATCTTCACCCGTATTTCTCTTGTCTCTCCTCTATCTATCGCATTCTTTATCTCTCTTGGGTTTATCGCCACAGTCCCCACGGCTATGTCTGTCCCGTTTACTACCACCGCCGTTATGCCCACCTTGTGGACGTTGGTTTCTGTCCAGGCCTTTATTGTGTCGATGACGTATTGTGGAGCTGGGCCTCTCGTGGGTGTTATTCTATCCGGCAGACTTGAGTTAGGCGGCGCCGCCGGCAGTATGAAGAAAGGCACATCCACGACGCCACTGTCGTCTTCAATCACAAACCTCAAGACCGGCTCTTTCGCCACCTCCGTCTTGCTTTCGGCAGTGGACGTGGGGGCTTGAGCGCCGTGTGGCGTGGTAGAAGCGGCGATTATGTATATCACTACCACCAACGCCGCTATTACAGCCGCCAGTTTCTTTATGTCCATACTGAACAAACTTTTTCACCTTTTTTTTCGTTCGACTTTTAGCGTAATATTTTCGACTTTAGTTGATAGTGCTTTGGATATTTAGTTGTGCGTGTTGTGCGTGGCTAGAGTTGTGTAGAGGTTTAGAGGGGGGTTTCTTCTGGGCATCTGGTGGGGGTTTTTGTGGCTATATCTATTATCTCAATTTTTTCTCTTATTGTGGCTATTTTGGGTTTTGTCTTCCTGTAGGGCCCTGCTGTAGAGGAGAAGATCGTCACTATGGAGTCTTTGTGGTGTGTAGCACATCCGAAGGGGATGTAGGTGTGGCCTCTTACGACTTTTTCGGTGTTGTGCGTCTTGTGGAACATGTCTGTAAGTTTTTTTCCGAAAAGCCAGGTGCCGGGGCCCCGGGGGCTGGGGAGATATTCTTCACAGTGGCAGGGGTCGTTCCAGAGGATTTGAAAGGCCAGCGGGTTCTCCGGGCCGGTGAGGTCTCCCTCTATTTTTTTTATCTCCTCAATAGAGGCGGGCCTCATGTCTTCTCTAAGCGGTATGCCTCCGTGAAGGGCCACAACCCTCTTGTTCACCACGGCGGCTAGTGGGAGGGCGGCGAAGGTTTTTGTGAATTCTTTATATACGGCGCCACATCTAGACACCTTGTTACATAACTCGTCTAGGAAGCCCCCCTCTATGTTCATTAGGGGGGACTCGTGGTTTCCCCGTAACGCCACGGCTTTGCCTTCTATAAACAGCTGGAATACCTGCATAACTACCTCAAGCCCCATCTCTCCCCTGTCTACATAATCGCCGAGGAAGAGGTAGGGGGGAGGCCACTCCTTTAGTATTAACTCCAGGGTCTTCAAATCGCCGTGGAGGTCCCCTACGGCGGTGTAGACGCCCTCTATCTCTACCACAAGTCCTGGCGTCTTTTCTCTAGTCTTTATGAGTAGGTCTATTAACGGCTCCGCCATAGTCTTCTAGAGTTGGCGTCTATTATCTCTCTCGCCACGTCTGCGGGGATCTGCCAGAGCTCCGCCAGTTTTTCTATAGTGTTGGCGATGGCGGGGGGAGCTAGCTTTAGCCCTCTGTATTCATACGGCCCGTCGCTTTCTATCACCACAATCCTTCTGTCTGCCTCCCTGGCGACCTCCTGGTGTTTTTTCTGTATAGCCACGGCGGGGTTTATAGAGATGTAATAACCCAGGTCCTTGATTGTTGTAAGGAGGTCCAGCGGACCTGTGTACCAATGTATTAACGCCCTGTCTACATCTGCCCTTCTCAACTCCTCCACAACATCTCTCCAGGCGTCTGGGGCGTGGACGTTTAGGACTAGGTCTAGCTCTCTTGCCAGCTTTAAAAACGCCCTGAAGTACTCCACCTGTTTTTTGGTATATGGCACAAACCTCTTGTCGAGACCCACCTCGCCTATACAGGGCGCCTCGGACTTCTCTACAAGTTTTAACACCGCATGTAGGTCAGCCGGCTCGGACTTCTCTACGTGCCATGGGTGTATGCCTAGACATCTCACGACGTTGTCTATCTCTAGCGTCTTTCTAGATGAGGGCAGGTCGTCAGAAACACAGACTAGAGCCCACTCCTTTTTGTACCCCTCTAGCTCCTCTTGGGGGAACTGGTGGCAGTGGACGTGGCTGTCTACTAACATGGCCTCATCTTTACGTAGGTGGTATAAAGCTTGGGGGTGCCGCCGTAGGGCCCCGGCTCCCCCCTGGCGATCGCATTTATGGGCAGCCCCCTTCTGTCTTTTCCAATGCCCATATAGACTATGACCCCCCTGGGGACTGTGGGGTCTGCCTCCGCCTCTACTACCACCTCGCCATGTTCGTTATATAACACGACGCAGGGGCCTGGGTAGTCCTCCGGGCTTGTTTTCACTCTTGGGGGCGGCTCGCCGTAAGTCTCGCGAAACTGCGAGTTGGTGTACAGAGGCGAGGGGGCAAAAGTCAACACGTAGTAGCCCTCTGGCGGCGGCTTGTATACAGGCAGGGGGGGTAGGCCCTTTCTGGCGGCCGTCTCGCTGTAGAACTCCACCTTGCCCGTCGCCGTGTTGAACCTATAGTAGTCGGGAGGCGGGAGGGCCACAATTTTCCTCTCTCTGAGGACGTCTAGCGTCACCCCGGTGTTTCGTATGGCTATATCTACTGCCCGCCAGGGGTCTTCTTTCACTAATGGGCTCTCCAGGTTGAGAAGTTCGGCGAGTTTTTTCACCACCCATGTCTCGGCCATGGCGTCTCCCGGCGGCTTTGCCACCGCCGTGTTGTAAATAAGGTAGTTATGCCAATAGCTGTAAATCACGTCGTCTTTCTCCAGATAGATGGGCGCCGGCAGGACCACATGTGCCGCCTCTGCGGTCTCGTCTAGAAAGGGCGTGTGTGCCACGAGAGTTATGTCCCCTCTTGCCGCCGCCGTGGCTATCCTATGGCCTTGAGGCAGAGTTAACACAGGGTTTGCGTTCCAGACGTAAACAAGGCGGAACTCCCCTATAAACGTCCCCACTAGGCCCATGGGCACCACCCTGCTGGGGCCAGAGAGGTGGAGACCCCTGAGGTAGTCAAAATCTATCCCCCACGCCCCCGAGTTGGAGTAATAAAAGCCCTCCGGATCTCCCAACAGGGCGTGTAGCAGGGAGATAGCCCTGGCGGCGTCGCCGCCGTTTTCAGTACGGCCTATGGCGAGGCCTATCACAGTGACGGGCTTCTCTAGGTAGAACTCCACCAGCTTGTAGAAAGTCTCCCTCCCCACCCCCGTCTCCCTCTGGACGTATTCAGGGGTGAATCTTTCCACATAGTCAACAAACTGTGGGAAGCCGTGGGCATATCTCTCCACAAACTCCCTATGGTGGAGCCCCCTGTCGATTATCTCTCTGGCTATCCCCAGGGCTAGCACCACGTCGGTGCCAGGTCTCACCAAGACGGGGAGGTTTACGTTTTTCATCGTGACGCTCCGCCAGATATCTACCGCCGCGGTTTTGTTTCTCTTTGCTAAAACCCAGCCGTGGATAAAAGAAACCGCGGCGTCTAGAGCCCAGAAGACCACCGGCCGTCTGGCCAGATCTTCCGGCATGGCGCCATAGGAGCGGCCCCAGTGTAGTTTTATGGCCTCGCTGCCCTCCCTGCTGCAGATAGAGTAGTCGGTAGAGGCTGTCTTCAGCGCGTTGAAAAGCCTGGCGGGGTAGTACCACGTCAAAAGCCCCTGATTTCCGTCGTAATCTACATGTAAGATCTTGTGTGGCTCTTCTCCCCGCATCCTGGCGGCCACCTCTTCCAGAGCCCTGCCCCAGCTCACCTCTACTCTCTGCCGCTCGCCACGGAGGAGGGGGCGTTTTGCCCTGGCCGGAGAGACTCTTCTCTTTAAGTCGGCTGCACCCCTGGCGCAAGTAAAGCCAAGGGTGGGCATGTCTCTTACTGGCGCCAGCTTTTCCACAACTCCGCCTCTATGTCTAACCTCGAAGATACAGGTGTCGTAACAGTCGCGGGTGCAGGCTATGTACACAGAAGAGATAATTTCTATTTATGAATTCTTTTTAGAAACTGCCGTAGCCGTTCTGACTTGGGTCTGTAGAGCACCTCGGCGGCTGGCCCCATTTCTACAATCCTCCCGCCCTCGAAAAACGCCACCCTGTCTGCCACATCTGCCGCGAAGTCTATCTCGTGGGTGACAATCAACATGGTGGTGCCGCCCCTGGCTATATCCCTCAAGACCTGTAGCACCTCTTCCACAAGCTCTGGGTCTAGCGCGGAGGTGGGCTCGTCTAACATAAGCAAGGCGGGCCTTATGGCTAAAGCCCTCGCTATGGCTACCCTCTGTTGTTGCCCGCCGGAGAGCTGTAGCGGATATGCCGTAGCTTTCTCCCGCAGCCCCACGAGGTCTAAAGCCTCTAACGCCCTCCGCGTCGCCTCCCCTCTCGGCATTTTGTGTACCTTCGCCAGGGGGAGGACTATGTTGTCTACCACCTTGAGGTGGGGGAACAGGTTGTAGTGCTGAAAGACAAACCCCACTCTCCGCCTGACCTGATGTAGAGTTTTCTCAGTTACCTCAACCCCATCTATCTCCACACGTCCCCGCCTGGGCCTTACGAGCCAGATTAAAGACCGCAAGAATGTAGACTTTCCAGAGCCTGAGGGCCCCATTATCGCCACCTTTTCGCCTTTTTCCACATCTATGCTCACCCCCCTCACCACCTCCAGGCCGCCGTATGCCACCTCGAGATCTCTCACAGATAGTGCGGGCATAGGCGGGACATCTCTTGAGGCGTGGCCTTCATGTGGGAGAACATCCCCCAGTATTTATGTCTAGATCACGCCACGTCTCAGGTATCCAGGTATTGCATATTTACGCTCTATGACGCGGCTTATTGCCACCATTGTGTAGCACAATATGAAGTACACGGTGGCGGCGGCCATGTAGGCCTCGAAGTACATAAAGCGCGACGCCGAGAAGTAATCCGCCCTCCTAAATATGTCTGGTGGAAAGACGCCAATTACAGCCACGAGGGAGGAGTCTTTTATTAACAACACAAGCTCGTTCATAAGGGCCGGCAGGGCGATTCTCAAGGCTTGCGGCAGGATTATATAGCGAAACGTCTGTGTTTTTGAAAAGGCGTATGCCTCCGCCGTTAGGTATTGCTCCACCGGTATCGCCTGTACAGCCGAGCGATATATCTCGGCCTGATAAGCCGCGCTGTTTAGCCCCAATGCGATCACGCCGGCGGTAAACGGGTCTAGGTTTATCCCATAGCCCTTTAGGTAACCCCCCACGCCGAAATACACTATAAATATCTGTACCAACAGGGGGGTCCCGCGGAAGGCCTCCGTATATGCCATAGCTATCCAGGAGAGCGGATTTGGAAGAAAAAATCTCACAAGTAACAAGAGCGAGCCTAGGGTCATGCCTATGGCGAAAGACAACAGGGCTAGAGATATCGTGGTCTGTACGCCAGGTGCCACGTAGGCTAGCGCCTCTAGATAGTCCTGAAGGGCCATGGTAAAAATAATATTCTTTTAAACATGGTCTATTCTAGTGTACTACCTGGCAGACCCCAGACTTAAGGCAGCTGCAGAGAAGTTTAACATACAGCTGGCCCTAAAGTGTAGGACGTTGTATCAACTACATAAACTATACAAACAGGGGCTTGTCACCCAGCAGGTGGGAGAAGAGGCTGAAAAAACCATAGAAAGAGAGTGCCCCAAAGAGCTGATAGAGCTAATGGCGCCTACAGTTGACTAGATCCACCCTCTTGTCCTCATCGTCTGGTGTATTCTCTCTAGCGCAGTCACTATGGCCGTATCTCTTATGGTCC
>JBKBOT010000048.1:0-6323 GCA_046293555.1 Pyrobaculum sp. | reverse complement strand
GTCGTTATTTTGGAATCGCAATACCTGTAGGCGCTGTCGCGGCTAGAATTCATCCAGCCATCGCCGCTGTAGTCTCGGCGCTTTCTGTCGGCCTAGATATAGGCAGTGGAAGCATCGATACGTTTGTTTCTTTTACACTACTTGAATACGATGCAGACCTTTATGTGACTTACTACCCGCTTTATTATGAGTACCGGTCCTATCTCATAAGAGAGGAGGACAAATATTATAACGTCCCCATTATGGCAATCTGGCCCTAGTTTTTTCGCGGAGGAGTTATCAACTCCGTTCAGCCTGTTTTGTAGAATTCCCAAAATGCCTATTTTTTGGGGATTAAGAAGTTTTCGTTGGGGAATCTTTCTCACGTCTCTATGGCGGCTATCAGAGGCAGGGGCTTGAGTAGCTGGCTTCTTAAGATGGGTTAGCCTCTGCGGTTAATAAGGCCCCCAATAACCCCCACGAACAATGAACGGGGGAGGGGCCATGCCCAAAAGAGCAGAAATATCAGACGCAGGTAGCCACAAAGCCTCACCATACGACGCCGTTATCTTAGCCTCATCCCGATTTTTACCCTATGTGGGAGATCTATCATTAAGTCAGAAAAAGGTTTGTAAAACTCTTACCTAATCTTCTTGAGGTATTTAATCTTGGCGCCTTTTGCCGGTCTAAGGATGCCTCGGTCTACTTCCAGGAAATTGGGGTGTGCCTACTTCGCCGGATTTGACTACAACCGTCTCGAGTAGTCCCCATCCCAATACTCAATCACGACTTCCCCTTCAGAGGCGCCTTCTTTTTCGAGGTAGATGTCTATAACGCCCGTCATATAAGGCCAACACCCTCTTCTTTGTGTCAATCCAAGTTTTCACCCTGGAAAGCTCTAGTGACATAAATGGGGGAGGAATATTTAAGAGTTCTATAAGACAAGCCGTTATTATATTATGGCGAAAACCTGCCCGTAGTTATAAACCTCCGGGGCGGTGTGTAAGTCTGGAAAGACGGCGATAGGGAGCTTTGATGTGTGTTAGCCAAATGGGGCTCTGACCTCTATGGCGGCATCGGAGGTAGACGTGTCACGAGGTGGGTTTGGTGGGTGACGGGAGCTATTACATATCTGAACGTGGAGGAGGGGGCCCACGCCTTGGGCGTGGGCAACCGCGTGTAAAAGACCTCTTTTGCTATTCTTAGCACTTCTCTATATCTTGTCTCGTTGTAGTCGCCGATGTGTATAGCGTTTAGCCAATATCTAATCGAGACCGCCCCGCCTATCTCTCCCCCGGCCCACAGCGGTAAGTCGCCACGTAGGCAGATAAACATAGCGATGTCTAGCTCCCCCGCCGCCTGTCTCACCACCTCTGCCAACAGAGGAGACAGCTCTGACACACGTATTATCTCCCCCCCTCTGCCTAGGTGTCTACATCTGCCCACAATCTCAGCCTTTGGAGGCCTCTCGCCTATCAGCCTCATGACGAGTTCTTCCTTCTCTCTTGCTTCTTCTACCTCTCTCCGACAAACAGTCTCCCCACAGATGGTGGTATAGCTTTTGTTGCCCACGGTGGTGGAGTAAGCCGTGGCCACAAGAGGGCCGTTTTGAGCATTGCGTAGTCCCCAGGCGCCGGCGGCAATCCACCCCAGCTCCATCTCCCATCTTATCGCCGGGCTTTAGGCAAAGGGGGCTAGCCTCAAAGCCCCCCGCCTCTGGCTTTTTAGGCCAGAAACGCCACAACCGCTGCCACAGCTGCCGTAACTACAGCCAGCCTAGCTGGTATTTAACAGGGCTTTTATGTGTCGATGCGCCAAGTGGCGCCGGGCTTCCGTTTTCGCGTTATGTCAACAAATTTAATATAGTGACATGACATGTCCACATGAGGGCTGTGGTTGTCGGTGGTGGGGTTGTGGGCATGTTTACCGCCTTTTTTCTAAAACAAGGGGGGGTCGACGTGGTGTTAATAGAGCGGGGGGACCTGGGGGAGTGGTCCAAGGCCGCCGCGGGGATTTTAGAATACACGCGGTTTGTCATCAACCGTATAAACACCAGGCGCTACGTGCTGCAATATCTCTCCATGGCGCTCCGCGGCGAGGCTAGAGTCAAGACGTGGGACTGGGGGTGGCTAGACACGCTCCTCAAGACGCTAGACCGTCAGCCCCCCCGAGAGATGTGGGAAGCAGTGAGGTGGCTCGGCGACTTTTCGAGAAGGCAATACAGGGCGATGGCCGAGGAGAAAAACGACTTCCAGTACGCCGAGGAGCCACTCCACGAGCTGGGGGTAGACGTGGGGAAGGCGCTAGAAGAGGCCAGGAGGGACCCACTGGCGCCTAGAGTAGAGGCCGGCGTCTACCGCGGCGAGGAGGCCCTCGTCTATCTAGACGCGGCTAGACTCTCCACAGAGGACTTCGTCGAGAGGATGGAGAGAGAGCTCGCCGGCGTCATGGTGATAAGAGGAGAGGCGAGAGAGGTGGCTGGAAGAGAGGTGTGGCTTAAAGACGGCGGCGTGGTGGGCGGCGACGTGGTGATTATTGCCGCCGGCTGGTGGGCCAGAAGACTCGGCGTCCCCGTGGCGCCCCTCAAGGGCTACGGCTTTAGGACCTCCGCAAAGGCCGGAGGCATGTTTATAGACATGACTAAAGGCGTGGCCGTAGTGCCGTTAGCCCGGTGGACTAAAGTCACAGGGCGGTTCGACCTAGACGCCACGGGGGATCACAGCCCCTCACAAAAGGTGCTGAAGAGAGCCAGGGAGATACTCGGCGGCTTTGAGGTAATGGATATGGCTGTGGGCTACAGGCCATGTACGCCAGACGGCTTCCCCGTGGTAGAGAGGTGGGGGGCGGTGGTGGTAGCCACCGGCGCTTGCCGTCTGGGGTGGACCTACGGCCCCGCCCTAGGCAAGCTGGCCGCCGACCTGGCGCTGGGGAGAGTTAAAGAGACAGCTTTTTCTCTAAGACGTTTTAGAGGCAGACCCGCCTAGTGGGCAGGACAAAGGGGCCGAACCTCACGAACCCCCCCTCTAGATACGCCAGCGCCGTCAGGGCGGCGGCTATGGCGTCTACCAAGTCTCTAGACTTGACGCCGTAGTGAGCTGCCAAGTCGCCTCTCGTAAGGCCCATGGCCTTCAGGCTGGTGAGGGGGTGCACCTCAATTACCTCGACGCCAAACATCTTGCTGAGCCTGATCCCCCGCTCTGTGAGCCTCCTCATAGAGCCCATGAGCGGCGGCAACAGCCTATAGCCCAGCCGCCGTAGTTCTCTCTCCACATCTCTCAACCCCCTGCCCCCCGGCGGCAGAGAGAGAGGCGCATCTATCGCCACCACGGCCGCCGGGGCCGCCGCCTCCACTATCTCCCAGTCGCCGCGGGCCCAAGTCAGCGCCGCCGCCTCGCAGCCCCGCATTACCGCCACCGCGGAGGGTCTAGCCACAGCTAGGTCCACCCCGGCGACGTACATATATCCACCCTATCATATATATATATACCAACACGTTCTTACATGCCCACCGCGGTTGTGACCGGGGGCTCTACCGGCATTGGGGCCGCCACGGTGAGGGCACTAGCCAAGAGGGGCTACAGGGTGGCCTTCACCTATCTAAAAAGCGAGAGGGAAGCCCAGGCGGTGGCAGCCGAGGCGCCCGGCTCCCTTGCCTACAGGGCAGACGCCACCTCTTGGGAGGAAATGCGGCAATTCGCCGAAGAGGTGAGACGTAAGTTCGGCAAGATAGACGCCCTGGTGGCAAACGCCGGCGGCCTCCCCGAAAGGAGGACACTAGAGGAGTCTGACTTAGACTACTGGAGGCAGATAGTTGACTTAAACCTAACTAGCGCCTACATCGCCACGAGGCTATTTGTCCCACTGATGGACAGAGGGGCGGTGGTTTACGTCAGCTCTGTGGCGGCCAATACGGGAGGCGGCAGGGGGGCATTTGCCTACGCCGCAGCTAAGGCGGGGCTACTGGGCCTCACGAGGGCGTTGGCAAAAGAGCTGGGGAGGAGGGGGATCAGGTTGGCGGCAGTACTGCCGGGGCTTGTGGACACGCCCTTCCACCAGAAGGCGAAGACGGGCGATATCCACCAGTGGGCAGCCAACACGGTATACCTACAGCGGGCGGCAAAGCCGGAGGAAATCGCCGAGGTGGTGGCCTTTTTGGTTAGCGACGCCGCCTCGTATATAACGGGGGCCTTTATAGAAGTAAACGGGGGGTGGTACGGATAAAAACCTGGGAGTTTAGGCCGTAGCCTTTTCGCAGAACCACCAGGTCTTGCAGCTTATCCCAGGCTCCTTGACCCTCTTCTCAGCCGCCTCTACTGTAGTTGGCGGCGGCACTATGGCGGGCATGCCCGGCCTCCAGTCTGCGGGTGTGGCGTAGCCGTGTCTGTAGGTAAACTGTATTGCGTCAATTATCCTCAATATCTCGTCGATATTTCTCCCGTTGGTGTATGGATATGCGGCAAACCAGACCAGCGTGAGGTCTGGGTCGACCAGCGCCACAACTCTCACCGTGAGGTGGTTGCCAGGCGGAATGGCGTTAAAGAGCGACGCCACCCTCATGTCCATGTCGGCCACTATGGGGAACGGTATCTTTACGCCAAATGTCTGTTCTATTTGTCTCTTCCACTCCACGTGGCTAAATACGCTATCTACACTGAGGCCCAGCAGCTCGACGCCCCTCTTCTTAAACTCCTCGTACCTTCTGGTAAATGCGATAAACTCCGTGGTACACACCGGCGTGAAGTCAGCCGGGTGGCTAAACAAAAGCAGCCACCTGCCCTTATAGTCTTTAAAACATCTCTGGCCCTCATCCGTGTTGAAACACATATCCTCCGGGATTTTCATTCCCAGATATGGGCCTTTTAGTTCGGTCATGACTCGAAATATGTTTTGAATATTTAAATATTTCTACCAAAAAACCACATCGAAAAGAAATTCGGGGTTAAAAATCAAGACGAAAAATTAGGCCGTGACCAGAAGACGCCGCCGGAGTTTGAACCCAGGTCACGAGCGCGACAAGCCCAAAGAACGTTAGCCACCAAAGAACTTCAAAACAACAGACAGCGGAACACCCCAAACGGAGACAACCAGCCCCCAAACAAGGGGCCCCACACGGCTTTTGGGAAACGCCCCATATGAAGCTAGACCCAACGACCCGCCCCAGGACACAATTCAAGAGGGCCTAGCCCCACGGCGGCAGAGCCGAGTAAAACCCCCAGCCACAAGAGGCCGACAGTCCTTGGGGTTGGCAAACCCCCCATTGAGCAATCTTAAGCTGTCATGCAAGCTGGATGTTAGCCGATTTCTTCTTTCTCTACTTCCATCTGCGATTGGGCGATGGCCTCTTTTATTTTTTCCTCATACTCCTCAGGTCTTATATTTCCCTCCATAGCAGAGATGTCAACTCTTACATTTACTACTTTAAATTTCTGGCTTAAATAATTAACCGTCCTTACTATGTTCGAAAGCTTCCCTGGAGGGGCTCGTAACACTAGGTGTATGGATCTGTATCCCCTTTCCCCTCTTATTTTCTGCGACTTCTCACTTATTTCATCTTCCAAGGCGGATTTCTGCTCTTGGGTTAACTTATCCCATGGTATTCGCATTTTCGCCTTTTCGAGCTCATCTAGAGTTGATGCCTCTTTAATCACCCTGATAAAACCTTGTAAGTCCTCTTCTCCCCCAGTGGCACATAATTCAGGCCGTATTAAAATGCTGTCATCTGTTATCTCCGGGGTGAAATCGCTTTTGAAGTACTTACAGACAGGCTTTTCGCCCTCTAGAATGCCGTAGCCAAATTTACCCTCAGCCACACCCTCTCTTATGCATTTTTTGAGAACATCGTCTGAGGTTATCATCAGATTTCCTGGAGTATTGTAAAAAGAGTCAAGTAGGCTCTTCACGTATACATAATCCCTTCCCTTGATATACCTCTCTAGCAGAAAGCTCGGATCGATCCTAGTCGCTATCTTTTCTCCATCGAGCTTCTCGAAAATTTCGACATCTAAACTTGTGGGTGCACCTACCTCAGGCATACCCATATCTATCTCCTCAAAGCCTTCTTTCTGGGGGAGATATAGAGTCCTATACAACTCTCTTATCCTCTTCTTAACTTCCCTACTTAAGGAATCTATTTTCTCTTTTACTTCCCTCTTCTGGGATTCCGTTAATGTAAGTGACTCGTCCTTCTGTATGGCTTCCCATGCGATCTTTTTTCTCAAAGAGTCGTCAAAACTTCCCCGCGCCGAGCTTTTTGCACACAAGAAGATTAAGGTGTTCCTATGAACCCTCGGGTTATCTCCATAATTCTCGGTAATGTTTTTACAAACCTCCTTGTCATCACTTGG
>JBKBOT010000047.1:0-6795 GCA_046293555.1 Pyrobaculum sp. | reverse complement strand
GCAAGAGTAACCTCAGGATGAAAACGGACACCACCCTTAAAAGGACCCAAGGCGTCGTTATGCTGGACACGATAGCCCTCGTAGTACTGGAGCTTTCCGTTAGTTCTAACTGGGATGTTTACAATTAGGACTCGTTTTGGCCTTGCCAACGTCTCGTAGAGCTCTATGGGGAGGCCGGAGAGCTCTACTCCACGTCTTATTACGGCTAGTATATTTTCGAGAAAGGGATTTAGGGCGTAAAACCACCCTCTGTAGCTCATATGTTCTCTACCTCATATATTTAAATAGTTTTGTTTACATAGCTCTAATATAGATATATATAGACTAAAGAATTTATTTCCCCTTTATGAGTTATACATGGCTCTGTATTTAGGTATTGACGTGGGGGCCACCTGGACGCGGGCGCTGTTGGTAGACAAAAGCGGCGTGGCGTGGAGGCGGGCTAAGATCAGAACTGGGGTAAACCCAGTTGCCGACATTTCTGAAGTAGTGGAAGGCTGGCAGTTTGACGCAATTGGGGTGGGCTCCATTGGTCCTCTGGACTTAAAGAGGGGGTGGGTGGTGAATTCCCCCAACTCTCCCGCCAGACAGTTTCCGCTAGTAGAGCCACTGAAGCGGTTTGGAAAGCCTGTAGTTGTGGCTAACGACTGCGTGGCCGCAGTGTGGGGAGAATACGTCTTTAGACACCCCGTGGAGAACTTGGTGTACATAACTCTATCCACAGGGGTGGGGGTGGGGGCTGTGGTAAATGGGGTCCTGCTTTTGGGGAAAGACGGCAACGCCCACGAGTTGGGCCACGCGGTGATTAACTTTAAGTCTGGCAGACGGTGTGGCTGCGGCGGGGTGGGACATCTCGAGGCCTATGTGGGTGGGGCCCACATGTCTAGTCTATATAAGGAGGCGTATGGCGTAGAGCTAGAGCCGGCAGAGATATTCGGGAGATATAGGGCCGGCGATGTGGGAGCTAGGGAGTTTTTAGACATGTGGCTAGACGCCCTAGCCGCTGGCGTCGCCACCGTGACGGCAGCTTACGACCCCGAGCTGTTAGTAGTGGGGGGCTCTATAGCTTTACATAACTGGGACGTGGTGGGCGTAGAGCTAGAGAAAAGGCTGGGGAAATACCTCGGCGTGAGGAAGCCAGAAGTCACGCAGGCCTCTTTTGGCGACGACGAGGTGGCTGTGGGAGCGGCGGCGCTGGCTTTCAGAACCCCAGAGACGTTAAAAAGGTTTGGATATCCGAAATAGAAAAATTTAAATTAGGCTGGGGTTGGGGCATTTAGTATGGTTCGTCGTTTTAAACGCTTGACAAAATACAGACGTGGAAGTAGGACACATGGATGGGGGAGAGTGGGGCAGCATAGAAAAAGCGGGAGTTCTGGAGGTAAGGGCATGGTGGGGTTTCATAAACACAAGTGGTCTTTTGTGATGAAATATGGAGAAAGTGGCTCCGGGTGGCCGTTTTATGGAAAACACGGCTTTAAGCCACCGCGCTTCAGAGAGCAGAGACCCATAAACGTGGGGGCGCTGGCGGAGATAGTTAGAGAACTCAAGAGGGGGGGAAAGACAAGAGAGGAGGGCGGCAGGACTGTTGTGGACATACGTGACCTCGGTTTTAACAAGCTTCTGGGAGGTGGGGAGGTGGACATACCCCTAGTGGTATACACGCCGTCTGCAAGCAGGCTCGCCATAGAGAAGGTGTCTAAAGCCGGCGGGGAGGTGCGGGTAGTGCAATAATGCTAGCATTTCTCCCCACAGTCTCGCGGCCTTCCGGCAGGCTGCCGTTTTCACGCAGGCTTTTCTGGACTGCAGTAGTGGCTGTTACCTACATCCTGATGACCATCACCCCTCTCTACGGCGTCTCGAGGCCAGAACAGCTGGCGGCGCCACAGTTGCAGCAGCTTCTCTCCATAATTTTTGGCACTGCCTACGGCACCTTGGCGCATTTAGGTATTGGCCCCATAGTGATTGCGGGCATTTTGCTAGAAGTGTTGGTCTTCTCCGGGGTGATAAACCTAGATCTAAACAAGAGGGAAGACCGCCTTAAGTTCACACTTTTGTTAAAATGGACCGCGTTGGGCATTGCGGCAGTGGAGGCCGTGGCGTATGTCTTAGCCGGGCAGTTCGGCCACGTGACGCCGCTGGGGGGCCTCCTCATCGTTCTACAGCTGTTGGTAGCCACTTTGATCATAATACTGCTAGATGACCTCGTGTCTAAGGGGTGGGGTATCGGCAGCGCTATAAGCTTGATAATCTTTCTCGGCGTCTCTAGGCAGATGTTTCTAAACCTCTTTTCCTGGGACGTGGTGGTAGATATAAATAACGTGGGCCATGTGGTGGGTCTACTCCCCGCGCTGGGGGTGGCGTTATACCAGCTGTTTACAAATGGCGACACGACGGCCCTCGTGGGCTTGATAAATAGGCCGTTTTACCCTCCAGACCAGCAGGGAGTCACATATCTGCCAGACATCATGGGCCTTCTGGCCACAATTACGTTGGGGTATGTCATACTCTACCTAGAGATGATGCGGGTAAACATACCTGTGGCCGCAGGCCAGTATGGGGGAGTTAAGTTCTCCATACCGCTTAGATTTGTCTATGTCTCTGTCCTCCCCATAATCTTCACTACCTACTCCCTGTTGTTAGTAGGGCAGTTGTTACTCCCCTTCGCTCAAAACAACCCTGTGGTAACTGCCGTGGTTCATGTGATCTTCTTGCCGCATAGATATATCTACGACGTGGCGGCTTTAGTACTTCACTACCTGATTTATGTCGCCTTGGCTATAGCCTTTGCGTGGATCTGGGTGCAACTAGCTGGCCTCAGCGCGGAAGATCAGGCGAGGCAGTTTGCCCGGTCGCAACTCCATGTGCCCGGGTTTAGACATAGCGAAAAAGTTCTAGCCAAAATCCTGGAGAGGCCAATAAACGCCTTGACTATCACAAGCGGGTTTATTGCCGGCTCCTTTGCGGCGCTTGGCAACATACTGGGGGTGTGGGGCGGCGGCGTTGGGCTTATACTACTTGTGGAGATAGCCCTACAGTACTACTCGTTGGTAATGCGTGAACAGATGTTAGAAATGTACCCAGCGTTGAGAGAGGTTTTAGGCAAGTAAACTATATAAGAGGAGGTATTCTAGCTGTCATGGGCGGGAGGCAGAGGACCTCTCTCTTCATGACTACTGAGGAGGAAGCAAAAAAGTTGGGCGTAGAGACAGAAGAAAAAGAAAAGAAAAAGAAGAAAGAAGAGAAGAAAAAATAGGTGTTTTCAGTCGCCGTACCTCACGACTTTCTTTCTGAAGCCCCCGATGAGGCGAGTAAAGTCAGGAAGTTAGGCTACCTGGCGAGGGCGGCCGCCATCTTTAAGGTAGAGAAGGTCATTATCTATCACTACGGCAGGCCGCTGGTGGAGGAGATAGACTTCGCCAAGACGGTGTTGGAGTACCTAGTGACCCCTCCCTACCTCAGAAAGAAGGTCTTTAAGCTAGATCGCAGACTTAGGCTAGCTGGCCTCCTGCCGCCGTTGAAGATCCCCAGCCATCTTGCCCCCCGGCAGCCTAAAGTGGGCGAGATAAGAGAGGGCGTGGTGGAGAGGTGGGATGGGTACTACTCCCTGGTGTATATAGGTGGGGGGAAATACGCAAAGGTGCCTAAGCCGCATCCAGTGGGGACTAGGCTTATGGTGAGAATAGAGGCGCCTACCGGCAGGCCGGATACCTACAGGGCGTCTGTATACAGGGGCCCGCCTCCCACCTACTGGGGCTTTGGGGTAGAGGTGAGGGCGTTGAGAAATCTGGCCGAGGGCTTTAGCTCAGTGGTGTTGACTGGGAGAGAGGGGGAGAGTGTATGTAAGGTTAAGCCTGTAGTTAGAGAAAAGACGTTGGTAGTTTTTGGGGGGCCTCGGCTGGGGGTAGACGAGATTTTTGAAAAAGAGGGACTCAAGCCGCCGGGAGTTTTGATAAACTTTGCCCCAGGCCAGGGGGTAGAGGCCATTAGGGCCGAGGAGGCCGTCTTTATAGTCCTCGCCGTTTTAAACTACCTACGTTGTTAGATTAAGATAAAGCTCTCTAGCCTCACTCCCCCCTCTATCCTCTTGTGTGGCCACACTTTTGTCTTCTTTAGGTATGCCCCCTCGCCAATAGTCACGTCGTCAGCTATTACAGAGTCCTCCACCACCGCCCCCTCGCCTATATATACATGCCGCCCTATTATCGAGCTTTTAACTACGGCATTTTTCCCTATGTAGGATCTGTCCATCACCACAGAGTCTTCTATAGATGCCTTCTCTCCCACAATGACGTAGTTATCTATTACAGAGTTTTTTAGATAGCTGTCTTTACCTATGTGTACATGTCTCCCAACAAGCAGGGGGCCCTCCGCCTTGATTGCCCCCCCGGCGATGTGGTCACGGAGGCGTTCTTTAAGCTCTCTAGACTGTTCGCTCACTCCCTGTACGTATATTTTAGGTATTATCTCCTCTGCTTCAAGCTCGTGGGCGCCTAACCGCCTTAGGAGAGTTTGTACCGCCTTGAGATAACGTCCTGGGGTACCTATGTCAAACCAGTAGTCGCCTGTGGGGTACCCATAGACGGGGAGGCCGGACTCTATCGCCGTGGGTATCACGTCTTTTCCGAAATCTAGCCTCCCCTCTGTGTATAACTTCTGTCCCACCTCCCCCCTGAAGAAACTTACAAAATCTTCTGAAAGTAGGTAAATTCCAGTATTTACCAAGCTACTTGGCGCCTCCTCTCTCCTCTTGGGCTTCTCTACAAATTTGACAACTCTCATGTCTTCATTTAGGGCGGCCACTCCAAACTCGCTGAGGTCTCCCGTCTCTTCTTTGAGAGCTATGGTGATAAAGGCCTGTCTAGACTTGTGGAGTTCATACATCTTCCTCACATCTAGCGTAAAGATGTTGTCACCCTGTATTACCAACACCGGCTCTTTTATGCCGTAGTACTCTAACGTGGTGAGGATAGCCTCGGCGTTTCCCCTTGTCTCCACTCTAGGCATGTATCTAACCCTGATGTTTCTGCCGTATTTTACAACAAACCACCTCCCCTCGCGGAAGTAGTCATATACGTCTCGATAGTTGTGATAACCCCTCACCCCGAAGTAAAACTCCTCAACTCCCTGCTGGCTTAGGTATAAAAGCGAGAACTCTATTAGGGGCCTGTTGAGAAATCTAATCATCGCCTTGGAGGTCTCTAGAGTTAAGGGCCTGAGCCTAACGGCCTCGCCCCCCACTGGAATTACGGCAATTCTTACCATGTGGTATTCTGGACATACTCTTAAATTTTTATGCCGGACTTAACGCCCTGTAGTAAGCAAAACGTCTGGCTTTTTCATAACACTGTGTCAACATGTCTACTGTATGTCCCAAGCGGAACTTGTTGTCTACATATCTTGCCACCTCCTCTCTTGGGGGCAATACATATCTCCCAGTGGCTATCTCCTCCATAACTCTGCCAAGTCCCTCCACATCTTCCGGGCTTACTAATACCCCCATCCCGTCTACCACCTCTGGGAGCCCGCCTACCCTTGTGGCAACGACGGGAGTCCCCACCGCCATAGCCTCTATTGCAGAAATGCCGAAGGGCTCCCACCTAGATGGCATCACCAACGCCTTGGCCACATGGTGAAGCGCCTTGTAGAGCCTTGGGCTTAGCCTGGCTGTAGTCAGCGCGGCCTTTCCCGGCCTGGCCGCCACCAGCCCCCTTAGGTACTCCTCATAACCCCAGTCGTTGGCGGGCATCCCCAATATGAGCAGCCTAGAGCTGGGGCTGTGGTCTAAAGCTCTTACCGCAACGTCTAGCCCCTTCTGCGAGGTGAGTCTCCCCACGGCGAGAAATAACTCCCCGCCTCTATCTAGGCTGCCCACAACGCCCAACTTTTCCACCTCTCTTACGAGTTCCCACCTGTCGTAAGTGCCCTCCACCTCCTTGATGGACCAGTCTGTGGAGTTGTAGACCACACATGTCTTTTCGGCGAGCCACCTCCCATGTTTGTTCAACAGCTCTTCCATATAGCCGTAACTCACTGTGGCCACTAGATCTGCCTCAATTACGCCAAATTTCTCCACGTTGCCGCCTACGCTATTCCATACCGCGCTGTGCCACTCCCACTGGTGACAACAGACGCGCCATGTGGGATGGGGGCCGTCGGTTAGGCCGGCCCACGTGGCGTAATGCCATGGGAAGGAGTAATCCCAAGACAGATGGATGGAGAACACCAGCGGCGCCGCCAGCCCTCTTCTCTCTGCGAGATCTCTAAGGGCTACTCCAGCCAGCGCTGTGGGCCAGTCGTTTATATGTATTAAGTCCGGCAAGCCGTATCGTTCCGCAAAGGCGGACACAGCTCTCGCCAGAAGGGCGGCTTTTTCCTCCACATATTCGTAAATACCCCATCTGTCGAAAATGTGGCCCGTGGCGTAATCTAGGCCTTTAAACATCACCACCTTCACCCCGTCCACAAGAGCCACCTCCGCCCCTATACAGTAGGGATAATGCTTGCCGTCTAGCCCAACCCTGTCGCCACATGTGGCGAAATCTATGGGGCGTAACTCAAAGCCGCCGGCCAGGTGGCGGCCGTGTGAAGGCATTAACACATAGACGTCATAACCCCTCTCGGCTAGGCCTACGGCGTATTGACGTACAGCCTTTCCCAACCCGCCGGCTTCTGCCAATCCGCCAAACTCCATGGCGATTATGTACACCCTCCATATGGCCCCCGGGGCGTGTGTCATAGGTACCTAGCGGCGTCCTCTGGGCTTAACATAAACATGTCGACAACCCACCTCAT
>JBKBOT010000046.1:0-7407 GCA_046293555.1 Pyrobaculum sp. | reverse complement strand
CAGCGGTATCTATCTCGCCTTCTACGAGCTCCAGATGGCCATTTTTAGCCTGTGTCGGGAAGCCTATCAATATCAGACGCCTCCATGTGCTGTCGAGAGCGTGGCTGAGGTCTGTAAGCCTGTCTACAGAAACACAATAAACTTAGCGTGGTTTTCAAAAATTACATACCGCCGACTTCTCGTTGGTACAGCCATCCCCTCGCCTGATATCAACTTACTCACCGTGGGAGTGTCGAATGGCGGCATCGCGCAGCGTAGAAAAGGTCCCGTCAACACAAACGCCTTATGCATCACATTCTTTAGTATAGAGTGTATTACCAATTATTTCAAACAACGCCGGCTACACATCGCCACACATCTCCCGCCGACCGCAAATGTTTTGTGGAGAAGGCTGGTCCTGAGAGGGCTTTTCAACCTTCTTATTGAGATTTCGAGAGTATGTGCACACTTAATATGTTTCAATAACTGCTCTTTCAATCCTCTCTTTGAGATTCGAATACTTCCGATAATAGAAGAATTTTCAAGATGGTAAACATATATCAAAAACTGACATCGTGTGAATACTAGTAGCCCTTCTCTCCACATCATATCAAGAAGAGGGTTGAAACAACATTTAAATACCCGTTTATTTCTCTTACTTAATGGTTGAATCTCAAGAAGAGG
Source organism: Pyrobaculum sp. (assembly GCA_046293555.1). Classification (GTDB taxonomy): domain Archaea; phylum Thermoproteota; class Thermoprotei; order Thermoproteales; family Thermoproteaceae; genus Pyrobaculum. The sequence continues at coordinate 6,744 of JBKBOT010000046.1, read as the reverse complement.
GTTGAAAGATCATCTCTTCCCTCTGTAGGGGAGTTCGAGTTTTTGTTTAGTATCCATGAATCTCAAGAAGAGGGTTAAAGACATGTAGTGCCACTAAGGCGTCTGGACACCGAAAAGCCGTTTTCTAACCCCCCTTTCGAGACTCGTTAATCCCTTCCCACATCCAGCCTAACGAGGGGGATCTCGAAAAGAGGGTAGGGTTTGGCTATTCTGGGGTTTCTTGGGTTTGGTGTTTCCGGTGTGGGTGCCGATGTGTCTTTATGTGTGGTGTTGGTTTTTGTTTGTGTTAGCTGTAGTGGTGTGGCTCTGCGAAAAGTTTAAATAGGGGTTTGTCGACGTTCTTATGGGGGGTGGGGCGATTGTTGGGTCTCCTCCAGTGTATACTGTCGGCTCCCTTCTCGTAGTAGAGGCTGTTACTAATCTCCACGTCGGTGTGGGCCGTGGTGGCGGTACTGTGGATCTGCCTGTACAGAGGGATGAACACGGCTTCCCCACTATCTATGCCAGTAGCCTTAAGGGCGCCCTCAAGACCGCCGTAATTTGGGCCCACCTAAAGACATACAAAGATTATGACAAGGCGCTGCGGATGGCAAACATACTGTTTGGGCCAGATCCGCAGCCGGAAGAGGCCTTTGAGTCTAGTGTCGCCATTCTCGACGCGGTGCTGGCGGCAATACCGGCGAGAAGCCTCAAGGGGGTCTACGCCTACGTCACCTCGCCCTATCTAGTCGGCAGAGTTCTAGACTACGTGAAGCTCTACATGAAGCTTGCCTCTAGCCAGCTTAATCCAGACTTGGCGCAGAGGTTGTCTAAACTTGTTTCAGACTTGACACAAGTGTCGTCTGAACTGAAGGACGACGGCTGTGTCTGCGTGGGGAACTGCGACGTGGTTAAAGTGAAAAATTTGGATGACAGGGTGGTTTTGATGGAAGAGTTTTGGCTTGACTGCAAGAAGGGCCACGTTGGCGATGGGGAGGAAAATCTGTTGACTCCAGGCGACGAGCCGAAAAAGCCGTTGTTAATTCTAGGCGATGACGTGGCTAGAGAGGTTGTAAACCGGGCGTTGATCAAGATGGCTAGAGTTAGAATCGAGAGGGAGACAAAGACTGTAAAGACAGGCGGCCTGTGGTCTGAAGAATATGTCCCCGCCAGATCTAGATTCGTCACAGTCGCGTTGTTCAAAAGGCCTCCCGTCTCCAAACTTCTGAAAGATTTAGTGAAGCCTAGTAACGAGAAACAAGGAGAAGCGAAGTCTAACGACGAGAAACAAGAGAAGCCTAACGACGAAGGATTTAACGACAAGAAGTACCTAGAGGCGCTCAAAAAGTTAGGATTTGTCGTCAAAGAGGAGACGGCAGAAGGCGTGGCGAGAAGCGTTAAGGATATGTTCCTAGGGTTGCTAAAGGAGTTGAATCATTACATCATCGTGGGGGGCCACGAGACTATCGGCAAGGGAATTGTGAGAATTACCCCGTTGTAATATGTCAGCTAAGCCCGTAGACCCCATAGCTGCGGCGATAGAGATATTCTTAGAGATAAAGAAGAAAATTGATGAAGACAAGGAGAAGGACAACGTGGGGTCTAAGCTCCGGTCTAGAGCCCGAGAGGTGGGTGAACTTATCGAAGAGGTGGGGCTAGTCCCGGCCCTGAGCTTTCTATATAGCAAGAGGGGGGACAAGAAGAAGGATAATAAGGACTATGAATACATGTTTGAAGCAATATGGAAATATTTACATAGGCTTAAGTTTGTGAAAAACGCCAATATGGATAATATAGATGAGGTAATAAAAGAGTTAGACGAGTTGGTGGGAAGAAGTTATGTAGTTCTACCGTTGTTGAGGCCGTTTTTGATCGAGTTTAAGCGGTTGTGTGAAGCTACATGGGAGCCAGGGAGAGATTGACATGACTCAAGACGACCTATATAGGCTACAGGAGGAGTTGTTAAATAAAGAGCTGGTGGCTCAGCTGAAGATTGAAGCTATAACTCCAGTGCTAATAGGGGGTTATGACGCAAGGACGCATCATGCGTGTGGCTACGAGACGTTAAGGCCTTCTTCCATAAAGGGCGTCTGGAGGTGGTGGGCGAGGATGCTCGTGGCGGCTGCAGTATATAGGGCGACGGGGAAGTTTCCTGACATCAACACTGCAGACAGTATCGTGTCAAGAGTTTTGGGTTCTACTAAAACTAGCTCACTGTATAGACTTGTCGTACAGAAAGAGGGGGGGCGTGATGCCATGTCAGAAGTCGAGAAGCAAGTAATTGAGATTACCAGCAAATATGGATACTATGCAGGGGTACCGCGAGTGAGGCTATTGAAATTAGGCGATCCAGATAAGGCGTTGGGACCTGGGAGCAGGTTTGAAGTGTTGTTATATAGAAGGAGGGAAGATAAGGGATACGACCGATTTGCCGTATGTTCGCTAATGTTGGCCCTTACGCTGGGGGGCGTGGGTAAGGCGACTACTAGAGGCTTTGGGAAATTCGCCGTTAGGTGCAACAGGTTAGTTTGCTGTGATGAGCGGCTGACATATAACAAGCTGGTCGTGGGTGACGTAAATACAGTAGAGAATAACCTGAAAAAGGCTATTGAGGCGGGTGTAACGGAGGCGGAGAAGTTGGTTAAAGATGACCCAAACGTGAACGCCGAGCATGACAAGCCTCTTTTCGAGACGCCGGTAGACGGATACTACCACATAGCTGTCGTAGACAAGTCATTTCGTTTTGACTCAAAGGCGCTGCATGCAATTGGGAACGCGACGTTGAAGACAAAGTGGGAAGAAGACAGCCAGGGGAAAGGTCCGGCAGATTATCACACATGGATTCTAGGCTTGCCACGACAAACTAAAGAGCGTAGAAAATCTCCAATAATCTTCACACCCCTCAAGCGTGCTAACAACGATTATCGTATAGCCATTCTTGCGTTTAAGACGTATGACTGGAGAGAGTTTGTGATTAAACGTATGGGTGTCTACAAGAAGGAGGAGGTAGATAAGTTAATAGACACGGCATTTGACGAGGCTATAAAACGCATTATAAAAATCATCGAGAGGACATGAGTGAGGAATACGTCAAACCGTTTTGTGCAAAAGCAGTTGAGATGGATGTTGCCGACGTGAACCTGATGTCGTACATAACTCTGGCGGGTTGCGCCATGGCTCTTAAAAAGGCCGAAGAGGAGGGGGGCCGGCAAAAGGGAGGAGAGAAGAGGGGGAGGAAGAAAGAGGAAGAGAGTTATCACAACAAGAAGCGCAGAATTTTGGAAAAATTTTGTAATGCGCAGGTTAAAACTCACATTGGGCCAGTTGTAAAGCACCTGGATTCAGTTAAAGACGCGTTGTTAAACAACGGCTATGGCGTAAAGGAGTGTGAAATAGAGTCCATGGGGAGGGGTGTCGTGGGCGTGGGGAGCAGTTTTGGTAAGATCTTGTTTGAGGTGGGGCTGTCTTTTGACCCCGTCTTCAACGTGCCTTACATCCCTGGCTCTACTCTCAAGGGGGCTTTCCGCAGCGCCCTAGAGGAGCTAGCCGGGGAGGAAGAGGCCGAGAGAGTTTTTGGCTCCAGTAAAGTGGGGATGGGACTCGTGGGCGTGACAGATGCCTACCCAGTTGAGGCCCGAGATAGGCTGTTTGAGCCTGACGTTTTGACGCCACATTACCCCGGCGTCGAGACCGAACTCGACGTGAGGCCCAAGCCGATACAGTTTTTAACTATTGCGCCAGGCGTCAAGTTCAGATGTTACATATATTACAACAAGGGCTTGTTAGCACGTCCAGGCCGGTCTATCAAGACGTCTGACGAGCCGGGGCCTAATGTAGACATACACGTGGGCGACATGGGCTCGGTGAAAGTCGCCGCGAAGGACTTGCCTCTTGTGGACAAGGCGGTTCTCTACGCCTTCGCCAGGGGGGTGGGCGCCAAGACTTCAGTGGGATACAGTAGGTTTAAGCTAGTGAAATATGCCATCGTGAGTTCACGATGATGGAGAGGTTGGACGTAATGAGGTTGAAAATTGCGGCGTTGCTTCACGACCCTCCTGACAAGCCATGGAAGTTAGAGGGGCACGAGGAGAGGGCTATTGAGGCTATTAGAAAGCTGGCGGGGTTTGAGGGGGTGCCCGGCGTGGTTAGGGAGGCCGACCGCCTGGCCTCGAGTGTAGATAGATATGTCTTAAGCATGTTGATGGGCGATAGATACATCAGAGGCTTTCTCATGGTGAAGGAAGTGAAGTTAAAGAATGTAGTCAACCCGGCTTTTGAGGTTGCGCTACAGCAGCTTGGCGATGTGGAGGGCTACTGGCGGGATTTAGAGAAACTTGCCAATGTTGGCGACGTGGGTATGCGGTACCTATTGCTCTACGCCTTGTACGAACTTCTGTGGGTTGACAGGTTCCCCGCGGGGCCTGCAGACACTAGGGTGCCTACACATACGGTGTTTGACCACAATTACGCCACCGCCACTGCCCTCAACTGGGTCTCAGAGGGCGGGCTGCTGGTAGGTATCGACCTGGGTGGGGTACAGGAGTTCATTAGGGCCAGCAGGAAGCTAAGAGACATGTGGGTTTCCAGCTACCTGGTCTCGGCGTTGGTGTGGTACACAATACTGCCGCTAGTAAGAGAGATAGGGCCAGACGTCGCCATAACCCCCTCGCTGAGATACAACCCCATCTTCCACCACTGGCTTAGAGACAGGTGGGATAAATACAAGTCGCAGTTATCGCAGGCGGTTACTAAAGATATAGAGGAGTTGCTAGAGAGAGTTGAGAAATACGTCTATCTTAGCGACGAGCTGAGAAAGATGTACGAAGAGTTAGGGTATCTTAGCGACGAGCGTAGAGAGATGTTTAGAGCGCTAAAGCTGCCTCCCTACGCGGCGTTTCCCGAGAGGGCCACTCTGGCCCTGCCGCCACAAAGCCATATGGCTGAAATTCTGGGGGGGAAGGAGCTGAGGAAATTCCTGGAGGAGAGGTTTAAAGAGGGGTGGAAAAAGCTTTGGGATGCGGCGCGAAAATTGGCGAATTCGAGAGCCGGGGCCAAAGGCGACCTCTTGTGGAGGTTTGTAGATAGGGTGTTCGAGGTGTACAAGGGAGAATTTAAAGAGGCGGGGTTCCACGAGGTGCCGCCACTTACGCTACGCGTAGAGGTCGTGGAGGTGGATAAGGCTTCCGACGGGACTATATATGACGTGAAGTATCAAGAGCTCCTCGAGCGTATGGCTCGACGGAAGTACGTAAGAGTGGAACAATCGGCCTTACTTAATCTCAGCAAATTGACTGAAAGTGCCTTCGGCAGGGGGGTTGGATATCCCGAAAAGTCCAGGAGGGGGTTTGACTACTGTACCTCTTGCGGCATCATGCCGGCGCTCGTAATTCTGCCGGCTAGAGAGGGCGACACTTATGAGACAGACGAATATGGGAGATCTATACTGCGGGCAGCCGGAGAGGCTAAAGACGAGGAGGAGCTCAAAGAAAGGTATAAGGAGCTCAAAAATAAAGTTGCGTTGGCCCACATGAAGGCAGTGTTTACGCCGGGGGAGAAGTTGTGTCCCTGGTGTTTCCTCAAGAGGGTGGTCAGCCTCGAGCCGAGACTGCTAAACGTCTTGTTGCTAGATGTAGACGTTGACGAATTTGTCAGAAAGCTGGAGAAAGGGCCGAATGTGAGATTTCCATCTACTTCAGATGTGGCCTCCATTAGGCTTAGAGAAAAACTTGTGGAGAAATGTGGCGAGGTGGCGAAACGTCTCGCCGGCTTTACAGACGTGACAAAGCCGCTCCTGAAGGCGTCTGGCGAGGCCAGCGCCTTGTGGCCTGCAGAGAGGAGGCTAGTGGAGAGGCTGGGGGAGTGTAGGGATGTCGACGAGATGGATAGGGCTGTACTTAAGGGCGTCGTGCTTGCAGACGCCGAGGAGCTGTGGTTTTCTGCTGACGGGTGGCGGCAGTGGGTCCGTCTGATAGATGAGCTGGGCTTGTCGAAATACCTGTGGCGGTATTTCGCCCTGTTGGTAGCCGACGGCGACAGTATAGGCGACTTGATAAACGGCAGCCCCAAGGCGCTGTGGCCAAAATACGAAAATGTGGAAAACCTGCTCAAAGAGGTTGTCGTCAAGTCTGCCGAGGGTGACTTAAAGAAGCTGATTGATGCAATTGTGAGATATGTAAGTGGAGAGCTACATGAGAGGCACAGTTTGGATATCTGGGCTGAAGAGATTGCAGGTAGGTACAAGATGCCGCGAGAAGAGGTAGAGAAGAGGGTAGACGACGTAGTTAACAAAATAGGTGAGATACTTAAAGAGGGGCGCATCCCTCTGACGTTTGCATATCATAGCACCATAAGTGCCGCCTTGTCTAGACAGGCCCTGGTAGATGCCGCGTTTATAACCTCGCTGGGGGGCTTTGTGGTGTATGCAGGCGGCGACGACTTGTTGGCATTCCTGCCGGTAGACGCCTCTCTCCGCGCGGTGTATACCACCAGGAGGGCCTTTGCCGGCGCTGAGATAGACACCAGCCATGGCAATAAGGTGGAGTTTGAGTTTCGGAAGGACAGCTACGGCTTTGTGAAGATCGGCAAGGCGTTACTCCCCACGCTGCCGGGCGTGGGGAGGAGTTACTGCATATTTGTGGGCCATTACGCCTACCCGCTACAGCTGGCAATCGGCACGGCTAGAGAGATGCTTGAAGTCGCCAAGGAGGCCTCGGTCACGTGTTGTAGCGGGTTACCTCCTCTATACAAGGACTCTCTTGTCGTGGC
>JBKBOT010000045.1:0-7420 GCA_046293555.1 Pyrobaculum sp. | reverse complement strand
ACCCCTATACAACCCAACACACCACCCCCCCACAACAACCCACACATACTACACCACACACAAAAACCCCGACACCCAGCCACATAAGCCACCAAACCCGTCAAAAACCCAAAACACCCCCCAACGACAAGAAAGACGACAAACAACACCACCCACAGAAACCCCACAGAATCCCCTACTACATCCGACGCTAGAAATATCTACAAACTCCTTCGCCAACTTGGCCTACTGTTTTTGAAAAACAATGATTGTAAAGCCTCCATGTAAACCTTTTTTCTCTTTTGTCACTTCTCTTATGACGTATCCAAGTTCAGACATCATGTTTACAACTCTCTCTCTGTTTTTCTTTAAAACTTCGACAATTACCGTCTTGCTGTTTTTTAACGTCTCCCGTAATCCCTCCAAAACTTCATACTCAGCGCCCTCCACATCTACCTTTATTAAATCCACCTTGTCGATACCCAACTCCCTCAAAACCTCATCTAAAACTCTCGCCTCAACCACCTCATAACCCAAGCCAAGGTCTGCTTTTAGTGTATTCGCTTCACTGGAATCCCCATAGTAAAGTTTTATAGTTTCGTTACGATTCCATGCCGCTATATTTAGCGGGATGACATTCTGGAGATTATTTAGCCTTATGTTCTCCACTAGAAAGCGGTATGTCTCTCTCGTCGGCTCTATGGCGATGACGAGTTTAGCCTGTTTGGCGACCCTAAGCGTATGCCCCCCAATATGAGCCCCAACATCAAGAAAAACACCACCACCGACATTAAAGTAACGCGACAACTCCTCTTCATGTAAGCTGCTAGACATAATGTAATCATGTACATCTCTTATCTTTATCTTTACATCAGTCTCAACAACCATACCGTAGACTAGAGAATCAAAAAACTTTCCAAGCCTCCTAAACAAAAATAAAGACCGCAACAAATATAAAGTTAGGATAACAGAAATCTTGAGCTTATCTCTCAATTTCCTCCCCGTCCTAATGTAAGAAATCCCGCGTTTTAATTTATTTATCATGCCTACAAGTGTTCAACCCGTAATAAGTCTTTCTGCCCGTAAGTCTACAGGCCGTAAAATACTCTCAACTTTATACACACGCCAAGATACCATGTAGGCTAGAAAAGGAACAGTCTCCTGTTGTCCTTATTTGTATCGTTAAAGCCGCCACAGTGCTCTACATGTCTTCTTTCCATCCCCTACTATAACTCGCGCTGTGAAAACCTTTGGCATTGTATACTTTCCCGCCGGCGGCATTCTATACAACAGATCTCAACCCCACAAATTTCTATCATAGAGGCCTACATCATAACTCTTTTTAGCAAGGATCTCACAAGTGGCCTCATCATTATTAACCTATTTCCACCAGAAATGTCTCTGCAAAAACTCCGAAAGTCCGTTTTACAAAGACAAAACGGAGATAAACATGAGAAGTACCAGGAGTTTTGAAGAGGGTTTCGCATCTTTAGAATGACACCAAGCGCGCTGTAGGAGAAAAAACCACATCTGGCTGATAGACATGAAATCACGTAATCCTTCAACCAAACGACAAGCGCCAAGATAAACCCATTAAACCCCAAATAAAACACGCCAAACCTTAACGAGAGACTCCAGCAGAAGGCAGTCGCCCAGAGTTAGGAAACCAACGATTTACCTCTTTGGGCATGGTGATAAAGAATTGGGGGATAGTCAGGTTTTAGAGTGTACTGACATTGCAAGAGGAACAGCCTTGATAGCTTCGGCCTAAAACCACAAAAGTCAGGCTGCAACTATCATGCCACTGCCTATACCTAACTCTTCTCTTACTTATTTCTATAAATCACAAACCTGTTATCATATATACTATTGTTTTCAAATATCATTTGGCTTATCTCGTTGAAGCATAAGCTACATGGTTTCTACATACTCTGACGCGTTACCCCAAATCACCCTCGGCGGTTAAATTGCCAAGCCTAAACTCGTTACCTAGGCCATATCTTAGTCAACTTCGTTAACCACCTTCCTAGTGACAGACTCAGGTCCACGCGGCGGGCTCTCGTGGTTAAACGAAATGCCGTCCATCGCAAAAATCCCTAGCCCTCTCTATATATCCTCATAATCCAGTAGCTATACAGCTTAGCTGCAGCACATAGGCCTAAACACGTCGTTCTCGTTAAAAGACCTACCGCCATTTAACACATCAGTGTCGCCAAAAATCGGGCTAGTAAGCTACCTTGACGTTAGACAGATGTGTCTACTCTGCCCCAAGAAGCCTAGTCTTTAAATTCTGAACAATGTATGAACAACTAATCTACTGGCCGATCTGTATATTGGTGAAGCTCTGCAATGTCTATTGAGGGATCTCGTAAAAGCGGGACGTCTGAGAATTGAGGGATTTGCATGTAATGTAATGACTATCGGAAAACTTGGAATTTCTATAATTTTCGAGGCATATTTCTTTAGAAATCGCGAATCGACAATATAATACTTACATGGAACTACTATAATATTAACTTTTGATAATAATTTATCGATATGCACCTTATTTGACATCCATACCCCCAGCCTTCGGACAATGTTGCCATAACTCTCTCTCCAGTCGGTGTGCCAAATTATTACAATTGCTTTTTTCTTTTTCTCTGCATACCTCAAGCCGGCAAATGTTGAGACGGGTGTATCTTGGTGTATATGGACCACATCGGCATCATACTTGAGAGGCCCTAGAAACAACCTGGGAGATATGCCGGCAACTCCTATACTTTATAATAGATCTATATAGATGTACAGTGAGATTTCCATATTTTTCGACGCTATTTCTTGAGGACGGCGTGAAAACGTGGATTTCATGGCCGCTATCTGCCAGCCCACGCGCTAGATGATATGCAACACGTCCAGCCCCATAGACTTCAGGAACGTCTCTACTAGGAAACAGAGTAATGAACTTCGTAATTTTAACCGTATACGTCAGAACAGCCATTTGTATAAATTTTGTTCCTTTGTTCTAACACGGGAAGCAGCTGTGTGAAATTTAGATATCTAAATGGGAATCTACGTATGACGATTATTCCGTCTTGCTTATTGAGTTTCCAGAGGTAGATATACCCGTCCCGTGGTACATCTCTAAGTTGTTTCACATTAACAATCTCCACACCATAAATGGGGAATCTCAATATTGCGACGCCCCAATTGTCAGCATATGTAGTATTGTTGCCGTATTTTAATAGCCACATCCCTCCCGCGATATCGCATAGGGGGACGTATCTTTGGTAGAGATATGCTTTTTCCGTCACCGTGCCTGTGGCTTCAATCCTCGGAGCGCTGATATAGATCGGGGCGCCTGGAAATTCTCCCATTATTTCAGAAATAAAACCTGAGTTGAACAAGAGGTATACGGCTGTAAATAGCGCCAACGTTATGATTGCAGCTTTCTCGTGTACATCACGTCGTTTTCGAAACAAAGATAGAGCCCACTTTATCGCCATGACGAGCCCTAACGTGTAAACGGGGGCAAGGAAGATTGAGATTAAGTGAAATATTCTGTCGGGCGTAGCTACAGAAGAGAGTCCACCTAGAAACACACTACCGCCAACAGGTATTGACAAGATTGCAAACATTGAGAATTCGACACCAAACCTTGCTCTATGTTTCACAACAACATAGATAAGCCCTAAGAATACAAAAAAGACTAACACTGCAGTCATAATCTTTACCGCCTCCAGTCCAACAGGTTGTTTGCCAAAGAGAATCTCGCCGGCATAGGTGTCTCGTAACAAAAAGCGCCCAGATATGACGTTGTATAATAATGCAGCAGGTAATTTTATTACGCTATTAAAGATCGAACCATTTGCTACATAGAGATACCAGCTAACGGCGACTATGATAAAAGCTATTGTGATAGTTGGAGTTATGACATTGTACTGCACTCTCTTTATTTTTGCCAAAATTGGTAATACTATCGATGTAATTACTAAATAGAATATAAAGATATATGTATATCCATAATATGAAATAGGTAGAGATAGTAGGAAGACTGTAGTTAATATACGTCTAGGGAATTCTTTTATTTTGTTGTTAACGAATAGAAGTAAGAACAGTACCAAGAGTATGCCCGCAACTACTATCTTTGTGGTGTGGCCCGCCCACGCGTAGAAATGATAAAATGACATAAATAAGAATGACGACAGAAAGGCAACTTTTTCATCTACCAGCCTTCTATATATATAATAAAGAGCTAGAGGGACAAGCGAGTATAGGAAAGGTATTACAAATTCATATATCGACACTAAGTCGGAAGCTTGGGAGAGTATGGGCAAAAGGATAGTTATGCTAGCCAAGCCGTTTAGTTTGTCGCCTAGTTGAGGGTCCCATGCGCCATTTTTAACTACTTCACTGGCAAATATGGATTCAAACTTGTTGTCTGTAGTGCGGGGATAGGTGCCGGGTAGAGAGTTCTGGAGAAGTAAAGCATATGCAGAGGCCCAGAGTGCCAGTGGGTAGAGGCTTTTGGGCAGCCTATCTACCGCCACGGCTATCGGTATTGCGGCTATTGTAGCTAGCTGTAATAACAGCAACACGTTAATGCGGTAGCTTTCGAGAAGCCACACGCCGATAGCCGCGACAAGTGGGAAGGTTAACAAAAGTATAGCCCCCCCGTTAAGTCCGATAGAAAGGCTATACGTCAAATCTCTGTTACGTATGTAGTACAAGATGACCAACAGGGAGACGTATCCGGCGACGGTAATTAACGAGTAGGTAGAGATAGGCCTCTCAATGCCTACAAGGGGATATAGGAAATTTATGAGGACGCCAATCCACATCAATGTTGCAATACTCAACCCAACGGAAAATAGGAGCGACTCTCCCCACGTGACGTCCCGTAGTCTCAAAATGCCTAAAGTCAAGAACCCAGGTACAAACAACAGATATCCAACGGCAATGATAGACCTGAGGGCTCCCATGGAGTGGCCAAACGCAATTGACGCTAGAAATACAACTTGAAGCAGAATAATAGTCAATATAGTGTTCACTCTATATACTTTAGACATATTTTCCACATAACTTACTGTATGTGTCTATATATCTTTTTGCAATTTTTTCCCAGCAGAATTCTTCTTCTGCCAGCTTTTTGCTGTTTTTGCCCATGTCTTCTCGTACGTCTACACGTTCGACCAAGTACAGAAACCTGTCAGCCAGTTCGCCTGAGTTGTCTGCCGACTCCACGAGAAAGGCGTATTGCCCTAAATTTTTAGCGTGTCCGTCGTAGACGTGTATTATCCTCATAGCCCGCGGTAGTAGGCCTCTACGGCGTCTGTTATCTTGTCCCAATGGTACATCTTGGCGTATTCTACCGACGTCTGCCGCATGTGGCCCATCGCCCTGTGTATCTTCTCGGCTAGGTCTGCCTCGTTTGGCTCGGCCACGTAGCCGTTTTTACCCTCCTCAATTAGGTCCACTGCGGCGTTCATCTCATGTCTGACGACAACTGCCGGCAGGCCGGCGGCGTTTGCCTCTAGCACAGCAATGCCGAATCCCTCTCTTTCTGACGGCAGGACGAAAACTTTTGAAGATTTCATCCGTGCGATCACCTCCTCATACTGTAGAAAGCCGGTGAACTTCACGTCTAGCCCCCTGGCGAGTTTTTCAAGCCTCGGCCTCTCGGGCCCGTCGCCAATGACCACAACCCTCAGGTCTGGTATCCACTTTTTTAAAAGTCTCGCCGCCTTGAGTAAGAGGTCGACCCGCTTCTCTCTTACCAACCTGCCTACATATATCACATCTGACTCTTCGGGCGATGGCTTTATTTTTTCAATTTTCTCCACGTCGACGCCGTTTGGGATCATGCGTGCATAAACCCCCATTTTTTCCAGTTCTCTCGCTGTCCTTTTCGACACGGCGACGTGACGCCTCGTGAGCCTCGTGGCTAGCCTCTCGGCCAACATGCCGAAGAGGCCCGGCCTGCCTAGATACCGCAGCCAGTACCTCCCCCACACCTCGTGCCACGTGATGATAAAGTCAAGTCGACGCAGCTTGGCGGCAAAGTTGTGGAGATATGGAAACTGCTGGGAGTCAACCACGTCGAACTTGCCCCCCAGCTTTAACAACGTCTTTATGGCGAAATATATGGCCTCCCCCACGCTCCTCCTGCCTTTTACATACAGCGTGTCCCACGTCCCAACGCCGTGGAGATGTACGCCATTCCACTCGATGTGCCGCGGTCCGTCCCACCACTTTAGGCCAAACCAATGTACCTCATGCCCCCTCGCCGCCAGCCGCCTGGCGAGCTCGTAAACTCTCTTCTCGCCGCCCCCCTTCACCCAGGGATATACGGCGTCGTATATATACGCTATCTTCATGCGGCGGCTTGGTACACAATGGCCAGAACCATGAGGAAAAGCGCCACGGCCGCCACGTCTGGAATCCGCCTCTTAGGCCTAAAGACATACAGCACGACGAAATACACGGAGGCGATAGCCAACAGATGGGCACGTAGATCCAACCCCACAGCCGACAAAACGCCGACAACGGCGGCTGCAAACACCAAGAAAGCCAAATTGGCAGCCATAGACTCCCGCGGGGAGATGAGAGACGCAACGCTGAAGATAGCCAAGACGAGAGACAGAGCCACAAGCGGCACGAGGCCCCACGCCACGGCGAGAAGTAGAGACAAGAGCGAGGCGATAAAGATAACAGCCATCATGACGCGAATAAGACAACGTAATTATAAACTTTTGGGTTCCGATATAAATATCGGTAGAATCGCCCAGCCGCCGGCATGTGGCCGTACCTGCCGACCTCCGTGGGGTTGATGTACCGGCCTACGATGGCCAGCTGGTGGGCACCAACTTTGAGCTATGGAGCGGCTGCGTTTAGATGTATATGGCTTGCTGGATGTAAACAACGGCGCGCTTAGGCACGAGGCGTTACGGCGTATTCAGGTTGTGTAAAGTGGCTGTCGTCAGTTAGTCTTGTGGCCTCTGGCGGCCCCCCGTTGGGCCCCGCCGCTACCTCTTGCCAGCCGATGCAGTTGGCTCATGGCAGCGGCCATCAGTAGCCACCTGCGATGCAGTCCGGCGGCGCCTCCGGTATGTCGAACGGATGTATTATGATGCCACTGGGGCTTGGAAGAGATAGGTTGAGATAGCGGCATTGTGGACAGGCTGTCGTAGTTCTTGAATAAACAAGACACCTCTCAAACCCTACAGGGGGGCGAAAGTTTCTGAATGGCTGAAGACGAAAAGGCTAGTGACCTACCGAGCGCTACCGCCGTCGTGTGCGGGAATCAGGTCTAGACATGACTATCGCCAGTAGCCACACTATGCCTATCCATGCCCAAAGCGGTATCCCCAACACAAACACGTCTCGAGCCGTCAGATACACAAGAAACATCAGCACTATGCCAACCCAGAAGATAGGCGGCAACCCAAACGCGGCCTTCCTT
>JBKBOT010000044.1:0-8314 GCA_046293555.1 Pyrobaculum sp. | reverse complement strand
AAAACGTCGACACCCTCGGCGAAATTAGGCGTGTTACAATACCTACATATCTCTACAATTGAGTCCGGCCCCCACTCCAGCGGGGCCCCACAAAAACGACAACGCATATAAAATAACTGCACGTCCTTAATAAATCTGACCCCGAAGAGGGGGTACGGCTGGCTTGACATTGGCGAGAATCCCCACCTGGAATGACCCGTTGACAACATGGGGGGCCCTCTTTAAGCCGCCCTACCCCGGGGGCCGCGGCCATTACGGCCGCCCCCCGTGGAGCTCCCAACACGCCGCATGGCTTGATGCTTGACACAGCCTTACTCCCGGCGTACAGGCCGCCTCTATTCCATCCACCTCTCCGAGGGGCTTAAAGTCTGTCCTGCCGGCTTTCTCCACGTGGCTATATAATACGGCGGTAGATCTACCGGCCTCCCCATCGGCCTAAACCCCGCGGCGTTTAAAAACCTCTCCACGTCGCCTTTTGTCACTGCCCTCAAGGCGCCTAAAGCCGCCAATGTCCCCGCATAGGCGGGGGAGGCGGCCGCCTCCGGCTCTGCTACCAACACGGCGCCGCCCGGCTTTAGGGTCCTGTAGATACACCAAAGCTCTCTAACCGGGTCTACAAGCCAGGGGGTTTTTTCAAATAAAAACACGAGGTCTGGCCTTTCTGTAATTTCACAAGCAGAAGTGGCCTTGTAGAACTTGGCCTCCGGCATTGCGGCAGCCGCCAGCTCTACCCAAGGCCCGTAGCCGACATATCTTAAAGACATCTCTTGTACGGCCATAGTTGCCAACACGCCGTCGCCAGGGAGGGGCTCTAACGCCATCTGGCCAGGAGACGCCTGGCCCAACAGCCACCTGGCCACCTGTAGTCTCCATTTCTGTAGCTGTAGCCCGCTTAAAAGTATCTCCACGCTATTTCTATCGGAATCCAACATGTCTAACGCCGTGTCTACAATCTCTAGAAACTCCACGTGTTCGGCCACATAGCTGTTTAACGGGGGCTGAGGCTGGGCCGGGCTTAAGATTTCCAACGCCGTCTATAAACCCCGCGGCGGTTAGCCCCACCTGTAGAGCCCTGGCGAGGGGGGTCCTTGCGCCCCTTCTTGCCTGCCACCAACGTGCTCCATATCACAGCCCCCAGTCGCGTATCTTGTTAATTTCCCTCCGTCCGCCAAAGGCCTCTATTATTTGCATACCAGTACTCCAAAATCCCTAAGTTTGACAAAAATTGGGTAAAGCGCCGAGGGGCCCCTCCCCGTCTCTACGGCGGACAGAACTTCAGTCTGTACCGTGTGGGTCAAGAGGGAAAATCTTTCAAAATCTCTAATCTCGCAGTCTGACACCGCCACTTCATATACATACGGCCTCTGGTGGCCGTTGGGGCAGCTCTCCCGTGGCGGGAATTCTACCCCACACTGTGGACACTTGGCCACAATATACACATGTATTTAATTTTGGCCCTATATGTAGATTACGTTAAGGATATTTACCAGCAAGATCTACCCGCCGTGATTGACCTGTTGATTATTTCAATTGTCGTCATAGCGTCGTGGTATCTCGCCGCCTCTTGGGTCGGGAGGTGGTATAACTCAAAGGCCGCCCAGAGGTGTTTATGCCAGACGTTACGTAAGTTTGGAGACGCCGCCTCTCTCTACCTCGACTTGGCTTGTGGCGACTTGAGGATAGGCATTTTTGTTAAACGCCCCCCGTGGGACAACCCGTTAAATCTCGCAGCATTTTACCTCACGAGAAGAAGGCCCTTTATTGTGGCTAGATTTGCCCTGGAGGCCCCGCTTGGCGTTATGGACGCCTCCAGGGCCGGCAGGGGGGAAAGAGTGGGCCAGTTCTATCTAGTCAACACCTCGGTACCGAGGGCAATAGCCAGAGGCTTGTTAAAAGTGGCGGAGGAGGTGGGGGCATGGCGCGTCACACTCTCCGGCCGCCTGGTTCAGATAATGTGGGAGGGGACAGACTGCATAAAGGCCGTTGAGGGCACGAAAGCTATTGCCAATTTCTTAAAAACGCACAAAGTACTTTAACTGTCGAAAATAATTTTTTAAAATACAAAATATTTTGTAGACATGTTAAATACTCCAGCCCCCTATGTATTGTTGGGGTTGGTGTTATATTTTTTGACATATCAGCTCTACGCCAGGAGGATAGATAAAAGGATTTGGGAGTCCGACCCAAGCCGCCCCACGCCGGCTAAGCTCTTTTTTGACGGCGTTGAGTACTTCCCGGTCTCTAGATACGTCCTCTTTGGCTACCAGTTTAAATCTGTGGCCGCCCTAGGCCCCATCGTGGGGCCTCTCACCGCAGTTTTGTTCTTTGGCTGGATACCCGCCCTAATTTGGATAATTTTAGGCAATATGTTCATAGGGTGGGTGCAAGACTACAGCGCCATGATGATGTCGCTAAGAAACGAGGGCCGTTCCATGGGGCCAATTACTTACAAGCTGCTAGGCGACAACGCCAGAAAAATACTTTTGGTATATTTAATTTTCTACCTGATAATAATCACGGCGGTTTTTGAGTGGGTTATCATAGATGTGTTAAACAGAGTGCCGGGCACCTTTACTGCAGTACTATTTGTCTTTCTGGGGGGAATTCTCTTCGGCATCATGATATTTAGGCTGAGAATGGACGTGTTGTTAGCCACCTTGATTGCCCTCGTCATCGTCTTCGTGGGGTATTTCGCCGTGTCGTTTATCCCAGCGTTGAGGGCGCCGCCTACAAACTTCCTAGACTCGCCAGATTTTTTCAAAGCCCACAACTTCAACCCCGCCCTCACATATCCAGGTACCTACACCCTGTTGTTCTGGCTGTTGGTATTGTCGGTGTTGTACTACATAGCCGCAACCACGCCCATGCCCAAATTCCTGCTGCCTACAGTATATGTGGGATATCTCCCCTCCATAATTGCCCTAGTTTTGGTACTACTCGCCGCGATCTTTACGCCACTTACAGGCTTGACAATACAACAGGCGCCGATGCGGGAGCTTTTTGTAGACCCTCTAAAAAACCCGCAGGGGGGCCCCCTGTGGCCCATCTTATTTGTCACCGTGGCTTGTGGCGCCATCTCGGGGTGGCACAGCCTAGTCTCTTCAGGCCTCACGCCTAAACAACTTGAATATGAGACAGACGCGCTGCCAGTAGGCGGGGGGGCCATGATGACAGAAGGCGCCGTTGCCCTTTCCTCTATCGCCGCAATAATGGTTCTCTCTCAGCCGCCTGCAGGCGCGGCGGCGTATGTCCAAGGCGCCACGTTGCTTACCTCAAAATTCCTGGGGGTGCCCGACGTCTTTATGAGTATTTTATACGGCATATTTGTTGTCGTTATGGGGCTAATAACCTCCATGCTCTTTGTGAGAGTCTTTAGGCTGGTCATGGCGGAGCTTTTTGAAGACAAGCCTCTAGGCAATAAGTACATCTCGCCGCTGGTGATATTAGTTCTCGCAGGTTTCTTGGCCTTTGTGGGGAGTTGGACAAACCTCTGGATTTACTTCGGCGGCACCAACCAGCTGTTGGCAGGGCTTGCGTTACTTCTGATAGCCATATTTCTGGCCAGCGTCAAAAAGCCCACGGCGTATGTCTTTATCCCAGGCATATTTATGGCATTCACCACGTTAGCCGCTCTGGCTTGGGAGACATATGTCTACGGACTCTACGGCATATTGAATAAGCCTATTGGAGTCCAGTCCGCAGTAGCTGCGGTATATGGAATGAACGTGGTAACTATTTCCAACATGCTGTCTGCGGTCTTTGGCGCCGTATTATTTGTGTTGGGATCCATCATGACTTACTACCTAATCACGGGCTGGCTTAAATACAAAAGGATTTAAACCCCCTCCTTTTTCACTTTGTGAAGTTTTTAGAAAAATTTAGGGAGGTGGTGGAGGGCCTTACTGTCCACGGCCAGTCTACCGCAATTCTAAAAGTTAAGGCGCAGATAGACAACCTGTTCATGTTGATAACTCTGGGCGACATGTTGGGCATACCCATCCTCCCCCCTTACTACTCCCTTAGGCTTGTCCCCTACGTCTTTCCCAACATACAGAACTGGAAGAGATACATGCTTAGAGAGAGAGATTTCACAGACTTGGTCACATGAGGGGGCTCAAGGGGCTGCTTGAGTCCAACCCAAGACTTAGGGTGTTTATATACGCCGGCAAGGGGGGTTTAGGCAAGACCACGTTAAGCGCCGCCACCTCGGTAAAGCTGTCCACCCTGGGGAGGAGAACTTTGGTGTTTAGCACAGACCCACAGGCCTCTCTAAGCGACGTATTTGAACAAAACGTGTTCGGCAGGGGGGAGGTGGAGCTTGGCCAAAACCTCTACGTAATGGAGATAGATGCAGATAGAAAAATTCATGAATACGTGACGTCAATAAAAAAGAAGATTACCGACATGTATAGACTAGAGCGGCTGCCGCCCGATATTGAGGAATATATCGACAGCGCCGCCGCAGAGCCGGCCATGTATGAAAGCGCCGTGTATGACGCCATGGTGGACGTAATCTCCGAGGGGAGGTATGACTACTATATCTTCGACATGCCCCCCTTTGGCCACGGCATTAGGATGATCGCCATCGCCGACGTGATAAGCAAGTGGGTAGACAAGATCTCCGAGCTCCGTAGGCAGGCTTATGAATATGGCAGAGTTGCCGCCTCCCTAAAAAGACAGAAGGTGACCTACGAGGATGAGATCTTAAAAGAGCTTGAATACATTAGAGGCAGGATACTCAGGTTTAGAGACATCGTAATGAATGTAGACACTACGGCTTTCATAATGGTGATGACGCCCGAACGGATGACAATACTAGATACAGAAAAGGCCATAGAGATGTTTCAGTCGCTGGGCTTAAGGCTCTCTGGCGTTGTGGTAAACCAGGTCTACCCGCCAGAGCTGGCCAAAAGGCCCGACGCCTCTCAATACCTAAAAAAGAGAGTGGAGGAACAGAGGAAATACATGGCCGAGATAATTGACAAGTTTGGCAAGTATATAATCGCCGTGGTGCCCATGTTGAACAGAGAGCCAAAAGGCCTCGAGGTGTTAAAAACTGTAGCTGAGGAGCTCTGGGTGCCCACAAGAAGGCTAGAAGACTACCTATGAAGGCCCTCCTTAGCCAAAAAGTTAAGTACATCTTCTTTGGCGGGAAGGGGGGCGTGGGCAAGACAGTGGTGGCGGCGGGCACCGCGCTGTATCTAGCCGAACACGCCGGCGAGAAGACTCTAGTGGCCAGCTTCAACCCGGTACACTCGCTCTCCTCGCTATTTCAACAAGACCTCTCTGGCGGGGTTTTAAGACAGGTGGCCGGCGCCAAAAATCTCTGGGCTGTAGAGGTGCAGTACGACGACATTGTGGATAAGTATAAGGCAAGGATTACAAACCTCCTGAGGGAGATGTTAAAAATGGCGGAGCTTTCTATCGACATAAAGCCGCTTGTGGATATAGCCACCACAAACCCCGCCTTCCACGAGGCCGCCGCTTTTGACAAGATGATGGACGTGGTGCTGAAGGAGGGGCCTAATTTCGACAGGGTGATATTTGACATGGCGGCGGTGGCCAACGCGGTGAGGCTAATAGGCCTTTCTAAGCTCTACGGCGCGTGGCTCCAAAGGACGATAAAGCTGAGAAAAGAGACCTTGACGTTAAAAGAACAGCTCTCCTTTAGAAAGGAGAAGGTAGCTAAGGAGATTGAAGGCGACCCGGTGTTGTTAGAGCTACAGGATCTCTACAGCCGGTACATGCGTGTGAGAAACGTGTTGACAGACCCCACATCTACGCGATTTGTCTTTGTCACAATCCCCACGGTGCTAGCTATTTCAGTGGTACAGAGGTTTGTCGAAATGGTGAGGGCATATGACATCCCCTTTGGCGGCGTGGTGGTAAACATGGTGCTTCCTAGAGAGGAGGCGGAGAGAGATGCCACAGGTTTTATAAAAAGTAAATATGACGAACAGATGCGAAATATGGAGGTAATTAAAAACGCCTTTGGCCCACATGTCTTGTCTATAGTGAGACAATTCCCAGAGGATGTCGTGGGTCTTGAAAGACTTAGGGCGTTTGTGAGAGAGCTGGTGACGTGAGGGAGAAGATTAGAGATTTTTTCTACGGCCTCCTCTTTTTAGACCTCTACCGCGAGACGGCGAAAGTGGAGCTACAGTACAAGACGTTAGTAAACCTCCTGGTCTTTGGAGACTTCATTGGAGTGCCCATGCTCACGACGTATTACTCACTACGGCTACTCCCCTACGCGCTGCCCCAGTTGGCAGAGTTAAGAAGAGAGGTCGCCGCAGAGAAAGACGTCTTTGAGGAACTCGCCGAGATAGATGTCCACTGACTACTCCTGGCACGCCATAGCTGTGGGCAACAGGCTACTCGGCCTTTACAACTTCCTGGTGCTGACCCTCCCCCCAGGCTGGAGGGTGGTAGTAATGCCCATGGCTTCTGAGGTGTTTAGCCATAGGGAGATCGGCGGCGTCAAGTGGGTGAGAGATGGGGAGGTGATGCACTTTATTAAAGACGGCGACTTTTTCTACACCCTCAAGATTGCGGTGAGGCCTGGCAAAAAGCTGAAGGAGGGGGGAGACTTAATTAAAGTAAACAAACATGAGGGGTACTACAAGACGTGGGAGAAAGAGGGGCGGTATAAGGTAGAGATCTCTTACTACTGCCCAGAGACAGACAGGACTGTGAAGATACGTGTAGAGGGCCTACGTGACCTCTCCATGTTGAACTACGTCAAGTTTAGCCAATGTCACTAGCCTGGCCGCCAGCCCCTCCGGGTCTCCCCCCAGGGGGCCCGAATGGGCCTTCACCCCATTTATAATAACCAGTGGGAGTTTGCCAGATCTATATCTCAACATAAGCCACAGCCCTCTGAGAGTAAAGGCGTCTACCACCACTACCCTCAGCCCAGCCCTCAGGAGGGCCGACACGAGCCTAGTCAAGTCGGCCGACTCTCTAGGCCACGCCGCCTCTCTCAACTTTATGCCAGCTGAGGCGCCTAGATAAACACAATGCCTACAGATACTTAAATCCACAGGCACATAGGTCACCACCACGGCCGCACCCCCCACGTGGCTGCCCGTGTCTAATATTTTAACCTTTTAGACACCAGCCCCCGTCCGCCGGTCGTGGGCCCACTGGGGGCTGTCACGGCCACCACCTCCCATCTTACCCCGGCATAGCCCCGCCTCTGAACGCCGCGTTTAAGGTGTTTACCGCACCGCGTTCCAAGCCTTCTCCGCGGCGTCTCTTATGCCCACTATGTCGCCTGTAGCCAGCGCCATTTCAAACTCCTCACGTGCCCTCACTTAGAACTTGAGACTGCTAATACCACATGCCAACGTTTTATAAATAACACCACACTAAACCTCACTCAGATAAAACGGTAGTAAATTTTATATAGGGTAAAAAGATGTCTTATATGGAGACACGTGTGACTGTCGGCGTCTTGGTGGGAATTATAGTTATGTTATCTATTGTAATGTTAAACGCGCAGTGGGGCGAGGTGGTGTATAAGAGCAATACAGTAGTTGTGATAACTAAACCTTCACTAGAGACCGTATTAGAACTTGAAGTAATGGACGAGAGGGGGGAGCCGGTTAGATTTGTCGCATTTCTTAGCGGGCCTACAGACAAAGGCTTTGTAGAAATTGGCAAAGTGAGAGGACATGGAAGGGGTGGAATCGTATTTGGGAGATATGTAGCTGAAATAGCTAAATACGCCAAAGAGTTAGGCTGGAAGCCTAACGAGGTGTCATTTGGCATACTTGCGTTTATAGTCACTTCACAAACTATAGACAACGAGACGTATGTACTTACAGATATTGTCACAATACCAATAAATCCAGAAAAAGCTAAAAACAAGATAACTATAGCAAAAATAACATTCAAGCCAGTAATAAGGCATAAAATAGAAAGGGGGCAGAGAGATAAAACAAAATTCTGTAGCCAATTACAAACCCCACCACAGACTATAGACGACTATTGCGACATCGGCTCAGTGTATTGCTATTGTTATAGGTGGGAACTTGTGGGACATGAGAAGATAGAATATAACACAGGTATACCGCTGGCAATTACATATCTAGACTCTATAGATGCAAGAAACGTCAGAGATGTAAGACACATTCATGACATTATGATTAGCACTGTCGCTACTATTTCTTTCGACATGGCTTTAAATATCGGCTCTACAACTATTGTGCCAGGGCCTGGCTTTAAGAAAGAACTAACAACTAGCCAAAGTGAGACATTATTCCGTTTTTCATGTGCATTCAGAAGGGCAGATGTAGGATCAAGTGTATGT
>JBKBOT010000043.1:0-8991 GCA_046293555.1 Pyrobaculum sp. | reverse complement strand
AGGGATAAGAGCAAGGCCGTGCAAGTTATCTACACAGGCCTAAAGCAGGAGATAAAGAAGAAGCTATACGTGAGGCCTCTCGCCGAGTTTCCAGAAAACGGCGGTCCCTACTGTAAGACCGGCGAGTGTGGATGATTAAGCCCTGCCTCCTTTGGCTCACCTGCCCCGGCGACAGCGGCGACACTGTAGTTTTGTGGAAGGGGGAGGCCAGAAAGGCCAGGAAGGACGACCCCTATGTGAAGCTTTTTGGCGCTCTAGACACCGCCATCGCCTATTCACACAAGGCGGCTGGCATGCTACAGAGGCCGCAGGCCAGGGTGATGAGACTTGTGGCCTTCTCTCTAATGGAGGTTGGGTTCTACATGGCGACGGGGCGGGCGGAGTATTTAGACACGGCGGCGGCGTTGTACAGAAGGGCGTTAAAACACACCTATGCCATCACGCCGGGAGAGAAGCTAGACAGCTGGCTGGCATGTAGCTCTATAGAGTGTTCCGCCGTAGATGAGGCCAGGGTGTGGATAAGGTGGGCAGAGAGGAGGGCTGTTACCCTGGGAGAAGACATAACGGCAAAGCTGCTAAACCACCTGTCCAACCTGGCGTTTGAAATAATGACAACCCTGCCACATATAGAGTATAGACACAGGAGGGTGCGGTAACAGCGTCATATATTTGACATTGGCTTAATATAGTTGTCTGCGTGTTATGACATGTTTGACGTGATCTCTAAGTCTGTGAGAATAGGGCTTATCTTTGTTATTTTTAGTGTTCTCTATACCTTGTTTAACGTTTGGTGGGCTGGGGTTTTAGACGTGTTCCCATTGTTGGTTGGAGTATATCTAATGACCTTCATATCGTTAGTTCCATATATATTTGTCAACGTGGTTATAGCTCTGAAGAATAGAAATGACAGTAGGTGGATAGTAACAGTTGGCCTTTCAGTTGCGTTATTTGCCTCGCTTGTGGCGGCTATGGCCAAACTTGCCCACATTAGAGATATAGTCTCGCCGTTTGCAATTAGCCAGCTGAAATTTGACAGCACTCTGGCTCTTTCTCTCGCATTGCTTGGACTCTCCACTTTGATATATCTCAATGGCGTAATGCCGGAGGGGAGACGGCTGGTTAAGACGGTGTTTAGCATAATAGAGGGGGAGAAAGATGACGACGTCGAGGTGGTATGATATATAGCCATGTGTTTAATTTCTTGTGGAGTCTATCTCGCTGATTAGAGAGTTTGAGAAAGAGCCCCTCTGTGAGCTTGTAGAGATTATACGTTTTGAAAACGGCCGTCGGTATATCTACAAGCTGTCTAGAGATAGGGAGCACTTTATACACGTCGTGACGTCTAGAGGCGTGACTTATGTAGAGCTCTGGCATCCCAACTTCGCGGTGCCTCTTTTGGTGTTTAAAGTGGCCGGCTGGGGGGAGCTCTCTAGAGTCTTAATTCTTCTTAGGTCTCTAGTAAAAGTTTTATAAAGAGGGGTTGTCTCTGCCATGTCTTATAGCGTCTTAGAGATGCTTAGGTCTAACCCAGAAGTCATGAAAAAAGTGTTGTCAGCCCGCAGGTATGACGTCTCTCTTGTAGAAAAGTTTCTAGATATAGATGGGCGGTGGAGGCAGCTAAGAAGAGAGGTAGATGAGCTTAGGCATTTATACAACCAGCTATCTAGAGAGGGCGCCAGGGCCACACAAGAACGCCGTAGGGAGATTGTGGAAAAGGCGAGAGAGCTCGCGGCGAGAATTGAAAAACTTGAAAAAAAGCTTGAAGAAGTTGAAAAAGTTAGAGAAGACCTTATCTATAGTTTCCCTAACTTAATTCACGACTCTGTGCCGACATGTCCAGAAGGCGTTGACTCCATACCTGTTAGACACTGGGGCGTGGTGAAAGTCGCTAAAGACCGCCAGGTGGATAACGGCGTCGAGTATGTGTTGGTAGATAGGGAGCCTGTAGGCCACGCAGATATGGCTGAGTCTGTGTTAAAAATGGCCGACACTCTTAAAGCGGGCGAGGTGGCTGGAAGTAGGTTCTACTACCTTTTTGACGACCTCGTGTGGCTAGACTTCGCCCTGGCTATGTACGCCATAGATTTTTTAACCCAGAGGGGGTTTAGGCCCGTAATTCCGCCATATATGCTTAAATATGATGTAATCAGGAGGGTGTTAGACTTCGAGACTTTTAAAGACGCCATATATAAGATCGAGGGGGAGGATCTCTACCTGATAGCTACAGCAGAACACGGCATAGCTGCCTACCTGTATAGACGTGAGTTGTTAGAAGAGGAGCTCCCCCAGCTCTACGTGGGGTGGTCTCCATGTTTTAGAAAAGAGGCTGGCGCAGGGAGTAGAGACATAAAGGGGATCTTTAGGGTACATATATTCCACAAGGTAGAGCAATTTGTCTTCTCGCTTCCAGAAGACTCGTGGAAGTGGCACGAGGAGATAACTAAAAACACAGAGGAGCTAGTAAGGGGCCTAGGCCTGCCGTATAGAGTGGTGAACATATGTGCCCACGATTTAGGCGCGCCGGCGGCGAAAAAATACGACATTGAGATCTGGTACCCGGCACAAGGCAGATATAGGGAGCTGGCCAGTTGTTCCAATGTGACAGATTGGCAGTCCTACAGGCTGGGAGTTAGGGTGACCAGAAAAGGCATGAAGAAAGAGTTAGCACATACGTTAAACTGCACGGGGCTGGCCACCACCCGCACAATTACCGCAATTCTAGAAAACTTCCAGAGAGAAGATGGCGTTGTGGAGATACCCAAAGCCTTGCGGCCCTATCTAGAGCCTCTGAAAAATGCCCCTAAAGACTACATAAGGCCGAGATAGTCGGAGTTTAGATCCCTCGTCATTTCTCAGCTAGCCTGGCGTCGTCACGTTCAATGTTTTTAACCTGACTATTTTTGTGTTTTGTGTCTGGCGCCACTGACGTAGTTATAGAGATAATAGCTAACGCCTTTGTGGAGCTGGCGTCACGTATGTGTGAATGTGAGAAACTTAAAGAAATACATCTAAAAGATTTAGAGCTGGCTAAGGCGGCTGATGAGATTGCTAAAGCTGTTTCAGATGGGAGAGAGGGCGAGTTTGGCCCCGTGGTAATTAAGATAGAGAGAAAGCTCTTGGGGCGGAGGATGCGGGTGTGGCTATATGGCAACGAGACGTCGGCCGACTTGCTGCTTTCTGAGTTATCTAAAGCAAAGTCGAGAGCTGCTTGGATTCACTCAGATTGTTCTGAAAACGCCTTGTTAGAGCTGTTGTATAAATATGAAGATAGATACCTAATTGAAGTCATACAGAGAAATTTCGACAAAATAAAGGCGGTATGTAGGGGGGAGGCGCCGGCTCTAGACTTCGGCGAAGCTCCGGCGTATGTAATAAATGGCGTCATGGAGGGCCTTAAGCTCTTTCTATCCCGTGATAGTAATTAAGCTGTCCGGCAGGATATTTGACGAGGAGGAACTTGTGTTGAGATATGCAGACGTGATAAAGACTATTACGGTAAAACTAGCCATAATAACTGGTGGTGGCAACATTGCGAGAAGGTACATAGCTGTTGCCAGACGTGGGGGGGCTTCTAACACCTTTCAAGACCTCCTCGGCATTTATGCAAGCCGTCTAAACGCCCTCCTCCTTATCTCCCTCCTTAAGGACGTGTATCCCAACGTCCCTAGAGATCTTGAAGAGTTTCTAAAGGCGTGGCATAGCTACAGGGTGGTGGCTACAGGCGGCTTCCAGCCCGGCCAATCTACAGCCACGGTATCTGCGTTAGTGGCGGAGGCTGTAGGTGCCTCCATCTTGCTGAATGCGGCTAATATCGACGCGGTGTATGACGACGACCCGCGGAAAAACCCCAACGCCAAGAAGCTGCCCAAGCTGACTTACGACCAGTTTGAATCCGTGGCAAGATCCGGCTCGCTGCCTGGAAGCTATGAGCTAATGGACTTATGGAGCGTCTCTATTTTAAGGAGGAGTTGTATATCTACATACATATTTGACTACAGGAGGCCTGAACATATAGAGGCTGTGTTGAGGGGAGAGAACCCAGGTAGCGTCCTGTCTTGTTAATGGCGGTGTGTATACCCCGCGGCAGGGGGTCTTCTCACAGTCGCCGCGGCGGGCCTCTCCAAGCCCCCCACCCGCCTCCATAAGGCAACTATTTAAAATACTTTTCTTTCCCAACTTCGTGGATTGTATATTTTGTAGAATTGTAAAAGGCGAGGCCCCCGCATGGAGAGTTTATGAGAATGAGGGGTTTGTAGTAATTCTAGATAAATATCCAGCTACATATGGCCACATGCTTGTTGTATCTAGAGAACATTTCACCAATATTGTGGACACGCCTGTAGAGATCGCCGCGAGGGGCTTTGAGATAGCCGCAAGGCTAGCCAAGGCTTGGGCCCAGCTGGGAGCCCGCGGAGTCAATATCGTAACTAACGCCGGGAGGGATGCCGGCCAGGTGGTCTTCCATTTTCACATACATGTAATTCCGCGGTGGGGAGGCCCTATGGCTTGGCACGGCCGTGAGGAGATCAGAGAGGAGACCGCTAGAGAGGTCGTAGAGAGGATATCTAAGGTACTGCCAAGTTACTTATAGGTATTATCAAATTACTTATAATAGCTGAAAACACGAGCCAATGTCAGTGAGGCTTACAAGAACTGAGAAAAAAATTGCTGAACTCTATACGACAGGGATGAGGCCTAGAGAGATTGCAGAACATCTGGGAGTATCTATCAACACGGTATATAAGGCCCTGTCTAAAGCCCGGCGGGCTGCAGAGGTCTCTACCGAGGCGCCAGCCCCCATAGGCACATCCCATACGACATATATCTACACCACATATCTCGTCTTACATCCCCCCGGCGGGCTAGATATCAACATCTACTCTGCCGTCAGGCCGGATGTCAACACGGCATCACAAGACATATATAAAACTGTCTTGCAGCGTCTTGATGAAATTTTAGACGTGTTAAGATCTTTGAAGAAAAGCGTAGAGATAGCACGCCATGTTGAAAACAACGGGCGGCTCCACACAGATGCTACAGACAAAAATGGAGATGGCCACCTTTCAGAATTTTTAAAGAGGAACGCCTGGATTTCCATATTGCGGAGTAAGGCCTAGCGCGCAACTATTTTTAGTATAAGGCCGTGACTCACCAGTGAGTCCGCTGGCAGCCTTCTTCCAGTTCTCACATCTATGGCGGCCACAAACCTCTCCCCCAGCTCCGTGTGGATTGTGTAAGCTAGGTCTCTTACAGTGTAGACATGGGGTACCAGCAGGAGGTCTGGCAACACGTTGCCATTCTTGTCGCTAAGCCTCTTCTCGTCTTCTACGGGGTAAACCGCCACGTAATTTAACGCGTCAAACACCGCCGCGTTTATGGCTCTCGTCACCCCCGTGCCGCCCCACTTCTTTAACACCTCGGCTATTTTTTCCAACACGGCCTTTTGCTGTGAGGTGGGGGTACCCACCACCTCAAAGCCGCTGTCTCCAGGCCTGTATCTAACCAACCCCTTAGATGCGGCACGCCTAAGGGCCAGCTCGACCTCGGCAGAAGTGGGCACAATTATGCGGTCTGGGTATCTTTCTCTCAGCCTCTTGTAGCCCTCCTCCCCCTCCGGCAGGTCTACCTTATTTGCGGCAATAACTATAGGCTTACTGTAGGCCCTAACCGTCTTGCTGAAGCTGTAAAAATCTTTCTCCTCCCATCTGCTGGGCGGCTTTTTTGAAAGCCCCACCTCTGCGAGGGCTTTTTCCACCTGTCCTCTCGTGATGCCTAGACCTGCAAGTTTTTCTGACAACACCTCTACGAGATCTCTCTTGCTGAATTCAACGAGCCTTACGGCCTTGTCCCAGTCTTTACGTATTATCGAGGTTAGCCACAAGTCTATCTCTTTTTCTAAAAACTCCACGTCTTTGGTGGGGTCGTGACCACCTGGCTTGACCATACGTCCCTCCTCATCTGTAGAGCCAGAGGCGTCTACCACATGTATTAACACAGGCGCTCTCCTCAGGTGGTCAAGAAACTGGTTCCCAAGCCCCCTGCCTTGCCAGGCGCCAGGCACAAGCCCGGCGACGTCTATTAGCTCCACTGGGGCAAAACAGACGCCATCTATTGTCACATAGTTTCTAGGGCTGCAGCTCGTCTTTGTACATGGACAGTCGTCTACCCTCACGTGACCTATTCCGACGTTGGGGTCAATAGTGGTAAAGGGCGTAGGGGAGATCTTTACGTCTCTTAAAGTAGCTGCGGCGAAAAAGGTGGACTTCCCGGCGTTGGGTTTGCCAACAATCCCGATCTGCACCTTGGCTTGAGTTACCACATGTACTCCACGTTGCTAATTTAACTATTAAGGCGGCAATAGTTATATATAGCGCCAGAAATAAAGTTCTGTGTTGAAAAGAGAGGAGATCGAGGCCGTCCAACAAAAGGCCTTATATGTGAGAGACGTGGCGAGACACCCCCCATTTAGGGTTACTGAAAAAACCACTCTAGAAACTCTAGCTGCATACCTGAGGAAATTCCCCATAGATATCGTCCCCGTGTTTAAGTCTATTTTTTCAGACAAAGTGGTGGGGGTCGTCTACCCACATACGGCCCTTTTGTTAAGAAGTAAAAAACTAGACGCAAAAATAGGCGAATTTATAAACCAGCCCATTGTGGTGAAGGAAAGCTGGCGTATAGACAACGTGGTGGAGATTCTCGTAAGTGAGGCCAAGTGGGGCGCCGTGGTTATAGACGAGGAGGGAAGTTACGTAGGCGTGGTGACTTTAAGCGACTTGCTGTCAGCCTTAATGACAAGAGAGCCCAAGGCTAGGTCTGTAGCTGCGGTGTACACGTCAATGGGAGAGAAGAGCAGAGTTGGCTTCATTAAGGCCGTCGAGCGGGTGTCTAAAGTAATCCACAGGCTAGCCGGCGGCGAGGTAGACGGCTTTGTGGTGTTAAACAGAGTTGGCGAGGCTGTAGGCATTTTGTCCATATGGGATTTCGTGAAGTCACGCAGGTGGTTTAAAGGCGGCGGCGAGCCCAAGGCGATATTTGGCACGAGAGTAGCCAGAGGTGAGAGCAGGTCCGTGGGGGTGGCTAGAGTGTGGAGAATTATGTTTAGAGGGGTGGCAGTGGCGTCGTTAAACACTCCAATTGAAGAAGTGGCCAGATATATGGCCGCCACCGGGCTGTATTTAGTGCCGGTAGTTGACAAAAATAACAAAGTCATCGGCGCTGTGTCTATATGGGATGTCTTCCACGCCTACCTATACGGGGTTAAACCCGGCCGCGAGGAGTTAGAAGTGGAAAAAGCTGTGGAGATCCCCATCGCAAAGCCCGCCTTAGAGGAGGTGGTTAGAGTTAAGCCGTCGAGACATGTCACCGGGCTGAGAGCTCGCGACGTGATGCTAAACGACATACCTGTGGTCAACATAAGAGACACCCTCTCTAGAATACGTAAGGTCTTTTTAAACACTGGTGGCAACATAGCGGCTGTAGTGAATGACGAAGGGAAAGTGGTGGGCTTTATCACTAGGAGAGACTATCTGACCTACATTGCCGAAAAGTCGCTAGGGTACTGGAAAAGACAGAAAGGAAAGCTCCTCATACTAAAAGAGGAGGTGTTGCCAGGAGAGAGAGCTAAACTGGCGGTAGAGGAGGGGACCGCGGGGGAGGTCGCAAAACGCGAGTTCCCCACGGCTAGAGAGGACTCTACAGTCGAGGAGCTTGCGTACAAGATGCTGGCAGCTGGGACAGACTACGTGGTAATTGTAGGAGAAGACAACACGCCCACTGGCGTGGTGACAAAAGACGAGCTCATAAAGGCGTTTAAAGAACGTGGGAGGAGTGTAAAAGTGGGCGAGTTGATGACACCCGCAGAGATAGCCACCGTGAATATCTTTGGTAGCTTGCATTCAGTATTGCGAAGGATAAATGCCTACGAGCTTGACGGCATTGTGGCGACTGACGGCAGGGAGATCATGGGCGTGATAACTGTTGACGACCTGTCGCTTAGACCTATAGAAGAGACGCTGAGAGGGGAAAAGTTGGTGTTTTTCACAAAGTCTGGCGTATTGAGAAGAGTGACCTCGGGTTTGAGCAAAATGAGATATTCTAAAGTGGGCACGCTGACAGCACTTGACGTGATGGACAAAGTGGCTTACACCACGACGGTAAATACAGACGCCAAAGAGGCGTTAGACCAGCTGCTACGCCAGGGGGTATTACCTGTAGTAGACGAACGGGGCAGACTTGTAGGCGTTTTAAACAAGATGGATGTAGTCAAGGAGCTTGCTAGAGTTTACATCACTTACGCCATGCCGGAAAAAATAGCGGAAAAAACCGCCGAGAGGGTAGAGAAAGTGGCCGAGAAGTAAGCCAAGATTTTTATATTCCAGGCATATAGTAAGCCATGTCGATTACTCTTAAGGTTGCAGAGGCTAAATCTCGTGACGTAGGCAGAAGTATCGTGAGAATTCCAGTACGCATAATGAGAAAACTAGGGGTAGAGCCAGGCGACTACGTGGAGATTAAAGGTAGAAAATCTGCCTTTGCGCAAGTGTGGCCAGCATATCCAGAAGACGAGGATAAAGAAGTCATAAGGATGGACGGCATTATTAGACAAAACGCCGGGGTGGGCATTGGCGACACGGTAGAGGTGAGAAAGGCGCAACTCAAACCCGCGCAGAGGGTAGTGCTCGCCCCCACGGAGCCCGTAAGAGTGGACCCAGAGTACTTAAAGAAACAGATACTGCTGGGAAAGCCCGTCGCCCGTGGGCAGGCAATCGATGTGCCTTTCTACGGCGGGGCGATAAGATTTGTGGTAGTACAAGTACAGCCAGGCTCCGCCGCCTACGTCTCAATAGACACAGAGGTGTCAATACGCGAAGAGCCCGTAAAAGAGGCGGAGTTGACTATCCCGAGGGTAACTTGGGAGGATATTGGCGATTTGGAGGAGGCTAAGCACAAGATTAGGGAGCTTGTGGAGCTTCCCCTTAGGCATCCAGA
>JBKBOT010000042.1:0-9603 GCA_046293555.1 Pyrobaculum sp. | reverse complement strand
CATTTTGTTCATATTGGGGCTTCTCGGCATCATAGTGATACTTGTAGGCCACATATTTGCCATAATAGGCGCCTTCCGGCTAAAACCGCCAACCTAGCACCCACCCCCAATACAAGGAGCCGGGTTCTAGCCGGTTTTAAGTACTACCACCCTTTTGTCCCTCCCCTCTTCCTCCCCCTCTATCTCCACCTGCCTGCGGGTGGCGGCGGCCACTAGGGCTGCGGCTATGGCGGCCTCAATGGTGCCGACAGCCTCTCTATATGCAGGCGGCGTCTTCGCCCTGGGGCGGCGTATTTCAACAATCACGGATTTCGCCCCGGCGTGGAGGTAAACAGATTTAGCCAGCCCAGTGGACACCAGGTGTAGATAGAGCTGTGTCTCTAACGTCTCCACGGTCTTAGCTTTTAGCAACAGCCTGGCGACGGGGTTTGTTAGATATGGCCTCACGACATCTACGGGAGATCTCAACACGGCGTAGGCAGCCCCCTCGCCCATTTTAGCAGGCGCCAGTATGTACACCCTCCCCCTCCTCGACACAAAACTAGCCCTCCCCTCTACAGCCAGATCTCTTAACAACTCCTCAACCTCCTTCAAGTAGGCGTCTAAACTACGTCTGATAAAAAACGCGAGGGGGTTCACCCGCCTCACGGCGAGATAAGCCAAAAATGCGGCAGCCAAGACGAGAAAGAGAGTAGGCGATATCAACAAGACCGCCAAAGCCACAAGCAAGAGATACCTCCACCTCACAAGATTAAACATAACCTCAACGGCAATTATATACAACCGCCATATAAGCACCCACCCCAAGCCCCCTACTGGCCGTTACAGACAGCCATTAGCGCCGAGCCCTACCGTCACCACAGCCAACTGGCGACATATCGCACAGACGACAGCCACCCCCAACACTGCCCACCCAACAGTGTAATGACATGACTTGTGACGATACTACCACTAGAACAAAGCCTCCGCCCAGCCAAATCGTCCAACCCGACGCCGTGGCCCCAACGTCGACAAGACAGAGATTAAAGCCGCATCCCCTGGAAATAACGTCGAAATTCAACGACAGAAAACAGGGATAACAGAGGAGACGTGGTTATGGTACTGGTCATAACGTCACTCCCTACTACGGCCGCCACTTAGAGCGATAGTAACGACAAATCAAAACAAAAAACGGCAGGTACGAAAAATGGGAAACTGCAAAAGAGCCCACCCACTTAACGAGTTGAGGTAGTTTACTTGCCCTCGTGGTGCCACTGTAAATCCGAATGGTTCAGAGACTCTCCTACTGCTCCATCATTACGGCCTCTACTACGTCGCTACACCAATTTGCCGTCACAACTTCGAGATTTTCTCCTTTATATCTGACTCTATTGCGGCGTAAAATAATCAGCTGTCGACTGTCATGCGACTTTGCGTAAAGCACTGGCACGAGGTCTAGATGGCACTCCAACCTCTCCAATAGTTTCACCACATTTTGAAATTGCTCAATAACCTCATTGACGTCATAATATGTGGACTTTACTTCAACTATTAACAACCTACAGTCGTCAGTAAGGAGTAGACAATCGGCTTTTTTCAAATCTCTAAACTCTTCAAAAACCTCCTCTATACATCCATCTATCTGTATACTACAGTACCGATGCCGCCGCCGCCGACATTTGCCCTTCAGGTCTTTACACCTCCCCTGACAGGTTTCTAACCACTTCGACAAGTCCGGGTTGCCACACTTCTTCAGCTGGGAGAGACAGCCCATAGTTGTCGAAAGTGCCACATTGCAATGTACGTCATCACAATGTGGCAAACTGTATATATGCCATCACTTGTCTGAGTTCTTACGTCTCTTACGTCTATACGCCAGCTTTATGCTCTCACGATAGAGCATTTGGAAAACCTCGTCAAAAGTAGGCACACCGCGGGTGATATCCGCGGGCTCTACAACAGAGCCCTCCTCGCCCCATTTGAAGAGATAGACCTTGGCCTTATCTCTCAGCGGGCCTTGTAGCAAGTGGGAAAGCCTCCAGAGAAACGTCTCGCTTTGTGTAGTCACTAACATGGTCACCCCCGCCTCTACCAACCTGGCGAAAACATCCACCAGCCTCACCTGCGCCTCTGGGTGCAGGTGGGCCTCGGGCTCCTCCACAGCCATAAAGTCCCCGCTTTTCACTAATTCTCGAACTATGAGATACAGCGGCGCCAACTCCTTGACTAAAGAGGCCGCATGCCTCAAGTCGACCTCCAGACCGTTACGCCTGTAGACAAATTTAGATGGCCACTCTATAGCCACATCGCCCTCGATGACGTCTAGAAACAGTTTAGCCACATCGGCGAGAGGCCCCGCATGTCCCTCTAGCGCATCCAATATGTCATAAAACTCCCCCACGACGGCGGGCACTAGCTGCATGTAGGACCTTTGCCACATCCTATAGCTATCCAAAAGCCCAGCCCTCCCCCCAGGGATGTAGAAATTACTGCGGGCATGGAGGTGAGTCCCCATAGACACAATCGTCGCCACCATCGCTAGCACATCTGTTGCCATACGGCGTATAAGTTCCTCAGTCGGCTTAAGTTCCTCAACCTCAACTTTATCCTTCTCAATACGCAGCCTCAAATCTACGTTCTCGTCATGCCACTCCACGACGGCATAGTCAGCATGTATGTTGATTAATTTCCTCAACTCTACGCCAAAAAACCTCTCCAACGTTTTTCTGAAATTAATACATTTCGACAACTCTGCCACATCTACCTCTGTGAGATGCGCTAATGCCTCCTTTGCGCTTTTTCTCTCCACGGTTTTGGCAACCGTACAGAAGATAGCTATAGGTAGATCGTCAGTAAAAACTCTCCGCAGTAGGTAAACAAGTTGCGAAAGTGTCGACTTGCCGGTATTGTTCTTCCCAATGAAGACGGTGAACGGCAGAATCTCTACGTCAGCCTTCACGACAGGGCCGAAATTCTCCACAACAAGCCTCACACAATTTAAAACACACAACCATAAATACTTGCCACCCTCCAGCGAACACACCTCTCCAACATCTTTAAATGCTTAGACCCAGCGGAAAACACCATAAAGCAAGCCAACCCAGACGCCCCGACGGCTCCCAAAACCAGCCACAGCGGGCGGCAGCCACGCCACATGAGCCACACGCCCGGCCTACGGCCCCATCTGGCAGCCACCGGAAAGGCACTCCGGCAGAATTTGTACCTACACTTAAACACCTTACGACATCTATGACGACGCCAGGGTCCCTAAAAAGGGGGCGGGTTTTGCCGACAAGTCAGGCCTATGGCCGTGAGGCCTTCCTATTTAAAAACCACGCAAGTAGGAGAGGCCCAGCGAAATTTAACAGTAAAGACATGTAGGTCAAGTGCGGCACGGCTGGGGGCCTCGGCCCGCCGTTGATCAATAGATCTGGCACCACGTCTATCGCCAAGAGGATTACTCCAAACAGAAGCCCCAACGCCCACCAGGGCCTAACGCGTCTCCACAAGAGCGCCATGACGATGCCTATAATTAGATATAACGCCACGGTGAAGAAAAACGCGCCTATGGGAGCCGCCACAATCGCCGAAGCCACCGCAATTTCGGCAAACTGCCTAGCCGCCTCTGGGTCCGCCCCCCTAGCTATCTCCATCTTGTATACCAACTCTCTCAGCCAATCTGCCGCAGCCACTACAGCCAGATACGAAATGACGGCCGCAGCCACCCCAACTATAGAGCCAGTTATAACGCCCCACACCGCACCAGTGCCAACCTTCATGTAGCATAAGTAGCACACACTTTTAAATTTACCACACGCCACAAAGCCCCACAGCCAACAAGCCCCGACATGTAGACCACGCTACCGACACCACACGGCGACTAACCCCATCGCGTCTACCACACGTCCCAGTCACCCAATACCACACAACGCCTCGCCCACGGCGCTTCCCGCCAACGCCTGTACAGCCTATGTATGCACACTGCTAACAGAACAGCCGGCATACTAACAAAAATCGAGTCACACCAGCGGTGCTAAAAACACCTCAAGCCCCACAATCACACCCATTCCCACACGGCACCCATCACAACAGCCGCCCGTGATACAACTAATACAGCCAACATATGTCACACCACTGGACGCCGCAGAAACCTCAGCCCATGTCTCTCACCACTACGCCACGCCATACACCCACAAGACAGGCGTAAGCGCTGCCCCTTAACGCCAAACCTTCCAGCCGCCCTAACGACACTGAGACTATTGACAGACAGTCACACCACCGGTCACCTCATAGCCGCCAACATCTTTCACCACGGTGTTTACAATCACAACCCAACAGGCATCCCGGAGACAGTAAAAACAGAAAACTACCGCAACCCCAACGCGAAGACGTCGGCAACCACTGACACAAATCCCACTCAAACCCAGTCGTCACCAAACACAACCCCACCCACCAGAACGCCGCCAAACGGCGTTTAACACACATCCGTTTCAACCACGGCCAAACCACAAGACCCCGCGAGATACACCAAAAGCCACAACAAAAGTATAGCCACCCAAAAACACACCACCGACGCCACGACAGACGCCACAGCCCTCACCAGCCGCCGGTGGGAGGGGGGTGTCTTTATATTTTTGCGTTTCTTGCGGCAAAAGATATATCTTTATAGTTGTTTTTCGTTTTGTTCAACAGGGTTGGCTGTTGGCGTGGGTATGGAGAGTGAGGTAGGCGACAAAAAATATTTATTTCGAGCCTCTTTTTTACCACATGGGCGATAAGGTTACCATTACGGTAAGAATACGTCGGGATCTCTACGAGAGGGTGGTAGAGCGGCTTTCCGAAGAGGGCAAGACCATCGACGCCGTCGTCGAGGAGGCCCTCATGCAATACGACGGGGAAGAGATTTTAGACAGGTTCTACAAGGCCCTCGGCCTAGAGAAGCGGGAATACACAGACGCAGAAATTACGGCAAAAAGACCCACCGGGCTAAAAGCCGAAGACGTCGTGAGAGAAATAAGAGGCGGAAGAGAAAGAAGAATCGCCAGGCGTTAGCAGCCAGCCCAAGCCACCAAGAAACACCACCACCGTAACGGCACACAGACACAAAAAGGGCCCCCACATCGACAAGACAGCCGACAAAAGGGAGGGGGGCCACAGGGGGGCATTAAAAAGACAACCCCCTCCAAAACGTCAAAATCTAGACACTCAAACACAGAATATACACACAGATCTACACCCCCACAAAAGCCCCCACATGACAAAAGACACGCCAAGATAGCAAGACCAGCCACAAGCCATGCGGCCACATGCCAAACGACACCCCACCCCCAGGCAACCGCCTCCCAAGGGGCGCCCCACCTGGCCCCATGACCACGTCCCCCCTCAATCTACATCCGCCCTCACCTAGCATACGCCAGGACCCCCGCGAACAAGAGAACACATCTATCACGGCCCCCCACACCCCGGGGCCCAGACATGCCACCCACCCAACTACACCAAAAGACGCGCCACCCAAAGAAACCCAGCTTTCAGACCCGCGCCACAACTCACGCCACCCCGCGGGACAGCGCCGCAGTGAATACCCCATCGCCCACAGCCAACAGAGGGGATGGGGTGCGGGACGTGGCGGTGTGCGGCATGGTGATGCCAACGTGACGCCGTGCCGAGACAAAACTCAGCTAGTCACAAAACTTCTTCTCCTGGCTGTGTAAATACAGGAAGGGAGGCACAGTAACCAAGGCAACCATAGCCGCCGCAGTAAACACATCCACCCCAGCCCACCACAACACCCCAAAAACCACAGGCGCTAAAGCCAAATCGGCATACTTCAACTTTCTAAACTTATCACAATCCCACACAACTCCCACAATTCAACAAAAACCAAAATATAAAAAAATTACCCCAAAACCCCCACCGCAGCCCAAACACCGCAAACCACCAAACACCAACCAAAAAGACAGCCCACACACGGCTCACAACAGGCTATACACCCATTGCCGACCCCACATACAGCCAAACCCCACTAGTATCAAATCATCCAAAACCCAGCGAAATCACAAGTCTAGCTTTTTAAACAAACTTACATAGCTATGAATATCACATCTATCACACCTTACAGCATAACACCAGTCCGCCCCTCCAGCGTGTTAATCTCTACAATGGAGGGGATGGCGGCTGGCAGGTTTTGAGGGGCCGTAGGGAGGGGGAAGAAAGGGGGGCCGTGTGTTGGCTGCCGCCGTCATGGCGGCTGAAGGTCGGCTCGACAGGGCGCGGGCTTGGGTCCCATCGACTGCCGCAGGCAGGAACCCCAACAGCTGCGAATGGAGCAAGAGTGAAAGGTGCCACAGAGGACAGAACCCACAGCCTCGCCGCAGGCGGCCGGCACTCCGCATAGACAGTAGCGACAAGGCGGCTGCCAACGACCTGCCCACCGCCGTCGCCGGGGCGTTAACGGCCGCCGACGACTATGTCCCCAACTGCAGTTACTGTGTTATCTCTTTTATCTCTAGTGCGTGTATGTAGTGGACCTCTTTTGTCTTTTGCCAACCTCTTTCTGTCAACTGTTCCACGTACCCCTTGGCTAGATATCCTATTACTACGACTTTTGCGCCTTCTCTATACCTCTGTGTGGTGTAGACGCCGACCGTCTGCCCTCCTATCGTCAAAACGGCGTTATATGGATATCTGACTTCTGGTATTGTGACCAGGGTATGGATTTCGCCCACTACGGCAATAGGCATGCCTATATGCCTCTCCGAGCTGCTGCCATTGACATAACTTTTGTTAATATATGTCTCCACTTCGGCCAGTCTTTCTCTTATTTCTATAACTTGTCTAGAGTTATACTCTACCTTTGTCGAGATGTCTACAAGGGCTTTATTCAAGCCCTCCAGCTGGCTCCTCACCTGGGTTACTTCATTCCTCGTCTCTACAAGTGCGGCACTCTGTCTATCAAAGGCTGTAGAGAGTTCAGAAATCTTGTTTTCAACTGACGCCAGCCTAGAGTCAAGCCACATGCCGTATGCCATCAACACCACGGCCAAAACGACGCCAAATATTAGTACCACACCCACCCTCACAGTTGTATACAATCTCTCATATATATCTGTTACTCCCAACTTTAACAGCCACGAGACGGCGACTGGTGCCAAACTGCCCACAAGCCAGACGCCGCCTGTGGCGACATGTCACTAGTGGCGTGGGGTTCCACATGTCTTAAATATATAAATTCTATAAATTGTAGCGGCGTTGTGGATATCTCTATTGTGCATCATTATAGCGTCTCGCTTGGCCGCGGCGGCGAGAAGATGATCACCTCTATTGTGCACGAGCTGGAGAGTAGGGGGCATAGCGTGTCAGTATATGCCCTGCCCCTGAGGCGGGGAGGCGCAGGTGTGGCTATCCGCAAGTACAGAGAGCGACTTTTTTCATTTGTAAGATCTGACGTGGTTTACTACATATATGTACCTCTAATCCGTCGACTTTTCCCCACCAAGTCGCCGAAGATCGCCGGCGTCCACTCGTTTGCCCCCTTCCTCAAGTTTGGCCACGAGCCTGTCGGCTTTTTTCAACTACTGCGCAAACACGGGCCACTCGCCACCGCGGCGGTTCTATACACTCGCCTCACTAAAAACAGAGAGCTGCATAGCTACGACGCCGTACATATTCCAAATGTAGTTCTGCCAGAGCCTCTCGGCGTCCGTACCTACCTAATCCCCAACTGGGTTGACACCAGCGTCTTTAAACTCGGCACAAAAGACGACGTCTTTACGGTGCTGTATGTAGGCTCTAGGGCGTGGTCTAAGGGGTTTGACATATTTTACAACGTGGCTAGCCGCCTTTCTAAAATAATCCCCGCCAGATTTGTCGCAGTGGGCGTAGGCGGCGGGAGCGGCGGGGTGGTGGAAACACATCCCTACGTAAGCGACGTGGAGAAGTTGGCGGGGATATATTCCGGCGCCCACCTCCTCCTCCACCCAACTCGTGCAGACATCTTTGGCGTCACTCTACTGGAGGCCATGGCTTCCGGCACGCCGGTATTAACCTCGGCGCTGCCGTCACACCTGGCCTTTGTACCAAGGTGGCACACATGTAGCTCTACCCAGTGCTATGTAGAAAAGACGGTAGAGATATACAAAATGTGGGCAGATCGCACTGGGGAATACGAGGCGTTAGTAGACACGTCGCTTAGAATCGCCAAGAAGTTTGACAAAGAGAAAGTTTTTCCACAATTTGAAAAAATGCTTATAGAGGTGGCTAGATGCAGGTAGCCATAGTGGCGCCGACGCCCCCCTATAGGTCTGGACTGTCGTACTACGTCCTGTATCTATACCGCAACTTGGGCTGTAGAGTAGAGATAATCACAAATAGAGACAGCGTCGTGCAAGACGTCGTGAAGGCCTTCACCCCGGGCCCCACCGCACTTTTCTCCGTGTTGGCAACCCTGGCGAGGAGGAGACCCGCGGTGGTCCACCTCCAGGTGGAGTACGCGTTTTTGGGCAGCTGGCTAAATTTCTTCCTCCTGCCACTCGCCACCTTGGCGCTACGGCTACTTGGGGCTAGGACTGTGGCCACTCTCCACGGCGTGCCTACCTACCGGGCCGTGGCGCATTACCTAAAAAACAGCGTGTCGCCCGTCTTGGCCACCCCTCTCGCCATAGTTCTCACAGCCGCCATGCGCGCCGCCATAGCCCTGACCTATTTAGTTACAGACGTCGTGATTGTCCACACCGAGGCTATGCGCAGCGCCCTGCCGCTACGGCGCCGGGCACGAGTTATACCACATGGCACCTATGTGCCAAAAGCCGCCGCCTCGGCGAAGTCGGGGGTCTACACAATATTTACATTCGGCTTTCTACGTAAGAGCAAGGGGCTAGAAACGTTAGTAAAGGCCGTAGAGGAGCTAGTCAAAAGCGGAGTAGCCGCCAGGCTGGTAATTGTAGGCGAGCCTCTGGCCAGAGGGGTGGAGAGAGGGGTGGCGTTGCCACAACTAGACTTTGTACATACCTACAGCCGGCATGTCGACGACGAGACTCTAGACAGGCTTATAGAGGAGGCAGACGTGGTGGTGCTGCCATATGAGGACCTCTTCCACGAGGTGAGCGGCGCCCTACATAGAGTGGCGCTCTTCAGAAAGCCGGTGGTGTGTAGCAACACGCCAAGATTCAACTCAGAACTCACTCACGGCGTCGACGCCCTGTTGTTCCCACCCGGCGACTATAGGACGCTGGCCCGCCACCTGTCTGCACTCAGAGACCCACAGCTAGCCGCGGCGCTGGCCCAGCGGCTTTACGACAAGTTTAGAGATAAGACCTGGCGCGACGTCGCCAAGCTACATGAGGAGTTATACCGACAGCTGGGGGGCTGTGTTTAAGCCGTTGTTATACATAGCTATCTACATTATAGCGTTTGGCGGCTTGTCTATACTCCGCCACAAGCTCTTCTATAGCTACGCCTACGACCTGGGCATATTTGTCCAGGCGCTCTACACCACGTGGAGGGGATATGGCCTCCTCTACGAGACTCCCGACAGCATGTTTGCAGATAGCTACTTGGGCATCCACTTCTCGCCAATACTCCTCCTACTCGTGCCCCTCTTCGCCCTCTTCCCCCACGCCGAGACGC
>JBKBOT010000041.1:0-9629 GCA_046293555.1 Pyrobaculum sp. | reverse complement strand
ATTGCCATTCTTAATTCATTACATAACTCAGGCGTCAACATATCTCTTTGTTTCTCCAATATTGCCGCCATCTCGTTAATGTAGTCAATAAAACGCTTCAGGGGCATCATGGTGTATTCCTTCTTATAACCGCGAAACTCAAAGCTATGTACTCTAGAGACGTAGATATACGCCTCAGGCCCCAGGTGGCAATACCTTACTTGTCCATTTTCGCTATGCATCACGTAGTAGTACTTTCTGACGCCATCCTCCTGCGTGCCGTTTTGCGTCGTGTTGTTTTGCGTCTTCTTTCTGGTTTGTTTCTTTGTTACATATATGCGGCCTGGTTGGCCGCAGCGGGGGCACACGATTGCGTTTCCCACTCTTTTCCCCCCCACCTTTTGACCCCATCCCATAGACCTTAGAAATTTTCTAATATTTAAACTTTTCGCCCCCGAAAAATTCGGCGTAATTAGAAAAAATTTAATGAAGCCCTTGACGTGTTTTCATTTAGAGAAATTTCCTAAAACAAAGAGCCGCCTGCGGCTCTACACGCCGTTTTAAAAAACTCAGTGTAAGAAACTTATTTTATGTAGACCTGGATCCAGCTCCTGTCGTTTTCGCCCTTTAGCCATACCTTTTGCCCCACGCATAACGACGACTTGTCAAACATAGTCAGCGCCTTGACGGCTCCTAACAATGCCGCAGGCGGTATTACGACACTTACGTTAGTATCAATATAATCAGCCTTTGTGCCCACGGCAATAAGGGCATTGTCGTGGACAACCCCCACGGTCAAGCTACCTTCTACAGTCTTTATTTCTATATTGCCCCCCGTCTTTGCGGCCGCCGTCACGACGGCTTCTAAAAACGATGTGGGGAATGACGCCTCTGTCTTACATTCTTCTTCTACTTCTTCTACTTCTTCTTCAGATTCCTCGCTTGCCAATAACAACTCCATGTCTCTCAGTCTGGCCGTCACGAGGTGGCCACGCGGCTCTAACACCAGCTTGTCAAATTCCAGCTTCTCCAGCGGGTCTATTAAGATGCAGATTGGAAATGCACGCGGCGTGACGTGAAACGCCCTATAGCCGCCTAGATACCTCTTAGCATATGCCAGTGCCCCCTCACCCCTATCGCCATTGTGATATGGCCTAAAGCATGTATAAGGACCAAGGGCTGCCAGCGCTTTTATGAATTGTCCAGTCAGCTCCATGACTCTGTCAATGCAGCGGTTTATATATCCCGATGGGAAATTTCTCTAAGGAGTATAACGCCAATTTTTATTTTAAAGAGGCTATAACGACGTGATCCCCGTTGTCACGTATATCAGGGTTAGCACTGAGGAGCAAGACCCTGAGAACCAGAGAGCGTATCTAGAGCGATGGGCCGCCGAGAGGCGGCTACGCATCTTGAAGCATTATGTAGAACACGGCGTCTCTGGCGCCGTGCCGCCTTGGGAGAGGCCTGTCTTTAGGCAATTGATAGAAGAAGCGCCCCGCATGGGCGCCAGGGCTTTGCTTGTGTATGAGCTCAGCCGCCTTGTTAGGAGCTTTAACGAGTTTTTCACCCTCATGGAGTTAGTGGAGGGCAGGCTGGGCATGGCCGTCATTTCAGCCAGCGAAAGAGAGGCCGCTTTGCAAAACACAGACGGCTTGTATAGACAGGTTTTGCGCGCAATGACGGCGTTGTTTGCCGCCATGGAGCGTGAGTTTATCCGCCAGCGCACTAAAGCCGCAATGGAGAGACTTAAGCGCGACGGCAGGATAAAGAATGTAGCTGAGGCCAGGCCGGAGCTTGTCTCAAAAGCCGTCGAGATGTATAACCAGGGGGCCACTTTAGGTGAGATAGCCAGGTCACTAGGCGTTAGTAAATATGCGGTACTGCGGTTTTTGAGCGAAGCTGGCGTGTATAAGCCCCGTGGCGGCGTGTGCCCCCGTTGTTTCTCTAAAATGAAGATAATTGAGACAAGCGTTAAGATCGAGAGTGGGGCATACGTCGTAATTGAAAAACTGTATTGCAAAAAATGTGGCTTTGAGGAAGTGAAAAAGAGTTAGAGCTGCGATAAGACAAACCTGGCGGCTTCCTCAGCGCTATCGGCTTTTACGACCGCCAGAAAGCCGCCGGCATGTTTAAAGACTACCTCATTGCCGCTTAGCTTTCTAAAGTCAATAACTGACGCAAACTCTGGCGGACGCCAGACGGTGTATGCCCCTGGCGTCCTCACGTCTTTAATAACAATAAAGACAGGTCCTTTTACGACGGCCAGGTCCTGTAGGGCGTGCCAGAGTAATGTAGGTGACATAGGTTTTTCCACAGCCACGGCGGTGATGTCTTTTGTAATTATACGCGTATAACGCATGTAAAGTGCCGTCTCTGCGGCCTGTCTGGCGTCTGAGAAATAGCCCTCAAGGCCTTGGATTACATATGGCTCAAGCTCGGGCACAGCCGCCAATGCATAACAGCCAAAGTCTATACCGAAACCAGCCTCGACGGCCTCTTTGCTTAAAGCCACGGTGGGGTCTTTCACAGCCTGTAGCATTAATCTAAGCAATGAAAACGTCTTAGGAAACGTATCTACAAGCCTGGCAAATGCCAGCTTTTCTACAATTTCAAACGCCTTTGTGAGAGAGTCCACGCTGGCGTCAAACTCTGCGTGATATGCCTCAGCCACTAGCTCTAAAAACCTGTCTCTCACAGCCCCATTAAAGCCGCTGAAATATCTAGTGAGGGCGTAATTTAACGAGTTTCCATACGGCCCCGCGGCCCTCTTTGCCGTGGGGCCAAACCTGTCAAACAAGTCCACAAAATG
Source organism: Pyrobaculum sp. (assembly GCA_046293555.1). Classification (GTDB taxonomy): domain Archaea; phylum Thermoproteota; class Thermoprotei; order Thermoproteales; family Thermoproteaceae; genus Pyrobaculum. The sequence continues at coordinate 6,838 of JBKBOT010000041.1, read as the reverse complement.
CGCCAGGGTGGACACAAGCGGCGTTGTCTTGACGTCTAGCGTCAAAGCCACTTGAATTATTGAAGACGGCTCCATCGCAGGGTCTTTCACGCCGTGGTGGTCAAGCACGACAAACCTGTCTGTCAGCCTGTCTCTAAAGCCATCTCCAATGTCCACCAACACCACATCTCCAGGGATATTCAAAATGTCCTTAAGGTCGTTTAAACGATATACCGCCTGTGCCTTTGAGTATAGTAACGCGGCTGCAAGCAGGTCGTCCATGTGGGCCATGCCGCCATGTGTAATTGCCGTAAACTCACGGCCGCTTGTAATCAACTCCCTAGCTTTTATCACATCTTGAAGCCAGCCCATGACCCCTGGCACGCAGGGGCTATATATAAGCCGCAGGCAAAACGTCTTAGCCAACTTACGTCTTAGAGAAATTACGTCCTAGAGAAATTTCTTAACAACAAGTTTCTCGACAACAAGCTTATAAACACACAGGCGAAAACACACAAGGCCCCCGTAGGCTGGCGTTCTCCCGCCTTCTGACCCCATCCCATCGGGGGCCGTCTTATGTTTGGAGTTACGGCATGATTCCCCATAATGTTTGGGCGAATCTTTGGAAATCTTTGGAAATAAAGCGTGAATGTTTGGAAATCTTTGGGCACACGCCGTGAATCAAAACCCACGGCGTATCTCACGACGTAGGTAATAATACCAGTGAGAAAACACATGCGTCTAGTGGCGCGTGAGGCAGGCGGTGTGGTGTGAGGTGGGGGCGAGGCGGCTATTAACAGGTTTGGGAAATTTCTCAAAGTGGGCGGCGCCCTCAGCTTCTAGCCCCTTTGAAGAAACTAGAATTGGTCTAGCGTCTTTTGTGTCTTTTGGGCTAGCTTTATGATGTTGTTTCCAAGCTCTAGCAACTTGGGCTGTAGCTCCGATGGGATGTTTTGGGCGGCTAGCTTGGCTGCGATCTCCTGCATGTATTCCACCAGCCTGGCGGCTGGCGTGTTTAAAAACGCCGCCTGGCCCATCAAGGGAAACTCGTGTGTGACAGAGGCGTATTTGTAAACCTTGGGCCCCAGGTGGCATTTAGACCTTTTGCCGTCCTCGTAGTGAGAGACGTAGTAATAGACGTTGCTGCCCCTCACGTCAGTATGTAGATAGCCCCTGCGGCCGCAGCGGGGGCATTTCACACGACGGGCTGTAGGCAGGGGCATGTGTCTACCGTAAGACAAGAAGATAAACGTTGTGAATAATTTACCGCATACATTTAAGCCCCTTGGGGGACACAACATTGCTTTAATAACGACTTGTCTTTCGTAAGGCGTCTTTACACTTTACGCATATATACAACACGCTTTGCCCATGTCTTGTACATTTGTTATAACACAGCTCAAAAGGCCGTATATATAACACTATATATGACTATATAGGCGGGCGGGGGGTGTGTTATAGCCGCCGTGGGGTCGCCTTACGCCCGTCAAATCTCCTGAATGTACACATGATATATTTTTTGGAGTCCAAATAATATAATATACATTAAAGACGCCGCCAGGTAAGAAAAGGTAAGAAAAATGTTAGACATCGCCGTCCATACGCTTTACATCTGTCAATTTTCCACTGTTATACATATGACAGGTAAGATCTTACCTGCGGCCAGCCTTACGATTTTTGCAGGATTTTGACGGCAATTTGCCGCCTCCTGGCGGCATATGGCTGCCACAAGCCGCCATTGGCCGCCAGTGGGAGTCCAGTAGGGGGCCAAAGCCCCCAGGGAGGGCAATTGTGACGTCACAATGGCGTTATAGACGCCGTCGTGTGGACAAAATTCACAACTATGTATACATTTTTGACCTGCGGCGTTGTTGACGCCGTGTTTTACGTCGTTTTGGGAAATTTCTCAAACAAGACATTGCCTCACACCTGCCAAACACGTCACAAGGCCGCTTACGGCCAGGCGGTAGAACCAAAACTGTGTTAGGCCACAGACGTGAAGCTGGCTTTTGGGAATCACCACGGCTCAAGTAGACGTTTTTCACCCCAATTAGCTGTCGTAAACGCCGCAGTTTGGGAAATTTCTCAAACAAGATATCGCCTTACGACGCTGCCGCCACGTCTCACCACCTCACCCGCCACGTGCTGCCACCCCAGCCTGCGGGGGTGGGGGTTTGAAAACAGGCGGCGCGTATTGTCTGTTTGGGAAATTTCCCAAGGGGATATACGCCCACACGCCAGAAGATGTATGCAAAAAGACAGGCCACAGGGTCGCTTGACTTGTCCAAACGGTTTACGACAAGACTGGGTGGGGGCGTGTTATGATAGCAATAGTTGTTATGAGTTTTGTTTTGATGGGGAAAGGTGGGAGCTGTGTGAGGCAGGTGTTGTGGTTTGAGGTGGCAATGTTTTCTATATTTGTCCAGGAGGTCCAGGGGGTATACAACGGCTGTGGCGTCAGTTTGTTGACATATATATTTGTAAATGCAGACATATACAAGGCATCATAACAACAATGACATACACAGTTGGGGGGCATCTACATGCATATAGAGCTATCTTGTCCAATCACATTTACAAACCAGGATGGGCATGTTGGTAAATATGGACGGTCAGGTTGAAAAAAAATGACGGTGACGTTGAAAAAAAGTGATGGTCACATTGACAAATATCGAAATTTTACGGCGTATGTACCCCACCTGGAGAGATATGTGTTGGGGAAAAAACAATCTTTTTTCCACTACTGGGTTTTTTGGGGGGTGTGTTCACGCCGTAAAATTTCGTCGTTGGTAAATATGCCCGTCCTGGTTTGTAAATGTGACAGTCACTTTTTTTCAACCTGACCGTCCTGGTTTGTCGTTATAATCGTCAGTATTTGTACATGTGATTGGCCAAGATGGTTCTATATGTCTGTCTATACAGTAAGTTGTGTATATTGTCGCCTGTATTGACGTTTTGTTTTGTTGTACAACTAATACTGGTCGAGTGCATACTTGTTTATTGCCTTTATGCCACCTATATAAGTATATCTCCCCACCTGACCCACGTATCTCAGCGGGTACCTTATGCCGTCTTTTTCCACATATTCAAGCTTCTCTATGTAGCTAACAAACTTGTTTTTTGGCACTGGGAATATGCCGCCGCTTTTTTGACACCAGTCTTCATACAGCCTGTATAACTGACCCACCTCAATGCGGCAATCCTCACAGTTCTTGTTGTTACATTCACACGGCTGTAGGTACCAACCAAACTGCGGGTCGTTTAGCCACGCTTCGTTTGTCATAGAGAATATGAAGTCGTAGACGCTGTTTATCCGCCGGAGGTATTGAACCCTTACATCCTCCGTCGTGGTCTCTGTGGCAAACGCCTTGCGCCTAACGGCGTCACGCATGGCGAATAAAGACAGCGGTATTATGGCATCTATCTCTGGCTTCAGGCGTTCTAAAAACCGTGGGTCTCTCTCCTTGGGCTGGATTGGCGCATTGAAGTTCACGGGGGCCAGCCGCCGCCACATGGCCTCGCCTTTTTCCCTTAGCTCGGGCACGTTGTTTGCGCCTACAATTATTTTTGCGTAGTTTGCAAACCACACGTGCTCTTTGTACTTCTGGGGAGCTGACATCCTCTCCCCCGTGATTAACTTCTTCAACATGCCTACTGCCGTAATTGGCGTAGCCGTAACGTCAGGATCTATGAGGGCCATCTTGTGACGCAGGTTGACGCGCTCAAACTGCCTGCCGCTATCTAGTATTTCATGTAACGGCATGTCCGCCACGTTTTCCTCCCCCAAAATCTCCCTGACAAGTTTTAGATACGTCGTTTTACCCGCCGCTGGGGGGCCGATAAGCACAAACGCCTTCTCCAAGGGGTTTGCTAAAACAAACGTATAGCCAATAATTTCATACAGAACCCTCCAGCTGTTTTCGCCTACCCATTTCTTAAACGCCCCTGTCGTATTTGGGGCATATTTCTGCGCCAACTCCTCCCACGTGCCGCCATTTTGGATATGTTTCCATATTGTCTCTAGAAGGTTTGTGTTCAAGTCGTGGGGCACGTAGTTAAACGAGAACGTGTCCACATCTAACTCCTTTATACACTCCATGGGGTTTTCGCCATATGCAAAACATTCGCCATTTATGACAAGCTCGTTTCTTAGCGTTACCCACGGCGATTTCATATCGCCGTGGGTGGGCACATGTGTTTCCTCTTTCAGTAGTTTTACAAGCTCGTTCCTGAAAGTAGTAGTTATGTCTCTCAGCTCTACCCCAGCCCAGCCCACTTTTGCCAGCCCTCTCACAATTGCGGCTATTGTTTCCTCACACGGCACATACATCAAGCCGTTGAAACAGTATAGCGCATAGGCATCTTTTTGCGGATGGTAAAACGTCGTTATTGGCGTGGCTTTTAACACATGTCGCGCCGCCGTGATAACCTTGTCTATCACCCTGACTTTGTCTGGAGGGCCGTTATTCACTACAAGCTCCTTTTTGAATTGCGCAGGCTTTGGCGACGGCAGGGATTTCACCACTTTTGCCAAGTCTTCTTCATTGTCTATGTTTATTAATAGCCAGCCTGCGGCCTGCCTCTTTTTGTCTACAACTTCAAGCTCCTTTACGAGGTCTGGATACGTCATGTCGATTAGCTCAGCCAGGTCTTTCACACACACGCCGCGATCTAGCGCTGTGCGGATATACCACTTTACATAAGCCCTGCCGTAACGTTTTAACAACAACGCCATTTCGCCAACGTCTTCAATTTCATGGCATAAAACACCGCCGTCTGGCAGCGGCATCTTGTATTTTCTAATTATTTCCACCACCTTGTCTGCCAGTCTTTCCGCAGTGTTGTAATCCACCACACTGGCGAATTCTTGGACAAGGCCCTTGTAGCCCAGAATCTCTCTGTCTTCTTTCACCCTGCCCTTCAGGCCGTATGTGTAATTTACAGCCTCCAGCCTGTCTCTCACCTCAGTGTCCCCCGCCATCGTTGCCAGATTTTCAATAATCGCCCTGGCCGCCTCGTAGTATATACACTCCTTACGTAAAAGCCCCGCAAGATTTCGCGCAAGATTATGGCGATTCCCTTTGCGGTACAACCCCTTCTGTGTTATAAACGCCGCTAGCTCTTTCACCCCTCCCTCTGTAAGCGTATACAACGTCTCACAAGATGGAAAAACAACCTCTCTTACTTCTCTTTCACGCACACGCGGCGTGACTTCTACCCCCACCACCGCCGCCAGCCTCTCGTACAACGTCTGTAGCTCGTTTTCGCTTAGGATTTTGACGTTGTGGCGATCTAGCGGGAAACAATGCGTCACCTCATACTGTTTAATCACGCCGCCGTTCTTAACACATTCTTCCTCACTTTTTACTTCAATAACGTCGTTGTCCTTGACGCATACTCTCGACGGCGTGAATACCAGGATGTTTCCCTTCTTTTTGACCTCGATTTTGCCTGAGTATGATTGTAAGTTTACGTCAGGCCTGTCAGCCAGAATGATTACATGCAAACCGTCACGCGGCGTCCTCTGGGCGCAGTAGTCCTCACCGACATGTTCTCTAACTATTTTCTCTAACTCTACGCATTTTTCGCCGCATTGATCAAAGTCAAATGCGATTAGATACGCCTTTACGCCTGTGTATTTTGTGGCATATTCGTGGACGTCGATATCAGGCACTTTTCCGCCTGTAATGATGTCTAGAAGCCCCTTTTTGATGGCCACGGGCCAGCCCATCACTAACGCGACGTTTTGGCCTTGGCCATCTGGGATCTTGTCTACATACCAACGCGTCTGGTAGTCCTGCCACCTTATTGCGGGGATTTTCGAAAGTTGTCGAAGTGGTATGACGTTTACAGCGGTTTTGAAGTAAGTTATTTGCGCGTTTAGCTTGTCAGACATAGCCTAATGTCGATGTTTCCTCGTGAGGGAAAACTTTAAATACATACGTTTTTATAAAAACAGGCAAAACCGACGTGTGTGCCCCATCGTTGGGGCGCTCTGCGCCCCAACGCCTTCTATCATACTTAATGTCACAACTTATATTCCGACGTGTGTGTCCCATCGCAATTTTTGAGATGTACTGATTTAAATACTTTTTTTTGGGTATTACGCCATGGGGGAAATAAAGGTTAATTTATACGGTAATAACACACACATATGGCCATTGTAGAAGAAATAATGAAAATGCACAAACAAGGAATGACTATGCCCGAAATCGCTGTGGTTTTAGGCGTTTCCGTCCGTACTGTTAAAAAGTATTTACGACAGGCTGGAATAAGGTTGCCACAAGGCCGCCGCCCCACATTACCAGTAGTGACGTGTCCTCGTTGTGGACATGAGGGCAGGTTGAGAATTATGAACTATTATGGCAGTAAGCTCATATACGTCGTACACACAGACCCAGAGACAAAGAGGCGCCGCTTTTGTTATATCGGCGCGCCGTATAAGCTTTTCCTATACCCACAGCTCACTGAGGCATACGAGAAGTTAATACGCCACTAAAACTTTCAGTTTTCTCACACCCCAATTTTCTTGAAAATTTTCAAGAAATTCCGCCAGCCGTATTGCTAACCTTGAGAAATTTCCTATATCGATACATTTCACGGCGGAAAGACATGACGTGGAATATACTCTACGGCGTAAAGATGCGGCGTGTTATGTATTGATATACGACAGCCGTAGCGTTTTGGCTTACGACAAGTCTCGACGTGGGTTTTTCTGGGTCGAGTTTTTTGCCGCCGTGAGAGACGTCACGGCGTGGTGTGTTATATTCTATAGTAATTACTTTAGCTTGGCGTTCACCACGCCTGGGGGCACGACGTCCACAAGCCCAAAACCATGGAGAGTTTCGATGGCGGCTCG
>JBKBOT010000040.1:0-11118 GCA_046293555.1 Pyrobaculum sp. | reverse complement strand
GAGTTCACGCCGTGCGTATTGGACGCACGGTGGGGAGGAGGAAGAGGCTAGAGATAATCAAAAAGGCAAAAGAGTTAGGGCTACACGTGTTAAACGCCAGGGAGTGATATGGTAGACGTAAGAAGACTTGCGGCTGAGATTCTCGGCGTGGGGGAAAGCAGGGTGAGAATATCGCCTAAAGTTGCGGAGAGAGATGTCGTCACTAAAGATGACGTCAGGGCGTTAATAGACGAGGGGCTGATATGGGCCGAGCCAGAGGGGGGCGTATCTAGAGGCCGGTGGCGTATAAGACGCTTAAAGAAAAAGAAAGGCAGAAGGAGAGGACATGGCAGCCGTAAGGGCAAGAGAGTAGATGAGGAAGAAGTGTGGAAAAACAAAGTGAGAGCGCTTAGGAGGTTTTTAAACGCCCTAAAGAGACAGGGGAAGATAGAGCCTGCAGTATGGCGCCAGTTGTACAAAATGGTAAAGGGAAATTACTTCCGCGACTTACGACACCTAAAGACATACATAAATGAACATAAGCTCACAAAAGAGCCCGTGAGGTAATATGGCGAGAGGGCCTAGGTATAAAGTGCCGTTTAGGAGGAGGAGAGAAGGACTTACGAATTACAGAAAGCGGCGTAAGCTCATACTGTCTAAACTCCCACGGCTGGTAGTACGGAAGACAAACAGACATCTTATCGCGCAGATTGTAATCGCCAAGCCGCGAGGTGACGTCACTATCGTAGGCGTTGACACCAGGGCGCTTCAGAAACTCGGCTGGAAGGGAGATGAGAACAACACGCCAGCTGCCTACCTCTTAGGCCTACTGGTAGGCCTTAAGGCCAGGAAATTAGGGGTAGAGAAGGCCATATTAGACATGGGGCTCTACAGGCCGGCAGCTGGGGCTAGAGTGTTTGCAGTAATGAAAGGCGCCATAGACGCCGGGCTGGAGATACCACACGGCGAGGAGGTTCTGCCAGACGAGAAGAGGATAAAGGGACAACACATAGCTGAATACGCCAAAGCCCTAAAGGAGAGAGACCCGGAGCTCTACAGGCTGAGATTCTCCCGATACCTACAGCGGGGGCTGCCGCCAGAAGAGCTCCCACAGCATTTCGAGCAGGTCAGAAGGGAGGTACAAAATTTATAAACATAGCCCAGACTCTCCAGAGCCCCGGTAGCTCAGCCCGGTTGGAGCGCCCAAGGGCGCGCCCCTGCGCACGCCTCGTAAGCGGGAGGTCCCGGGTTCGAATCCCGGCCGGGGCTTACACCACGGCGCTGTCTATATCGCATATGGGATTATTTTGACTCAAGAGGTCTATTGACGCAGTTGGGGCTTTATATATGGGGGTTTTATCTACCGTGTTGGTGTCGGAGACAATGGTGCAATCAGTGAGGCTTGTGTCTCAACGTCACGTCAACCCGCTGGCCACTCTCTATGGGGGCTACATGCTTCAGTGGGTTGTAGACACTGGCGCCATCGCGGCGATGGGGTTTGCGGAGGGCAACGTGGTGTTGGGATTTTTAGATAGGATGCATTTCGTCACGCCGGTTAGGGCGGGGGATCTGTTGACCTTCCGGAGCTGGGTGGTGGGGGTCCGTAGGAGTAGCCTCTGTGTGTTGGTAGAAAGCTATCTGGGCGGCGGGAGGCAGCTGGCGACGGTGGGCAGGATGGTGTTTGTGAAGATCGACGGCGGGGGGAGGCCTGCCGCCGTGGGGAGAGAGGTGCGGTGTGACGCGGGGTGGGAGGGGCTGTGTCGTTATTTCCAGAAATGGAGGGAGGAGGTAGACGCCGTGGTGGAGAGGGAGGCGGCGCCGCCACAGTGGCGCGCAGTAAGCCACTTTGTGGCCATGCCGGAGGACTCTCTCGACGGGGTGTTGATGTACGGGGGGAGGCTCCTCTTTAGGCTAGACGAGCTGGCCTTTATAGAGGCCTTTAGGCAACATCCCTCTACATACGTCACGGCTGGCGTCAACGCCATCGCCTTTAGGAGGCCCATATATGTGGGCGATGTCGTCGCGGTGAAAACCGGCGTCACGTATGTGGGCAACACCAGCGTCGAGGTGGGCTTCACGGTGGAGGCCCAAGGCGCCAGGGGGAGGCGCCATGTGGCTGACGGATATTTTACATTTGTAAACACGGGGGGAAAGATGCCGGAGGAGCTTAGAAGGCTGGCGCCGGGAGACGAGGCCGCGGCGAGGAGGAAGGCCGACAGCCTGCGGGAAGCCAGAGAGCTGAGGCGGCTGAAGCCCCAGGAGGGGCCCTGGCTGCTCCAACTGGTCGGCGGGTAAATATATATAGCCCGCCCCAGGCGGCTATATGGACTTGAGGACATTGGTGGCGTCTATACTTGCGGAAAGAGTGACGGCAGATGTGGCCACTGTGTACGCCCTGGCGCTTGTGGCTAGAGATGAGCTAAAACTAGACGTGGAGGTAACCCCCATCGCCGTGGAGAAGACAATACGGGAGCTTGTGGAGGGGGGCTACGCCGCGGAGTACATAGAGACCACCATGGACCTCTCCCGTAGGTACCAGAAGTACATCATTACGGACAGGATTAAAACAGTTGCGAAGCCCCTGCCGCCAAAAACCCGGCGGGTTGCCGGCATGAGGTACGTCACGCCGGCTTTCTACGCCCTTTTGAACTACTCCCTGGCGCCATGAGGGCTGCCCTCCTCTTATTCCTACTTGTCTACATCGCCCTCGCCGCCAGCCCCATCAGGCTTGAAGTAGACGCCGTCTTGGTGTCGCCTATAAACACCACCAAGGTTATTGACTACATAAAGGCCGCCAGGGAGGCCATATATATGGAGGTTTACGTCTTTACCTACAGGCCTCTGGCAGAGGCCCTGGCGGAGGCGGCGGGGCGGGGGGTTGACGTCTACGTGGTGCTTTCCAGTAGGGTCTACGGCGGCGTCCCGCAGCAAGCTAGAGACATCGCGGCATATCTAGAGGGGAGGGGGGTGAAGGTGAGGTGGAATGGCGACTTCCCCAACGTCCACACCAAGCTGTACGTTATAGACAACAAGACGGTCATTATTGGCAACATAAACCCCACCGCCTCTGGCTTCCACAGGAACAGGGGGGTCATGTTGGTAATACATAACGCCACCCTCGCCAGGCAGCTAGCCGCAGTGGTGCTTAACGACTTCCGTGGGAGGTACCCCAGGTATAACTACCCAGGGGTGTTGATCTCGCCTATAAACTCCCAAGACGGCCTCCTCCACATCTTGTCCCAGCCCGGCGCCTTGTATGTCGCCATGGAGCAGATCTACATGGACTCCGGCCTGGTGCCCTACTTCCTCAACCGCCCGGCCTATATAGTGGCGGCTAGGACAGATGCAGACATAGGCGCCGCCATAGACGACAGGCTGGTGGCAAAAATCATCGTGGTGGGAAACCAGCTATACGTCGGGTCGATAAATCTTGGTTATTACTCCATACAGAGAAATAGGGAGGTAGGCCTCCTGATAGAAAACCCCCAGCTGGCCCGAAGGCTAGAGGCGTTGATACTCCAGTGGCACCGCGAGGCTGGCGGCACCACCCAGACCACACAGGCCGGCGCCGCGGAGACAGCCCCCACGGAGGGAAGGTGGGAGCTGTTGTTCTGGCTGGCGGTGTTCATACTGGCTGCCCTCATCGCGGTGTATGTAAATAGGCCTAGGGGGGCGGGGAGGCGGGGGAGAGCAGGAGGTCGGGGGTAGAGGTGCCTAGACGCACCCTGGCTGGGTCCTCCCCAAAGCCTATAGCCTCCAGGATCGCCCTGGCCTGTTCTCTAGTCCTAATGCCGCCGGCCATCTTTACCCCCAGCCTGTAGCCTCTCTCCCGTATGTAGCTAGCAATGGCGGCGGCCCTCTCTGGGGTGGAGTGTGGGGGGTTTCCCAGCCGCCTTGCGTAATCCTCCTCCACAAACCCCGTGGAGTACTTCACGAAGTGGGCCCCCGCCTCCGCCGCGGCGTCGCAGAGGGCGCGCCTCTCCTCTTCCGTCAGGTAGGGGTCCTCAGTTATCACCTTCACCACCCTCCCCCCGGCGCTCCCCACCACCGCTGCCAGATCTCTCCTAACCTCCCGCCACATGCCGCTTTTGGCGAGGCCGATGGGGGCCACCACGTCTAGCTCGTCGGCAATTTCAGCCAGCTGTGACACCAAGGCCGTCCGGGCCGCCGTGGTCATGGCGCCGAGGGGGAAGTCCACCACCACGCAGAGCCTCACTTTTTTCAACAGCGGCCTCACGTGGCTGGCGTATATGGGGTTCACGCAGAGGGAGGCCACCCCAAGCCTCTCCGCCCTCTCTGCCCCCTCCTCCAGCTGGCTGAGGGTGTGGTAAGGCTTGAGGAGGGCGTAGTCCACTAGGTGGAGCATGGGGAGGAGAGGTTATATAGATAAAACTTTTGGCTGCCATGGGGCGGGTGAGGGCCCACATATACGTCAGGGGGAGGGTACAGGGGGTTTTCTTCCGCCAGTCCATGCGGGAGGTGGCCAGGAGGCACGGGGTGGTGGGTTGGGTTAGAAATCTTTCAGACGGCAGAACTGTGGAGGCCGTGCTAGAGGGGGAGAGGGAGGCGGTGGAGAAAGTAATCCAGTGGGCGGGGGTGGGGCCCCCCGGCGCCAGGGTAGAGGCGGTGGAGGTCAGCTGGGGGGAATATAGAGGCGAGTTTCAAGACTTTAAAATACTCCCTACGGCCTAGCCGCCTGGAGCTTCACGCCCCCCTCAAGCCACCCCTCGGGGAAGTAGAGATCTCTCACCACACGGAAGCCGCATCCCTCCAGCAGCCTCCCCAGCCGGGTCTCCGCCGGCGGGGTGCCCCCCCTCAAGGCGGCGTAGGTCTCGGCGTCGTCTACATACTCCACGTAGGCCACCTCTCCGGGCTCCAGCAGTCTGTACAGCATACAGTAGAGCCTCTTCTCCCACGGCGTCTCTACTAGGGGGGCCAGGTTGAAGACCTCGGCCCACGGCCTGTAGTAAGGCGGCCGCCCCAGGAAGAGCTTGACGGCACACATGTAGGCGCCGGAGAGGTATAGCTCCACATTCCACTCCTCTACAAACCTCCCCCTCTTGAACACGGCGTCAAAGGGCTTGAAGGCCTCGGGCGTGGGTTTATTCACGAGAAAACCTCCTCACAAGTATGGGGGCCAGGACTCCCAACGCCACAGCCACTATGGAGGTGCCGAGGTCTCTAGCCTGTACCACCGGGTCTAGCGACGGGTTCGACACGGCGCTGATGAGAAACAACAGCCCTAGCACCACGGCGACGGGGCTCAGTATGTAGACCACAACTCTCATAACTGGGAAAAAAGAGGGGCTATTTATAGGTCACGCCCTAAACCTTCTATAGAGGAAAGGCGCCGCGAGTCCTATAGATACCGCCAAGGTGGAGAGAGCCAGGTCTCTAGCCACAATCCACAGGTCCAGAGAGGGGTTAGACAGGGTGGAGACTAGAGTCAAGCCGCCTAACGCCACAGCCACCGCGCTTAGGGCCACAACGGCGTTGAAGCCAGCCATAGAGAAGATGAAGAAGAGACTATAAAAAAGTTTATATAGGTGGGAGATTGGCGGGGCCATGGGGAAATAGACTTCCTCTACGACGTGGCTCGGCTAGACGAGAGGCTACTGATATACGCCCTAAGGGCGGTGGGCCTCGCCCCGAGGCTAATAAACCTCGAGGAGGCCCTAGCCCCAGACGGCTTGGGGCAGGTGGGGGTGGTCAGGCTGGCGGCCCGCCCTAGGGTAATCCCCACCGCCTATACCTACGAGCTGGCGGGGGGCCAGTCTATAAACTCCGCCCAGTCGCTAGTGGTGACACACGACAAGTACCTAACCTACCTGGTGTTGAGGGGGGCGGGGGTGCCAACCCCCAGGACCCTCCTCGCCTTTGGCCCCACTGCCGCCAGGGCTGCGGCAGAGAGGTTGAGCTACCCAGTTATCATAAAGCCTACAGACGGCTCGTGGGGGAGGTTTGTAAGTCTGGCCAAGTCGGCAGAAGACCTGGAGGCCATCGCGGCGCACCGGCAGGCCATGGAGAGCGACATGCATCTATACCTAGTCCAGGAGTATATAGACAAGCCCGGCCGCGACATCCGGGTGGCGGTGGTGGGGCAGAGGGCGGTGGCGGCGATATATAGGATAAGCCCCGCCGACTGGCGTACCAACACCGCCAGGGGGGGCAAGGCAGAGCCCGTAGAGATAGACCCAGAGCTGGAGGAGATTGCGGTAAGGGCAAGCGAGGCGGTGGGGGCGCTCTACACGGGCGTAGACGTGGTGGAGTCGCCAAGAGGCTACCTGGTGCTGGAAATAAACGGCGTGCCGGAGTTTAAAAACGTCCAGAAGGCCACGGGCGTGGACGTGGCGGGGGAGATAGCCAAGGCGATAAGGGACTATATAAAACGCTAGAGGCTCTCCGCCAGGTTTTTTGCCACCTCCCGCGCGGTTTTTCTCAAGGCGTCTCTCACCAGGCTGGGGGCAAGGGTGGCCACGAGGCCGGTGGCGTCCCCCTCAAAAGTCCATCTCACCAACGTGGAGTCCCCCCGCGGCTGTAGGGAGATAGATATGTGGAAATTTGCCACAGTCTGGAGGCCAGTAGCCCTCCCCACTATGGCCACCCCATCTTCCATAACCTCCTGTCTAAACCTGACGTTCATCCTGCCGGAGAGATGGCCCAGCCTTACCGTCATCTCTCCCGTATACTCGCCGCCAGTTTGCGACACCTTAGAGAGGCCTGGAATTAACCTCGCCGCAAGTTCTGGATTTTTTATAACAGCCATAACCTCCCCCGCCGGCCTTCTTACGGCAAACTCGCCGGACTCCACTAAATGCATGGAGGAGACATGGCCGTAAAATAAATTTTGTGGGCATCAGAAAAAATATATTTGGAGAAATATGGGGCTTGTGTACCTCCCCACTCTCCTCCTCACGGCGGCCGGCGTGGCGGCATACATGCTAGCCGCCAGAGACGTGGCGTTGTGGCTACTGGCGGCGGCGGGTGTTTTCCACACCCTCTTCCAAAAGCCTCCCTCTCTCTGCAGGAAGGGGGGCAGATGTGAGGTGGTGCTGTCTTCCCCATACGCGAGACCTCTCGGCGTGCCTCTAGAACATCTAGGCGCCCTCTGGTTCCTCGGCGTGGTGCCAGCACGCTACCTCGGGCTGGGCGCCTTCTGGGCAGTTGTGGGGATTGTGGGCGTGGCGACGCTGGCGGCCATCGAGGCGAGGCTAAGGGCCCTCTGTCTCTACTGCACAGTAGCCCACATGGTGGGACTTGCCACAGCTGTGGTTTTACTCAGGTGACATGCCTTTCGAGGCTAGGTACAAGATCTACTGGCACCACACAGACGCCGCAGGTATTGCACACTTCAGCCGAATACTAACTCTCGTGGAGCAGGCAGAGGAGGATTTCTACACCAGCAGAGGCCTTTTAAAGACACACGCCAGGCTCCCCAGGAGGGAGGTGTATATCTCCTTCACCTCTCCAGTGGCTAGGGGGGACGAGGTGTCGGTAAGGCTGTGGGCAGGCGAGGTGAGGACAAGGGCCGTGAAGTACCTATTTGAGATATATAACATCACCAGGGGCGCAAAGGCGGCGGAGGGGCACATAGTGGTGGTATGTGTCGACGCGGAGGGGGAAACTCTGACGGCCATAAGATGTCCAGAAGAGTTAATAAATGCGTGGCGGGAAAACGCCAGCCCGCCGGAAGCCACCTAACCTCTCGCCATGAGGCCGGCCCCCCGGCCAGGCCACCCCCGCACTGCCTCAAGCCCCGTGGCAGTCCTGTTGGCATCTGTATTTACCTATTTAAAGTGTTAATTTGTTACAAACTGGCTCAAGGGGGACAAATTTAAATATGCACATCAGTCCCACCTGTGCTAATTGGCGTGATTTCAGACAGCCACGACGACTGGCAGGCCCTAATTGCGGTGGGGAGAAGGCTCCACTCCATGGGGGCGCGGGTGGTGGTACACGCCGGGGACTGGACCTCCCCCTTCAGCATGCTTAAATTAAGGCGGGCCGTGGGGCCAGAGGCGAGGATAGTCACAGTTTTTGGCAACAACGACGGCGATAGGCACAACTTTGCCGTCAAGGCCAGGGAGGCCGCCGTGGAGATCCTGGGCGAGGCCGGCGCCCTGGAGGTAGACGGCTTAAAGATAGGCATATATCACGGCACGTCGGACATCCTGGTGGAGGCCATGGCTAGGTCAAGTCTCTTTGACGTGGTGATATACGGACACACCCACAGGCCGGAGGTCAGGCGGCTAAACGGCACCCTCCTCATAAACCCCGGGGAGCTCTGCGGATGCGCCGGAGAAAAAAAGACAGCCGCCCTACTAGACACAAAAACCCTCCAGGTAGAGCTAATAGAAGTCAAGTAGCTGCCAACACGCAGCCACCAAGACACTCCCACGTCTGAACCCGCCAAAGGGGGCAAGATGTGGGCCTACTGTCATATGACATCCCCGGCTATTTCCGCCTTGGAGGCTGAGAACTCTGTGTAGATGCAGGGCGGCATCTGGAATAGCGCCTTTTTGTCACGTCGACTGGAGGCGGCAGTGTGGATAGACTGGAGACCGCCATAGTGAGCTTATAAACCAAAGCGACATCACATGTGTGAAGTGTAACGACGCGCTGCATATAGACATGGACACAGCGGCTAGCAGAAAGGCCGTGACGCAGTGGCAGCCTTTAGAGACGCCACCGGCTGACGACTCTTGGGCATGTTGGAATAGCCGAGATAGCCCGCCGATTTTGCGTCTAGACGGAGTTGGCGACATGTGGTGGCGGCGTTGATATGGGTTGGGTGTCTCCCCTCTTGAGATATGTCGTGTCCTCCATGGCGCTGGCGGCGTTGGTGGACGTGGCGTTTTACGGCATGTTGACCTCTGGCGACGTGGTTGTTAGAACTGCGGCGTTTTTAGCGTGGGGGGGCCTCAGGATGTATAGCCCCACCGTGGCCGTAATTCTGGCCGCCGGGATTAAGGCGGTGAGAGAGGCGCTCCGTATAGACGCAAGGGCGGCTGTCATGTACCTAACGTCGCCACTTGTGGCATACCTGGCCCTCGCGTTTTACTACCTAATAGCCGCCTCCATGGGGGTCGCAAAACCCCTCCCAACGTCTACACTCCTTGTGGCGCTGGTGGGTGGCTATATCGCCGCAATTACGATAAACGCCCTGTTTGCATTAGGCGAGGAGGTCGGCTGGAGGGGATTTCTTCAAGCCAGACTGGAGGCCGCCGGCTTTAGCTTAACTAAAGCCGCCGTCGTTACGGGCGTCGTGTGGGGCTTCTGGCACGCCCCGGCGATTTTGTTAATTGGACATAACTACCCAGAAAGCCGACCCCTCGGCGTATTTCTCTTCCCGCTGTTGACTACAGCGTTTTCATACCCAATGGCCGTAGTGAGGAGAGTGTCCTCTAGCGCCTTCCCCTGTGCCTCCCTCCACGGGGCTATAAACGCGGTGTGGGGGCTGGCTGTGGCGGCTACCGACCTGCCTAAAGAGGTGGGGGGCTTGGGCCTTTTGGCGGTCGTGGCGTGGGTCTTCACGTCGGTGATAATCTACTTGTTAGTCCACAGTGTGGACAGCTGGAGGGCAAAGTCGTAAGCGTCTACAATCGCCCTTATGGAGGCCTCCACCACGTTGGTCGAGAGGCCTACAGTTCTCCACGTCTTGTCGCCATTTGTAAACTCTACAGTTACTCTCACGAGACTTTCAGTACTTTTGACAATTGTTGGGAGTACTACCCGGTAGTCTGTAAGCTGTACCCCCAGCAGCTCTGGGAAGGCCGACGTGAAGACTTTTTTCAACGCCATGTCCACCGCGTGGACGGGCCCCACGCCCTCTCCCGCCTCCAGCGCCTCCCTGCCGTCTACCGCCACCTTCACCACCGCGTAGGAGGTGGCCGTAGGCCCCGTCACCACCCGCCATTCCAACAGCTTAAACCTCTCCCTATATAGGCCTAGGTGCTTCAGGAGGATCAATATGGCCGAGGCTGGGGCGGCGTCGAAGGAGTAGCCCAGACGCTCCAGCCTCTTGACCTCCTCCAGCGCCCTCCTGACGGCCTCCTGCCTCTTGTCTAGAGAGATCCCCACCTCCTCCGCCGCCCTTAGGACAAGGCTGGCCGAGCCGGCTACTTCAGACACCACAAAAACCCTCCTGTTTCCCACAAGCTGGGGGTCTATATGTTCATACGCCCTGGGCACTTTCGCCACGGCGGCTGCGTGTACGCCACCCTTATGCGCAAAGGCGAACTCCCCCACGTAGGGCTGGTAGGGATCTGGCTGGATGCCCAACGCCTCGTAGACCAGCTTGGAGACTTCCCGCAGCGCCGCCAGACCCCTCCCCTTCAGCACCCTAAACCCCATCTTTAGCGCCAGAGTTGGCAATACTGCCGCCAGGTCTGCATTGCCGGTCCTCTCCCCCACGCCGTTTATAGTGCCCTGGACGTGTCTAGCCCCGGCCGCCACCGCCATGAGGGTATTAGCCACGGCGCAGCCTATGTCGTCATGCATATGGGCCCCCAGCGGCATGTTTGGAAAGCGGCGCCTCACCTCCAGCGTGACCCTATAGACCTCATGTGGCGGCGTGCCGCCATTTGTGTCGGCGAGCACCACCACCCGCGCCCCGGCCCTCCACGCCGCCTCTATAGACTCCAGCGCCCTCTCGGCGTCCTCCAGAAACCCCTGGTAGAAATGCTCGGCGTCGTAAATCACCTCCATGCCGTGTTCCCTAAGGTACTCCACACTTTCGGCAATCATGGCCAGGTTCTCCCCCCAGGTGGTCTCCAGCACCTTCTCCACGTGGAGAGTCCAACTCTTGCCAAAAATGACGGCCGTCGGCACATCTGCCTTCACGATGGCGTTAAGAGACTCGTCTTTGTGAGGCCGTACGCCCTTACGCCTAGTGCTGCCAAAAGCCGCCAGCCTGGCGTCGAGGGAGTACTCCCTCATCGCCCTGAAGAACTCCAGGTCTTTCGGGTTGGAGTAAGGCCACCCACCCTCGATGTAATCCACCCCCAGCCCGTCTAGGGCAAGGGCGATCTTGATCTTGTCCTCAAGGGTGAATGAGACGTTGGCGCCCTGCACGCCGTCTCGCAACGTGGTGTCCAAAGTCTCTACATAATCCCCGACATAGCTATATAGAAAACGGCA
>JBKBOT010000039.1:0-11585 GCA_046293555.1 Pyrobaculum sp. | reverse complement strand
GCAAATTCCCCCTCAGCCTATATTGGAAAATATACCAAAAACTTCTGCCATATGTGGCTCGAGACAACCCGTTTAGGTGGGCTGACGTGGTGTTGGCTAACTCCAGGTGGACTGCCGGTGTGGCTAAGATGGTCTACGGCGAGGCGCCGAGGGTGTTAAACCCCCCAATTCCTCCCACCACAGAGGTGGTACAGAAGCCCAAGACCTTTGACGAGAGGAAGCCGGCGGTAGTTATGCTCGGCCGTTTCTCACAAGAGAAGCGGTACCACTGGGTTGTGACAGAGCTAGCGCCAAAACTGGCGAGAGAGCTGCCAGAAGTTGAGATACATATATACGGCTCAGCCACAACCCCCACGTTGAGGCAGTACTACCAACATGTGAGAAAACTGGCAGAAAAAGCCGGCGTGGCAAAACACGTCTTCTTTACGCCAAATGCCCCCCGCCAAGAGATAAACAAAGCCATGGACGACGCGAGGGCATTTCTCCACGCCACCATAAACGAACACTGGGGTATAGTGGCTGTGGAGGCTATGGCCAGAGGGCTGCCGATAGTTATACACAAAAGCGGCGGCGTTTGGACAGACGTGGCGGAACAAGGCGAGAGGGGGCTGGGATATACGACAGCAGAAGAGGCAGTAGAACAGATAGCCAAACTAATGACAGACGCCAAATTATGGCGCCAACTCTCACAAAAGGGGATGGAGAAAGCCAGAGAGTTAACCCTAGAGAAGTTTGTAGAAAACCTCGCAAAAGCCCTAAACCTCCCAGAAAAGACTTAAAACCCCTGCTTACGTTTTGGGAGTAAGTAGACGGCCTAGCCGTGGGGAACTGCCCCCCTCCAGCCCCCGCCTCCTTGACAGGCGGGTTCTTGAAAAAACTGCGGCCCCGAGCCCCTCTATGGCGTCTCGCAGATTGTTTAAACCGCCAGCCGTGTTGATGGCTACGAGGCGCCAGTCGCTGGGGGATTACAGATGTGAGTTTCGCCGGCCAGAGGGTGGGGATCCCGCTGTCGACGTGTGTCGTGTGGCGTGTGTCTAGAGTCCCAGTATGTATCCCGCCGCTATTGCCAGTGTGGTGAGTGCTAGCAGGGTTCTCAACGCCTTTTCGGGGATGTGTTTCTGGAGTCTAGCGCCGGCGTACATGCCAAACGCCCCGCCGACCCCCAGCGCAATGCCTATATCCCAACGGGGCGGATAGCCCACCGTGTAGTAACTCGCCACGCCAAACGCCGACGTTAAGAAGGTACACAAGAGGGTGGCGCCGGCGGTGGTGTAAACAGGCAGCTTGAACAACCCAGCCAACACGGGGGAGAGTATCGCCCCGCCACCAATTCCATACACCCCACCCACGAGCCCCACTAGAAACGCCGCTAGAAACAACTTAGGCGGGCTGAAGGAATACGTCACCCCGCCGAGTTTGTAGACAACTCTAGAGAAACTCACCTCCCCCACCTCCACCACCGCCCTAGGCAACACGGCGGCAGACACTCTAGCTAACAGCAGGCGGGCTCCAAGCCAGAAGAGGACCATAGCCACAAACACCTTAAACAACTTGACGTCAGAAAGCCAATACGCCCTCACGTAGGCCCCCAGCCACACGCCCGGCAGGGTGCCTAACGCCGAAATCCAGACGAGAGGCCACACTAACCTCCCCTCGCGGACATAACGAAAAACGCCGCTGGGAATGGCGATTAGGTTGTATACCAAGTTAGTCCCGCTCACAGCCGGGCTAATAAAGCCGAGAACGCTTACCTGAAAAGGCAAGAGGAGAAAAGCCCCACTTACACCCACAGTAGATGTAAACAACGACACTAAAAACGCCACAATAGACAACACCCACACTTCCCCCAAAACCATTACAATCTAGACAATCTGGACTCCACCAGCCTTATAAAATTTTGTAGCCCGTCCCCGTAATGTTTTAAATTCCTTACTGCGTTTTCATAACTGTCAAGACCGAGAAACTTATAGACGCCCACATCCCACATCCCAATCCAAGCTAACACCTTCTTACGAAAGTCCTTAAAGAGACGGATATAGATGAGCGGAAAGTACAACGCCCAGATTGGATCGCGCCTCAGTAAGTAACGTAATGTCCTATATAAGTAATAAATATGTGCGAGCAAAAGCCATCCCACTGTCCCCAGTCTAGTCAAAAAGGCCAACTTGTCGAGAAATCTCAAAGCCTTAGAAGTGAAATAGAAGTAATGGGGGGAGTATTTTAAGTACAAGATCTTTGCACCATATTGCCAGCTTTCAAATTCAGTGTATTTACTTATCCGTTTCCACAAATCGAAAAACCTCTTGTGTACAATATAATACCGGTCGTCTAGTCTTATTGGCGGCGTTTTTGATGCCCATGACACGTGGATATAGCCGTTGGGCACTATGTGGTCTCTATGAAAAAGCCTAAAAAGGTACACACCTACCACCTCCCCCGGATCTACTCTCTTTATTGCAAAGACGCGTCCTCTCTTTACGATTTGGCGTAAGTCTTTTAGTAGTTCTTCGCTTGGCTCTTCATCGCCGTCTAGATGGAGTATGTACTCCCCTTTACATAACTCTAAGCCAATTTTGTAATACAAGTCGGCCATACCTATTGGCGGAAGCCAGTATATTCTGGCATACGGCAGACGTCTTTTCAGCTCCTCAAACTTCTCTCTATCTGACGAATCTACAATCACGATCTCGTCTACATAACCCTTGAGCCTTTCTGTCAGCCGTGTCACCTCCTCCACTTCATTCATCGAGAAGATCAAAGCGCTGATCATTTGACTATCTCTCTAATTCCCTCAACTAAACCGCGGAATCTTATACGGTCTTCTTTCCACAATATGCCTCTTATGGCGTGTTTAAGCAAGAGGCCGAATATAGACCACCAGAAGGCCAGGCGGCTGAGTTTATGTTTTTTTACGATGTAGTACAGGTTGTATACATATACTCGGTTGTACTGTAGGTAGTCGACACGAGAGGTGGGCGCGCGTCTATGTATGGCCTTCGCCCTTGGGTTTATAACTAGCAGATACTTCCTACTGACGCCGTAGGAGAAATCTAGCGCCTCCCACATGGCGTATCTACTCAACTCCTCAAGCCTCTCGTCAAACCTAAATTCTTTCAACACCTCCCGCCTAAAGGCGGCGTTGCTAGTGTCTAGATGTTCCACTATAGACAACGTGTCGGGAAACCTCGTGGGGAATCCAGAGGGGAGGACAGCCCCACGCCGCCAGGAGCCTCTAAGGAACGCGAGGTTAAACACGTACGTGGGAAGGAGCCTTAGCGACCTCCCCCCATCTCCCTCCCCCTCCACAATCAACATCCCCCCAACCCCCCCGACCTTCCCTCTACCCGCCGCAAATATTTTTAATACTTCTTTCACGTAGTCTCTATCTAACACCACGTCGTCGTCTGTAAAAATAACTATGTCTCCCGACGCGGCCTCTATCCCCAAGTTTCTCGCCTTGGCGGTACCCACCCTCTCCCTAATGTACACCACCTTGAAGGGCGGTCTTAACTTTTTTACAAATTCCTCAGTCTCCCTACCCACGGAGCTATCTACAATAACCAACTCGTCGATGGGGTGGCTTTGTCTAGCTAAACTCTCTACACACGACTTTAGATACTCCACCCTATCTCTAGTAGGCACAACAACCGACACGGTAAAGACCCGCGACATATTTTAGAAAAGCCGCATATTTAAATACAGCGGCCCACATTTTATTAAGCCAGTTTGTTCACGTGTGGGCTCTAGAGCTATCGCGCTGGCGTCAGGCGTCGTGTCGCTAGTGGCGTCGTTTATGTTCGCACTTGTGGTCACCCGCCGCCTGCTGCCACAAGACCTGGCGCTGTTGGCTGTGGTAAACACAGCCGTGGCGATTGCCACAACTGTCGCCGGCTACGCCTCTGCGTGGTACCCCCGCATATTGTCAAGAGAGCCAAATGCCTACGGCGAACTTCTCGCAGCCGGTCTCATCCTGGCCGCAGTGGGTTGGGCAGCCGGCGTGTTTTATATACTCCTCTTCTCCCCCTGGCTCGCCGCCGGGTTAGAAATATTGACGCTCTATCTAGCCGTCACGCTCCTCTCCACTACCCCCGCCGCCGCCTACCTTTCAGTACACAGACAGCGGCTCTCCGCCCTCCTCAGCCTCGCGGCGCAGGCAATAAAGATGGGGGGCGTGTGGGCAGTCCGCATGTGGCCCACGGCGGCGTCTGTACTCCTCCTCAACGCCCTCATGTCGTTACCCACGGCGCTGGCAGTGCGGGCCAGGCCGAGGCTAAACCTCAAGACCTTCAAGACGTTGGCCGCAGGCGCCCCCTTCCAGACGTTGGTGTTGTTAACCACCCTAGCCGGCTCCACGGTGGTCTACGCCATTGCGGCAGCTGGCGGGGACACCGCCCTTTATTACAACATGCTTCTCTTCCAGATGTCTAAAGCCTTGTACCCTGCGTTGTCCATCGTGCCGTTGATGTACGGCTCCATGCTCACCAGCGGCGTGGAGAGAAGGGCGTTGATAGACGGCGCAATATATACCGCAGTCCTACTGGCGGTGTCTGCCACTATGCTCAACTCGCCCCAGGTATTTCTCGCCCTCCTCAGGCCACAGGAGGTGGAAAACGACGCCTTGTTGACAGCCGTGAGGATAAACGCCATTGCGTTAATACTATGGGGCTTCGCCCTACATCACGCCTGGCCCACACTAATGGCCGAGGAGAAGAAGACAATTATCTCCACTAGAGACAAGCCGTCGAGGGCGCTGGCGTTAGAGCTTGCGGCCACGCCTGCGGTAGCCATACTACACTACCTCGCCGTGTTGCACCACGGCGCCGTCGGCCTCGCCGCCGCCGGCACAATTTGGGGACTATACACGCTAGCCGTCAAGTTGAGATATGTAGAGATAAGAAGGGCTCTGGCCACAAGGCTGTACCTCCCCACCGCGTTGGCGCTGGGGGTCACCACGCTGCTCCCCCCACTCCCCCACACCCCACGCGTCGAGGTGATTAACGCCGTTGTAGACGCCGCGTTACACGCCGCATACTACACGGCGCCTGCCTATTTAACCATGGCCGTTATATCACAGCCCTTCAGACAGCTGGCGATATATACTATAAAAAAGCTCTTAACTCCCTCCGAGATTCTCACGAGGTAAAACAGTGAAAAAAATTATTACTGTTTTTCCCGCATGCAAGCGCCCAGGTTTTTCAACAGGGAGATTAGATAGCCCAACCCCCTCTGTACTTCTGGGTCTCTTAACGCAGATAGAAGCCCCATGAGGCTTACTGGCTTGGAGGCGTCTGCAGCCGCCATGGCGTGAGTCAAGCAGTCGACTTTAGAGGTGTCTTGCGCCAAGTTGGTCCCCGCGACGAAGGCTACTTCTTGAAGTTTGCTAATTCTCTCTATTAGGTCTCTGGTGAGCAGACCCTCTGTGAGGAAACGTATTGTGGCCGCGATTTTAAGCAAATCGTCTAGCACCCCACTTAGTTTATATTCTTTTAACGTAACTACCAGGTCTCTAATTACGTCAATTCTCTCTGTTATCTCTAGGAGCGCCTCCTGGACGCGGGGGTCCTCTAACGCCTTTAGGAGTTTCTCCTCGGCGGTCATAACCCGCACCTCATCGCGCCCCATATGGACGTATTAGTTAGTTCTTTAGCCATCATGTAGTACCTGCTGGGCGTCGGCGGGTAGAGAGCCGGCGTGTCGTAATTCCACGATATCTGTGTCGCCTCCTCTAAGCCCGTAATTACAAAACACATCACTCTGCCGTTGTATTGAGTGTCTGCATGTCCATACGACAAGTCCTCATAAATTCTGGTTGCCACCACCTCGGCCTGGAAGTGAGCAACTGAGCCCGCCTTAGGTACGGCCAGGTTGGTAACATCTCCCACTGCGTACTCCACGCCGGAGCCGCCCTCTATTTCGAGAGTGTGTCTATCTACAGGCACGCCGCCGACGCCCTTAGTGCTGTATAGTTCTGACTTCATGATCACAGCTGGCGGCAAGTGTTTGGGAACTATGTGGATCAAGTCTGCCTTTATCTGACGGGTGCCTGAGATATAGCCCTCTCCCACCTCGTTTACCTCAAACTTTGTGTGGTACTCAATTCCGCGCATTTCCATCTCTTTGGCTATGAACTTATTCACATTTGGCTGTGCGTGTAAGTGGGGCGCCACCACGGTGTATATTGTCTTCACCTTCCCCTTGAGGCCTCTAGCCATAAGCCAGTCGTCAAACATCAGGAGGAATTCATATGGCGCCACTGGACATTTAAAGGGCGTAGACGCCACGCTGAACACAAAAGTCCCCCCGCCGAATTTCCAAAGGGCGTCCCTAAAGGCCTTAGCCCCCTCATAAGTCCAGAGGGTGTACCACGTCTTCTTAAAGCCCGGGAAGTGATCTACCTTAACCTCCAGGCCGGTGGCTACAACCAGGTAGTCATATGTGAGAACCTCGCCGTCTTCTAACACCACCTTCTTCTCCCTCATGTCTATCCTGTCTGCACTCTTGGGGATATGTCTCACCAACGGGTGGTACACACTCTTGGGACTTCTAAACATCACGTCTGGAGTCAACGCCTTGAATGGCACGTACAAAAACCCCGGCTGGTAGACTAAACGATCTGCCGGCTCGATGACCACAACCTCTAACTCTTTCCGCCTCACTACATCAAACGTCTTGTTAACCAGCTTATTTGCCACAAACGTCCCCCCGACGCCGCCGCCAATTACAACAACTCTTTTCGGCATAGCCCCCCTTCACTGAGGGCTAATATATGTTTTATTAACAGCGTTATTGAGAATAATAAGGAATTCTAAAAATATGTATGTAAAAAAAAATAAGTATATTAATTTATATCCAAAATTACATTTTTATATAAAGTTTTATACCAATGGGGATACTTGTGTGATACAAAGCGCTTAACGCAAGCCTAGCCACAAAGAAACAAGTGACAATAAGACATATCACACGCCTCCTGTCTTACGGATATTGGCGATCCACATCTCATTAACAAAAGGCCTTGTCGCAACTCCCGATCTTGCCGACATCCGCCTGGCAGGATCCGCTATGGAACCTCTCATCGACCTTGTAATGACTACAACCCGTTATGTCAGCCCCTGGCGCTCTTTATATCATGGCGTAATACACAACATGGCCCCAGGGGGGGACAGGCCCGGGGGCGTCTCTGACAGAGACCTCACGGCGGCAGACGCTCGATCTTACACCTTCTGTGACGTTCTTTCCTCTTTACTCTCTGTGAGCCACTCCCGTCGTTATCGCTAAGGCGGCTTTTAACACGTCTACAGCGCCTCTACGCCTTGTTATCACGTCACCTCACTGCGTCTTGTCGAAAACGCGGCCCCTGTCTCTGGGCGTTGAGAGCAGTCACGCCGTTCTGTGTGCCTCTAGGCTGTACGCGTCGAGACCCTATAATAGTAGACATGGCGAGCTGTAAGAGAGCCCATAAGTAAGAAATCACAGCGGCTATCCGCCCGTCGAGATAAATGTTAACAGATATCACAACAGACACGGCCACATGGCCGCAGTCAGCTCCAAGCTTACTAACACCCCCTGGCAGCCAGCACATGGCCTACGGGCTATGAAAAAATATATTTTAGACAAAATCTTGTCGTGTACAGCCGTAGGCGGGTAAAAGTTGTAATAGTAAGCCACGGCGACTACAACAGCTGGCCCAGATATCAGTATGATACTCATACCCCATAGCTCACAGCCTAGAGGAACGTCATTTCGCACTTACTGCATTTTGTTTGTAACCTCCACTCCCGTCTCGTCAGTAGTGCGTATAAAACATGACGTTTTCTAATAGATGGTATATATTTGTTTCAACATATATAAAAATGGCGATAATAGGAAATATAAAATTATTTTTATTACAGTTATTAATTGTAGTCCCATTGATATTTGTAATATTATTAGAGATCTCTATGGGGGTATGTCGGAACCAACCGCTAGATTTTGTATTGGCCTATGTTTTCCATAGGTTTCTCCTGTTTGCCATATTTGCATTTGTGGCTATCTCTGAACTTGACGTATTGAAAGTCTTTAAGCTATATCTACAGCCAGTTGTCAAGTTGACGAGATTTAGCATATTTTTTACTTTAGTTAACCTAATCGCCTTGTCTCCACTAATTTTTATCACTCTCTACCCGGTTTGGGCTGTGTTACCTCCCCCGCTCTCTCTAGTGGCGTCTGTATACCTCTTGCTGCTTGGCCTCTCGGCGGCGGCCACTACTATGCGCGTTAGTGTTGTCTCTACAGTACTCTCGATAGCGGTGGCGTTGTTCTCCATGTCGCAGTTTTTCATAACGGCAGCCACGGCCCTGGCTTTAGCCGTATTGACGGTAAGAGCTACGACCATATTGCTGAAAGAAATCCCACGCGTGTCGATACTATTTAGCCACATGACAGTCAGCCCCTACATCATCTTAATGACAGTCTTTATAACTATAGCCATCGCGTTGTTAAGCCGCCACATAGAGGGTTACGCCATTACGCAGACGCTTTTCGCAATTGGCATTATATCTACTAACGGCGGCTCGCCCCACCCCATATTGCTCATGTCGTTTATCATGGCGTTTGTGTTTTTTATCCCGTTGTTTCTCAACCTAGCCAATAGATATGTTGACGCATATATTTGGTACTTAAGGGCGATTAGGGGCATAACCCTACGGGAGAAAGTGATGAAAACCCTTTTTCACATCTCGACATCTATAGCCATCACCACCTCTCTACTACTGTTTCTAAAACACATGGGGGTAGTTACAAAACTTGAATACATATTGACATTTGGCGCATTAGCCGCCGCCATAGGTAACATCCACCTGGTCAAAATAGAGACCGGCAGTGGCGCCATCGCTCTAAGCTATCTTCTCGTAAACATAGGCTTAGGCTACCTCTTTTTTAGGCTAATGGACCACCCCTCCATATCCCCCCTATTTTCTCACCTAACGCCACCCGGCCTCTATACTTTTGACATAGTTTTAACAACAATGTTGATAGCCGTGTCAATTGCGCTATACGACCTCCATATAAAAATCAAGATGTGGGAACTCGGCAGTGAAGACAGAAAAACGGCAGTATTGAATATTAAAAAAGAATTGTAACTATGGAGTCCGGCTTGGGGCCTGGAGTTCTGTCAGTTAGAGAATTAGTGTGTGGCTATGGGGATAAGGCTGTGGTTGGACCCATCACGTTTGAGGCTAGGGTGGGGGAGGGCTTGGCGTTTGTAGGCCCCAACGGCGCCGGCAAGACCACGCTATTGCGTACACTCGCCACCCTATTGCCCCCGCTAAAAGGCGAGATTAAATACGGGGGAAGAGACATAAGGGAGGCAAGGCGGCATATCTTCTTTGTGCCAGAAAGCATAGAAGTACCGCTTGAGCTCAAGGCCGTGGATTACGTCAAGGTGGTCACCTCGTTGTACAAAAAGCCAGACCCCAGAGAGGTAGAGGCGGTTTTAGACTTTATAGAAATCCCCCCAAGGGAGAGGCTGAAAAATTTATCACACGGACAGAGGAGGAGAGTACAACTGGCGCCAGCGCTCTTGATAAAAGCCCCCATCACACTGTTAGACGACCCACTCATCGGCCTTGACTATTACGCCGCGGAGAACATATTCCCACAGATAGTAGAAAAACTACTAAAAACGTCGACAGTAATCATAACGTTGAGACACGAATATCCACACGCCCTAAAGACGCTACTTAAAGAAATAGACATAACACAATATAGCCACACAAAAAAGTCCGCCAGCTAATGTAAACGCTATTGGCAGAAACACGCCGTAATACTTCAGCCTCTTTCATTAAAGCTCAAAATTACATAAAACGCAACTAACCTCAATCCCGACACCAACACAACCTCCATTGCCAATCCGTAAAGCCTTTGTCTGTAGGCCCGCTAAGCGACAAATCTAACAGGCCCTCACGTCCACTACTGACACAGCCTTTAGTGAAATTATCATAACTACCGACGCTCTTATACGTCACCTCACCCCACGACACGTAGAACATTACCAAGATGCCAACAATCACACGTGCCTCCATATAAAACGTCTTTTCAGGTTCTAAGTGAGGATAGAAGAAAAGGCGTTAAGCGATGCACATGAGTGTGAG
Organism: Pyrobaculum sp.; assembly: GCA_046293555.1. Lineage (GTDB taxonomy): Archaea > Thermoproteota > Thermoprotei > Thermoproteales > Thermoproteaceae > Pyrobaculum. Next base: position 1,458 of record JBKBOT010000039.1, on the reverse strand, counting down.
AGGACTTGGAACGCGATACAATAAACGCCTTGACGCGGCGGGGCCCCACACAAGCCGCTTCGAGGGAGCGGCTAGAGAGGAGAGTTAAAGAGGGGTGGGACTTGGTATATGATAAGGTGCCACACGACGTGGCCTTTTGCGAGGGGCTAGTAATGGAAAGTAAAAAGGGCCGACTGTCTTGCCTCTAGCCACTCCGCCGTGACGACATTGACGTCGAGTGGCTTAAAGTATATAAAGTGTGGGAGTCACGACGTCGTGACTTCTGGCGGCGAGAGGGGCGGGAGGAGGTCGGGAGTGACTACCGTGTTATCGCTGGCGTTGTTTTTGGCTTTAGTGGCCGCCACTGTGTATATCGCGTTAAATCCGCCGTGCGAGAGCTTTACCGAGTTCTACATCCTCGGCCCCGGCGGGAAGGCTGCCGGCTACCCCACAAAGCTAAAGATGGGGGAGGTGGGGCGGGTGATCGTGGGGGTTAGAAATCACGAATGTAGGCAGGAGACCTACACTGTGGTGGCCAAGTTGGCAAACCAGACGGTATATACGGCCACCATCACGCTGGGGCACAACCAGACGTGGACATATGTGCTAGAATTCCGGCCGACAGAGCCGGGTAGGACCAAGCTAGAGCTGTATCTCTACAAAAACAACACGACAGCGCCATACCGGCGCCTTCACTTGTGGGTAGAGGTGAGATAGAGGATGCCTTACTTCTTTCTCACAATTGTAAATTTAACAACAGGCCCTGATCTCTCGACAGAGGCTATCTCATGACCGTTACGTTTTGCCCACGCCCTTACGTCTTATGGGTCCGGCAACACTAGCTCTAAGACGTCGCCAATCTCCACTTGGCGAATCGCCTTTTCTACCACTGGGACTGGGAAAGCACAACAAGCCTTACCCCTTAAATCTAACGTCTTGGGCATTAAGAGATGTATTCATAAAAGTCTTGATACTTCGGAATAAATCTATATACTTACTCACAACAGCTGAAAATACAAAAGCCCCTACATAAAACTAACAAGACGGCCTTGTCAGACAACTTGTGTTAAATAAAAGAACCTAGCCGACAAAGACGTCACAGAGCGACTATATGCCATGGCCTCTGACTAACACTGTTTTTTACTGTTAGCGAGAAAGCCAGGCGTTTTATTGATTGATTATGTTCGCCCTCGCCTTGTCGAAATCGCCGAGTATGATACAACTCGTTGTCACAACGGAAAAAGGTGAAAGCCAGACCTCATAAATAACGTCTAGCGGTTTTGTTTCTTACATGAAAAAGGCGCTATAAATTTAAAAGGCGCTCGATTATCTTTACGCCAACGACGTCTAGAGGTTAAAAACACAGTTGACCTCAGACTAAAGCGTTTTGAACTTCTAAGGACGACAGAACGCCTTAATGAGAGCCCAAGCGGCAGAGAGCTGTAGAACTTATATATTGCACATAACTTTCTCTATGGT
>JBKBOT010000038.1:0-11901 GCA_046293555.1 Pyrobaculum sp. | reverse complement strand
TGGCTGCATATGGCGTGAAGCCAGATATGACTTTTGAAGAGGCGATAAAAATTCTCGGGAAGAAAAGCCCCCACGTGGCTGAGCTGTTGTATAAAATCGTAGCTAAAGACAGCCGCCTTTTCTAGTTGTGTCTATCTCTGGCTGTTGTTGGGGCGTGTCTCCGTCAATACAGCAATATTTAAATAGGTGGCTTGAACAAGTTGTTGTGTGCCTTAATAGGGACTTGTTGATAAAGTTCTATGGGGGGTTAGATATGTCGCTAAGAGTGTTGATACACTACCGGGTGATGTTGGCTTTCGGCAAGCCTTTTGACCAGTTCCTCCTGGAAGAGCCCTGGCGTACATACGAGGTGTTGTCTAAAGCGTTGGGGGTACACAACGCAGAGCTTTTTGCCACCATGTTGAAAAACTGGCTGGAGAAAAACGGCTCCCCCTGGAGAGAATACGGCATCAGCTAAGTGACAGAAAGATGTGGGGACGTGACGTAAGCCCCTAGGGGAGGAGTTTTCCAGGGTTGAGGATATTATATGGGTCAAAAACCTCTTTTAGCCGCCTCATGTATCTTACGGCGTCTCCCACCTCTAGTTGTAGGAGCTCTTTTTTGAGTAGGCCAATTCCGTGTTCCGCGGAGATGGTGCCCCCCAGCTCTATGACTAGACCGGCCATCTCTTTGACGAATTTCTCCACCTTGACCCTCTCTCCCCTTTTGTGCCAGACGGCTGGATGTATGTTGCCATCGCCCACGTGGCCGCCTAGAAGCAGGGGGAGGCCGTGTCTGGCGGCTAGCTCTTTTAGTTTCCTCACGGCGGTGGGGAGTTTGGAGATGGGGACAGCCACGTCTTCTATTACCAACGTCCCGCCTTCTCTCCACGCGGCTGATATCTGGCCGTAAAACAGCTTTCTCCTCGGCTCTAATAGCCTCATGGCCTCCTCAAAGCCGTAGGCGGTCTGCGCCACCTCCCCCCGCAGCGCCTTGAGGACCTTCTGGAGGACTCTCTCCTCAGCCCCCTCGTTTACATCCACCCCTAGAAACAAGGCGTTTTTCTCCCCCAGCCCGATGAGCGAGGTGGTGGGGGCGTCTGTAAACTCGGCGAAGAGAGGCCACATCCTGCCCGCCCTAATCTTAACCACGTCTTCCACCAATGTCTCCACGTCGCCGTAAAACGCCAGCACCGCCACAGCCGACTCGGGCATTGGCGCCAGTTTTAACGTGGCTTCTGTCACAAGGCCGAGGGTGCCCTCACTTCCCACAAAAAGCCTCGTGAGGTCGTAGCCGTTTCTACACTTGTAGGTCCTACAGCCTAGTTTCAACAGGTCGCCTCTCCCTGTGACTACCCTCAGCCCCAGAACCCAATCCCTCATAGAGCCGTATTTCGCCCCCCTCATGCCCCCAGCGCCGTTGGCAATAGCGCCGCCTATTGTAGCCGCCTTTACAGACCCCGGGTCTATTGGGAAGAAGAAGCCGTGTCTATAAAGCTCGGCGTTTAGCTCGTCAATTCTGACCCCCGGCTGTGTTACAACCACGCCGTCGGCGAGGTCTATCTCCACTTTTGTCATTTTTTCAAAACTTACCACCACCCCCCCTGTGGCGGCCGCGGCGTTGCCGGAAAGGCTGGTGGCGCTCCCCTGGGCTATCAACGGGGCCCTGTTCCTAATCGCCCACTCCACAACCCTCCTGACTTCTCCCTCGTCGAGTGGGAACACCACGCCGGCTATAGAGGAGGCGGGCTCTATAAACGAGGCGTCTCTCACATATAGAGACGCCAGTAGCCAGTCTTCTACAAACCTATCTCCAAACTCCCTCCTTAAGTAAGATAGATCCACGTCTGTCCCTTTCTTCATATTAAAGTTCTACGCGGGCCCGGTGGGATTTGAACCCACGACCTACGGCTCTCCCCGCCGTAGCTCCGAAGGCCGCCGCTCTGCCGGGCTGAGCCACGGGCCCCCCTATATTTCAACAGTTTTAAAAGTTTAAATTCTGTATGTAGAAAACAATGGGCGGGGGGTCGCGCGGCGTGCCGGCTGCGCCCCGTCGCCAGACGGGCCCAGGCTGGGGACCCGAAACCGGGGCCAGGCGGCGTCTCTGGCGGCGGCTGCCCCGGCTTACCGGTGAGCCCCAGTCCGCAGGGGCGCCAGTCCCCAAGCCGCTCCGGCCGTAGGGCTGGGGGGACTTGGGCATGTGGGGAAACGGCGGAGGTCCGGGAGGGAGCACGCCTAACTCACAGCTGGCGCGTTCTGCGGGGCGCTGGGGGGAGAGACGCCGGGTGTGGCCGCCGTCCAGAGCCGCCGTCGGCTCCGGGTTGCCGCCGTTAGAGTACCTCCACGCCGTTTTTTCTCATCACTACGTCTACCTCAAGCCTAACTCCAAACTCTGGCGTATATACCCCCGGCTCTATCGTGAAGACCATCCCCTCTGTTAAGACGTCGCTAGAGTTTGGGGCTATATCTGGCTTCTCGTGTATCTCAAGGCCGAGGCCGTGGCCAGTCCTGTGGATGAAATACCGGCCGTAACCCGCCCTCTCGATGGCCTCTCTCGCCGCTTTGTCCACCTCAGAGCCCCTCGCCCCGGGCCTTGCGGCGGCTAGCGCCGCCTCTTGTGCTTTTTTCACCACGTGGAGTATTTCCCTATATCCCTCAGGCGGGTCGCCATGCCAGAAGGAGGCGGTTAGATCTGCGTAATAGCCCCCATGTGCCGCAGAGATGTCCACCACCACCGCCTCCCCCCTCTGTAGCCTCTTGTCTGTAGGCTCCTGGTGGGGCCTGGCCGTATTTACGCCAAATTGTACAAGCACGGGGCCTGGCCTCAGCCCTCTTTCATACAACGCCGCATATATGGCGGCTGCGGCGCGTCTCTCTGTAGTCCCCTCTCTAAGCTCCAAGCCGTTTAGCACCTCCCTAATTCTCTCGGCTGCGGTCTTGATTTTTGTCACCTCATCCTCTCTCTTTACTGCACGCATGTCTTTAAAGTTGGCCATCTTGACGACTACGCCAGGCGGCAGGGCCCTCCTTATTACCTCCAGATGTAGAAAGGTGGTGTTTTCATCCACATAGGCTACCTCCTCGCCGCAATGGGCTATGGCCTTTTTTAAAGCCTCCGCGGGGTCCTCCCCGTCTCTATACGTATAGCCCTCTATTTTCTCCAAAGCGGGGGCAACTATTATGGTGCGGCTGCCGCATTTAACTGCTGCTTTAAACCTCTCGTAGGTCTCTAGCCAAATCCCCGTGAGGTAGGCGAAATTTACTGTGGAGGTGGCTATGATCATATGAAGGCTATCTCCACCTCTCTTAGCCCCCCCTCTAGAAGCCACCCGGCGACCTCCCAGGTGTAGATATTGGCGATAATCCACGGGATCCTCCAGAGCCTCATGTGGCGGAGGTCTAGGGGGCTTGGCTTGGGGTCGCCTGGGTGTGTGTGGAAGATAGCCAACAGCTCTAGCCCCGCCTCTTCCCCCTCCTTGATGTGTTTATACATCTCCTCCGGGCTTATCTCAAAGGCGTGTCTGTCTCCCAGCAGGTTTTTTGCCCAACGCCATGTGTACACCGTATTTCCCCTCCCGAAGAGGAGGGCTGGGCACTCCGCCTCTGGGCTACAGACCTCTCTAGCCTCCTGGAGGAAGGCGGTGGGTATCTTAATGGAGTGGGACATATCTCGCCACCTGGGCTTTTCTAGATATTTCCAGCATGAATTTAGCTATCTTATCTCCCGTGCCCTGCACCACGGCCACCGTTAGGCATTGGTATGTGACATGTATGTGGGTGTAGGTCAGCACCACCTCTCTGTCGTGTAGGACGTCGCCTAGGTCTACAGAGCTGTTAGTCAACGCGAGGACTACCCCCATGCATTGATGCGTCGAGCCGCTGTGATCTGTCCTAGCCTGTAGGTACTCCTGTATGGCTTCTGCCACCACCTCGCTTCTAGTGACGCCAAGCTCCTGAGAGATCTTGTCTATGGCTTCTGCCACCTCTCTAGGTAGCGAGACTCCAAACCGCTTCACATAAATTATAGATATTTACTATATTTAACATGACTTGCGTGGGTATAGTCGACACGACCTTTGCCCGTGTGGACATGGGGGGCATCGCCGTGGAGGAGCTAAAGAACTTGATGCCAGACGCCGTGGTGAGACGCATCACGGTGCCCGGCATAAAGAACGTCATCTGGGGCGCCATGCGGCTCATCAAGGAGGGCTGCGAGGCCGTGGCGGTGTTGGGGTGGGTTGGGCCCACCCAGGTGGATAAATATAGCTACCTGGCGGCCTCTATTGGGCTTATGCAGCTACAAATAGCCACGGGGGTCCTTGTGCTAGATGTGACAATACACGAGGAGGAGGGAGACGAGAGGAGGCTTAAGGAGATTGCTGTTGATAGAACTAGGAAACATATGTGGAATTTAGTACAGATGTTGCGGGGGGACTTGGGGCGTTATGCCGGCAGAGGCTTGAGACAGGGATATCCACATGCAGGTGAAATTTTATAAAAATCCCCCTATATAATATTTATAAAGTCTTTAAGTTGCATAAAGAGTGCAACTTGTGTAAACTAGCTAAAATATAAAGATTTTTAGTTATAGATATACAAATGTCCCCTATATATTTTTCTATAGAAATCTATTTAAAGCTCTAAAAAGATTTATCCCGGGCGGCTACGGCAACACGCCCCACGCCCTTCCGCCATTGCCGTAGGTCCGCCTCTTTTTTCAAAACAACATGGAGAGGGTAGCGGCCAACATGCCGCTGAGAAAAATCCCGTCGAAAACGCCGGCGCCGCCAATTGAGACAAATGGCGGCTTGTCTCTAAGCACCTTCCGTAGGTTTAGTAGATCTGCCCCAATGATGGTGCCATATACGGCGGTTATGTATGTAGCTATAGGCCCCCCGCCCGCGGGGAGTGCGGCGAGCACCGCTACAACCGGCGGGATGACGGCTGGAGTCACTACCCCCACGCCGGGCACCACTCTGCTCACCATCCAGACCAAGGTGGAGGCTATAGCTATCGAGAAAAAAACCGCGGGCTTGGGGGCGTGGGGGAGGAGATATGTGGCCACTGCCGCCGGCAGTAGGGCGCCCCCCACGTTTATCGCCACGTGGGATTTCTCCTCCCGCGTGGCTATACGTGGGATGGGTATCGGCATGCCGAAAACTACGACGTAGTCCACCACCGGGGTGTATATCCTCCTCTTGGTGGTATATATCACCACGTTTATGGGGCTTGTGGCGAGGCTGAGGAGCGATATGGCGCCCCCCACTAGGAGAGCTGCAATAGTAGAAAGGCCGGCGGATTTCAGTATCTCTACAAAAGAGGTCATGAAGAAGGGGAGGAGGAGTACTGCGAGAACTGTGTAGAAAAGCCCAAAGACGCCGTGGAAGGGGATGGCTATAACTACCCTCATTGACGTACAGCCTTTGAGTATGCCGCCTCGGCGATGTCTGCCACAAAGCCCACCACAGAGGCCGCCTCGTGGGCGAAAGCCGCCGCCTGTGGGCAGATATCTGCCAGCGCCTTTCTTTCCAGCTTGCCTCGACGTATTAACACCTCTAGCGCTTTTGACGCATCGTTGTGATAAAAGGCGTTGAAGGCGTCTTGGAGGTATCCATACACCTCTCTATAGACTTCTGACACCTCTTGTACACACTCTACGTCGTTCTGTAGGTAGTAGTTAGTGGCCCTATCTATGGCGTCTCCCACATGCTCCAAGTTCTTTATGGCGATGACGTAGTCGACGTAGTGCTCCGCCTTGTGGATTATATTTTTCTTTACAGTCCTCAGGGAGAAGAAATATAGCCGGTCAAGCTGGTCATCTAGCCGTAGTATCTCGCCGGCAAGCTCTCTGTCGCGTCTAGCCAACATCTGTAGAAACAGGAGAAACATGGCGTCTACAGTGGCGTACATACTCCTTACAGCCTCGTCGATATTTATGTCCTCCCTAGTGACTATCTTTAGTTTCAACACTCCCCCCACCTCTATTAACACCACGCCGGGGAGCTTCCCCTCTACCTTGTTCACAATAGAGACCTGGCTGGTCTCTATCTCCACCTCGTCTACCCCCTCTATGTAGTAGGCTATGACGTCTCTAATTAGTCTCTCCATGTCTTCCCCCTTGAGTTTAACCACTCTGCCCCCTGGAGGCCCCGCCGCGGGGTAGATGGCGATTTTGTCCTTGTCTACAAAAAGGCGGAGGGGAGAGCCAACCTCGAGTTTATGTAACTCTACCCACTCTTTTGGGAGGGTGACTCCAAAAGACCGCTCGCCCACCCTAATTACTCTACGTAATTCCACACTATATACTGGAGTTAAAAATTTCAGTCTGGGACGGCGTTATCACTTCTCAACATCGGTGTGGTCATCACCTGTGGGTAGAGGAGCGCCTTTAAATACTTGACCAGGGGGTGTAACGTCTCGGCTCTTATCACGGCTTTCGCCGCCCTAGCCACCTCCTCGCCCACGGGGTTAAAGGCAATGGAGTACCCCGCCCTCTTCAATATGGGGAGATCTGCCTCCCCGTCCCCAACGGCGATGGTCTCCCCCCACCTCACGCCCAATAGGTCAAGAACGGCGTCGGCAACGGCGTCTTTATTCTTGTCGCTTGTAGTGACGGCTACAGACGCCACGACGCCCCCTCTATATATGAGGTCATTTACCACATAGAAGTGGAAACAGTGCGACAGCCTCCTGGTGTAGCCAACTCCCGCAGAGAGCGCAATGGCGTAAACCGGCGCCTCCCTAAGGGTTTTACACAACGCGTCGAAGCCGGCGGTGGGGCGGAAGTAAGCCTCTACCACACGCCGCGGGGCGCCGTGCCACAACAAGACGTCGTAAAGCGCCCACTCGTAGTAGTCGATAAGCCCCACTTTATACAGCCTCTTGTTTAACTCCGCGTCTATGCCCAACACGGCGTGTAGTCTCTGCCACGCCGATTTAAACGGCGTGGCCACGCCGTCTATGTCTAAAATTACGGCCTTGTAGCTCATACTTTATACACCCTAATGGCTCTCGACGGGCAGTGCCTCTCGGCTTCTTTCACCTGTTCATAAAGCTCGTCTGGCACCACCCCCTCCCCCCCGTCTGCGTACTCATGCGAAATCGCCGGCTTGCCCCCATCGCCGGGTATAAAGACCGTGGGGGCGTAGAATAGGCAGAAGTGCGCCACCACGCACCTCTCCCTATCTATCTTAACTCTTACAGGCATTGTAGAGAACACGTTAGGTATTTATATGCCCAAACTTCTCGCCAACGCCTTCCTCAAGTCGCCGGGGTCTCTGGGCGTGGCCACTCCACACGGCCTCCCGCCGCATAGGGCCCCCTCAAAAGCTAGGAGAGCCCGCTTGATCTCTACGCCAGCCACATAGCCCCCCAGCTTGAGGTCAGTCCTAACCACCCGGTGGCATGGCAGCACTACGGGCAGGGGGTTTGAGGCCATGAGCCGCCCCACGTGGCGGGGGCTTGTGCCTAACGCCTCTGCGTACAGCTTGTAGGTAGTCACGTAGCCTCTCGGGACGCTGAGCAGATATCTAAGCCGCCAGTCGGCTTTCCCTATAGGCACCTCGGCCACTAATGTGGCTAGCCCTACCCACTTTAGACAACGCCGTGGGTTTATCCAGATCCTAACGCCGTCCCACCCCAAGGCCGCTGGGCCGTAGTGGCTACAAAACATGTATACAAAAGACATCTCTATATATATGGCGAAAGTCAGGCTTGCAGGAGTTCTGGTGGCCCTAGCTGGGGGGAGAACTGAGCTGGAGGTAGACGGGGCGACCGTGGGAGATGTGATAAAAGGCCTGGCGTCAATATCGCAGAAGCTTTACCAAAGGGTGGTAGGCCCCGGCGGGAGGCCTAGGGCGGATATATACATAGCTGTAAACGACGTGGACATCCGGCTGTTGTCAGGTCTTTTGACGCCAGTAAAAAAAGACGACGTGGTGCTCATACTGGCCTACATACACCCCGGCTAGCCCCTCTTCCTGTTGTCTATAACCACCACGGGCGCTTTGGCCTCCCCTCTCCCCTCCTCTGCCGGCTCCTTCCCGGCGGCTGTCTGGCTGGCTGTTTGCAACACGGCGTTGGCATCCGCTATAAACACCTCCTGCCTGTAGTAAATCACGCCCTTGGGTAACTCCTCGCGTGAAAATATGGCGCGGAGCAATAGGGCCGAGCCGAAAAATATGAAGGTAGCCACGCCGGTAAGCACGGCGCTCCACACCGTGGCGTACTCCAGATAGCTCTCTATGGGGGTGAAGGGAATTATAAGCCTCATGTTTAGAAGCTCCCGTAGGGCCCAAAAGCCGTTGATAACAAACCACACAAAAATGCCGGCGAGCCCCCACTTGATGAAAAAATCGCCTAGCCACCCACCGAGGGGCCTCCTAGGCGGCATGGAGGCCAGGAGGGCGAGGCCTAGGGCGATAGCCATCAGCAAGAGCCAAGAGAAGGCCACGGGGTGTGTTAAGAACTTGCCAATGTAGGCCCACAGCTGGGTTAAGTCCATTAGCCATAGCTTGGGGGAAAATATATAAGTATAATGTTTACTTGTGGCATAGCTTTTTTTTGTCTCTATATCTACCCACGTGATATTGGCAAACGACGAGCTAAAAAGACTGATCTCCCAGGGCAGGCTGGCAGTAGACCCGCTGTGGGAAGACACGGTGAGGGAGAACGGCCTTGACCTTAGGGTTGGCGGGGAGTACGCAATATATGCGTACGAAAACGCCGTGGTGAGACCCTGCGAGCTGGAGGAGGCGAGGCACCTATTCCGCGTGGTGAAGGCAGAGGAGGTGGTGATACCGCCTAGGAATTTCGTCCTGCTGACAACAGAGGAGTACATAAAGATGCCGGAAGACGTCGCCGGCTTTGCAAACCTGCGGTCCACCCTGGCGAGGTACGGCTTGATAATACCCCCCACCGTCGTCGACGCGGGGTTTGAGGGCAATATAACAATCGAGGTGGTAAACGCCTCGCCAAACACCATAGTGCTGAGAAGGGGCATGCGGTTTCTCCACCTGGTGTTGGCAAAAACAGCCGGCAGGGCGGCCTACGCCGGGGCCTACCAGAGACAGAGGGGGGTAACGCCCCCCAAGGGGCTTAGGGGGGAGTGCTAGCAGTTACCACTCTCGGCCCGCTCCCCATATGTGACTCACACAGGGGCATGTCTTTAGTCAAGATCTGGGCGTTGTCGACATATCTCCCCCATGATGATATGGCTGTAGAGCCCGCCTTGGTATATCACTCTTTTAAATATCACCTCGCCTCCCACCTGGCTTAGAAAAGTCCTGTATCGCGGCGTGATGGCCACATAGGTGGCGCAGCCTCGTGCCATGTGCCTCATGGCTTTGCCTAATAGCCTATATAACGTGTCTATCCTTCCCCGCAGCCTGAAGCCGTAGGGGGGGTTAAATATATATTTGACGCAGATAGGCCGTACGGCTTTATGAAGTTTCGTGGAGTCAAACCATAGCACATCTACCTGTGGATATGCCGCCGCGTTTCTTGCAGCCCCCTTCACATGGCGGAGAGAGATATCCACACAGAGATATCTGGCATGTGGCTGAAGCTCGGCGGCTTCAACCACTATTGTGCCCCCGCCGCAAGTCAAGTCGCATATCACCTCGCCTGGCCTCAGCCTCGCCAGTCTGGCCATGGCGTGTGCAATTATGGGGTTCAAACTGGCGTAATGTTCGTAAATCCGCCAGGGCCTCCGTTTTAAGCTTCTCTTCTCTACGGTAATCCACACCTCCGTCCACTCCTCGATCACGTCTACATTTATCTCCACGTCGGGGTCCGCGAGGTTTATCACATAGCCTCTCGCCTTGAGCCACCTCCCCACCTCTCTCTCCACGTCTTTTGAGGTAAATGGGTGTGTCCCCACGCGCTCTGTGCGGATCCCCACCGTGGTGTTTCTCGTCATGTATCTAGCCGCCTCTGGGAGATATGTCTCAGCTATGGCCACAACCTCTCCTAACCCCCCCGCGCGGCCGCCCCCCAGATATATGCCGAAACGTTCCGCGGTCCTTAAGGCCGTCAGAGCCGCCGCCTCGGCCTCCACCTCGGCGGTTACCCTGCCGGACATCTGGCGGGCGTGGGCGTATCTGAGGGGGAGACGCTCCGCCAGCTCCTCTACGACAAAATCCTCGAGGCCGGGCACTGTGGTGACCAGATACCTCACGGGGGTGTTGAATTTAAAAGTTTTATATCTTGGCCATTATGCGAGATGGTGGATAAATATGTTGCAGACAGCTCGACGATTTTAGACGGGACGTTGAAAGAGGCTATTGTCTCGGGGAAGATCCGGGGGACGTTATTCCTCCTGTCGGAACTAGTGGAGCATTTCGCCACTTTGGCTAAACAGGGCGACGGGGTGGGGCTAGTGGGTATGGAGGAGGTAAAAGAGATATACGAGACTGTGGATAAGCTAGGCCTGTCGGACTTCATGAAAATAGAGGTGGTGTCTACAGGAAGGAGGGTTGAGGCGGGGGAGTTAGACCTCTACGCCAGGAGGTTTGCCAGAGAGAACGGCTGTGTCTATATTACTAGCGACCGGCTCGCCAGAGACGCCGCCGTCGTGCAGGGAGTTGAGGTGTTATATCTAGAAAAGCCCAGAGACGTGTTTGCCATAGAGAAGTTTTTTGATAGAGACGTCATGTCTGTACACCTAAAGGAGGGGCTGCCCCCCTTTGGGAAGGTGGGGAAACCCGGCAGCTGGAAGTTCGTCCAGCTCTCTTCCGACGTGCTAACCAGGGGGCAGCTAGACGTCATTGTGAGAGAGCTTGTGGCTGAGGCCTCCCGGCTGGGGTCTAGGACTAAGATTGAGGTGAGGAGGCCCCACTCCCTAATTATACAACACAGGGAGTATAGAGTGGTGGTGATCTTCCCGCCTGTATCTGAACGGCTGGAGATCACTGCCACGAGGCCAATTGTGAAGAAGAGAATTGAGGACTACGGGCTGGACCCCAGGGTGTTAGAACGGCTTGAGAAAAGCGCCGAGGGGGTGCTAATCGCCGGGTCGCCTGGCGCCGGCAAGACCACTTTCGCCCAGGCGCTGGCGGAGTTTTATCTGGGCAGGGGTAAGATCGTAAAGACTATAGAGTCTCCTAGAGACATGTCGCTAAGCCCCCCAATCACGCAGCTTTCTAAAAACCTGGCAACCTCCGAGGAGATTCACGACCTCCTCCTCCTCTCTAGGCCGGATTACACCATTTTTGACGAGATGCGTGACACTGCCGACTTTCAGCTATATGTCGACTTGAGGCTAGCTGGCGTGGGGATGGCTGGGGTGGTACACGCCACATCGCCTATAGATGCCATACAGCGTTTTATAAGGAGGGTGGAGTTGGGCATGATCCCCTCGATTATAGACACGGTGATATTTATGAAAGACGGCGAGGTGAAGAAGATCTACGCCCTCTCTATGGTGGTTAAAGTGCCTGCAGGCATGAGGGAGGAGGATCTCGCCAGACCTGTAATTTTGGTGAAAGACTTCCTCACGGGGGAGGTGGAGTACGAGATCTACGTCTTCGGCGAGGAGACCTTTGTCGTGCCTATAAAACGCGAGGAGAGAGCTGTGGGGAGGAAGACCTACTCCATGGTTGTATCTGCGTTAAAACGTTACGTCCCCCCTGGCGAGATAAGGCTGGAGGAGAGAGACGGCGTAATTGTGATAAAAGTGCCCGAGGAGTACCTCGGCGTGGTGCTATCCAGAGGGGTCACGAAGTTGGAGAAGCTAAAGAGAAAACTTTCGGTGGAGTTCAGGATTGAGCCGCGGTAACCGCCGTGCTTCTTGTCGCCAGGTATTACGACGCCATTGCCCCTAGATATCACGACAGATATCTCGGCGTTGAGTATTATAGAATCCTCTATAGAAAGATTGGAGAGGTGCTCGACAGATATATAAAGCCAAATATGTACGTCCTTG
>JBKBOT010000037.1:0-12647 GCA_046293555.1 Pyrobaculum sp. | reverse complement strand
GGACCATAAGAGATACGGCCATAGTGACTGCGCTAGAGAGAATACACCAGACGATGAGGACAAGAGGGTGGATCTAGGTCGTTATATGTGTGGAGATAGTCTGTTATAATCTCTGCACACTTTACGCACCTCTCCCCATCTACACCCGCGTAGTAACTTCTCTCGAGGCAGGTGGCACATCTTAATACCGGCTCCGGCGGCTTTTCCTCCACTCTTTTGATCAACGCCGGGAGAGTCTTCACGATGGGGGCCGGGGCATAGGTCATGCCGACTGGTAGGCGTGAAAACACGCCTCCCTATGGTCGCCCGCCTCAAGCCCCTCAAGAAGAGAAAAACTTAAAAACCTCCAAAAACAAAACACCAGAGACCCCAGAATCTCAAAAAGAGGATTGAAATGAAGGTGTCTCGCATGTCGTTAATACCACTTGGCGTGAATACCTCCAACTCGCCAGTCCACATGCCCTAGGACATATTTAAAACTCTTCAGGGGTATCTTTTTTACCTCTTCCCAACTACCTGGCGTGAACATCCCGGCGGTGACATATGTGAGAGTGAGTACCGAGGGGCAAAACCCAGAGAGCCAGCTGGAGTATCTAGAACGGTGGGCGGCAAGCCACGGCCTCTATATAGTCCGGCATTATGTAGACCGCGGCGTGTCTGGAGCGACGCCGCCTTGGGAGAGGCCAGAGTTTAGACTACTGACGCGAGAGGTGCCTCAGCTAAAGCCCCGGCCAAAGGTCTTGCTTATATACGAGGTGAGCCGCCTCACTAGAAACTTCCGCCAGCTCTTTACCCTCCTGGAGCTAGTAGAGAGGGAGCTAGGGCTGTGGGTGGTATCTACAAGCGAGAGGGAGCAGATCCTCCAGACGCTCGACGAGGCCTACCGCGAGTTTTTAAGAGCAACCCTAGCCTTCGCCGCGGCTATGGAACGTGAGTTTATCCGCCAGAGAACCAAGGCGGCTAGAGAAAGGCTTAGGGCGGAGGGAAAGCTACAAAACAACCTAGACAGAGCCCTAAAGAGAGACCCCCAGGTCGTGGAAAAGGCGGCGGCGCTGTATAGACAAGGCGCCACACTAGGCGAGATAGCCAGGGCACTCGGCCTCTCTAAATACGGCGTGAAAAAAGCCCTAGCCAAAGCCGGACTCTACCGGCCCACGCCCCACACATGTCCCAATTGCTTCAGCCGGATGACCCCCGCCGGCGGCGCCGTGAGAGTAGAAGACAGGATAAAAATCGTGGAGACGATCCGCTGTAGAAAATGTGGCTACGAGGAGAGGAGAGAAGTTCAGTAAAACAGCCCAAGGCCGTCATATAGCACCAGCCTACGTTCAAGCATCTTGAGGACAATGGGGTCCCCGGCCTCCCCCCTCACCACCACGTCCACGGGGAAAGGCCTCGGCCTGAGCTGAAGTATCCTGGCGGCCTCCAACGCCAGGCCCTCCACGTGTTCTAGAAAAACCATCACGTCGTAGTCGCTAGAGGGCCAGTGGCCCCCCTAGCCCTAGAGCCAAACAACACGACGGTGACCCTCCCCCCGTAGTGTTCTACAACACGCCGGACGAACTCCTCAAACAGCCCACTAGACACAAGATATATGTGGGGGCCATATTTAAGCTGTGGTGGAGAAATTCTGGCTCGACAAGGCGCGGGAGTTTCTACAGATTGCAAGAGAGGCCACAGAGGCGGGGCACTACTGGCTTGCCTGCTTCTCCGCCCAACAGGCTGTGGAGTTTTTGCTAGAGGGCATACGGGTAAAATACACTGGGTCATGCCGTTTTACACACGATTTGTCGACATTATTAGACGATGTGGCACGGCTGTTAAACACAACGCCGCCGCAAGAGATCTACCTGGCATGCGACCTCCTCACCCCCCACTACACCCTAGCCAGATACTCACATACAGTAGACTACGACAGGAGAAAGGCGGAGCAGTGCGTCACACAAGCCACAAAAGTCTTCCAGTGGGCAGAAACGGTAAAATAACTGGTGACAGCGGTTTGTGTTTACAGAGTAGAACATAAACGTCACAGCCTCAAGCCAACTGGCGTTGGGCCTCTCTGTCTAACTTAACTACAGCAACGTGTGGCCATCAGAGGCGGGGCTTCAGAGCCCCGCTTGTGAGCCCAAGATGGGCGGCCCCGTGAGCGGCCGCGATAGTCTCCGATAACCCCACGAAAAGTGTGGTGGGGGAGCTCGTGTCTAACACAACGCGAACAACCACCCCCTGACGGGAGCCCCCGCAGCGGCCCTCCTTAACGCCGGCGTCTTACGGCATTGGCGTTTTTTCGCCTCGGTGAGTTACCAGCCACACGCCGAGCTCCCTTGCCTTCTCCACGGCGTCTGGCTCGGCCAAGATGCAGTACAACACGGGCACCACCCTCCCCTTAAACTTCTCAGGCCACCTCCTTCTGGCTTCCCCCACCTTGGCCGCCACTTTCTCCACGTGGCTGGCCCCCGCCCTCGTTGTGGCGTCGCCGACGATAGTCAGCTCGCCTGTAGTGCAGTAGATATCAAACTCAAAGCCGCATCCCAGCCAGCTCTTCTCAGGCCTACACTCGACCCCCCTCTGGCAGAGCTCCCACCCCACCACCTCTCTAGCCTCATCTGCGGTGGTGTAGGCAACATCCTCAAGAGCCCTCAAGATGATCCCCCACCGGTCCTCCATATTGTCCATGAATTTTCTTACATTCTCCATCCTCACGGTAAGAGACTGGACGTCGTCTTCCAGCACCCCAAGACGCCTCTCCAGCTCCCCCCGCAACTTGGCCACCTCCTCTCTAGCCACCCTAGCCACCACCTCCTCAAGCCCCGCCCTCAGCTCCGGGTCAGCCAACGCCAACTCGAACAGGCGGCCACCTTTAAGAGCCTCCATAATAACGCCACGTAGAAACTCCCAATCCTCTCTCACCAGCCTACGGAGGGCCTCCCTAACCTCCTCAAAAGACCCCATAAAGCCGAAACCACAGACAGTTAAATACCTTCCCCCACCACGCCGTCGGCGACCCCCACCTCCACGCCACAGAGCGCCCCCGTAACCCAATGAGACATCCCCCATCCCCGCCCTACGTAACGCCGTGGTAATTCACAGCACATATCAAAACGGCGGCTAGTACACCCGTTCTGACCTAGCGTAAAGCTAGGTCTTTCCCCCTCGTCGGGGGTTTTCGCCCTGAACGGTTGAAGAGGGAATATCTATCTTCTTCACAGCTATGCCCATTCGGGCTTCTCCCCACATCCCGGGCCCGAAGGCCATAGAGCCACTCACCCATCTACATCAAGTGACGAGTTGATAAACCTTACGCCAAAGAGACTCAGTTTTCAAACCCCACCGTAAGCCCCACGTCATTTCAACAAGAGAACAACAGCCGCCAATATCCTCACTTCACACATCAGGGCGCCAAACCTACCTAAAAAACTGTCTACCACAGATCCAATGCTGTGGGCCCCCGCCTTCACAGCCCTGACACTACCGGCCGCCGCCTCTGCTGTCTAGGATGGTGGTTCTGCATTGCCCCAGTTGTCAATGGGGGAGGTATATCTCCCGACGGGGAGAGGCGGGGTGGTGGAGAAAGGGGGTATGGCGCTTGGCGGAACATACCGCATGGGGTAATGGGGGTGCTGGCGATTGGCGGCGGTAAAGAGGCTGGCCTTAGTTCGACCTATACGGAAGGGGGGTCACAGCAAACAACATCTTGTCAAAAATCGTTAGAGGGTATAGGCGGCGTGGTGGCGGACAGCCATCTCGTGGCCACAGCCGTGGAGGTGGAAACGGCGTAGTTGAGAACGGTGTCAACTGCACCTACGGCTATGCGAAAACACCGTGAGGATGTCCCTAGTTTGTTGATTCCCCTGTCTGTCCAGGAACTTTACATGTCTTCTCACAGCCGACGAAACCAACAGACTTATATAGACGGCAGGAGATAGATACGTGGCGGTAAAGAAGAAACGGAAGAGATACGTCGAGGAGGTGGGCCGAGACCTCCAAATCAAACTCCCACCCGGGGTTGGACTCAAGCCCGGCGACCGGCTAAAGGTCACCACCAGAGGAAACAAGATAATAATTGAAAAAGAGGAACTGCCAACATACGAGCTAGGGAGGCAGATCGCAGTGGAGGAAATAGAGGAGACGATAGGCGAGGAGATACTGCGGCAAGCAGAGATGTCGGATGAGGGTGGTAGTTGACTCCAACGTCTATAGGGCGCTAAGAGATCAGGTACACCACAACGCCGCCAGGGAAATACTTGAAGAACTCTCGGAGTGGATAACACCCACGTTAGTAATCTACGAGGTGGTGTGGACCCTTCGCAACAAGCTAGGAAACGACCCCGCATTAGAGTATACATCAGCACTACTGACACACAGAAAGCTAGTAATCGTCTCCGCAACAAAAGACGACATAATGAGGGCTATCCAGACGATAAAAGACGAAAAGACCTCCCTAGCCAGATTCAACGACAAACTCTTATTAGCCATTGCAAAAAGGCTAAAGATACCGCTTCTAACCTTCGACAAGCAACTCATCACCCAAGCCACCAGAGTTGGGTGCTAGACCCATACAGCCGATAGCTACACCGCCACTCACACCTTCGTATAACCCTCATTATCCATGTCTATGGAAGA
This sequence comes from Pyrobaculum sp., assembly GCA_046293555.1. Taxonomy (GTDB): domain Archaea; phylum Thermoproteota; class Thermoprotei; order Thermoproteales; family Thermoproteaceae; genus Pyrobaculum. The sequence continues at coordinate 8,024 of JBKBOT010000037.1, read as the reverse complement.
AAGCCCTTATCATAAGGGGAGGCTGGCTGAACTAGAAGTAGCCAGATATCTAGCTAGGCACGGTTGTAAACCCAAGCTAAGCCCCGGAAGCCGCGGGCCTGCAGACGTTTCCGCAAAGTGTCCCTGGGGAAAAACCTACGTCCAGGTAAAGAGTGGCAAAGCACGTATAAGTAGAAAAGAAATTAAAGAACTAAAGAAGCTAGCCAGACGTAACAGAGGTTCAGCCTGGGTGGCACACGTACGGAACGGCAAGATCCGGTTTTTAGATTTATAAGAGAGATTAAAATATAAATTTTCCTACTCACACAATAGTAGCGCCAACCCTGGCTCGGCGATCAGACGCAGAACGCATCTAGAGGTCCACTTCCACATGTCGGCATGTCTTACCTCCGCTATTGTACATAAGTCGAACACCCAAACGGCGACGCACAAGAGTCTCGGCATAACTCCCAGTACATCAAACCCCGCGCGGAATACTCCTCTGTCTACAACACTTCTGAAAAGCACGATATCAAAGCCTTGGGAGATAGACCGAGCTGGAGAACTCCCAACCTCGCAACGGGGCATATATCCTGGCGAGTCTCTCGTGGAGTCCGGCAGTACGCGGTCGAAATTTCTCAGTAGGCTTTCTGAGGCTAAAAATCAAAACTAACATTATTGCAAAAACCTACGTGGTGCTGTTAGTGCTAAGTCTTCTCTCTAATTCTCCGTAAAGCAATAAAGAAAGTGTCGAAGACAGATATCGCCAACAGCTTTTCCAAAATTGTAAGGACACTCTAGTCCCAGTGAACCTGGAAAAATACGAGATCTTCTTCAACTCGGAGACCACAAACTCAGGGCTAAAATTCTCTAGACACAGCGGGGCTACGCCAAGATAGCCCCTATATTCCACAACATAGGGCGAACATAGCTCTCCCCACAAGGCGCTAACAGCTCGTATGTAACCACCGAAACTCCATGATGGTAATTCTCCACCTTCACATACTTACACGCCTACCCAAACCCCACGCAAGCCTTCGCAACGCTGAACGTAACTTAGCAACAGCCACACGCAGGCTGACTCTAGCCCTCCTCCGATCTTCATCTCGTGGTTTCTCACACTTTGCACCTCGGGCTGACTCACGCCAGTTTTCACCCGAAGACGCCTCCCTTCCGAAAGCTGCAGAGTAGTCAGAACTTTTTCTAGAGACCTTACCCCCTCGTCTTCTTCAGACCTGGCCCTTTCGTTATTTCCCTCCAGAGGAACTTACGTCTCGGCTTCATCTCCACTACAAAAAACCACCCGGCCTCGTCATACTTTAGATACTCATAACTCTCCCGTAACGACTTGTAGACAGCCAATATCTAAAGTAACTTCTAAAAAAGCCTCTTCAAGCTCGTGGTTTTGACATAAATAACTGTAGAAAACGTCCACGGTATTAAGGTTCTGAAACAAAGATCTGATAGTAGGAAACATAATACACATGATATGGAGAGTATTAGATTAATCAACGGTGCTAGAGGTTGTTTTTTGCATTTTTCAGTAATTAGGCGGGCTTGGCGGCAACCTTAGGAGTGGAGACCTGGAAGTTGAATATAAAAGGTAAATATTGATATGTGGATGTGAGAGCTAACTCTGTATGCGACATTCTGAAATCTGCTGAGGATAATAGAATTTACTTTATCGGCCAAGATTGTCATGTAATTATAAATGACGACTTCTTAACTACAGACTTGATAAAGCCTAACTCTGTTGATCTAATAGTAACTTCGCCTCCTTATAACGTCGATATTCAGTATGAATCATTTAGGGACGATATACCATATGATAAGTATCTTGAATTTACAGAAAGGTGGCTTAGGAAAGCCCTGGATTTGGTTAAAGACGACGGGAGGATGTGTCTAAACATCCCGATTGACAAAAGCAGGGGGAGAAATGAAGAAGGTTTTCAATCTGTATATGCCGACATAGTTTCGACGGCGAAAAAAGTTGGGTGGAAGTACTTCACCACAATTATATGGAATGAACAAAATATATCAAGGAGAACGGCGTGGGGTTCTTGGCTTAGCGCATCGGCGCCGTATGTGATTGCGCCGGTGGAGGCCATAGTAGTTTTGTATAAAAGGCGGTGGAAAAAAACAAGCGGTAGCGGTATTTCAGACATCACACGAAACGAGTTCATAGAGTGGACCAACGGCCTGTGGACGTTTCCAGGCGAGAACCCAAAAAAGGTAGGTCACCCATCGCCGTTTCCGCTGGAGTTGCCAAAGAGGTGCATCAAGCTGTTTAGCTTTGTAGGCGATGTGATATTAGACCCATTCCTCGGTAGCGGTACCACACTTATAGCCGCCGCACTTTTAGAAAGAAGAGGTATAGGAGTTGAAATATCTAGCAAATATTGTGAAATCGCGAAAAACAGATTAATTAAAGAGGGAAAAATATTTGAAAGAAAATTAATACACTTGTGAAAACTCCGCCTAGAAAGTTTGTAATAAAGAAATTAATGAAAGAATATTAAAATATTGTCAAGAATCGGTATGAAAATAACTTTATAAGGGCTCTTGAAGAGTTTGAAAAAATAGCTGAAGAAAATTTAAGGGCCATATTAGATAATTATTATGAAAACCAAAGAAGTAAAGATCAAGCTTGGAAAAATTACAAAGGGCTGCTTTATGAATATGCAGTAGTTAATGCCATTAAACAAATAATAGAAGAAGAAAAACTTGAAGAATATTTTGAAGTAATCTCAGGCCGTAACATCAAAGAAGATAAGAATGTGAAAGAACAACTACAGATAAGAAACTGGAGTGATATACTTCCAGATGTCGACATAGCTATAGTAGACAAGCTAAGTAGAAATGTAAAGGTAGTTATCTCATGTAAGACAAGCCTACGCGAACGGCTAACTGAGACAGCATTTTGGAAGTTACTAACACAGTCACGGGAAAAAATAGACGTGAAATTCATATTAATAACCACTAACAAAGATAAAGAACTTGAAATAGACACTAATCGATATATAATACAGCACGTATTAGATTGTACATTTATAACAGACCCAGAAAAATACAAAGATTTAATAAATACATATAAAATAAAGTACGGCGAAAAAGAAGATTTCGGAATTATATATTCTAAAGTAAAGCCAATTGCCGAGCTAAGAGAGTTTCTACGAGATCTTTTAAAACCACAGTAAATTCATAATTTTGATTATGCCTTTTCTTTAAGGTTCGCCTAATGCAAGCTGCTTGAGGTTTCTAGTTCTGAACTCTCTTGGCTACTCTGTGGGTAGTAGTGTTCTGAGCTCTCTGCAGATGTGTTGATATATTTTGGCGGCGTTGTGGTAGTTTGCCTTCGTGCCGAGGTCTATCACACGGAATCCGCAGGATTTTGCCACATCTTCGGCGGGGTTTGTCAGCTCTTTGACTACTATGATTTTTAGGTGTGGCTGGTCTTTAAGGTCTTCTACTCTTTTGCATTCCAAGTATATTTTAGACCTGTCGATAGGCTTGTTCCAGTTTTTGCATGAGACGTAGACGGTGAGATTGCCTCCTGGCGCCTCTGCCCAGACGTCTACTTCTATGGGTGCGCCTGATGATTTAGACTCCAGCTTGGCGTTGGTCTGCACATGGAAGCCCAGGTCTGTGAGGACGTCGGCTACTATAGCCTCCAGAACCTCCTTCGTCGGCCTGAGCGGGCGGTACTTCTCGTATCTAAGAGGCGCATCTTCACAGTCGCCAGCCTTTCTTTTAAGTGTCTCTCTGTACTTCTTGTATCTAAGAGACGCCGTGGGCTGTCTGGGTGCGGGCCGCCGGCTTTCTGCCAGCCCGCGTGCCAAGCCGATTAGTGACCCCAGCGCGGTGCCGAGAATGAAGTAAAGGGGGCTGTAGAACTGCAGGTTGGAGAGGTTGTGGTGTATAACGACAATTAGCACGATTAGGACGCTGCCGGCAATGGCCCCCATGATCTTGTCTATTACCCCCCTTCGTAGGAGTGGGGAAAGGGCCAGCTCCCCGAAAGCGGCCCCGAACAGCAGGCCTATGGTGAGAGAGGCAAACATCTGTACGAAGCTCACCGCAGGGGCAAAGACCTCTTGTCCATCCATAGAGTTTACCACTCATTAATATTTGAAACAACAGACACGTCGAAAAGAGACACCGCATCTGTGGAACAAGGTAACTGGGGTATGTTCTGTAGATAGCCCCCTCTGCCGCTATGGCGCTAGGGCGCGGTCGGGTGTATTTACGCCGGCTGAGATAAAAAGGGGTGTCTTCCCCCGTCACGTCTTTGTACAGTGTTACATCTTGGCGTTAGTGTGGGGCACGGGGCTCGAGAGAGAATGCTGCGTGACTTGTGGTGCTGGTTACAGGCGGCTTGCCTAGAGACTGGGATCTGGAGGCTGTAAGTGCGGCTTTGTCTCCGCCAGGGCGGGGGTGTGTGGGACATAGACCTTTTGGGGAGTACCCCGCTGTGGTAAGGGCGGCGGGGTAGGTGGCGTTGTGTGTGCCGATGGGCTCTCTATATCTCTGCCGTCGAGTTGTGGCCACGCGACAGAGGGGCGGCGGCGCCTCTCCAGAGTTGTTGGGGCCGCTACGCCGTCACGGCCCGCGCGGGGGGTAGGAACGGCCTCAGTCTACATGACGGCTTGCCATACGTGGTGACCTAGCGGCGGAATCCGAGACGGCTTACGCCCACATGGCCAGTTTTGTCGAATTTTTTCTCCTTCTTCCGCCTTAATGACGGCGGAGCCAATAGAGGCAAGACCCGGCAACTCAAGGCAGGCGACTTGTGGTGAGTCATGCCGCGGGCGGAGAGGGGGGCGTCCATGCGACAACAGAGACTTAAAACGGTGGCGGAAAGTTAGGGCAAGACTCTTTTTGTCTCCTCTAGCATCTGTTTTATCTTCTCCATAGCTGTCTTCACCTCCTCTACGTCCAGCTTGTTCTCGTGAAACCCCCAGACGTGAAGCGAATACGCCGAGTTCCACCCATCTAACACCCACCTGCCCAAACTCGTCGATATGGTTACGGCGGCTTTAAACAGCATATATGTATACCACCTTCCCTCTCTCTGCGCCTGTTGATACTCCCTAGTCCTCAGCCTCTCCGCCAGGGCCTTAACTAACTCCTCAGCGGCCTTATACGCCATTTCAGACGCCCGTATGGCATCCCCCCTTGAGACATATTCCTCGGCCTCCGATAGGTATTTCTCAGCAAGCCTAAGCCTGACACTCTCCTCGGGGTCACTAAAGCTTAGGGCGTCAACCGGCAGCATGTTCATATCAACACCCCTCCCCTTTTAACTCTATTTTCACATTATCACCTAAGAATAACTTATTGACACCCACCTAGACCCCACAAAATACCGCAATCCATCTTACAGAGCTTACTCGGGTCTTTACGTGAATGCCGGCCCGGAACTGAACCCATCTTGCGTGAAGCGATAGGCTGATAGGCAGTTAAAAGATCTTGGCCTTTGAGATCTGCGGTACAGGCACAATGATAATAGACAAGTCCCACACGACGCCCTCTATAACGAAACCGCTTCTGGCAAGCTGACCGCCGTCTATCCAACGCCGGGAGAGACCCGTGACGTTGGGAATATACACACGGCCTGGACATCCAGACCCCAAAGGGCACAGGGGAGTTGCCAAACGAGATATTGCCATTTCCTAGCTGATAGGCGGCGCCATGAAGGGCAAAAACCGTATACCGCGCCACAAAAAACGCGGCCACCAAAAAAGAGAACATAAACACACAACGCCAGCAAAATGATATCCTTATACATTTATGCCACAACTATGTCTAAAATAGAAAGGTGTCAAGAAGGAGCAAAAAATTAGAGAAAGATCTTCTTTCAACCCTCTTTTCGAGATTCAGAGAGGGGGTTTGGTCCCTCTTTCAATCCTCTTTCATTTCTCCTCTTTTTGAGATTCTGTGTTGCTAGATGTTTGTTTTTGAGGGTTTTAAGTTTTTCTCCTCCGTTTTAGGGTTGTCTCTGCGTTTTATCTATGCCAGCGTTAAAAACACCGCCGCGCCGGCGTACTAGGCGACGTTTTCCTGGCAGCTTAAAGGCGTTTGTCGTTATTTCTGACAACACAAAGAGAATAAAGAGAGAAAGGGGGGTTAGGGCCTTCCTCTAGGCGTCTAAAAAGAAGGCTAAGCTATACTATATCATGGTGAGTTGAGCACAAAAAGGTCTTGGGCTGAAACGGGATGCTTAGAGAGGCGTCTATCGTCAGGTGCGGCCCGCGGATGGCCGTCGGCTGGAGGCCGCACTAGGTGTGGAGCCGGCCGGCGGTTGTTATTATTTCTACAATATGCAGCTAGTGTTTTATCTATACGTGTCGAAACCTACATGGCGAGAGGTTGCGGCAAGAAAGGAGGAAAGAAAGAAAAGTCAAGCTAATTAAAAATATTTAAAAATATTTTAATTTCAATATAGTGGAATGTCCATATTGTGGGTATAGGGGCCCCGGCTTTAGGCAGGTGAGAGAGAGTTGGAGGTATAGTATCTACACCGTATATAGGCTGAAGTGTCCCAAATGTGGCGGCGTGTTTAACTACTACGAGGGAAAGACCACGTCTTTTACCATCCCTAAGAAGAAAGCAGGTACGCGGCCTGTGTCAACACAGGAGCCATTAGGAGATGCCGGCGGTTATATATATGTGGGGCAGTATTTCTTAAAGTTGTTAAGGCCTGGGGACTATAGGGAGTTTGAACAGCTGACTGCAGGAGTGTTCAGACTGTTGGGATTTAAGGTAGATGAACTAGGCCACCAGGCTCCTGGAGAGTATCCAGATGGCATAGCCTACATAGGTGAGGTACTTGCCGTGATATATGACTGCAAAAATCTACATAACTACCACATGACTGCAGACGACCGAAGGGCAATGGTGTCATATATAAACAAGTATGCATTGGAGATTCTAGAAAAATCTAAAAATAAAGATATAAAAATATATTTTGTGGTTATTGCACAATCGTTTGACAAAAAGATAGATGAAAATCTACATGAAGTCTCTGAAGAGGTGAAAGTAAAGACATCTGGATTTGCCATAACTTCTGACGCCCTACTCTACCTATACTCGAAAATGATAGAAATAAAACTTGAAGGCAAAGACATACCTCTAACCACTGTCATCAGAGAGTTTGCCAAGAAGCGGGTCGTAACGCCAGACGTGGTAGAGGAAATATTTCAAGACCTGTTGGCTAGGTGACAGAGGTTTTGAGATACTTGTTGGGGGTTGGGAGTCGTGAGGTGTGTGGGTTTGGGTTTTGGGCCCGCGGTTGTGCCGTCTGGGGTCCCTCTGTCTGTGTACATGTTCGTTAACGGTTTTTCTGTAGTCTGTCGTGTGAACGCGCGTCGCGGCCACACGCCACCCCAACACCGAGACAATTAAGGCTTGTGCCAAACAGAGACGTGGGCCTCTAGGGCTTGGTCTCTATTCTCAACTTTGAAGGCCGAAGGCCCCTGTCCACATGAGGGAGGTGTGTGAGATGTTTGCCATGGTGCCGAGTTCTATTTGGGGGATCTGGTAGTTGCCGCTTGGCGTAGTGGCTCGCCATGTCCATAAAAGCCGGCGTCAGACCTGGACTTCCGTATAACGTAGTCCAGAATGGGCCACGTATCGAAGATGTGGACCGTAGGGACAAGCTCGCCGTCTGTGGGTCGTGTAAAGATGGGACAGCCATGTCAATGGCACGACAGAAGTTGTGACAAATCCCACATCTGCCTAAGTGGCGGAAATTCTCTCTTGGCCAAAAATAGGAGTCTCCGCGGGCTTGGATCGGCGTGTGGTACATCACTTGGGCTATAGCGCGACTACAAGGTGATGTGTCACAACTCGAGATTTCTGGCTGTGTGGATGTGGGGGCATCCTCTCACATGAGGTCGCGTTGTTGCCGTGGTTTTCAACGATTTAAGGCCGCCTCTGTGACGTATCGTCATGATTAATCGCGTCTAGAGTACTTTTGTCCTTTCTTTTACGTTTTCTATTAGCCAGACCCCCATCTCTTGTGCCTTTTCTACCGTGCCCGGTGT
>JBKBOT010000036.1:0-13562 GCA_046293555.1 Pyrobaculum sp. | reverse complement strand
CCGGATAATTCTTTTTGTTCACCAACTGCTACTTTTACTGGCGCGTCATTAAGTGTAGCAGTCTGTCCTGCTATTTCAACTGTGGCGACTTGTACATCTACTGGGCCTGGGTTCATTACAACAATCTTAAAGGTTCCATCTTGTTTTATCTCTGCTGTTATTATAGCCAGTCTTGGCTGTCCGCCTACTGAGGCGACAAATGTGGTGTATATATACCACCCCACAGCCACCGCGATTACCAAGACTATTGTTAGTAATATTGCTATTTCTAGGCTGATCATACCTCTAGCCACGACAAAAAATGGTTTAGATATTTATTTATCTTTTTATGTTGCCATCTGTCCATAGGGCCACATGTTGCCGCCAAATGAGTCCATGTAGGTACGACGCGAGAAACTTCTCCTGGCATATCTTCTAGAAAAGATGGCTGGCTTTGTGCAAGCCGGGAGTGACAACATGCAGAAAGCTCGAAGTGCTGAATGACTGACAACACGTGGTGAGCTGTCGGCAATGGCGAAGTTGTGTCGAGCCCAGCCACGGCCCAAGATGTCGGCTTGGCGGGATGTCCGAAAGTCAGGCGGGTGGGGAGGGCCCAACGGCCGACGTTGTCGGCCTGACCTCGTGGGCTGTCGTCAGGCGGGGGGCGTTACGTCTTGCCCCACGGCACACTGGCCGTCGTCTGGCGGCGTTCTGGCCGGGGCCTCGGCGTGTGTGACGTCTGTGGCGCCGTTACGCCGTGATGGGCTTCATTCTTTTCGCTAGTTCTTGACAGACATCGTCCAGCGTGAGGTTTTTTGTGTGGAGTAACACCAGGGTGTGGTAGAGAAGGTCTGCCGCCTCTGCCACAACCCTTTCTCTCCCTTCCGCCAGTGTGGCGACTGTCAGCTCTACGGCCTCCTCGCCTACCTTCCTCGCGACGTTATGTATGCCGGAGCTATACAGCCTGTAGGTGTAGCTCTGTGGGTTTTTCTCCTCTAGCCTCCTCCGTATTACCTCCTCCAGCCTTTTCAACACTTCGCACATGTTACGAGATGAGTTTCTCCACCGAAGTTATAACGATGTCTTTTGCCCCAGCCTTTTTTAGCCGCATGACTAGATCTGGGAGGGCACCTTCTGGCACCACGCTAAACACCTCGTAGCTATCCCCCCTGGCGAGTTTCGTGACGCTGGGGGCCTCCATGGCCGGCAGTATGGATAGCACCTCGTCTAGTTTAGACGCGGGGACGTTGAGAAATATCATCTTCCTGCCCTGCGCCGCGTAGTAACCCTCTATGAAGGTAACCAGCTTTTTTGTAAGCTCGTGGCTTACGTAATCCGGATGTGCCACCAGCCTCGCCGAGGTTTCCAACACAACGGCTATGGGGGTGAGGCCGTGGACCTCCAGGGTGGTGCCTGTAGACATGACGTCTAATATGGCGTCTGCGATGCCCAGCTGGGGGAGCACCTCTACAGACCCCGTCACTTTTACCACCCTCACCCGTTTCCCCAAGTCGCCAAAGTAGCTGTAGGCTATGTTTACAAACTTTGTGGCCACTCTGGCGCCTGGGGGGAGCTTCTCCACGTTGTCTACGCCGCTTGACTTGGGGACAGCCACCACTAGCCTCCCGTGGCCAAACCCCAGCTCCGCCACCTCCGCCACAGTGGCCCTAGACTCCACCACGTAGTCGTGTCCTGTGATTCCGGCCCACACCCTTCCAGACTCCACTAGGTACGGAATGTCTTCAGGCCTGGCCCTAATTAGGTTTACCTCTCTCCAGGTGGTGGGCACCACCAGGGCCCTCTCGTCTGAGGCAAGCGGCTTGATGCCAACAGCCTCAAGAAGCTTGATGGCTGGCTCCTGTAGCCTCCCCTTAGAGGGCACCGCGAGCAGCAGCCTCATGTCAACTCGGCGAGGAATCTCTCCATTATGGGTCTCGGCGCCAGGGTGAACCTTATGCATGAGCGACATAGGGGCTTCCCCCCCAACACCCTCACGGCGAAGCCCCTCTCCTCAAGCCTCTTGGCCACATCCCCTGCGTCGTCTATCTTTATGGTTATGAAGTTGGTAGGCCCCACGTATTTCTCAAACCTAACTCTGGAAGAGGCCCATGTCCGCACCTCAGCTACCTCCTCTACAGCTCTCTCCACATAGGGCCTGCCTCTCTCCAACGCCCTTTCTACCACCTTGGCGGAGTAGAAAGAGATGGGGTGTGGAAGCGACAGAGCCCGCAGCAGCTCTATAAGCCTCCTGTGTGCCACTAGATACCCCACCCTGACCCCCGCGAGGCCCCACGCCTTTGCAAAAGTGCGCACCTCCACCAGGTTTTGGTACTCATATAGCCCAGGCCGCCAGTATCCAGCAAACTCGGCGTAGGCAGAGTCTAGTATCACCAAGCCTCCAAATTTGGCCGCCAGCTCCTCCACCTCTTTCACCACATGCGCCGTGGGGTTATTGGGAGAACAGACATACACCGCGGAGGCTTTAGACCTAACCACGGCGTCTACATCAAGAGAGAGGTCCTCGCCATATGTCAACACGATCGGCGTGAGCCCCAGCTGCCGGGCAATCACCCTGGCCATGCCATATGTGGGCTCTATAACCGCCAGCCTGCCCCCCATATGTAGTACAGACATAAAGGCCATCCTCAGCCCCTCGTCGGCACCCGCAGAGATGGCCACAGTGCCCCCGGGGAGGGAGAAGTGCTCCTCTATCTTTCCCGCAAGCCGCCTGTTGTTTGGGTCTGTGTAGTACCGAAACTCCCACGGCTCTACCTCCGGCGCGATGGCTCTATAGTACTCCTCCGGCAGAAACAAGTTTTCGTTAAAATGTAGCCGCCATTTCTCCGGCCCCACCTCAGGCTCGTCGTAGGCAAAATCCACCTCTGGAAGCCTCATGGAGAAAACTGCCACTATAATCATATAAATACTTACAAACATGGGGCCGTGGTGGAGGTAAAACTCCACATTGGCGTTAAAGAGAGGCACGAGATCCGCGTTACTCCATATGGACCGGCAGGCTGAAAATCTACATCGACGGGGAGAAGGCGGTAGACACATGGAATGCAAAATTGTGAACTTCGAGGTGAGGAGCGGCATAAAGTCATGGTGAGGGTTGTTGACATCTTGGCTCCACATATCGAGGTGTATGTAGACGGCGTGCTTGTAGGCCAGACGTAGCCTATTTATACCCTGGCTACCTTCGGCTTGTGGTAGAGGCGGCGCCCTTGGCCTCGCCGGCTGAGGCTTGGGATGTGGCTAGAAGGCTTAACTACCGCCATATTGAAAACACTGTGGTGGCCGTGGCGCAAGATGTCTACACCGGCGAGGTGTTGATGGTAGGCCATATGGACCTCGTGGCGGTAGTCCTCACCCTGGCCACCGGGCTGGCTCATTACTACTCCACGTCTAGGAAGAGGATCTGGCTTAAGGGAGAGACCAGCGGCCATTTTCAAATTGTGAGAGAGTTTAGGAGCGATTGCGACGGCGACGCCGTGGTGTTAAAAGTGGCCCAAATAGGCGCCGCCTGTCACACCGGCTCTAGAAGCTGTTTCTCCTCCCCCCACTCTTTCTCACTTCCTCGCCTCCTGGAGGAACCTCTGGATTAACTCCAGCCCCGCCCTCCCGCTTCTCTCTGGGTGGAACTGTACCCCCAAGACCCCGCCTCTATAGACGGCCGCCACATATCTCTCCCCCAGCTCCACATAGGCGACGTGCGTCCCGTCGCCGGGGTCCCACCGCACGCCGTAGCTATGTAGGTAGTAGTAATACCCCTCCCTCACGTAGGGCTGCGGGGCGGCCACATGTGTGTAACTCCAGCCTATATGTGGCACTTTTCTCGCCTCAATTCTTCTCACCTGCCCCCTGAAAAGCCCCAGCCCCCTCCCGCCCCCCTCCTCGCTAGATTTAAACAATAGCTGCATGCCGAGACAGATGGCTAACGTGGGCTTTTCCAACACAGCCTCTCTAAACTCCCACGCCATGGGGTAAGCCGCCTGGTATGTCCCCACTCCTGGTAACACCAGGGCGTCCACCCCTCCGGCCTCCCCGGCCCTTTTCACAACTACGGGCCTGGCGCCCGCCCTCTTGAGGGCATTTAAGACGCTGCCAATATTCCCCACCGTGTAGTCCACAACGCCTATTAACACAGCTCTAGAGAGATGGCGTCTTTTATTAACTTCTCTATTGGCCACTTCTGGTATTCATACGTCACAGCCCTGACCTCTCTCGCCTTGGCGTAAGCCTCAGCTCTAGAAAGCCCCTCTCTAACCATTTTGTTCATATGAAACTCGGTGAGTATATACGGCGCCGCCCTCTGGAAGTTCTCCCTGATTCTATCCACGTCTATGTAGACCCCTTTAAGCACCTTGACGGCGCTAGATATTATCTCGTCTAGAGCCAGGAGGGCCTCTGGGATCCATATTCTCTCATTGGCGGAGTTAGTCAAGTCTCTTTCGTGCCACAAGGCCACGTTCTCAAAAGCCACATGTGTTAAAGCCCTGACGTATCTGGCGAGGCTCACAACGCGCTCTGAGGCCGTGGGGTTGGCCTTATGGGGCATGGCCGAGGAGCCGCCGCCCCTCTCCACCACCTCCCCTATTTCCGGCCGGGAGAGCTCTCTCACCTCTACCGCCAGCCTCTCGAAGACAGAGGCCATTAACGCCAGTGCGGCTGCAAGCGCCGCAAAGCTCTCTCTAGGCGCAACCTGTGTGGAGATGGGGTGGTGGGGAACCCCCAGCCTCTGGGCCACCTTCTCTCTAACTAGAAGCCCCGCCTCCCCCCACGCCGCCAGCGTGCCCACAGCGCCGCCTATTTTAGCCCTTATGTGCTCCTCGGCGAGTTTTAAAAACCTACATGCTAGATAAAGCTCGTAGTAATAATTGGCGAATTTAAACCCCAGCGTGGTGGGCTCTGCCCACTGTCCATGTGTCCTCCCCACCACCTCCAGGCCTTTGTACCTCTCCGCCAGTTCTGCCAAAATTCTGCCGGTCTCAACGGCCTTTTTTCTAAGTTCCCCCAACGCCCTTCTTATCAACAGGGCCCAGGCGGTGTCTATAATGTCATTAGAGGTTGCGCCGTAGTGTACATACCTACAGCCACTTTTTCTCTCCAACAGAAACACCAGGCTCAAAATGTCGTGGCCGGTCTCTCTCTCCATCTGGTATACCTCCTCTGGGGAGATCCTCACGGCGGCTACTGCGTCGCAGCAGCCCCTCTCGGCGATGCCCAGCTCCTCGAGCACACACACCAACGCCCTCTCTACCTCTAGGTACGCCTCTATGAGGGACTGTGGCGTAAAGAGGCGGCGCACCTCCTCGCCGCCATATCTCCAGTCGAAGGGGGAGATCATAACTTCTCCCGCCTCATGTCCACCATGTGTGTAGGCTCGGGCCCTGTGCCAATTAGGGTAACTGGGGCTTTCAGCTGGCTTTCCACCTCCTCAACCCACCTCCTGGCCTCTGGCGGCAGTTGGGACCAGCTGGCCTTCCCCGCCGCCTCTTTAAACAAGACGTCTATTTTAGTCAAGGCGATTTGTGTTGGCGAGTTTAACAACACGGCCCTTTTGGCCAGCTCCATGCTAAATGGCGCAGCCCTTCTGGGCCTGCCGGTAACGGCGCCCCTCTCGGCCCACCCCCTCCTCTCGGCCTCCTCGGGGGGGAGCTCCCCCGGCAGGGGGCCGCCCCCCACCCGCGTCACGTAGGCCTTGAGGACCAGTATGACGTGATCAACCGCCTTGGGGCCCACCCCCACCTCGCTCAACACGCCAGAGGCCGTCACGTCCCTACTGGTGACATAGGGATACGTGCCGTGGTAGAGACTTAGGAAGGTGCCCTGCGTCCCCTCTATAACCACGCCGCCGTCTTTCAGCTTGTCTACCAGCTGGGGTATGTCCGCAAGATATGGTTTAAGCACGTCGAATTCTCTAGCCAGCCTAAGTCTTCTCAACACTCTATCCACCATGGCGGCGCCGACGCCCTGCCCGGTGGAGCCCACCACCCTCATCAAGAAGTCATCCCCCCTCTCGGCCTCCACATGTCTCTCCTCTATCACGCCGGTGTTTAGATCCACAAAAGAGCGGCCTCTCCCGTATTTTTCCACCTCGGCGAGAAAGACGTCAAGTTTTATCAAGGCCCCCGGCGCCACCGCCAGCCTGGTCTCTGGGTTTACAAAACAGGTGGGGAGTGTCCTCAGGACATGTACCTCGCCGCTCCAGTAGACCGTATGTCCCGCATTGGGGGCGCCGGTTCTCACACATAAAGCCGGCTTGTCCGTAAGGGCTAGGTAGGCAGCCACCTTGCCCTTCCCCGTGTCTCCAAAAAACCCGTCTACCACCACCTGAATCACGGCCCCGTGTTTACAGTAGTTTAAATATAGTCCGCCGTCTGGGCGTCGTATTTTTTACAGTATAAGTTTTAAATGGGGCGTAGATACATGCCAAAAGGTGGTTTCCCAGTACCTATCTCGCCTCAAGACGTTGGATAAATACGTAGGGGAGTACGACGTGGTTATCGTGGGGGCGGGCCCCGCTGGGCTCTTCGCGGCGCTTGAGCTGGCTAGAGGCGGAGGTCTGAAGGTGGCGCTACTCGACGGGGGCTACAGGGCCACACAACGCCACTGTCCGCTACAGACCCCGCTGGAGAGATGTACCTTCTGTGTGCCTTGCCACATAATGTACGGCATTGGGGGGGCCGGCACCCTGAGCTCAGGCCTTATAAACCTCAGGCCGGACGTGGGGGGTGACCTACACGAGCTGGTGGGCGACTGGGATAAGGCCATGGAGTTGATAAACTATGTCGACAAGACCTTTGTGGAGTTCGGCGCGCCGGAGAGGATATATGAGCCGCAGATGGAGCTTATACACAAGCTCTCAGCCCTGGCGGCAAGAGTTAACGCCCGTATTGTCCCCATTAGGCAGAGACACATGGGCACAGAAGGCGCCAGGAAGGTGGTGGAGAACATCAGCCAACACCTAGAGGGCGTGGGGGTGTCGTTGATGTACGCCACCTGGGCTCTAGACGTGGAGAGGGGGGAAAACGGGGTTTTTACAGTAAAGACCACAGGGGGGGTACTCCACTCGAGGGCGGTGCTGCTGGCGCCGGGGAGGGGGGGCGCCGAGTGGCTTGTCACGCAGCTCAAAAAGCTAGGCGCCTCGCTGGACTTCGGCCCTATAGACATCGGGGTGAGGGTAGAGGTGCCCTACCACGTGATGAAGCCGCTGACAGATGCGGTACACGACCCCAAGGTCATACTCTACACCTCCAAATATGACGACAAGGTGAGAACCTTTTGTACAAACCCCAGGGGGTTTGTGGTAAAAGAGGTCTACGCCGACGGCACCGTGGGGGTAAACGGCGAGACCTATCTGGAGAAGAAAAGCGAATATACCAACTTCGCCTTTCTTGTAACCCTCCGCCTCACAGACCCCATGGAGGACGCCATAGAGTACGGGAAGTCTATAGCGCGGCTAGCCACAAAGCTTGGGGGAGGCAGGCCCCTGCTGCAGAGACTTTACGACCTGGAGCGGGGCCAGAGGTCCACCTGGGAGAGGGTGAGGAGGTCTAGCATATCCCCCACACTTAAAGACGTCACGCCGGGCGACATCTCCCTCGCCCTCCCCCACCGCGTGGTGGCAGACGTAGTCGAGGGGTTGAAGAAACTAGACGAGCTGGCGCCTGGGGTGGCAAGCCCCCAGACGTTAATATATGCCCCAGAGATAAAATACTACTCCGCCAGCCCCACTGTAGATAGAAACCTCATGACGACTGTGCCTGGCCTATTTGTTGCTGGCGACGGGGCGGGCCTCTCTAGAGGCATAAACGTGGCGGCGGCCACGGGGGTGCTCGCAGCCCGCGGCATATTGAACTACCTAAACCGCAGCTAGGCCGTGGCTTTTATAGCCATAGAGGGTATAGACGGCTCTGGGAAAACCACGGTGATTACAAAACTGGCCAGACAGCTCCCGCGGGCATACATAACTAGAGAGCCCAGCGGCGGCCCCATCGGGAGGCTTATCAAGGAGTGGGCCCTGAGGGGGGGCACAGCGGACCCACATGTAGACGCGTTGCTCTTCGCCGCAGATAGGGTGGAACACTACAGGAGGGAGATAGAGCCAAAACTGAGGGAGAGATATATAGTGATAACCGAGAGATATGTAGAGTCCTCAGTGGCCTACCAGGGGGCCGCCGGCGTAGATATAGACTTTTTAGAGTTGATAAACGCGGTGGTGCCAAAACCAGACCTCACCATCGTCTTGGACATAAACCCTGAGGAGGCCATACGTAGGGTGGGAGAGAGGGGCGCCCTGGAGAAGTTTGAAGATCTCCACTTCTTAGAGAGGGTGAGGGAGATATACCTCCAGCGGGCGGCGAGGGGGGGCTACCCCGTGGTAAACGCCGCGAGGCCCCCCGACGAGGTGGCGGCAGAGGTGTATAGACTAGTTAGGAAATATGTCGACATGTAGGGTGAACAACAGCGCCCTTTCCTCCGGCGTGAGTCTCCTCAAGAAGTCCTGGTCGTCCACCATCTCGGGCCTGGAGGCCAGAAGGACCACAATTTTCCTAAGCCTCTCGACGGCCAGCTCCCTCACCTCCTGCGCCAGCGCCTTGGCGTTTTTCACATCGCCCCTCTTGGAGAGGAGGTAGTGGCCGAGCTTCGCCCTGGCGTAAAAACCCTCGGGGAGCTCCACGGGGAGGCTTTCTTTCTGCTCTCTATATCTCAACGTGGCCACCTCCCTGGGCTGGACGGCTTGGCTCTCGTCTATCTCCACCGCGCCTAGCTCCTCAAGCCTTATGGCCAAATACAGCGGGATCTCAGCCGTGGTGCCGGCGCGATGCGATAACCCCAGCTGTGGTATAGAGACGTCTTTTTTAAACGCCACCCTCACGTTGTGTAGGTTTAACACCCCCCGAAACATAGGTTCATGAAGTTAAATACATAACTACCTTTCTCCATATGAGGTGGGTGATACCAGCCTCTTTTATCTCCATAGTGGCGGCGCTAGCCCTCATGAAGCCCCCCATCTGTCTCTCCACATATCTAGGCCTCCTGATCTACGTGGCCTACCTCCCGGCGGGGAGGCTGGCGTCGTGGCGATGGAGGAAGACATTCCCCCTGGCCTTCCTGCCATACCTCCTGGCGTTAATAGCCGCGGCGGGGCTCGCCGAGGCCATCCCCCCAGTCAAGACGGAGCTAGAAAAAACCCAACAGGCCCAAAGCCAGTTTTTTAAAGCCGCGGCTGGGTGCCCCCTGGGCCTCTACCTAGTCGCCATACAGGCCATGGCGCTGGCCCCCCTGGTGGAGGAGGTGGTGTTCCGAGGGCTCCTCTTTGAGGAGATCAGGAGGAGGGCGGGCGTGGCGGCTGGCTACATCCTCTCCTCGGGGGTTTTCGCCTTGTTGCACAGCCCGGGGCCGGGGGCCCTCCCCATCTTCGTCGTGGCGTTAAGCCTAGTCTATGCGTACCAGAGGTTTGGGCTGCCGGCCGCAGTGGCGATACACTTCTTTCAAAACGCCGTGGCTTTTAGCCAAAATCTGTAGCCACAGCCCCCCCTGCCCCACAGGCCAGCTCGGCTAGGAGCTCTGGCTCTGTGGCGTAGACCACCCTCACCGCCTTCCTCTCGTCGAAATATTCGGGGTAGGCCTCACTCAGCCTGTCTGTAGCCATGCCGGAATTTGTGAGGACATATAGGGGCCTCCCCATGGCGTATGCCATAAAGGCCTCTATCGCCGTCCCCACCCCGCCGCCTAGCACCACCACGGCGTCTGAGGATCTCACCAGTAGGACAGACCTACATCTATACTCGCAGCCGCTTCTAACCGCCACAACCCCCGGCGGGAGGGCTGTCGACTCTCTTTCAACTGGCAGAAAGGCCACCACCCTGAGGCCGCGGCTCAGGGCGTGGTCCACCACCTCCTTCATGTGCCCCCAGTAGCCCCCCACTAACACCACGGCGTCTGGACACACCTCGGAGAGCCTCCCCACAAATCTCTCAACCTTCTGGCTCAGCCCCCCCGTGGCGTCGCTATGTACAGCCACCCCAATTTGCCTCATCTCCGCACTAGATACAACAGGTGGGAGGCCTCCTCCAGGATTATCCTAAGCCCGGTCCTCACGGCGGGGGGCGAGCCGGGGAGAAGTGCCACCACCTTGTCGCCAATAACGCCCGCCGTGGCTCTTGTGAGCATCGCCGAGGTTCCCACCTCCTGTATGCTAAAATACCGAAAGACGTCGCCAAACCCCTCAATCTCCTTGTGGAAAAGAGGCCTCACCGCCTCTATGGTCACGTCGTCTTTAGTAATGCCGGTACCCCCAGTAAACACGATTATGTCTACATCATCTCTAGAGGCTAGCTCCAACGCCTTTTTGCGTATGGCATACATGTCGTCAGGCAGCAGGTCTCTCCCCACCACCACGTGGCCCGCATTGGTGATCATCTCCACAGCCAGGTCGCCGGAGTCATCCCGCGGGGCCCTTTCGAGAAAACGGGAGGTGCTCACAGTAACCACAAAAAACCTGACGGTCCTGGGGCCCAGCTCCCTATGTTTCATCACCCCCTTATGGCAGCCCTAATTCTCTCCACAGCGTCAATCATCTCCCTCGTGTAGTTAAGATATATCAACTTCGCCCCTTCTGGCGGAAACACCGCCGGGTCCTGTAGGACCTCTTGCGGCAGGTATCTCTCAAGTAGCTGTCTCTTCAGGGGGGTGGGGAAGTAAGACGCCAGGGTAATCCGCGCGGAGTTTTCTGGACGCAGGAGGAAGTCTATAAAGGCGTATGCAGCCTCCACGTTTTTTACATCCCGCGGGATTACCGCCATGTCTACCCACCTGTGGGACATGGGCTTGGGCAGGAGGTATACAAACTCCCCCGCGTATTTCTCCCCCACATTTTTTGTGAACTCCTCCCGCGCCGTTAACGCGTCGCCGCTCCAGATTTGTGAAACCCAGAGCTCCCCCGCAGCTAGTGCGGGCACAATTATGCTGACCCCGAGGTAACCCCTGATGTATTCCCTCTGGCGTAACAACAGGTCTGTTACCTTCCTCACGGCGGCCTCGCTCCAGTCGTCTGGATCTATCCCCAGGGCGTATTTAGCCGCCATAACCGGCTCGGAGAACTCCTCCAACATGGCCACCCTCCCCCTCATTTTTTCCAACAGCTCAAAGTTGAAGAGATCCCCCCAGCCCTCTATCCTCGCATCTACCCTCATGGCGTGGTAGTTAGCCGCCACGCCCGTGGTGCCGTAGGCGTAGGGGATGGCGTGCTGAAGGCCCGGGTCGTTGGGGTTTTGGAAAAACTCCGGGTCTATGTTGTTGAGATTAGACAACTTGCCGTGGTCTATCCTCCTCACCAGGCCCCTCTCGACAGCCTCCTTTACGTACATGTCGGGCACAATAATTAGGTCGTATCCACCTCCCCCTCTTAACAACGCGGCGTAGGCCTCCTCGCCGCTTTCAAACTCCTGGTATACCACCTTGACTCCATACTCTTTCTCAAATTCCGGCAGCAGCCCCTTGTCTATATAGTAGGAGTAGTTATATACCGCCAGCCCTCCGGCGGGTTTCGGCCCGGCGAGAAACTCCCTCGAGAGGAGGAAGCCAAATACAGAGAGCGCCGTGGCGGCGCCGGCGGCTACTAGCAGCTTACGTCTTGTCCACATGGAGGGACGTTTTTGCCATGTTTTAAAAATTGTCTCACGCCTCCAGCCACTATTTTGGCCACCCTAATGGGCTCCGGCATCTTTCCAAATTTTGTACAAACCTCTGCGGCCCTCCCGGCGTCTCTGGGGTCAATCCCCCAGGCTCTAACATATAGCCTATAGCCCCGCCTCGAGAGGTAGGGAGCCGGCGGGCCCAGCCTCCTGTATGCCTCCACTCTCTCCTCCCAGTCTTGAAACAGCTTCCTCGCCGCCGCCTCCACGCGCCCCTCTGGGCTCTCGAATACATAACACGCCACCGGCTTTCCATACCTCCGCCAGAGGGCCTCGCCGTCAATCCAGTTGTAGAAAGACACCACACATCCGTCTAACATCACCATGCTGACATCCGGCCTTAGCAGCCTGTCTAGAATCCTCATGGCGGCCTCCGTGCCGTCTCTGCCACCTAGTTTAGCCATGTCGAAAGCCACCTCTTCCACCACGCCGTCTCTTCTAGCCAAAACGCCGGCGTATATAGACACCCCGTCCTCCAGCTTGAAGCTCTCGGCGATTGCCACCACCTTGAAGTTCTTCTGGAGGAACTTGGGGCCGGCGCCCCTCTGGCGCGACGTCCAGATCCCCGCGGCTTTGTCGCTCTCTACATGGCGCCCCATTGTCACCTTTTCTCCAAGGCGGCCACCTCCTCAAGTAGTACCCTGGCCACATCTACCCCGGTGGTCTTGGCTAACGCCTTGAATTCAGGTATGCCATTTACCTCGTTGACATACATCCTGTCTCCCACCAAGATGTCCACCCCGGCGTAGAAGGCGCCCACCGCCCCCGCCGCCCTCACCGCCAGCTCCTCAAGCTCGCGGTCTACCTCCTGCGGCAGGGTGGCGCCGCCCCGCGCGGCGTTGCTACGCCAGTCGCCAGCTGGGGGGATTCTACGCATTGCCGCCACAGCCCTCTGGTTTACCACAAACACCCTGATGTCTTCCCCAGTGCCCACCATCTCTTGTAACATCAACGCCTCGCCTTCTGACGACTTCAACACAAGCCTTAGCTCCTCTGGCGTAGACACCAGCGCCACCTTACGGCCCCAGCTCCCGCTTACAGACTTGACGATAGCCCTCCCCCCTATCTCCACGTCGGCCTCGCCAAACAGCACCGAGGTCCTCGGCGTGGGGAGCCCGGCGGCGTGTAGACGGGTGAGAGCCACCGCCTTGTTCCAACATGTGGATATAGCCAGCGAGGAGTTTATAGCGACGCCGCCGCCTCCCTCCACGGCGGCTGCCGTAATAACGCCCTTGTTGTGACTAAGAGTTCTCACAAGATAGACGCCGGGGGCGCGCCGCCCTAACTCCACCACCTCGCCTACCTGCCTCACCTCTAGGGGGACCCCCAGCCTCTCTGCGGTTTTTACCAACATTTTCTCCTCCTCTCTAGCCACGTCGTATATCAACGTCACCATGGCTCTACCTCAAGCCGCCCCCCGTTGTAGTACCACATGAAGGCCTTAGCTAGCTCTAACGCCAACGTCGGGTCTAACACCAGCGGCGTGTTGGTATCCGCGGCGGCCCTCCTGAGGTGAAAATCCCTCTCTGGCGTAACCCCCGAGGTCACCACGATGTCTATCTTCCTCCATTTAAGCATCTCTAACGCCCTGTCGCCCAGCTCCTCCGGGGTGTATACCTCAAGCCTGGCGGAGAGGAGGGAGGCCACGGCCCCCATCTCCCCCCGCCGGTCGTATGTATACACAAGGGCGGTCCCCCTCGGGATCCTGTTGGGGGTGGCGGAAAGCCAGCTTTTCAACAACGCCTCCTCGTAGATCTTGCCGCTAGACGCCACCTCGCCGGTGCTATACATCACGGGGCCCAGACGGGGGTAGGCCCCCCTGAGCCTGGCCCATGAGAACTGCGGCGACTTGACCCACCACTTCGACGGCTTTAACACCAC
>JBKBOT010000035.1:0-14869 GCA_046293555.1 Pyrobaculum sp. | reverse complement strand
CTAGGCTCTTGTCTAGGTGGTTGTGGAGGTGTTGGCTGTGGTCTAGGCTCTTGTCTAGGTGGTTGTGGAGGTGTTGGCTGTGGTCTAGGCTCTTGTCTAGGTGGTTGTGGAGGTGTTGGTTTTGGAGCTGGTTGTACCGGCTTAGGCTCCGGCCTTGGAGGTTCCTCTTTTGGAGGTGTTTTCGGTGTGCCGAATCCAATGCTGAAATTGAAGTTTTCCCACCACCCCCTTTCTTTCGGCTTTGGGGCTGGTGGATGTTCTTTCGGCCTCTCTACCTCTTTTGCCGGCGGCTGTGGTTTGGCTACCTCCTTTTTCTTTTCTTCATCTGTCTTCATGTCGAATCCCACCTTTATGTTGAACCGCTCCCACCAATTAACCATGTCTATACTAACAGAGATATTTATATTATTTTATCTATTATATATACCGTATCCTTTTGTTCCGCTCCAACTGCGGCACGGTTGTGTACTCTCCATCTATCAAATTCTTTGGCCGGTTAAATGCGGGGGCAGGGGGCGGCTCTGGGGCACGTGGTATCTCTCTAGGTGGTTCCGGTTTAGACGCCGGGGGTTGTGCAGATGGTGTCGACACATCTCTGTTACGTTCCAACTGTGGCACCGTAACAACTTCGTTGTCGATTAAATTACGTGGACGGTTGAACATAGGTACCGCAGGTTGTTGTTTTTGAACCTCTTGCCTTGGAGGCGGCTGAGCGACTGCCGGCCGTGTGGTTTGACTTACTCTGTTTGTAGCAGCCACGCTACGGATACGTTCAAGTTGTGGCACCGTAGACACCTCGTTGTCTATAAGGTTCCTAGGCCGATTAAACGCTGGGACAGGCGGCTGTGTCGTAGACCTCGGCTGTGGCTCAGCCTTGGGCGGCGTCGTAGGCCTTTGTGGTTGTGGAGGTAGAGAGTGCCGTGGCGGTTGGGTTTGTTTATTCCGCTCCAGTTGTGGTACCGTAACAACTTCGCTGTCTATAAGGTTTCTGGGCCGGTTGAACATAGGTACAGGCGGTCGCGTGGGAACCTCCTGCCTTGGCTGTGGCGGACCTGTGATGTAATCCGACGGCCTCCTTGGAGGCTCTTTTGGAGGCTCCGGCTTAGGCTCCGTCTTTGGAGGTGGAGATGGAGGCTGTGTTGGCTCCGTCTCAGCCTTGGGCTGAGGTTGACTAGTTGTTTTCGGCGGAGATGGAGGCCCTACGATGTAGTCCACCGGCCTCGCGGCTGTGGTTGTCGTTGTTTGTGTTTGAGGTCTTGTCTCTGTCTTTGGCTGTGGAGGTGGAGGAGGCGATGGCTTTGGAGGCTCCGGCTTAGTTTCCTTAGGCTTCTCCTCCTTCTTTGGAGGACTAGGTGGAGGAGGTGGTCCTACGACGTAATCCGGAGGCCTGGCGGCTGTGGTTGTCGTTGTAGTTTTCTGTTGTTCAGCCCTGGACTGAGTAGTTGTCGTCTTTGGAGGCTCCGTCTTTGGAGGTGGAGATGGAGGCGGTGGAGGCTGTGTTGGACTTACGACATGGTCCGGAGGCCTAGTTGGGATATTTGATTCTCTCATTTGAGGTTGTGGAGAAGGTTGTGGAGGTGTTGGCTTTGGTGGCTCTTTTGGAGGCTGAGGTTGTTGTGGAGGTGTTGGCAATTGTTGTTGTCTCGTCGGAGGCTGTTTGTTACGTTCCAACTGTGGCACCGTAACAACTTCGTTGTCGATTAAATTACGTGGACGGTTGAACATAGGTGTGGGGGGCGACTCCGCACTCCCCCTAGACGGCTCAGGCTTGGGTTGTGAGGGTCGCTGGCTTGAAGTCATTGGTTTGGACGTCTGTGTGTCCTTATTGCGTTCAAGTTGTAACACGGTTGTGTACTCTCCATCTATCAAATTCCTCGGCCGGTTAAACGCGGGGGTAGGGGGCGGCTGTTTAGACGACGCTTGTTCGGACTGTGGCGATGTAGATGGCTGTTTAGACGACACGGCCTTGTTCCGCTCCAACTGCGGCACGGTTGTGTACTCTCCATCTATGAGGTTTTTTGGCGGCGGTCTTGACGGCTGTGGTCGTGGTGGTGTAGGTGGTGGTGTAGGCTGTGGTTGGACTTGTGGCGACCGATCCCGCTCTTCCCTCTTCTTGTTTTCTCCCATCTTTCTCTTTACAAAGTAGTCCTCACAGTGTTGTGCACCGTAATGTTTAACACAAGTCTCGAAGTCGCTATATGGATCCACCACGCGGTTGTGGTCGCCGCCATGCCCACTGGATTTATCTCCCCCCTCAGACCTCGACCTCTGTGACTCCGTCCTATTTTGTTGTATAGATGGTTGAACCGGTTTTGAAGCCGGCGGCTGTGATGATACCGGCTTAGGCTCTGGTCTAGGCTCTGACCTTGGTGGATGTAAGGGCGGTATTTTTATCGGAGGCTCTACCGGCCTAGGTGGAGGGGGCGGCTTTAGAGGCTCTTTTGGAGGCTGTGGCGGACTTACGATGTGGTCCGGAGGCCTCTTTGGAGACTCCTCTTTTGGTGGCGGCCCAGGTTCTGACTTTGGAGGCTCAAGCCTTGGAGCCGGTTTGGGCTCCTCTTTTTGTTTTGTGTCTGGGGGCCTATCTGGCCTCTCCTTTGTGGACTCCGGCTGTGTGGCGGTCGGTTTGCCGTGCCTCGGCGCCTCCTCTGTGGATGTGGGATGTGGCGGTAGCTCCTTCGGAGGCCTCTCTACTCTCCCCACGCCGGGGGCGCTGACCGAAGGCCTCTCTGGCTCCGGCAGCTTCACCGAGATGGTGGATGGCAGCGGTGTGTACATCCGGCCAGCCCCCCCATCTTGGCCGCCGGGCTTTATCCTCTCCCACCACCTGCCGGCTACTTCTTCCGACTTTTTGACCTCCAGCTTGACGGCATGGGTATCTTCTCTCGGCTTGTTGATGATAGAAAGGCCTACATGCTCCCACCACCTATCCATATACCATACATAATATAGATTAATATATTATTCAAGGGCCCTCTGTCGATCGATCTTCACCACCCATCTTCTGGCGCCACTCTTGCGGATTTGGACAACCCGCCCGTCTGGGAGCTCTTTGAAGTAGATATCGCCAACTTTCTTGACCAACTCTTTTTTGCCGTCATATATCAGGTATGATGGGCTTCCGCCCTCTATCTGTACCGCCATGCCGGGCTCCACGTAGTGAACCTCTTTATCGCCTATAAACTGGACCCGGTAGCCAAGCTCCCTGGGATCAACCACCTCTATACGCCAGTTGTTAATACCGCTTGATATCGCATAGACCCTCCTGCCGTCTGGAAGGTCTACGTACTTCGTATCCGCAATCCCCCTGAATGTATATACCTTGCCCTCATACCTCACGCCCCATGGAACTACTCCAATCCGCAGGACTTGGAAGTCCCCCCTCTTTTTCTTCTTCTCTTCCCTCTCACCGTCCTCCATGTCTTTATCTCCTTTCAACATCCTGTAGGCTGCGACGTTTTTTGGAGTTTCATCTCTCTTCTTGATGTTTTTTTCAGCCTCTATCTTCTCCCTGCGTTGGTACGCAGCCATCATCTCGGAGTAGTTTTTCGACATTTCGACGGGCTGTCTTATGTACCTACGGTACGCAGCCATCATCTCTGTGTAGCTCTGGGCGGGGTTGTTAGACATATATCTATCCGCGTGTCTCTTTTAAACATTTTTTATTTTCATGCTTACACATATGTTTCTAGACAGGGAGGCTCTCAAAAAACTTGCACTTTGGTGTGTCGGTAAGAGGCGATGTCTTGAGGAGCTCCTAGCCGAGGCCACGCAGCCATATGAGGCACCGCCTGTAGACAGCACTCCCATAATTGTCCGTATAAAGGATGTAAAGAGGGTGGAGGAGCTCTGCGCCGGGTGGACCACATATAGCAAATGTATATCCGCCGCGGTCTACACGGCGTTACGTGGACTTCAAACAACCGTCGAGAAGATGGCCCACATCTCCGTGAGGCTCCCGCTGGCTGAGTGGAGGGCTGTCGACAGGCGACGTGGTGGAAAGAAGCTACAATACTTCGTCGAGGAGCTGATAGAGGCCGCGGAGAGGGTAGACATGTCGTATCTAAACTGGCGCGGTGCCCCCAGGAGGTTGTACCTATCGCCACGCCATGTGGAGATGCTTGTAGAGAAATGCGAGATCTCCACGTTTAAACAGTGGGCCGGCAAGTGTGTAAACGCGCTTCTGCGGCAGACATGTCTACAGTAAACGCCTTCGTCTCAGTGCCAGACGACGTGTGGCAGAAACTCCGACAGCTCTGTGGCGAAAACGTGTCCAAATGCGTCGAGAGCTACATCATGTCCCGCACAGAACCCCTCACAGAGGCGCCGCGGGCCAAGGGCACCAGATCGCATACCATCACTCTCAACGTCGAGGCTGTGGAAAAGTTGAGGAGGTTGTGCGTCAAGGGGAGGCTGTGGCTGTGTTTAAGACAGCTTATTTATGATATGGTTAACATACAGGCGGCGCAAGGGTGAGTATCCACATGGCGACTAAAAACACAAAGAACAATTTTGTGAAAACCCCCTCCACCCTCTCTCCATATTTTGCATGTAGCACGGAAAAGATGGCGTAGACAATCGCGCCCCCCAAAAGCGGTTGCATTGGGTAGCATGCGGTAAGGACGCTCCACGGAGCCATGAGAAAAAAGGCGACAGATATGGCTACGGCGGTCGCAACGACCGCCTCGAAACGATCCATTAACCCCTCTCCCGCCCTCCGACGATCCGATACGCGGTTATCCCAGTATATGGCGATTTCGCCACAGCGAATGTTCTAACGCCGCTCTTGGTCCTCTTTTTGACTATTTTGTACCTACTTGTGGCAAACTTCCTCTTTGCCTTGACGTCGTAGAATTGTAGTTTTGTCATATGTGGATGCACATCGTTATATATAAATATTACATAACATAGAAGGCAGCAGTCTTTATAAAACATTGTTATAAAAACATGCCACATGGCCAAACAGACAGGGTCACAAAGAGATGCAACGCCATGGAGAAACTCCTCCAAAATGCCGTCGTGTTGACAGACTTCTGTCGCCTGATGGGCCTTAACTACAACGAGGTCTTCTACGCCGCTAGGATGTGTCGCTTGTTGGACCACTTCGTCAACGCAAACAACGTCTACATACGTCGCGATCTATACGATAGATTGGTGGCAGAGGTTGGCTATGTGCTAAAAGAGGGCGGCATTAAGTATTATCACTTTGGCAAATTCAGAAAGGTCTTCACAAGGCTCTTCCACATGGAGTTACCGCCAAAGCCACACATCACACGTGTTATATACTACGTCGTGAAAAAACACTATACCAACGGCGATGAATATATATTAGGCCCAATAGAGGTCCCTCGAATCACGCCTAGGGTAATACTAAAACTCGCCTCGGTGACCCAAGCTGACAGGGAAAAAAGAAAGAGGGTTAAGAGTGGGAGCAAGAAGAGGAAAGGGGAGAAGACAAAGATGGGGGGAGGCTGGAAGCTACATAATTCTGTATTACATAATCTGCCTGTATTCTTCATAGAGACAAAACTGCCATACGATGCACTTAACGATCTGCAGGGGACCTTCGTGAAATATGCCGGCACATACATCAACGCCAGGGCGTTGGAACAATTGAGGCGAGAGCTTTGTGCGATATATGACGGCGATCTCTACACATCGCTAGCCAAAACGTTTAACATGACCCGCGGCGAGGTGATGTTAACGTTACGCAGAGCGCCCCACCTCTGGGGCGTGCTCCGCGCTCTGGAGCGCGAGCTGTCATGTAGTCAAGGCGTGGCGGAGCTCAAAATACTGCCGAAGTACTTCCGCAGGGATGGGTATCTCCGCATGGCTGTAGACACGTCCCCAACGTAGCAACGCGTAACCCTTCCGTTTTTTATATGTGTTACGTATATCCCCCTCCTTAGGGGGGTCAAAAAACCCATCTCGCCACACATCACACACTCCACTTCAACCACAACCTTAGGTTTGGCATATATGCCATGTCTCCGCAAGATCTTAGACACCGTCTTGGTGCCAACTCCCAACATGTTAGCGATGTTGTTCACCGATATGCCAGATATATACAGTTCTACCACCCTCTTTACATCCACAAACTCCATCTCCATGTTTCAAACAATATATAAATAAAAAAGGGAATGTTTATAACAAACTATAGAGTGGCGCCAAATCAATAACCTCTCCTCCTATTTCTTTTTTGTTTCCGTCGTGTTGCCATATACAAAAGATCGTATGGATATATATACTATTTTTCCCAAATTTTATCTCACACACGCCAAGATTACAGACACGTAGAATTGTTAAATATATCCACATGCCCACCTCCATGGGTCGCATGGTTAAGACAAGAGCGGAAAGAGAGCCAGAGGTGGAGGAGTTAGAGGTGGAAGAAAGAGGGCCAGAGGTGGAGGAGGTGAAGACCCCCGCCAAGAGAAGGGTCAGAGTTGTGGAGGACAACGAGGATCTTGAATCGAGAAGACATAGAAATCTGGTTGACGACTATAGGACATTCGGCCTGGCCATGAGGCTGTATGGAGGCCCCCGTTGGGTTGACTATATATACATAGACCACGAGACGCTTGGAGAATATGCCGTCGAGGTATTTGCCGAGGGTCTAGATATGTCGAAACGCGACGTTGTCAAATCTCTCCACAGACTGTTCGCAGCAAACCCCAAGGCAACAGCGCTTTTCATATACCACTTTAAAAACTTCCACCTCGCAAGAGGGGTGGACGGCGATGAGGAGGTGAAAAAAATAATGGTGGAATCTGCCAGAGATGCCTTAAAATACCTTAAGGAACTAGAAAAAGAGGTGGATTCAAACGAGTTGCTTGACCGCGCCAAGAAGTTACTTATGCGCTACTCTAGGCGCAAAAGGGAAAGAGATAGAGAGGTGGAGTAGGGTTACGACACACAGATCTTGTCTTTCTCCGCTGAAATATGTTCCGCAAGCCTAACCTCTACCGTTTTGTTATAAATTGTCACAGCTTGTGGACGCTCCCACGTCTTTAATATAGCAATACCGTTTGTAAACATCATGCTAGTGTCGTTTATATCACGTATACCGTTTACCGGTTTGTAGGGTCTGCCGTTTTTAGACTCCTCTAAGTACACCACAGTGACGTAGACGTCGTTAATCTTGGCAACAAACGCTGTGGCGTGGATGTAGACGTAACTTATCTCAATTCGACGTATTTTCCCAATAGTATCAATATATGCAATTGTGACAGACGGTGGATAGATACGTTCAATAAAGCCGTCACTAACGATAACGAAATCCCCTGACGTTTTTATGCGGAAGTACCGCGCCGTATATGGCGCCATCTTGAAGGACTCGTTGTAAGCATTACGTACTTCTGTGTACTCCGGACAATACTTGACGCCAAAAATCGTAACACAATCCTTAAGCGCCTCAAGAAAACGTAAGTACACTGCCTCCGGCTGATATGCCCAACGCCAGTCTGTCGTGTTTTGTGCCACCCAGGCAAAAGGCGCGGCATAATCGTACCACTCCTCCTCTTTTGCGTCGAAAGGACTTCTCTCATACAACCGTTTGGTGAAATACACGTCGACATTACGTCGCGGCACATCGTAACCCTTGGCGTGTAGATATGCCAACGCGATGCCGTCAGCCACCGACTCCTGCCTCCAATCGCCGCGGAATGGGATAAACAAGTGGGCAATCTCGTGGGCGATGACGTAAGGCTCTACACGCTTTATGTATATAGTACAGCCTTCAGCAATGCCGACGTAACCCCTCAAATCCGGGCGTAAATACACCTCTATCTTTCCACATTGAGTTGTCAAATTCTTAGAGCGGTAGAATTGTATGACGTCCTCTATTATCGATGAGTTTACACGCTCATAAGGTTGTAACAAAGGAGTAGTGTTTTGAGGGGGTGATGTACTATAAACAGTACTATAAACGTGGTGGTGTTGATGGGGAGACAGATATATGACTACCGCCAATATGGCGATTATGATCGGGAGTGAGTATCGCATGAAGATAAAATTAGATTTAAAAAAATCAGGTATTTAGGAGAAGCCTCTTGACTACAAGATGTTTGTCAAAATTGCCGGTTTTTATCCAAACGCCGCAGTGAGGTCTATATGGCGATAACACATAGACATCCCGCCGCTCACATACCGCGGGCATTATGTATAGCTTCACATCCACGCCCCCCGCCCTCGCCTCATCTACCGCCTTTACGATGTTTCTCACAGAGGATCCCCTATACAACTCCCTCGCCGGCGCCGGGCGGCTTAGCTTCTCCCTGGTACAGTTAGTCACAACGCTATATGTCATCACTTCCACATCGCTGCCACCGCCTCCTTTATGGAGCTTGGCGATGTGCCAGCGGTCTTGGCAATAGTGGATATGGACAGCCCGAGCCCCATCTCATTCACCGCCTTATAGACAGCCGCAGCAGCAATCACCTTGGCCGTCCGGCCGCTTCTCCTGGCCGACTTTATGTATTCCTTAGCCGCCTTAACTACATTCGTTGGGAGCGACAACGCCTCTGCAAGCTTTGCGAGGTAGTAGACGCTATCTGTCGGCCCCACCTTCATGCCCAACGCTGCTGCTAGCCTGTTTAGACACCTGCCCGTATGTTCTATGTGTTTAAACTCGTCAAAACTCCTTGGCATCTTGGCGGTCTTTAGGGCTAAATAAAGCGCAGCTGCTGCAGACGCCTTGGCGTTACAACGGACATCGCCGCGGTTTAGGGCCTGTATGTAGAGCTCTTTTGCACGTTGGCGTATGTGTCGAGGCATGCCCATGATGTTGCCTAGACGCTCTATCTCCACAGCCACGTTTACAATCCGCCTCTCCTTTACCGACACGTAGAGGCCGGCCCTCTGTGTGGCTATAAGCGTGGCTGCATCTCTGCCGGGCTTGTGGCTGATAAACGTCATGAAGGTGGCCGCAATGGGGGTGTTGGCATACAGGAGGCCGGTGCGACTCAATGCGGGGTCACGCCACTCGCCCCGCAAGTCCACCACTTGGCCTAACACCTCGCCGCATTCAACACATACATACTGGCCATCTATCTGTATCGGCTTGTGATCGCACATAGATTTATGAAAATGCATGTTTAAAAACTTTGGGATCTGAATTGGGTCCATGATATATAAAAAAGTCTATTTAAAAAGGTCCATATCGACAACTAGAGATATTATATACGACCGTTGTCTGTATGACACGCAAACATTTGGTCTAGGCCATCCACCCACCCAACCACTTTGTATACCTCCCCACACGCCACCATATATCTAACCGGGGGGTTCGACAATAGCGTTTTTACATATCGTAAATCGACTGTGTGGGGATACGGCGTCTCGATGTGCTGCACGATAGCCACATGTGTAGTACGCTTCAGTCCAGCCGCAGCCAGCGTCTCCCCCACGTTTATATACTTCACCGCATCGCGTACAGCCTTAACTACATTCAACACGTAGTAGACTCCGAGCTTTACGCCACCTCCAACTATGTAGACGCCCGGGTTGAAACGTTGTGGGACCGACAGCTTTGCCACATACTCCACGCCAAGCGGCTCGCCGTCGAGCATATATAGCCTCCCGTAGCGGGTTATCGCATAGCCGTTCTCTCCAAGCCACAACAATGGATATACGTCGCTAACACGTGCAATGTGGCTATTTACTGAGATTTTTTCTATAGGCATATATCATCTTAAAAATGAATGTATATATGTATCTCTAAATTCTAACATATGATACGTCGCCCAGACATACAACAGAGTCTTCAAGAATTCAAAATAGAGATGATTGGAAACTTTAAAGAGGAGCTCCAGGACGTTGTAGACAGAGAATTCCTAGACGAGTATATAGCCGTAATAAACAGGTCTATGGACAACGCCATAAATTTGTCGATACATGACCCACAGGAGGCCGTCAAACATCTACATGTGGCGTTTCATATATATAGAAATATAATGCGCGGCTTCGCCGGAAGGGACCCACCTATGGAGATGTTTAAGAGATATAGAGAGATGATAGATCTCCTACACGACAGATTCCCCCCGTTTAGAGGTAGACCATTGATGAACTAACTTTTTAAATAAAATTATATGACATGGATGTATATGAGGTAGCTGAGGAGTACATAAACGCCTTTCTAAAAGCTCTTAGAGATACCCCACACAGACGTCTTGTAAGACAATATCGTCACATATTTCTAACTCTGTTAAACGAGGCAAAAAGCGGAAAAAAAACTAAGGTGAAGCTACAAGTTATATACAACATTATAGACGTCACGGCAAGGGAGATGGGGATAGAGATGCCGCAGGAGGTTGTGAAAAAATATGCCGACGCTTTGAAGAACCTATAGAACCGGCCGGGCTTTTTTCTCCAGCTCCCTCACCACGTTTTCAAAGTAGCCATCTATATCCCGTTTTAACAGCTCCCTCTCGTTGGGATCTATATCTAAAGAGTTTATGACGTCAAGCGACATCTGCCTCAACGCCTGTATATACGTCATGGCCTCATCCACCCGCCCCCTCCTAAACAACATATCCGCAACCCTCGTCACGTTTTTTACATATTGCCTGTATTCCTCTGCAGCCTCCGGGTAATATCTTTCAACAACATCGATAAGAACATCGCCCATCTTGTGAACATATCTCATCGCCACGAGGTCGAATTAGAGATCACATATAAATTATCACTTAGCTAACACCTCCACAGCCCCGGCGCAGAACCTAGCCGTGTTTTTTCCAGACAGCAGGCCTTGAGCCACCTTACGCCCATCGCCGCCTTGGGTCGCATAGTTAGCAAGATCGGCCAACACATGTGGATTTCCATAGAGCGTGACCTTGACACATCTGGGCCAGTCGGTAGTCCCATCCCACAGCTCCACAACGACGTCTGTAAGCTTGGTCAGATCCAAGATGTGCCAATCCATAACCCTCAGCTGCCCCCTGATGGACTCCACGCGCCATACCAACAGATCGAACGGCCCATCCACGATATCCATCGCAGCGCCCCACGAAAGCCACACCACGGGCACCGCCAGGGTGGGTACGTCCCCCACAGATATTTCCAACAAGCTTGCCACTTGTTGCATCAAGAAGACATCCTCCCACGCCGCCCTCCCACGGGGCGTAGGCACCATGTATACCACATCGCGCCTCCCCGGCTTCTTCATTACGGCTACAGTCGCGCCGTAGAGAAAGCCCAGGTTTGCAAAGGTGAAACATACGTCACATACGCCCCGCTCGCCGCTAAGGTTGAAAACCGCAGACAGGTGCGGCGGCAGGACGTGTTTCCCATCACAATGATGGTTCTCGATAAACGCCTCCAGCCAGCTGGGAGAGAGAGACGTCAACCCGGCTTTAAACACATGCAGCCGCCCCATCGCACCCATCGCTATATCCCCACGGATGAGCTTATACGTGACAGTGCCCTTTAACAACCTGGCATCACCATATTCCTCATAGACGTTTATAGCTCTGACGATGGGCTCAACAAACTCCACCCTCCCACTACCCACACCCTCCGCCTCAACTCTATACCTCTCGCCCACCCTCTCCACGACTGCGTTTTTTACCCCAAGCACAGATATGTACTTAACTACACCATGTATAATCAACGTATCTGTAACCAAGTTGTGTCCCGGCGTGTATATCACTGTCATGACTCTAAATATACATACGTTTAAATAAGTTACATACGACAAGAGGCAAAAATATTTACAAAAAAACTATCTGTTTTGTAGGTTGAAGATCACAACTGCCCAACCCTTACTTGTTTGATCAAACCTATAGCCACTAGAGACCCGATAACTGTGACTACAAACTCCCAATCGTTAGTATAAATGCCAACAGCTACGGCTAACAACACCAACAACCCAATCACTCTCCATATCATATCCCCCCCTCTAAAGGCTGTACTTCATCTCTTCTAGTACAGCTACAATCTAGACAGTAGTGGTATAGACCCGACGACAGCAGAACTATATACATAAAGCCTGCAGCTGCCCCTATGGCTAGCAATATAAAATCTTTGCCGACAAGGTATGCAATCGAACAGATAACAAATAGCATGGGCACAATAAACGCCATTATGCCACACCTACTGTATGTAAACTTTATTGCATATATGTTTACACCAGATAGAAGAAATATTGTAGCCGCCGGGAATATGGCCCCACCCTCTGTCTCGATAATGGGGATCCACCACTCTTTTTCAGGTCTTAACATAGGCAATGTAATTCCAAATAGAATAATTTTAACCATCTGCCAAGCTACAAATAATGCCGTAATAAACATTAAGTTTCCAACGACGAGTCTCAGAAGACAATCGTTGTTGGAACATCCCACACTCTTTTCACTTTCCATGATCTTAATATGGAGTGTATTTATAACAGTTCTCTTCTACAAATGTCGAAAATACAAAAAATCTATTTGGGGTAAGTCTTCACGATATATATACCGCCAACGCGGTGGTAACATGCTGATGGGAGCCACCACGATGGACGTGGCGAAATGCCATGCTACGAACAACGACGTGATCGATATAAGCGTTCCCATGGCATGTAGCTTGTGATGTGATCCATATAAAACAAACAAATTTAAAAGTCTCACCACAGAATTAAGTTTTTAAATATCTACAAGCTATATGACATGCCCAAATTGAAGTTTTATGACGTGGCGGCTCGAAAGACCTTCGAGACGTCTAGCTACACCGTAATAGTGAAGGAGATACCGCCAAAGAGGGTTCTCGTAGCGGTTGCAAGATCTCCATACACAAGGGCCAGGGTACATCGATTTTTAGGGAAGGTGGGGAGGGCGAGAGACGTTGGGTAAAAAACCTACTCCCTTTTGTATCTCAGCTTGATGCTTTCGTCATACAGCCAGTTATACACCTCGTCAAGCGTCGGGATGTTATCTATGTCAACCTCTTCCAGCTGTCCACCCCTGATTTGAAATACTTTCACTTTATCCCTCAGACCCCTCCTCGCCAAATGTGACAGTCGCCATAGGAAGGCCTCTCCATGTGTTACAACAGCCACGTTGACCCCACTCTCAACCAGTTTGGCCAAAACCTCGGCGACTTTGACTTGGACACATGGATGTAGGTTGGCCTCCGGGAACTCTACGGAGAGGTTGACGCCGGGCCTCAGAAGCTCTTTGACGTAAAGATACAGTGGGGCCAACTCCCTTACGACAAGCGGGGCCCCCCAAATGGGCTTGCCCATGTGGCGGATTGTTGTTATGTCGTCTTTCACGATTACATCAACTGGACCTCCCATGACGTCCTCCAACTCCCTCGCGATATACACAAACGGGCCGTCCTCTCCCTTCAGACGGTCTAAGTTCTCGTAAAACGTTTGCACCGCCGCAGGCAAACTCATCACGACCACCTCGGCAGCTATGCTTCCATCCTCACCTACGTACTTCCACAAGTTATACAAAGCCATAAGGCTAGACCTGCCTGCAGGGATGTAAAACGTGGCGTTATATCGCTCCCACAACACCTCAGCTACATCCCCCTCTCCAACAAGGACGGTTATAGACATACCACACTCCTCAGCAGTTGTGGCTCACCGTCTGGAATATATGTAAACCTCTCCACGCGGAACTGGCGGCTGCCGTCCTCACTCCTACTTTCTGCAAACACGTCTATGAGTGCTTCCAACGTCTGTAGCCTAGCCGCCGTACCTCCACACAAGGCCTTGGCCACGTCCTCCATCCGTGCCACGCCGCCTTGCAACACAAACTTCACGGCAGCCGCGGCCTCAACTAACAGCTGGCCCACGTACTCCCTCTTGACCAACACATCGCCCAACGGGTGGAACCGTCCCGCCTGGACCAACTCCGCCAAATGCATGACAACACATGGCTGAACTTGATCTTCCCCAACCCCGAGGCTTTTGGATATAATGTTTACAACATCGATTGAGGTTACCACATCTTGCCGCCAAGCGACCTCTCTCACCACATCGGCAATTTCGTTACAGTCGATGGACCCACCGCAGAGGATTTTTTTCAACAAGACGGGCTCTATGTCGGGGAACTGCGCCAAATGGCTGTAGGAAAACACGTAATGACGCCCCCTACTCATACCTTTATATGCAGCGACTTTTCTCAACAAACCGCCGAGCAATATGCTTTGAGAATTCGTCATAACCCTATTGCCGCATAGGTGTTTATACACCTCTGTGGTTGTCAGCCTCTTTTTCCTCCTCTCTGCTAGCAGCCTTTTTACCATCGAGGCGGTTTCTGCCAGTAGTTGTATTGCATACTCTTTCTTTACACCAATACGGCCAATGTTAACAAATCTACTGCCGCCATATTTACGTACATACTCTTGTGCGACTCTTATACTCATACCACGTTTTGTTAACTCTCTAACCACATCGACAGCAGTCACAAGCTCAGGGCTTTCCACAAGCTCTCTAACTAATCTCTTTGTATCCATGGATATAAAAAACTACAAGTATTTAAATCTTACGCTAACCATTATCGTCGTCGAACGGTATGAGTCCTATAGATAACACGATCTCTATAGACAACATGATCATCTGGCTCCGAACCGATCAAATCTTTTAAGATGAGATACGCGAGAACCCACTCCCAGCCGGAAGAGCTCTGTGGTTGTAATTGTTGTACTTCTACACATGCATACGTCTTGTTGTCCCTTGGGATACATTGGTATAATTTCCCTCCACTAGATATATACACAGGCTTGACTATAGTTATATTAATCTGTTGTGGTTTGGCAGTATTAGTAGTTACGTCAGGTTTCTTCTGCGGTGGCGGCGGTGGCCCGAGAAGATATACAATCGCTACTAGTAAAATCATCACCATTATGACAGCAATTACCATCGTCCCTGTGCTTTTTATGTATT
>JBKBOT010000034.1:0-15716 GCA_046293555.1 Pyrobaculum sp. | reverse complement strand
CAGCGGCCAAGCCCCACAACGCCCTACATCTGGCGCCGCGACGCGGAAAAGCCGACATTGGCCACGCCAGGCCGCTAAACGTCAAGAATAGAAGGCGCTTATCGCTAAGGCCAAACGCCGCCTGTCGGCGTTATGACAAATGGGCTAAAATAACGGTAAGTCGCTAATAGACCAGCCGGCAGTAGTTACCGCCTGCCAGCTACCTACATACAGCCTTGCGATAACAGCTGTAATAATTTTTTAATAAAATTCTTTATTACTGTTAAGTTATGGAGTTTGATACTGCTAAGACGTTATTTGCCGTGGGGCTTATCCTACTTATTATCACATACCCCTTATTGATCTTCTCGCCGTCAATTATCCTACTTGTTATTGTTATAGTCAGCTGGATTTTGATTCTAGAGGGGGCTGATGGCTTGTCTAAACACTACAGAAGGCCGGAACTCTTCCGTAACATGCTATATGCCGTCATTATTGCCATCATAGGCTCTGTAATAGTTCTGGCTGTTGTAATCACGGCGTATATCTCCATGTCAGCATCGCCAGGCCCGCCCCGCGGCCTCGGCGGG
The DNA here is from genome assembly GCA_046293555.1 of Pyrobaculum sp. Taxonomy (GTDB): domain Archaea; phylum Thermoproteota; class Thermoprotei; order Thermoproteales; family Thermoproteaceae; genus Pyrobaculum. The sequence continues at coordinate 15,147 of JBKBOT010000034.1, read as the reverse complement.
GTTACTTCCCTCATCTTGATATTTGCCCCACTTTGGGCTCTCGGGGTGGTCGTGGCATATTTCGTCAAGAGGGTATACAGGGGGCTGTACGAGGTCTCTAAGGTGGATAGCTTCAAGACCGCCGCCACCCTGGTGTGGATAGGGGCACTCACAGCCATAATACTCGTGGGGGGCGCAATTTATCTAGTAGGCCAGATCTTCGCCATAGTAGGCGCCTTTGGGCTAAAACCCCCAAAACCTGAAAACCCGCCACAGACACAAGACACAACCCCCCACTAAGCCGCCGGCCTAAAGACAGCACGCCGCCGCCACTCCAGCCCCCCAACTCTCGCCACTGCGACACACGCACGAGGAGCTTTGGGCCTCACGTCGGGCTGGCGTAAGCCGACGTCAAGCTGGCTTGGAGCTTAGGTGTTTTGGGCTCTACACCCCGCCGGCCGCCATGGAGACTCGTGGTGAGCTGTGGCGAGCTCGCCACAAGCCCTCGTTGTATATGGATAAAGTTTTTATATATTTAGACATGTGTATTTATGGAGTTTCAGACTGCAAAACATGTATTCGCCGTGGGTCTCATCTTGTCTCTGGGGTTGTTAGATGCGTTGATACCCGGCATATCTATAGTAGGTATGATCTTGGTGTTGATAGGCGTCCACAGCCTTTCCCAACACTACGTCAAGCCAGAACTCTTCCGCAACATGCTATATGCGGTGATTGTCGGCATCATTGGCGTAGTTATAGCCATAGCGGTGGGAATCACCACGCTATTCGCCATGTTGGCATCAAAACCGCCGGGCGCAACCCCGGCGTTTAACTTCCTCACATTTATCTTATTAGTTTGGGTCATAATTTGGATTGTTGCGGTGGTCGCAGCATATTTCGTCAAAAAGGTATACACGGGGCTCTATGAGGCTTCTGGAGTGAGTAGTTTTAAGACCGCGGCTACACTAATCTGGATAGGAGCACTCACGTTAGTAATACTCGTGGGGGCCATAATTGGCCTAATAGGCCAAATCTTTGCCATAATAGGCGCCTTTGAGCTCAAACCCCCAAAAACTTCCGAAAGCCTACCACAAACACAAGGCGGAACTCTCCACTAAGCCGATTACAAAAAGACACTATTTACAGCTAGACTTTAATTTCTCATCAGTCTTGACACGTCATTTACAATATGTATTATTATCACACCTACTCCAAGCCCCTAACTTTTGTGACAGCCGGACCTTACGGCATGTAATGGAATTATGCACGGCGAGGAGGTTGTGGTTGGGCTGATTAGTGTAAACCTGCCGTCAATAGAGCTGGTACGAGCTGTTAGACTTGTCTTCATGCTTGTAGCCAGTTTGGCGTTAGTTGGACTCTATGGCTTAACCACTGCCGGCCGGACTGGAATATGCTACATGCCGTTGTCGTGATTCAAGCTGTGGCGTTTCTGACAAGCTCGCTACAAGCCCCTCGTTGGATAAAAGCTTTTATATCTTTAAACATATGTAAGTATGGAGTTCCAAACTGCTAAGAAGTTATTTGCCGTGGGGCTTATCCTATGGATTATCCCATTTATAAATATAGTCGGCTTGATTTTAACATTAATCGGGGCTTATGGCTTGTCTCAACATTACCACCGGCGTGGTATCTTCTGGAATTTGTTATATGCAGTAATTGTGCCGTTTGTCGGCGCGTTGGTCTTATTTCCGGCTTTTTTGGCTGCAAGCTTCGACGCTATGTATGATGCCACGAGGATATTTCAACTGCTGACGGCTGTTGTAATAATTTTGATTTTGGCGCCGATTGTACTCATCCTTTGGGCGTTCTTCATAAGGAGAGCCTACATGAATCTTTTCGAGGCCTCTAACGTCAACAATTTCAAAACTGCGGCCAAGCTGATCTTAATTGGCGTATTAATCCTCCTAGCCGCCATACCTCTCGCCATAATTGCCACACCCCTCGCCATAGAATTTATGTCCGCAGTTAGTGCAATATTGGGGCTCCTTGGCGTCGTGTTGATGTTTATAGGCCATATATTTGCCATAATAGGCGCCTTTCGGCTAAAGCCGCCAACACAGCTCTTAACGTACACCTCACAATACGGCTATCGCTAGACACATCCCCACGTTTTTCCTGAGCTGGCCTTATTTTGGGCTAATGGCTTATAGCCGGTCTGATGTCTTTCAGAATGATTACAGCTCGGCGTGATTTAATGACACTTGTCATAATTCTCATATGACACTATAGCCTTGACGCCTTTCTGGCCTTTTCAGAGCTACTGGCGTCAAGAGAAGCCACAATAATTCGGTGCGCTATTTTAAGCACATTTGCCACAATCCAACTCGTGGCGATAAGCATAGGCCAGGTCTTCGCCGCAATAGTTGGAGACATCTTGCCGTCTCTGGTCTCGTTCCGCGTGAGGACATGCTTAAAAGCGTGGTGGCCGTTTTCTTCATATCTGTCCCCCCTGGAGGACTACAAGAGGCGCCTCACCTCTCCACATTAGTGGACTGCCTCGAGACCTATCTATCTGTCACATATTCTGCTAGCAGGATGGACTCTCGTACGGTTTACTCCAGTTACGCCGTTCTTGCCGACATCGTCACTAGCGGTTTTGCCGCCGTTGAGTATCTCATAAGTTGCGTTAGTAAATACACCGATCCCACTGGCGGAGAAAAGTTAAAAAATTGCTAAATACATATAACGAGGGCCCGTAGCTTAGCCCGGTCAGCCGGCCCAGCCGGACCACAGCGCCCGGCTCATAACCGGGAAGTCCCGGGTTCAAATCCCGGCGGGCCCACTTCTCTAATACCCCAAAAGATATTAACTCCAGAGAAAAAGTGCCTTACTGTCAGCGTGGCGGCGTCTGTGTTAGCAGCCAAGCAGTCCGTATACCACGGCGACGTATACGCCGATTTTCGAGGGTTGTCCCCACCACGGGCGTCAAGACTCCCGTAGAGCCGCCGCCATAGATTGCCACAAGTCTCCCAGCCCAACACCCCCTGGAGCCCACGGCTGGCAGTCTTGGGCGACTGCCACTGCCTAGAGGCACCACATGCCCACATCACTTCCCCCAGGCCCACGTAGGCCAGCTGAACGCCTCACATCCATAAGCCGGCTTTTCAACTATGGCCAGCTTTACGCCACCACATAGAAGACCGCCTCCCCAGAAGGCGGGTGTCTCCAGCCTGCCGCCGGAGAGCTGGGTGTGGAGGCCTCCCGCTTACCACAGGCCGGGTGGAGGGGTCGTGTGGATTTGTTTGGCGTAGCCAGTAGGAGAGATAGAAGCTGAGATTTAGCGGCGTGTGCTTGAGGCGTCTGTCGATTTATAACAAGACCGCCAGGGCGCCTGCGTAGGGGGCGATGTGTGGACGTCTCGTCGCTGGGGACCACGTCTGGTGGCACGCCAGCGGCTCTGTGCGGCAGATGTATGGAGTAAGGGCAGATGGGGTCTGTGGATAATAGGCGGCTGTGGGGGGACGCAGATGTCGCCCCGGCTTGACGCCGTCTGAGAGGCGGCTTGGGTCCACCCCGCCGCCGTGGCGGCCTGTCTGGGTGGTGTGCCGTCAGCGGCTGCATTCTATATCTAACAGTGGGGTGAGTGGAGCTTCTGCAATTCTCTCCTCTATGGCCCACGCCGCTGTGTGTAACGCCGCCCTAGAGGCGGGGCCGAGGGGGAGGGGCACCTCCACAGGCTTTGGGTCGTGTTGTACGTCTAGTTGACACGTCCCGCCGTATTGTGAGGCGATTTGTAGCAAGTCTGGGGCGTACTCTCTAGCCCGTCGCGACAGCGCCCTCGCCAACGGCTGGTCCACACAGGGCACCACCAGGGCGTCTGCAGTGGCTGTATGGGCTAGTATTTTGTCTGCAAGGTAATTGTAATATGCCTCTTCTAGTATGTAGTCTATCGAGACACCGTGTGGATCGTGTGTACATCTGCCTCCACACGCTAGCTCTATTACATAGGCGGCTGTGGGGTCTGGATAGCGGAAGTGAGATATCCCCACCTCTAGGAGTCTCTTGGCCACATATGGAGCCACGTGGTGTATGTAGTGTATAGTGGGGGTTATGTATAGAGCCACAGTGGGGATTTTCCGCCCCTTGTAGTAATACACAACGTCGTCACCAAAGACGATGTCTATCATTTAAAAACTGTATATAGTTAGATATATGAATTTTGAGTTTTCAAGAGAGGACAAGCTTTTTCTTGAGTCTGTAAAGTCTTTTGCAGAGAGGGTTATCGCGCCAGTCTGGGTGGAGATAGACGAGAGGAGGAAGCCCATTGAAGAGATAGCGGCGAGGCTAGGGGAGGCCGGGCTTTTGGGCATACCTCTTAGTTCTAAATACGGCGGGCAAGACGGCTCCTTCCTTCAGGCCGCCTTGGCGGCTGAGGAGCTGGCCTACGCAGACCCCTCTTTAGCCACGCCGGTCTATATGCTTCTGGAGACCGCCTGGCCTTATATAGTGCAGCGATACGGCCGGGAGGAGGTGAGGGAGGAGGTGTTGCCAGAGGTAGCGGCTGGGAGGGCTTTTGTGGGTATTGCTTCCACAGAGCCGCAGGGGGGTAGCGATGTGGCTTCTTTTGTCACTAAGGCTGTGAGAGAAGGAGACAGGTGGAGGCTGTATGGGGAGAAAAACATGGTGACGGGGGTAGCCACCATACTAAACCTGCCCTACGGCGGGGGCGTGGTGACTATCGCCAGGACTGGGGCTCTGGAGGATAGACACAAAGGGCTTTCTGTATTTCTGGCGTTGTTAAAGCGTAGGGGGGAGACGAGGCCTGGCTTTATGTATAGAGACTGGGATGAGATAGGCCGCCACGGCCTCCCCACGGGCTACCTCCTCCTCGAGGGCCTTTCTGTAGAGGAGAAGTTTTTGTTGGGAGAGGTAAACAACGGCTTTAAGATAGCTATGGAGGGGTTCAACCTGGCGAGGACCATCATCGGCGCCGCATCTCTGGGGGCCGCCAGGTGGCTTCTAGACAGGGGGCTTGAGTGGATCAGGCAGCGGAACGCATTCGGCAAGCCTATCGCCAGCTACCAGGGGGTTAGCTTCAAGTTTGCCGAGCTCTACGCCAGGATGCAAGCGACGCAGCTGGCTGTATACAAGGCGGCGTGGGTGGCGGATAGGCACTACGGCGGCGACTCGGCCTTCTCCATCCAGGACGTGGCGACGGCAGGCGCCGTGGCTAAATACCTCGCAGTCTCTCTAGCGGTAGACGTGGCGTTAGAGGTAATGAAGTGGTTTGGCGGCGCCTCTTACTTTAAGGAGACAAACGTGGCCAGGTCTCTCTTGGGGGTCTTGTCGTATTATGTGGGGGCTGAGGGGGCTGAAAACATCTTGAAGCTCATAATTGCTCGAAATGTGGTGGGCAGGTTTTTATGAAGAGAATTGAGGGGCTGAGACTTCAGCTAGACGCAGTGGCCTACCTAAAGTCTATAAAAAAACTTCTAGGTATAACTTATAAAGACTTGACACAGCTGTTAGACATACCCGAGAGCGTGTTGTCGCGTTATGCCACCGGCGATATGTTACCCTCTGTAGAAACCGCCAGAGAGATGTTAGGTAGGCTTATGGAGAGGTACCCAGTATCTGAGGTAGTTAGAGCCAGGTTTAAGACTTACGACACCTACATAGACATGTCTTTTGTCCTCCTGCCAGAGTTCTGGAGGCTGTATGAGATATATCTATCTCAAAGATTTGCAGGTCTTGAAGTAGACAAGGTTCTGACGGCGGCTGTAGACGGAATTCCTCTAGCTGTGACAGCCGCCTCTAGGTTTGAGGCGCCTCTTGTGGTGGCTAAAGCCTATAGAGAGCCTGGGGTAGAGAACTATGAATATACCTACCTAAGAGAAGGGAGGCCTGTGACTCTATACATCCCCGCCGACCAGCTTAGACAAGGGGAGAGAGTTTTTATAGTTGACGACATTGCTAGAAGCGGAAGGACCATGAGGGCTTTGGTGGGGCTGGTGGAGAAGGCGGGAGCCATGGTGACGGCCGCCTCTGTGTTGGTGGCCAAGAGGGAGCTAGACATCTCTGCCCACTTTCCAGTCGACGTGTTATATACTTATTAATATAAAGAAGATGTGTCATGCTTACAGTTAAAGAACTTTTAAAAAGGTCGCCCATCTTTCTGCCGGAGACTGCCACAATCCGAGAGGTGGCTATGGAGCTTGTAAAAAACAAGATAGGCCTTTTGGTACTCACGGCAAGAGAAAACCCAAAAATGCCCAAGGCCGTTGTGTCTGAGCGAGATGTCTTGCGGGCGGTGGCGCAGAGTCTTAACTTAGACGGCCCCGCCATGTCTATAGCCAACAGGCCTATCACAGTGCTAGACACAGACCCCGTCTCTGCCGCCGCCGAGAAGATGAGGACACACAACATCCGCCACCTGGTGGTAGTAAACAAACAGGGGGAGCTTGTGGGTGTCCTCTCTGTAAGAGACCTCTGTTTCGAAAAGGCGATATTGTTAGAACTAGCCACGGCAGAGGCGCCGACGGCGCCATGACATGTAAGACAGTCGCCGTAGTGTCCGGAGGGCCCGACAGCGTCTGCTACGCCACATTCTGGCTAAAGAAGGGGTGTGACGTATATGCCCTCTCTTTTCTCTACGGCCAAAAGGCCGTAGGCGAGGTGGAAAAGGCGCGGAGGCTTTTAGAAAAGATAGACAAGTTGGCGGCAGAGAAGGGCTGGGGCCGCGTGGCAGAACACAGGTTGGTAGACCTCTCCGACTTGGGCCAGCTGTGGCGCGGCACGCAGCTCACAGACGCCTCTGTAGAGGTGGAGGAGAGCTACACCCCCACAGTGGTGGCCCCCATTAGAAATGTGGTAATGCTCGCCGTGGCCACAGCCTATGCGTACACAGTCAAGGCCAGCTACGTGGCTATTGGGTCACATTACGACGACATAAGGCCTAGAGAAGACACCTGGGAGCCACGATATCCAGACTGCAGCCCCGAGTGTATAGAGGCCCTACAGGCGGCGTTTAGAATTTGCCACTTCAGAGCGGAGAGGGCCATAGAGCTGTGGAGCCCCTCTAGAGAGGGGATAAGAAAGCCACAGTTGTTAAAGATATGTCACAAAGAAATAGGCGACTTAATCTACGAGACCTGGTCTTGTTATAAAGATGGCGAGGCTCACTGCGGCGTCTGTGAAAGCTGTAAAAACAGACATGCAGCCTTTCTAGCGGCGGAGTTGCCGGACTGTACCCCCTATTTAACCCCGCCGGGAGAGGGGTTTATAAAAAGAAAGATGTATATACACCTAAGTTGTGGCCGTCAGCTCCCGACATAGTTCACATAAGACTGTGTCTGGCTTTGACTTTCACGGCATTGGTGGGATTTAGACATTTGTTTTAACTTGTGACAAGCCTAAGCCTTCATAGATATGCACATAAATTAAAAACAAGACAAACGGCTGCAGGGGCCAAGGTGAAATATTTATGTAGATTGATTTCCTACTATGGACTTAAAGACGCTCTTTGGTGACCTTCTTGGCGACGTGTCTGTAAACGGCCGTATGATAAACGTCTTACGTCTAATTGAAGAACTTACGGGGGAGTTTAGGCCGGAGATAGACAGGGCGATACGGGCGAGGCGGGAGTGGCTAGAGAGGCGTGAGTCCGTCAGGGTGAAGGGGGCATTCCCCAGGTGGGAAGACAGGTTTGTAGACGCCGACGGAAACGTCTGGACGTTTAGGGAAATTGTCCAGGGCCTTATAGACAACTTTCTAGGCCGCGACACGCCCCTCCGATGGGGGCTAAACTGGAGGGTGCCAACTCCGGGGGACCTCCACCCGCTGGAAAACCCCGGCCTGGAGATCACGGGGCCTTGGTTCCCCATGAGCCGCGCCATACATCAAATCAACGCAGATGTGGCCTCCATGATGGAAGACGAGGAGGACGCATCCCCCGCGTGGTACGTGCCCTGGGGCTCCGGCCGACAGTGGGCGGCGGTGTGGGACGCGAGGCGGGTGGTAAGGAGGGTTCTCTCCGGCGACGTGCCGGATCCCTACGTGGAGGGGGGGAAGACCTACCGGGTTAAAAAAGAGAGGTGGCCCACCCCAATCCACAGGGTGCCGGGCTTACACATCTTGGATTTCGACATTAGGGTAGACGGCAGGCCGGCGCCCGCCTTTATAACCTCGGCAGTGATATACGCCGTCAATAACTACGACAGCCTTAAACGCCGCGGCTCTGGCGTCTATTTCTACATACCCAAAGTCCAGACGCCGGAGGAGGCCCTAGTCGTCGAGAAAATCTTGAGGAGGCTAGAGGAGAGGCTCGGCCTCGCCAAGGGCGAGATCAAAATCGCCATGCTCTACGAGGAGGCCATGGCGGGACGCTTCCTGCCGGTAATTTTCTGGATCTGGCGGGAGCGGCTCGTCAAGGTTAACAACGGCCGTTGGGACTACCTGGCCTCCCTCATAGAGATGTGGAAAGACGAGGCGGTGTTTCCAGACCCACAGGACATCACCATGACCCACCCAGTCATGATGGCCTACCAGAAGTACAACGCCCTCATGTGCCTCATGGCTGGACTCAACAGGGAGGGGAAGCTCACCGCGGGCCCCGTGGGCGGCATGGCGGCCGTGATGCTCTATAGACAAGACGACCCCTACCAGCGCCATAGATACAACGCCCGCGCCCTAAGGGCCATCTGGCTGGATAAACTCAGGGAGAGGCTCGTCGGCCTTATCTTCGTGCCAGAGGGGCCGGCGGGCAGGCCGACGCTGAGGCAGATACTGTCGGGCGAAGCCAAGGGCAGGCTTTACGACCTCTTTAGACAAAGCTGGGTGGCGACGCCGGAGGAGAGCTACGTCAAGGCCGGCAACGAGCCGCTGCGGGCGGAGCTAGAGGAGTTACAAGAACTGATAAGCCGCCCCGTAAGATACGTGGAGGTAGACGGCGTCAAGATACCCACGGCAGACAGCGGCCTTACAGAACAGGAGAGAGCTCTCTTCCAACGCCTCGGCCTTATTGACGAGAGGGGAGAAATCACGCCGTGGGTCATCAGGCGGGAAGAGGTGGACACCCCCGAGAAGCTCCTCTCGGCGCCGTGGGGCGGAGACCTCTGGAAAGCCCTCTACGAGCCGCCCAGGGGCGACATCACCATTGAGCACATACAACACGCCTTCTACATGGCCGCCAACTACGGCTTCCAGCTACTAAACGGCAACCTGGCGGCCGCCATAGATGACTACGAGCTAGGCCAGAGGTTTATGAACGACCTAGCCACATACCGCATCTTCTCCACCTGGCTGTGGACCCTCCTCCGCCACAAGGCCGCCATAACTAAAGACGGCCACCTAAAAGGCCCCGCCAAAACCAAGCTGGGGGTAATACCGGCCGAAAACAGGGTAGAAGTAAGGCGAGGCACCCCCCTCACAGAGGAGCTCCTCGACGCCCTCTGGCAGCTACACATGGAGTGGACAAATGCCTTCTACGACGACCTCGACAAAATCGCCGCCGAGAGGGTGTTAAGCCGCTTTGTGGAACCCGTAAAGAAGGCGCTGAGAGATGCCTACAAGGCCGGCCCCTTCAGAGAGGCCACCCCACGCGAGACAGCCGAAAGGATCATAGCCAACATCAAGCCCGAGGAGCTAGAGAAAGCCGTGGTAGAACACGCCCCAAGATTCGACAGGACGTTTGCCCCAGCGATAATGGAAATACTCAAAGCAAAACTGAAGTCCCCCATGTACCTCCAACACGGAGGCCGCCTCATCATGGCCCTAGCGCCGCTGCCAGAAGAAGTGAGAAAGAGGGCGCTAGAGGTGATATTCTCCCCCATAGAGAAAGCAGAGAAAACCGGCGGCCTTTTGTTAGAAATATATAAGTACATACACGACATTAGATAATTTTCAACTCTCTCTTCCTTCAACCCCCTCATTGAGATTCCTAGAGGAACACTTGGGTAGACACGCCCAAGTTTTCTAACTCTTTCAATCCTCTTATTGAGATTCGGTAAATACACACCAGCCAGTGTGCCAAATTTCTTTCAATCCTCTCTTTGAAATTCGGCCCCCGTGTTGGAGATACGTAGGTGACTTCAGCTCTTTCAATCCCTCTTTTTGAGGTTCAGCTCGTTGAAGACAGCCAGCATGGTGGCCGTGTGTTCATACCTTTCAATCCTCTTATTGAGATTCACCCACGCCTTATACCAAACTGGGTCAACATCCTGGAAAATGCTTTCAATCCTCTTTTTGAGATTCGCTGCTGTAGGCAGGAGACGCTGGACGCCAACACGCCGTCCTTTCAATCCTCTTTTTGAGATTCTGGGGTTTCTAGTGTTTTGTTTTTGGGGGTTTTTAAGTTTTTCTCTGGCTGTTTTGGGGTGTGTACGGCTTGTTTTTGGCGTATGTCTCTTTTTTTCGGAAAGTTTTTCTAAATTCAGACGGCGTGGCGTTCTTTTTTAGTTGTTGTACGTCGTGATGGTTGGTCTCGACGTCGCCATGGCGGTTTGGGCTGCACGACGTTTTATAGACGCTTAAACACGGCGGGGGGAGTAGACAAATGTAAAGTCAATATATAAAGCTTACGTTATAAAGAAAAACGGGGGGTATGCCGCGTTTTACAAAGTTTTGTGTGGGAGTGTTTTTATAGTTGTGTGGTTGTTTTAGTAATGTCATGGATTGCCGTCTTAAGGGAGTTGTTGGTTTTTTCGTTGGAGAGGTATGGCCTCCCCCTTCCCGTGGATCCTGGGATTTGCAATAAGTGGAGGGTTGGTCTCGACTTTGAGAAGGAGACTGAGCGCGTGTTGTACACCTCCTGTATGTACCAAATGGCGCCGTTGATAAAAAAGGCCACGGGCCTCTTGGAGAGAGCCGCCAGAGGCGGCGTCTGGGCCCGCCTGGCAGAAGTGGGGGCGAGGACGCTGGGGGGCGTCTTGTTGCGGCCCACGCCGGCGGAAGAGGTGAGGATGTCCATGATGTTAAGATCTATATATTACCTCATTAAGAAAAGCGGCATTAAGCTCGGCGTGTTGGAAGAAGAGCCCTACTCCGGCGCCCTACTCTACGAGCTGGGGTTTGAGGAGGAGTTTAAGAGGCAGGCGGAGGTGGTCTACAAGACGTTTAAGGAGGCTGGCGTCCGCGAGGTGATCACGGTGGACCCCCACACGCAGTATGTATTAGAACATGTCTACCCCAAATACGGTTTTGACATAAAGGCTGTTAGCTACATAGACTTGGTAAACATAGCCAAGGTTAGGGCAAAGATGTCAGGTTTTGTGATTCACGACTCGTGTCTCTACAGCAGATTTCTAGATAGACGTGAGAAAATTAGGCAAATCCTTGCCGCGGGCCGGCCTGTGGAGGACCCCTATGTCACTGGGGTGGAGACTTCTGGCTGCTGTGGGGGGCCTGTGGAGTCCATACGGCCAGAGCTGGCGAAAAAGGTGGCTGCCGACAGGGCGAGGAGGCTGGCCCGTCTTTCTGACAAGGTGGTGGTGGCATGTCCCATCTGTTTTATCAATCTTTCCGACAGGTTGGAGACTTACGACCTGTCGGAGGTTATAGAGTAGCCGCCATGTTGGCCAGAACTGTGTGGGACCAATTATGACTTGGGAAGAGGCCATCGAGAGGGCGTGGGGTAACGTCGTGCCGAAAGTTTACGACATACTTTCTAGACATGGCTACGTTAAGGACCTAGCTAGAGAGGTGAGGAGGGCCAGGGAGGAGGTGGTGAAAAATCTGGATTTCTACATCGAGGAGGTTAGGAAGGCGGTGGAGAGGGCGGGCGGCAGGTTCTACCTGGCGGCTGACGGCAGGGAGGCCGTGGAGTATGTGACGGGCGTGGTGGGTAGTGGCAAGACGGTGGTGTTGAGTAAGAACAACGTGGCGCTGGAGACTGGGCTCCGCAGGGGGCTTGAGGAGGGGGGGAACGAGGTGTGGGAGACAGACTTGGGGGAGTTTCTCATACAGCTGGCGGGGGAGGAGCCTAGCCACATACTGGCCCCCGCCTTACATATGACAAGGGAGAGGGCGGCTGAGGTGCTTAGACGGCGGCTAGGTCTTGACGTCAAGCCAGATGCCGTAGATGTCGCCAAGGCTGCACGACAGTTTCTCAGAGAGAAGTTAGTTAGGGCGGATGTAGGTATCACCGGCGCCAACGCCGTCGCGGCGGACACCGGCGCCGTGGTGCTTGTGGAAAATGAGGGTAACATCAGGCTGACCTCTGGCCTCCCGCCGGTGCATATCGTGTACGACGGGGTGGAGAAGCTGGTGCCCACCCTCCCCCATGCCCTAATGGCGGCGTTGGTGCAGTCTGCCTACGCCGGCCTCTACCCGCCTACATATGTCAACGTCTCCGCGGGGCCTAGCTCCACGGCCGACGTGGAGATGTATAGAGTAACCCCGGCGCAGGGGCCTAGGGAGTTCCACATGGTGCTTGTAGATAACGGCAGGCGGGCGGCGGCGAGGGACCCGGAGCTGTGGGAGGCGTTGCTCTGCGTTAGGTGTGGGAGATGCCACATGCATTGTCCCATATACCGCGTGTTGGGGCCTGAGTTCGGGGTGCCGCCATATACGGGCCCCATGGGCGTGATGTGGACCGCGGTGACTAGAGGCGTGGAGGCCGCCGGCCCCCACGCCATGTCATGCGTCCACGCCGGCAACTGCAAGGCGGTCTGCCCCATGGCTATAGACATCCCACATGTGATACACGCCATAAGGCGGCGGTTTGTCAGCCGCCGGGGGTAGACACCACGTCAGAAGAAAGCAGAAGTCTCTAGACATGAAAACAACAAAAACTAATAATAAACGTCCAGAGACAAACGGGCTTGGGGATAGATTTTATGAGAAGGCAAGGAGACTTCCAGACTGCGAAATTGTTTTAAGTACAGGGTCGGCTAGATGGGGGTATTGGGCGAAGTCGCAGGTGGGGTCTGAAAACTGGGTCTCTTTGGCGTAAGGTTTATCAACTCGTCACTTGATGGTATAGATGGATGATGTGGCGCTTCGGGCCCGGGATGTGGGGGGAGCCCGAATGGGCATAGGGTTTTGAAGTGTAAATGTGGCTTGGAGGCAGATAGAGACGTAATAGCCGTGAGAAATCTCTTGAAGAAGATAGATGCGCCCTCTTCATTCAAGGCGAAAGCCCCCCATGAAACGAGAAGAGAAGACCTAGCTAGGTCAGGACGGATGTAGAGATCTCTGTTAAAGCTGCCGGAGGGCGTAGAGGTGTTGCCCGGCGTGACTGCGCTGGAGGAGGTAGGCTGAGGGTAGACCCCAAAGCTGATGGGAGGGAGTCGGGCTGTTTTTGCTGTAAGGGGGCCGGCTGTCCGCCGTCTGTTTGGCTTATTGTGGCATTGATAACGCCGGTCGTTATGTATATAAACATGCGGTCTTTATCTCTTATGCGGTCTGTAGTGTTGGCCGTGGCGGTGGTAGCCGCTTTGTTGGTGGGCTTTGCGGCTGGGTACTTATTTGCTTCAGCTGGGCAACAGGCGTCACAACAGACGACGACGCAGATGCAGCAATGTCCCGTCTCTGTTGACGCTATAAAGAAGCGTGGGAGGCTTGTGGTGGGGACTGACGCCACCTGGCCGCCGTGGGAGTGGGTTGTGGGCGACAAGATAGTGGGGTGGGATGTTGACATAGCCAGAGAGATCGCTAAGGCGTTAGGAGTAGAGCTGGAGTTGCGTGACATGAGGTTTGCCGGACTGCTAGAGGCGGCGAGAAAGGGCGATGTAGATATGGCCATAAGCGCCATCACGTGGACTACAGAGAGAGAAAAGGCGCTGGAGTTCTCCATGCCGTATTACCTCGAGTCCATCGTGGTGGTGACTTTGACGAGCCGTGGCGATATTGGCAAGGTGGAGGACCTATATGGAAAGACCGTGGGGGTACAGATAGGGACCACCCACGAGGAGTGGGCGGCGGAAAATCTCGAAAAGGCGGGTAGGGGGTCGGTAAGGCGTTACGACAAGGTCTACCCCTACATGGTGGAGGTGTTGAGGAGGGGCGATGTAGACGCCATAATTCTCGACAGGTCTATCGCCACGGCGCTTGTGAAGAAGTTCCCCGACCTGAAGGTCGCCTTCGAGATCCCGGGCACGGCTGGATACATATCGGTGGCTATGCCCAAATGTGCCCAAGACCTCAAGCTGGTGGTCAACCAGGTGATTGAGGGGCTTATACAAAGCGGCAGGCTGGAGGAGATATTTAGACGTAACTTCGAGCTATTTCTCCAGTAGTACGCCCACCGGAACCCCCCGCCGGACTTCATATGAAGGCGGCGTGGTGGCGGGGTGGCGGCCGTATATGCGCCGCGCCGCGGCCCCCATTCTCCGCTTCCTTAAGCCCCGGCGTGGTTCATATGGATAAGGCTTAACCGGGGGGAGATCTGGCCGCACATGGCCTCAAGACTGGCGTGGGTGATTGCGGCGCTGTTGTTGCTCGCTGTGGCATACGTCTCTGCGGAGGCCGCCTCACAGCGGGCTGAATACGCAATTGTGGTTGTGCTGGACCAGTTTGTCCCCTATTACCTCGAGGTTTACGACCTGCCTAACTTGAGGGAGTTGATTAAAAACGGCGTCCTTTTCGAGGGGGCTTGGGTGGGCCACATGGCGTCATCCACTATAGTTAGCCACCCGGTTATACACACCGGGCGTTTCCCAAAGGCGTTTTGTATGGTTGATTACGGCTGGAGGGACCCGAAAAACAGCAGTAGGGTAATAAACCCGGGGGACCTAAGGTTCATCCTGGCTGGAGGCGTGCGGGAGATAATGGAGGGCTCTGGGGTGAAGTCCGTATCGTATTACATCAAGCAGCGTTGGCCAGACGCCAAGACGGCTGGGGGTAGCTCCAAGGCGCATGTGGCCCCCGGATTTGAGCCCCATATGGACATAGCGTTTTTGGCTCTGCCAGTGAAGATAAACGGCACTGACTACTACGTGCCGGGGTACAAGGTGCCGAGTTATCTAAATGACTCCCGCTTCTGGCTGCCCAAATCTGAGCTGTATAACAAGGCGGACGAGTGGGTTATGGACATATCTATAGAGATCTTGAGGAGGGAGAGGCCTAGGTTCATGGTGATAAACCTGCCGCTTATAGACGTGTGGGGCCATAGAACCGGCGGGCAGGCTGCCCTCGAGGAGATGGAGCCCTGGGTGAAAAACGCAGATAGACAACTGGGCAGGCTTATAGACGAGCTCAAGGCCTTAGGTA
>JBKBOT010000033.1:0-17645 GCA_046293555.1 Pyrobaculum sp. | reverse complement strand
GGGCTTCAGGTAGACCCAACGACAGGGAGGCTAAAGGAGTGGCCACTCTTGCTTTATCTTGCCAGAGGCTAAGACCCGTTCTGACCTAGCGTAAAGCTAGGTCTTCCCTCCTCGTCGGGGGCTTTTGCCTTGAACGAGGAGGGCACATCTTAGATTTCTCACGGCTCTATCTGTCTCCAAGCCACAGTACTTCAAAACCCTACGCCCATTCGGGCTTCTCCCCACATCCCGGGCCCGAAGGCCATAGAGCCTCTCATCCATCTACATCAAGTGACGTAAGTTAATAATTTACGCTAAAGAGACTCAGTTTTCAGACCTCCCGCCGCCGGCAGCCATGTCGTTCACAACCGCCGGCCGGGGGCTCTGGCGGGGTTAAGTGGCTTTTAGGTATGGAATAGGCTGCTTTTCAGTATGTGGACCAGCCGCGAGGCCTTAAGCCACGTCTTGATTTTTAGGAGGTAGGAGGCGGCCTCTAGGGCCTCTTCCAGGGTGTCCAGCCTCACAGGCTTTTCGCGAAACATGGCTCTCACGTTTTCTCTCACCCACCAGACCCCCACAGGGGTGGTGAAGCCTGTATATATCTCCCTCCACAGTATGGCCGCCGCCTGTCTTCTCATGGCGTATAGCGCCTCCGCCGCGGCTAGCCTGGCGGCGTAATAACAGCCGCCTATCTCTGGGTAGTCTCTACGGCCGCGATATAGCTCGAAGTCTGTCTCCACCTCTACCTCTCCCCCCGGGTTCCACACCGTGCCGGGCTCGAAGGCCTCTCCCCACTCGTATGCCCACCTGGCTGGCGCCAGTATTGCCACAAAGAGGTTGCCCACTGCCCTCCTGGCGTATAGGTAGTAGCCATCTACCTCTGGAAACTCTTTTATCTTCTCCACCAGCCAGTCCGACGCGGCCTTATCTACCGCAGTTATCGCCCAGCGGGTAGGCACCAGCCTCCTCCTGACTCCCAACGCCCCCACGCTGAGGGCCCTGGAGATATAGCTCACGTCTAGGCCAGATCTATATATTTCCAACACGGCGTCTCTCGCCTTTAGGGTCCTGTCGCCATAAGCCCTCTCCGCGGCCTTTGGGAGGGTGGGGTTTTGAGAAAGTCTAAACTCCAGCAGTGGCGCAGAAGGCCCGCTGGGGGGGACATATTCGTCTAGATGAACCCCGCGGGGCGGCTTGCGGAACCGCATCTCCACATCTACAGGCCTTATGGAAAGCGCCAGTAGTTGTACTTCTTCAAGCCTCCTCCTTGTGTCCTCCATGGCGCCGCGGACTAGAGAAAGCCTAAGCGAGAGAAATCTCTCTAGCGGCATGTCTAGCCACGCCCCCGGCGTCTCGTAGTGAGAGGTGTCTCCCACCTCGGGAGGCGCCGCGGGGTATACCCTCACCCTGGGGTACCCCCACCTCCCCACAAAGACGGAGGGTGGGCTGGAGCCAAAAAGCTCATTTGACGCCCCCACCCGCCCGACGTGTTGCCTAACTAACAGCGGGCAGTAAGACAGCCCGCAGAGATACCTCCCGCCGCGGCATTTTACACACAGCTCTGGCCTCACGGCGAGGCGGCGCTGTGGAGAAAATACAGGCCGAAGGCTGTCAACACGACGACAGAAAAGCCCTTTATGGCCAGCCAGGTCCACCGGCTGTTTATCTCCCAGCCGGCCCTAACTGCGGCGGGGAAGGCCACGATCCAGGTGAAGATGGCCAAAAAGAGGCCGGCTGCCCACAACACGCCAAATTGCGCAATAGAGCTAAGGCCCGCCGTGATCCACCACCCCACCTGGTAGGGGTTGACTAACCCCAGCGAGAGGCCTAGGAGGTACCCCCTCAGCGGCGAGGCGGCAGAGGCCTCCCCCCGCCTGGGTGGGGGAGACCGGCCGATCTTGTAGGCTAGGTAGAGGAAAAAGAGGGCCCCAGCCACAAAGAAGGGCCTAAGCGCCGAGGGGGTAAGCCTAGAGAGGAGAGAGTAAAGCGCCAGAGTTAGGAACATGAGTATAAAGTCTGCACTCATGGCGCCAGCGCCTACCGAAAAGCCGTGGCGAAAGCCTCTTAACGACCAGGCGGCAATTAGGGCATTCATGGGGCCTGGAGGCACTGCAAGACTGTAGCCAAGAATCATGCCGGAAAGCAGGGGGTCCATGGAAAAAACTACTCCCTTGTGGGGGGCCACCTGACTAGAGTCTCCCCGCCGGCCCTCTCTTCGACAACTGCCGTCACGGCCGTCCCAGGCGGCGGCCTCGCCTGGGGGGCCTGCCGCCTCTTGGTGACATATAGCGCTATGGCGAACGCCAGGGCGACGCCGAGGGCTACGGCCATGTTCATAGCCCAGGTGAAGCCGGTGTTTAGCTCAGAGTATTTACTCTCCAGAGCCCGTTTTTCTAGTTGAAGCCCCTCATGTGCTTTAGAGAGCTGGAGGTACTGCCCCTCTAGCCTGTTGTAATCCGCGACGAGGGATAGGTACTTCTGTCTCAACTCGCCCTCTGTCTGGCTCAGCTGTTCTAACTGCCTCTGGAGGCCGGCGATTTTTGTCTCCAGCTCCGCTATGGTGCGCTGCGCCTCTGTATTTTGGGCAACCGCCCTGTCGTAGGCGGCTTTAAGCTCCTCCAGCCTCCTCCTGGCCTCCGCCAGCTGTCCCTCTGCCAGAGACCTGGCGTTACTTACCTCAGCCAGCTGTGTCTGCGTCGCCTCTAGCTGCCGCCTTAACGCATCCCGCTCTGTGGAGACTTGTTGCAACAAGGCTCTCAGCCTATCCGCCTCAGCCCTGGCGGCTACGAGCAGGTTGGAGAGATTAGCTATCTGCATGTCTTTCTGCCGGAGCTCCTCCCTAAGGCTAGCCACCTCTTTGTTCAGCCTATTTACCTCCCCGTTGAGTTGCTGTATTCTGTCTCTTAGCTGCCGTATCAACGCCTCTAGCTCCTGGTAGGTAGCCCGCAGGACCCTCCCAATGTAGTACTGGTATGACCAAGTGCCGTTGGGCATGTAGACGTAAACCTCCAGGAGGATGAGCGGGTCGGCCACGTTTTGTGGACAGTAGTTAAAAGTTGTGGAGAGCTGCTTTACGTCGCCTGTAGCCAGCGTGAAGCCGCCGTAGTTCCTAGCCTGTGTGGTGACGGTGAGTGTATCCTCCTGGATGAACTTAGCCACGATCTTCACGCCGGTTATATTTACCGGCTGGAGGGCCTTGATCTGTATCGTGACGCCGTAGTCTATACAGAAGAGCCACTGGTCTGTCCTAATTACCGACAGCTCTATAGGCGGCGTGTAGAAACGGTCGACAAGCGTCCCCCCGGCGGCAGCTATAGCTAACGCCAGGGCTAGTGCCACAAGCCGCATGTATGTTTTAACTGTTGTATATTTATTTTTTTGCCAGAAGGAACAACACGAGCGCGGCCCCCAGCGCCGCGTTGGGCCAAAGCCACGGCGCCGTGGCGTATAGAAAGTGGGCAATGGCGCCGGAGGAGAGGCCGATGGAGATAGAAAGCGGCAGCTGGTCTGTAAGCCTGTCGCTATGTCTAGAGGCCGCGGCGCCTGGAACCACCAGGAGGACCGAGGGGATGAGGGCCCCCAACGTGTAGACACCCCCAGCCACCGCTGTGGACATGGAGAAGAGGAAAAAGAGGTCGTACAGCCCCACCCTCATGCCTAGAGCTCTTGCGTAATGTTCATCTAACGCCACATATAGATACCTCATGTGGAAGAAAAGGGGGAAGAGGAGAGACGTGGCGACAAATGGCGCCAATGCGACCACGTCCCCCATGGAGACAAATATGTACTCCCCCGTAATTACAGCCAGGGGGTCTACCGTCGGGAAGAAAGACCTCAAGACGGTTAAAAGCGCCACGGCGGCAGAAAGCTGTAGCGACATCACCACGCCGGTGGCCACATCCTCTCTAAACCCCAGCCGCACCGCCGCCAGGACCGACAGGTTCAACACGGCGACGAGGAGGAGCACCAAGACGACGTAGACAGGCGAGGCGAGGCTGACGCCAAGTATCCCCACGGCGAGAGCCGCCAGGAGGGCGGCGGTGAGGACTGTATGCGACTGGGCATGCGCCAAAAAGGTCATCCTCCGCGCCACCGCCATGGGGCTGTGGGCCGTCAGGGCTGTTGTAGATATCAACAAGGCCACAAGCGGCCAGAACAACAACGGCGTGAAGAAATAGGCGTGAAACAAGGCGGCCGCCGTTAGGACTGGGGCTAAGGCCTTAATGGCCGTAATCCTCAGTGACACAGACATAACCAGAAGAGGTCTTAGCTACTCTCACAAATCTATACACACGTCGTAATACTTCTTCACGTAACACCTCCTCCACCGGGCCGTAAGCCATAAGGCGTCTGTTTAAAAGAAGGATCTTGTCTGCTAAGTCTAGCGGGAGGGTTAACTCGTGAGAAGACATCAATACTGTTCTGTCTTTTTTTAACTCCCTCAAAAGGTTTATTAGCTCTAGCCTGCCGCCAGGGTCTACATTGGCTAAAGGCTCGTCTAATAACAACACATCGCCCCCCACCGCCAGAGCCCTTGCTATGGCGGCCCTCTGGAGCTCCCCACCAGAAAGAGAGACAAGAGGCCTGTCCTTAAGACGAGACAACTCCACAAGCCTCAACGCCTCCTCAGCCGCACGCGTGGCATCTCTCCCATTTCTAAACCTGGCGGGGAGATACACATACTCCCACACCGTGGCGTCCATGTCGACTTTTAGAAACTGCGGCACGTAGCCTACCCTCTCCACACGCCTCTTGTCACAGAAGTTGTCTACACAAATTTCCCCCTCGTGGGGAGTCATGGCTAAGATGGCTAAAAATAGGGAGGATTTACCCGCCCCATTTGGGCCTGCTACTAACACAAACTCGGCGCCGGCGGCGAAAGAGACGCCTTCTAACACAGGCACGCCGCCTCTATATACCACAAGGTCTTTTACCAAAAGCATGTGGATAAGAAGGCCTATGTTTAAAAACATGCACGACGGCGCCGACAAGATGCCGAAGTGTACACAAGGCTATGCACAACGAGAGTGACAAAGACGTATTACCTTATTTACATGAGATAATATAAAGATAGATGTAAAGTGTAAATTTGCACAAAAAAGCTTTTAAACACAATAAAAAATACACATATGCCTAAAGTGTTAGATATTAAAGGTAAGTATATCTCAGAGACTGTTATGGAGACCGCCAAAGCTATCACCCAAATTGAAGTAGGAGATACCTTAGTTAGCCACAGACCCCGCGGCAGACTCAGACATAAGGTCGTGGGTGAAAAGAAGCGGACATGAGTTACTTAAAACTGAGAAGCCAAAAAACGGTACTTTAAGATTTATAATAAAAAGAGTAAAATAAATTTTTTCTACTTACACAATAGTAGCGCCAACCCTGGCTCGGCGGCTGTCTCCGCCACCCATATACTTTCTATTCTCGTACTTATATCCTTTTACAAATCTCAACAGGGGTCTTATTTATGTGTTTCTCGTATGACACAAGCCTTTCTAAGTGGGTAAATTATTTAATGTAAATAGATTTGGATGTGTGAAAACAAAAATATAGTGGCTATAACGGCTGTGGCGGCACTTCTTATATATGGCGTCTTACTAGTTACCAAGTTAGCGATGACCTTTGGGTGTTCCAGCTTGTTAAAGTATATCGAATCTCAAAAAGAGGATTGAAAGACGAGCTTGAGGGGGTTAGACAGTCGTTACAACAAGGCCAGAGCGAATCTCAAAAAGAGGATTGAAAGAGGAATTCTCTGACGTTGATGGCGATCTTGTGTTTTATGTGTTGAATCTCAAAAAGAGGATTGAAAGATAAGGCTTAAGACAGTCCTCCTGAGAGTTAAGAATCTCAAAGAGAGGATTGAAGGCACTAACATCTCCTTATCTTTACCTCCATGCCGGGTTTGAGGTTGTGGGCTGTCGCGGCGTTTCCCATGGCCACTGCGATTTCTAGGTATCCCTCGCTATTTGTGAGCGTTATGGTTTCTCCTGGCGTTGCCCGTCCGTAGGTCTCCACATGTCTTGCTTTTATCACGCCTGTGGGGGTCTCGATACATAGCGTCTCGCCTGGCTTTGCCGGCTCTTGTGTGATGTTGGTGTAGGCGTTGCCAAATCTGTCTACATATATGACTCTGGCCGTAATTACCTCTCCCATTTGGGGGGCTGGGAGGTGGAGTTGTCTCCACTGCCCTACGGGGTGTCCGAGGGCTTGTGGGGGGACGCCTAGCGACAATAGGGCTGCCGTGGGGGCAAAGACGTCGCGGCCGTGGAAGGTTTTCGACACGTTGGGTAACTTGTAAGTAATGTGGTATGCCCCCTCTACCCCGTCTTCCTCGGCGGCAGGCGCAAGGAGGCCGTTGTCGGGGCCGACGAAGAAATACCTCCTGGTCTTGAGGAGGAGGGGGGCCCTCTCTGTCCCCACGCCGGGGTCCACTACGGCGACGAAGATTGTGCCTGGGGGGAACCACCTGTAGGCAGCTTTCAGCACGAAGGCGCCTGTCTCTACGTCCTGGGGTGGGATCTCGTGGGTGATGTCTATAATGGCGGCCCGTGGGTTTATGGAGAGTATTACCCCCT
This sequence comes from Pyrobaculum sp., assembly GCA_046293555.1. Lineage (GTDB taxonomy): Archaea > Thermoproteota > Thermoprotei > Thermoproteales > Thermoproteaceae > Pyrobaculum. The sequence goes on along the minus strand of JBKBOT010000033.1, from coordinate 11,088 downwards.
TCATCGCCGCGACGAAATAGTCCCGCGTCCCGAAGTCTGTCAAGAGTGCGATAGATGTGGGGGCGATGGCCATAGATATATAGTGGTGAAAAATATTTGTGAATTTGCCCTACATCTACACCGCCGAGGAGCTGAAGTCCATGTTTCTCGCTGTGTACAGTAAAGAAGAGGCTAGGGGCTCCACGGCGGAGCCCGCCTTTGTTAAACAAAAACGGCTAGAGATAAAGAAAATTGTCTCCTCTGCCAAAACCCTCTCGGCCACGCTTAGAGACATGGCTCTGAGGATGCCTTATCTAGACAAGCTGCATCCCTTCTACCGCGACCTGATTGACGTCATGTTTGGCGCCAGGGCTTATAAACATGCCGTGGCTAAAGTGGGCAACGTCCACATGGCCATTAGGGCTATTGCAAAAGAGGCGACCTACGCCGTGAGGATTGCGGGAGAGAAAAAAGACATATTGGAGGCCAGGAGGAGGTATAGGGGGAGGGTGTTAGACCTTTTAGAAGACTTAGCGCCGGAGTTAGAAAAGCTAAGAGAAATAGCCATATTTCTCAAAAGACTCCCTGCAATAGACCCGGCGCTTTACACAATTGTAGTGGCTGGGGCCCCTAATGTGGGGAAGAGTAGTTTTGTCCGCTGTGTCTCCTCCGCAAGGCCGGAGGTGGGGGAGTACCCCTTTACCACAAGGCGGATACACGTGGGGCATATATATAGGGGGGGCGAGAAGATCCAGGTGGTAGACACGCCAGGCCTTCTAGACAGGCCTCTAGCTGAGAGAAACATGATGGAGAGACAGGCCATATTAGCCCTTAGGCATCTGGCGGGGGTGGTGCTCTTTATTGTTGACCCCACGCCACATGCAGGATTCCCCCTCGAGACTCAGAAGAGAGTGTTTGACGAAATTGTGGCCAATTTCGCCAAGCCGGTGGTGGCGGTGGTGAATAAGATAGACATAGCCACAGAAGAGGAGTTAAAAAAGGCGGAGGGGCTGTTTAGTCCAGCTGGCCGTATGTCTACTATAGACTGCAGAGGGGCCAGAGAGGTTATTAACCTCCTACTTGAGAAAAGCCACGCCGCTAACACCTAGGTTGTCTAAAGCCATGGCGGCCCCTCACGGCGAGTAGCCCCGGGTCTCAATTATCCACTTGCCGCCGGCCTTGTGGAGTTGGATCTCTGTGGGGAGGAATCTCTCCACTATGTATATATTTGTCTGTAGGTGGGTGGTGGCCTCTGGGGTAGACATTCTGCTAACGCCGTCTGCAAGAGCCATATAGACCACAGCCATGTCCGCCATGTGGGGGTCTAGAGAGGCGCCGGTTTTTAACACTGCCAGTAGCTTCTCTGCCGCCTCTTTTCCCACCGCCTCCGCCGGCTTTCCCCTCTCGCCGAGGGCGTCTCCCCCCACCACGTTTCCCAAGTCTGACGTGGCCCATAGCACCACGCCGCTGCCGGGGCCCAGCCCGTCTCCTCTAACTTCCGTCTTTATGTCCGCCGGGAGGTCTCTCAGCATCTCTCTGGCGGCTTTGGCCTGTCTCTCTGCCACATGTGGCGGGAGGTTGACTGCGTGAGACAGGCCTTCTATCTTCGCTAACTTCCCAAAATCTACGGCGTCTACAGGCTGGAGTTTTTTCACAGGCTGTATTTCTAACACAACGCGGCCCCCGCCCTTGGGGTAGTGTCCTCTTTTTAACACCTCTATCTTCACCACGGCGCCGAATTTATATAACACAGGGGCGAAGACGTGGCGCATGTAGTCTATTGGTGGGGACCAGGAGACGTCTGTGCCCCCCACAATTGTCAACTTGGTAGAACACGGGGCATATATCAACATCGGCGCGAGGGTCTGAATTACTAGCGAAATGCTACCTGCCGTCCCTATGTCTATTGTAAATTCCCCACATTTGACCCCCCTTGGCCTGTATAAAAGCCGTGTAGAGCCCCTGTGGGCCCCGTCCACCTCTGCCTCTGTCAAAAACGCCGCGGCCTTCACGCCTGCGAGGTGTTGCGGCTGGAGGCCTGGGTTGGGCCTCTTGGCCCTTATGTTTATTATCTCCACGGGCTGTCTCAACAACGAGGAGAGGGCTATGGAGGTCCTTAAGATCTGTCCGCCGCCCTCCCCGTAGGAGCCGTCTATTGTCACCACGTCCATTTCAAATTATCAAATTTATAAATAGAGCCTTATGTAGACACATGGCCGAGGACATCCAGATTGGCGCCACTGCGGTGGGGATTAAGACAAAAGAGGGCGTAGTTCTGGCGGCGGAGAAGAGGGTCTCTTACGGCTTTTATACTCTCAGCACCTCGGGGAAGAAGGTCTTTCTTGTAAATGACAGACTGGCGGTGGCGTCTGCCGGCATTATTGCAGACATGCAGACGCTGGCCAGGGTGCTTAAAGTAAACGCCAGGGCTTACGAGCTTGAGACTAGGAAAAAACCCACAGTAAGGGCCATGGCCGCCCTGTTGTCAGCCATAATGTTCAACAGGAGGTTTATGCCCTTCTACGCAGAGGTGTTGGTAGGAGGCGTAGACGAGGGGGGGCCCCACCTAATTGTGATGGACCCCCTGGGCAGCCTGATTGAAGACAACTACGCCGCCTTGGGGACGGGGGCCAAGCTCTCCATCGCCGTGTTAGACAGTGGCTATAGGCGGGATATATCCACACAGGAGGCCAGAAAGCTGGCGGTACAGGCGGTAAAAGCGGCCATCGAGAGAGACCCCGTCTCTGGAGGAGGTATTGACCTCGTGATTGTAGATAAAAACGGGGCTAGAGAGGAGGAGGTTAAGCTCCAGTTAATACTCTAACAGCTCCTCTCCACAAAGCGGCTTGAAGCCCACCCCCCTCACGTTAGCCACTAGAAGCATGCCGCCACTGCAGGCAGCCTCCACGCCGCTATATAGCGGCCCCCTTAAGCTCACCACTGCCGGCACTGCCGCTAAGGCGAGGCGTTGGACCATATCGCCCGAAGCCCTGCCGGTAGTAAAGGCCACGGCCCGGTAGGCCGGCAGCCCCTCCAGAAGGATCTTCCCAACTAGTTTTAACACGCCGCTGTGTCTACTCACGTCGTGAGCTACTACCCACCTCCCGTCGACATAAAGCGCGGAGGTGTGCATGGCGAGTTGGGGCTCCACTACTGGCATTGTCAACTTTTGGAACTCTCTAGCTAACTCCATCAGTTGGCCCCACCGAAATCTGGCAAATTTGGGCAACTTGGCCACAGCCTCCGCCGGCCCGCAGTCTTCAAAAACCTTCTTGCCCCCCACTGCGGTTTGGGCGTAGATTTTCACCACGCCGCCTTTAATCTCGATATCTTCTGGCATTACGCCATTTATATAGGCATACCCCACCGCCAGCTCGGCCAGCTCTACAGGACTTGCCACCAGCTCGGCCGCTAGCACGTCATTTATATATATCTTTATCAACTTATCTACAGCCACTTTAAACCCACTGTGGTTACTCCACATAAGATACAGCAAGTCTCGCCAAAAACTCCACCTCTTCCCCCACCTGAGTCTGTAGCTCCACTGTCACAAAGCCGCAGTGGACACATTTATGAAACATGGCGGACTGGCCTACATACACCGAAAAGTTCTCCCGCCCCTCGGCCCCACAGTTGGGACATCTCCACTCTCTATACCTCCAGCTAAAGCCACAAGAACATTTGGCATATCTCTCCCATCCCGAGAAGATGGCAGAATCTACCTCCCGTCGGTAAAAGAGAATGGGCTTGAGGCCACAGATGGGACAGAAGTCGCCCTGCCAGCCGGCAAACCACTCCCCATACTTTTTACTCAAGGCCCTGGCCTTTCTAAACGTCTCGAGAAAATCTCCAGAATATACAACTAGGGGGGGAGTGGGAGGGGGGTCCCTCTCCACCTGGGCTGGGGGGGTGGAAAAAAGGGGGGTTAACTCATCCAGCGCCTCCTTCCTACACTCCACGTCGTTACCACATATGATTTTAAGAAACTCCTCTTTGGACATATCTACCCATGTGTCTCCTTGCCCACTCCAGCGGCACTCTGCCGTAGCCAAACATGGCTAACAACAGCGGGCGGTTTGACGGGTGGAGAGTAGCGAAGAGGTGCGCCAGGAGGAAGATCACAGAGAGGTAGAACCCAAGATCGTGTAGAAATAACATAAGTCTAACTGTCCCCACTGTAAACATGTCGCTAAACATGAGGAGAACTCCAGATATGGAAAGCAACAAGAGGCCCGCTAGGAGGAGTAAGGCCATATACGCCACGAGGACGTTGTGTCTATCTAACCTCTCCTCCACGTCTTGCGGCATGGGCTTTCCCGCTATGTAATGTGCCAACAGGGCTTTGGCCTCTCTGACCTGTTGACTAAAAGGTTTTAGCAACGGTCTAAACACGACGGCCCGTCTAAAGGCCGCGAGGTAGAGCCCATATACCGCAAGAAACACGCCCCACAACACCCCGATAAATCTATGGCTTGTTCTCGCAAGCTCTGCACCCATAGACGCGGGCGGGGTGCCTAACAGTGATGCAAGCGGCGCCCCAATTACATACGCCAATATCTGCATCAAGTCTGGAAACAGCAAGATAGAACCCGTAATAGCCAAAATTGTGAAGAGAACTATATTTAGCCCATGTGCGATTTTGTACCCTACTGACATAATTTCCACGCCGTCTTGGACATATTTATCACTAGCCATAGTAATATATAGAAAAAGTATTTAAAAATTTTACTCTTCCCTTTGTTTTTCTTTAGAAACCTCCTTTCTATAGTTCCTCCACGCCGCGAGGCCCACAGCGGCGGCGCCTACAGCCAAGATGGGCAGAGCGACAGTGGCGATTTTAGCCAAGGCCTCTCTTGCCGCCATCTCGGCCACCTGTGTGTCTTTTGGTAACTTCTTCTCGATTGCAAACGCCTTTCTTTCAGAAGCCACGAAAATCCAGCGGGTGGAGCCGCCCACATATCCATTTAACTCCAAGCCATATACCCTCCTGCCCTTTTTCGCCTCTTCTCTAGCTTTTTGATATATCTCATCTGCGGGGCCAAACTTAAAGACGTCTGCGGGACATACCTCCACACATGCGGGCGCCCTGCCGTTCTCTATGCGGTCCGCACAGAAGGTACACTTGTAGTACTTACCGTCGTCGCCCCTTCTAGGTACGTCAAATGGACAGGCGTTGAGACAGTAGCCACAGCCAATACACCTATCTCTCACAATTACCACCGCGCCTGACCTAGATACCTCAATTGCCCCCACTGGACACGCCCTGGCGCAAGGGGCCTCTACACAGTGTAGACAGTTATAAGGCAGGGGAGCTACCTCCACCTGGCTGAAGGTATATCTACCTACACTCTTCCCCACAGTGCCTTCATAGAAGAATACCACCTTCCAGTCGTCTGGAGTTAAATCTCTCGGCGAGGTGAGTGTACCCCCCAGCGGCTCTATCCTCACGCGGGTTCTTCCATTCCAGTCCTTACAAGCCACTTGACACGCCCTACATGCAATACACCTGTCTAGATCTACCAACACCGCAACGCCCTCGTTCCTATTGGGGAAGTTTACCGACACCATGGCTACGCCCTACTGATTTTCCCTATCCACGCCTTAGACTCCTGTATTGTGGTCACAACGTCGCCAACGTCTGGAACTAAGAAGTTGCCTTGTACACCAGTCACCTCGCCCGCAAAGCTAAAAGACCACGTCACGTTAACCACAGGCACCTCGCGGCCGCCCACCTTGGCGACCATGGCGCCTTTTGTCACCAAGGCTTTAAGCTTCACCGAGCCTCTCGCCGTGGTGAGCGTGACGTAATCTCCAGACTTTATGCCTATTTTAGCCGCCAAGTCTTCAGGCACTATGGCATATGGCTCTGGCACCAGTTGTGCCAACAGCGGGCTGTTTCTAGTCATAATGCCGCTGTGGAAATGTTCAGTAGTTCTGTGAGACGTCATTACTACCACAACGCCGTCTACGCCACCTAGCTCCTTCGGCTCTAGAGCCACTCCAACCGGCTTGTCTTTCACCACGTCGGGTTTTTCACGCAACACGTCTAAGTTGTGTGAATGAATCCACGCGATCGTTGGGTACATAATAGCCATCTCCACATCTGGCGACTCGGCGGGCTCTGTGTGGATAGGCCACTGGAAGTTATATCCACTATACCAACCGCCCATCTCATCCACGACTTTAAGGACGGCATCTCTCAAACTGCCCGCCTGTTGGTAATATTGCCCAAGTTTTTTCCGCATTTCCTCATACCTTGGCTTAAACTGCCGCCACCCGCCGCCGCTGAAAAACGGCCTTTTTACTAACGCCTTGAGGTTAGTGGCTTGTTCGTCCCAATACAGGGTGTCGTTAGCCCAGAGGTATTTCATCCCGGTTTTTGCCACAAATTGGTCGTAAGTCAACAACCCCTCCTCAGTTACAAACTTACCTAAGAACTCCAGCTGGCCGGTCCTAATGAATTTCATCATGTCTGCACCCCCGTATAGATCCGCCACTCCGGATAGCCTACGTTTAAACGAGCGGGGTACCCAGAAGTTGTGACCTGGTATAAACGCCGGCACGTACTCGCCAGTAAATTCGTCAATCCACTCTCCAGTCTCGCCAGTAGCTACCCACTCCCTGCCGGCAGCTTTAATTACGTCAGGTGTGCCTAACGTGGCTTTAAGCCCGTCGTAATTATAGCCAATCTTTACGTTCATCGGCCAGGTCCACCCCCAGTCTTTATACAAGCCATATGTCTCGCTAAGCAGCCCGTCGATCTGGCCACGTTTTCTAGTCACAGCCTTCCGCCTCATGGTTGTAAACTCATCTCTAATAGGGTCGTAAATGCCCTGATATATCAACACGGCGAAGTTTATCTCCTTGCTTATTATCCTGGGGTTGACCTCACTTTCTATTGTCCCAACCGGCGTGGCGCCCCCAGTCCCCCCGCTGTAGTCCCACGAGTAGTCAGGCCGCAGGGACCTTACGTAAGACAGATGTGGCTGCCCGCCTCTTCTTATCACCACTCTTTCTTCCCTCTTGCCATATACCTCACTTGGGAGCTGTATAACGCCAGCCCTCCTCAAGTGTTTAAAGAGATTTACAGCAATCCAGTAGTCAGGTCTCGACATGCCCCGCGGCTCGACAACACGCCAAGTCCAGGCGATAGTTCTGAAGGTATTTGTGCGGGTCCCCTCCTTCTCTGCAAACGAGGCTGCGGGTAACAACACGTCTGCAAACCACGCGGTCTCTGTCTCAAATATGTCAGTTACCACCAATAGGTCTAAACTAGCTAGGGCGGCCATTACCAACTTGGCGTTTGGATTTGTGACCGCCGGATTTTCGCCAAATATAAACATAGCTCTTATCTCCCCACCTAACGCCCTCCGCATTACGGTAATTTCGCTAGAGCCGGCGCCGAAGGGGAAGTCGCACACCACCACCCCATTTTGTGGGTCGTCTTCAGGGTCGGTGCCGCAGAAGAGACCCCACATGAGCTCCATGCGGCGCCAGCCGTAAAATGTGTACACCTGTAGTATTTTTGCTAAGTCTGCCTTACCTCTATCGGGCGCCGTGGTGGCAAACTTCCCTCTAGCCCACTGGGGCACCTCCCAAGACCAGGCATCTGGCATCCCCTGTAGCTTCCAGTCTTGATACAGCCTAACTATAAAGGTGTCTGATGGCGGGGCGTGGTAGCCCGGCAGAGAGCCCATCCCGCCTCCTTGCACGTCTGTAACTCCCTGGACGTTGCTATGTCCTCTAAAGGGATGGGCGCCGCCGCCGGGATAGCCCACGTTGCCCAACAGTAGTTGTACAATTGCGGCAGATCTAATGACGTTAATTGTGGCGTTTGTATGTTGTGTCATCCCCATAGCCCACTGGATTATCCCATGTTTCTTATGTCCAGAAACTACGCCGCTGTTTTCAACATACAGCGAGGCGACGGCTTTTAACAAATCTTCTGGCGTGCCGGTGATCTTTGAGGCTGTGGCGACGTCGTATTCTCTCAACAGCTCTTTTAAGTCTGCCAGATCGTCGTCTGTGATGTTCCACCTCTCTCTAAGACGTTTAAACTCCTCTAGCTGGTCTATAGGCGGCTGGCGTTCAAAAAACGCGTAGTGAAGTATATAGAGAAAGATCGCGGTTTCAGTCCCCGACCTAAACGGGACCCACAGGTCGCTTAACATCGCAGTTCTGCTATATCTCGGGTCTAGCGCTATGAGGATAGTGCCTCTCTTCCTCTTTGCCTCAAGGAAGTGGTGGAACGAGACTGGGTGCGCCTCGGCGGGGCTGGAGAAAAACAACACGATGTCTGCAGCACGTAGATCCTCTTGTGACGCAGTCTCGATACCCCAGCCGTATGTAACTGCAAGTGACGCCACCGTGGAGGAGTGGCACTTCCTATATTGCGAATCTACGTTAGACGACCCTAGAAACGCCGCAAGTTTGGAAGTTAGGTAGCCTTCCTCGTTGAGGTTTATAGATGTGCCAATTAGTTGAATCGGCGTCGACCTCCCCACGTAGTAAAACCCGTCTCTCTGCCGCGGCGCCCCGGTTTTCTGCCTATATTCGTCCAGTATTTCCCTAACTCTCTGGGCGATATATCTAAACGCCTCATCCCACGACACTGTACGCCACTGTGGTGGATACCTCTTGATAACTGCCAAAAGCTCGTCCCAAGATTTCGCAGAGAGGATCTCCTCCGGCTTGGGCTTGGGCCCCGTCCTGATCATTGGGTAGAGAACTCTCTTGGGGGAATCCACTAGTTGAAACGCCGCCTTGCCCTTAGGACATAACTTCCCGGCGTTGACGGGCGACTCTAAAGAGCCGGGGGACCACACTATTTTCGACCCGTCGGTATACATGTCAATACTACAGCCTATGGAACAGTAGGGACACACTACAGGCACAATTGACGCCTTTGTTAACTCCCTGCCTCCCACCTCTCCTAATTTCCACCTCCTAGTTTCTCTCACTTGCGCAGCTACAGGCAGTGCCGTTAAGCCAATTGCGGCAATTTTTACAAACCCCCTCCTGGTGATATCAGTCATACCCCCCACGCCTTGTCTCTCCTACCCAACATCTTTTTCGCAGTAAAACACGTATAGTCCTCTACAGACTCCACAATGCTAAACAAGCCGCCTAAGACCTCTGGGGTGTTTCCAAACTCGGAAGAGAGGTACTCAACCACACGCCTCTGGTGCAGACTTTTTTCGAAATCCATTACCATATAAGAAACGATAATTATAAAAATTTTTCGTGGACAACGACAAGTGTGTATCGCATTATTGTTTTCTTGTCTTTTGTATTAATATGGGTATTATTTTATACAAGTCGTCAACTATGCCGTAATCCGCGTTTTGGAATATGGGGGCGTTGGGATCGTTGTTTATGGCCACAATGACCCTGCTGTCTAGAATGCCGGCAATGTGTTGCGGCTGGCCGGAAATGCCGATGGCTATATATAACTTCGGCTTTACCTTCTTGCCGGAGAGGCCTACCCAGTGTTCTTCTGGCAGCCACTTGAGGTCTGCCGCAATTGGCCTACTGCAGCCCACCTGACCTCCTAAAGCCTCCGCCAGTGTGAAAGCCAGCTGTAGGTCTTCTCTCTTCTTAAACCCACGCCCCACCGACACGATGATGGGGGCGTCCTCTAGCCTCACGGCCCCTCTCGCCTTTTCTTCCACCGCCACGACTTTAGCCAGCCCGCCGGCGGCGGGGAGTTTCTCCACCACGCTCTGGACTGTGGGGGGCTCTCCCGGAAATCTTCCAGAGGCCACAGTGGCCACCACCGGCGTGGGAGCCTCGACGGTGGCCACCGCCTTGTTTCCAAAGACGTAACGTTCTGCCTTCACAATGCCGCCTTCTGCCTTAAGCGACAAGATGTCTACTAGAAACTCTGCCCCCAGCCGCTGGGCTAAAATGGCGCCGGCAGTTTTGGCGTTTTTTGTAGCAGGTAACAACACGACGTCGTGTTGACTTGCCGCTATAGCCACGGCGTTTGCCACTACGTCGGGAGCTCTGGGGTCCACCTCGGCGATATATATCCTGTGGGCCTTCCCCCCTAGGGCCTCTGCCTCCGTCTGGCTAAACGCCACTGCCCCCACCTCTCCCAACGTTGACGCTAGATATAACAGCTCTCTGTTTGGGTAGACCACCAGCGTCTTCATAACACCCCCTCCTGGCGTAAGTACTGGAGGAGTTTCTCCACCTTCTCCTCGGGGGCGCCGTCTTTTATAACTACCTTCTTTCTCTGTATGACAAGCGGTTTGTACGAAACGGCGAGTTTTGGAGATATCTCAACGCCTAGATCCGCCAGAGTTAGCTTATGCACCGGCTTCTTCATCGCGGCCCTTATGGCCAGGAGTGTGGGTATCCTAGGCGTGTTTATCTCTCTAGTTACAGACACCACGGCGGGTAGTGGGGCCTCTACCACCTCTACCCGGTCCTCTAGGTCTCTTCTAGCCACCGCCCTGCCCCCCTCTACCTTGAGCTCTCTCACATATGTCAACACGGGCCACCCCAGCTCTGTGGCCACCCTGGCGGGGATCTGGCCGGTGTAGTTATCCACAGTGGCCTCTCCGGCTAACACCAAGTCCGCCCCAACTTTTTTCACCACGGCGGCAATGGCCTTGGCGGTGGCGAGATGGCTGGCGTTAACTAGCCTCTCGTCTGCCACGAGGTAGGCCTCCTCTAACCCCATGGCCAAAGCCTCTCTAAGGACGTTTTCGGCTTCCTGCACTCTTTTCGGCAGGGGGCCCCACTTCAAGACGGCGACGCCGTAGGTCTGGCCCTTCAGCCTTGTGGCTTCCTCAACGGCGTTTCTATCGATGTCGCTAATCTTAAGGGGGGTCTCCTCCGTGAGGACTGTATCTCTGACGCGGAGCTGGCCGGTATCTAAAGCCAGCTTAATTAACACCGCAATTTTCATAGCTAAAGGTTGTTATATATATTTATAGATTTCGACTAATGTCTCTGCTCTAGGGGGATATACGGCAGGCCTGTAGGCCCCACATATCTCTCAGTGGGCCTTATGAGGCGGTTTGCCCTCCTGTATTCCACCACGTGTGCCACCCAGCCGGCTGTCCGAGCTATGGCAAAGGCGGGCAGGTTTATATCTATGGG
>JBKBOT010000032.1:0-19247 GCA_046293555.1 Pyrobaculum sp. | reverse complement strand
ATATATCTCTCATGCGCGTAAACAGTCTTGAAAAAACCAGCCGAGCCGCAGTGGTCTAGATGTAAATGCGTACAGAGGGCCACATCGGCGCCGAGCGGCTTGTGGAGCGAGGAGGGGCCAGGGTCGACGGCCACCTTAACGCCACTCACGTCAAAGACGTAGATTGTGACAAGAGGGGCGCCATCTAGGTGCCTATACACCACCTCCACACAGTAATAGAAATAAAGGTTTATAGTTTTTCCACCTCTCACCCCGTCGTATGGCGGCTTGTTTCTGGTGCCGCGTCACCCAGAGGGGGCGCTCCTTTCGATCAGAGAGCTAAGGTCTAACACGGCGTATGTAGTCGAGAAAGCCCACCACGCTTAACTTTAGGTAGAACTCGAGATAGAGTCCACCTACTTCAAGCACCTTAGCCACGTTTTCGTCTTCTTTCTTCAACCTCCCAAGGCCGTCCTCAACGCCAGAAGCCTCCCCCAACGCCTCAACCCAGCTCCTAACCTGTTCTCTATGTATGTCCAACAGCTCCACATTTGTAGTACATGTGTAGTGTGGATAACAGAGCTCCCCCACGCCGAGACCTCTAATCTTCTCAAGAGAGGCTAGATACATATCAAGCCTAAATACCGGCGGCGTGGTGGGTATCACCGCCTTTAACTCCGGTATATACACCCCACCCCCGTCGCCTACAAATAGCGTCTTTGTATCTCTGTGGTAATACATGACGTGATGTGGGGCGTGGCCTGGCGTATGTATTGCCTCTATGGCGTCTAGCAGCCTCTGTCTATCTGACACTGCCTTCACCTCACCTACAGGCTGCGGCTTGCCGAATTTTTCTGCAAAAATGCCTAATACCGCCTTGCTTGATTCATACAGCCGTGTGGGGTCCTGTAGGTGGGCTATATATCTCTCATGCGCGTAAACAGTCTTGAAAAAACCAGCCGAGCCGCAGTGGTCTAGATGTAAATGCGTACAGAGAACTATGTCGACATCAAGTGGCTGATGTAATGAAGAAGGCCCCGGATCTACAGCCACCCTAACGCCACCTACATCAAAGACATATATGGTAACAAGTGGAGTGCCCTCTAGATACCTATATACCACCTCCATAACGAAAAAATGTGGGGGGTTTTTTATAGTTTTTCCACCTCTTTGATCACCTCGTCATATGGCGGCTCGTTTCTGGGGTCGTCGCTGTGCCAGACATATCTGATGACACCCCCCCTGTCTATTATATATACAGCCCTCTTGGCTAGGTGATATAGCGGGAGGCCTAAGAGGTTTGCCTGTACCACGTCGTATTGGCCGATGACGGTGCGGTTGTAGTCAGAAAGTAGCTGGAAGTTTAGACGGTTTGCCTCCTTGAAGGCTTTTAACGCAAAGGGGCTGTCTACAGATATGGCGATCACCTCTGCGTTGGCTCTATTTAATAGAGACATCTTGTCTCTAAAGGTACATAGCTCTTTAGTACACACCGAGGTGAATGCCCCAGGGAAGAACAACAACACCACAGGCCTGCCTCTATTCAACACGTCAGATAGCCTCACTGGTTTTAACTCCTCGTTAAGTAGCTCGAAGTCTGGCGCCTTTGTGCCAATTGGGAGCGGCATATCTACATCTTGATATGAATTTATAAGTTTTTATATAATGATGTATAAGTATATAAACACCCATCGGGGGGCGTTTGTGGACTGTGTGGAGATTAAGGTAGAGAGGCCGTGGCCCCCCAACCAGGTCAAAGCCCATCGCTTTGTGGTATATGACGTCTTCGAGAGGCCTAAAGCCGCCTTTGAAAACCACGTCATCAAGATCGCTGGGATGGTAGAAAAGCCGCTGGAGGTCCCCATGAGAGAACTCGCCAAGAGGTTCCAATGCGTGGACGTCATCGCGCCGTTTCACTGCGTAACCGGCTGGTCTATAGAACGGGTGGTGTGGCGCGGCGTTCAGACAAAGGCGTTGCTAGAAGAGGCCAGGCCCTACGGCCCCTACGCCCTGGCGTGGGGGATAGACGGCTACAGCGCCTCCTTGCCTACCGAGGCCCTTATGGAGGATTCCACCATAGTGGCTTGGGCTATAGGCGGCCAACCTCTGCCAGAAAAACACGGGGCGCCGGCGAGGCTGGTGGTACCCACTAGATACGGCTGGAAGAGCGTCAAGTACTTCGGCGGCGTCGAGGTGCTACAAGACCCACTTCCGGGCTACTGGGAGATATACGGCTACTCTCTAAACGCAGACCCCTGGAGGGAGGAGAGGCTTGACTTCAACACGGCGGGGGGGAGGGCGATGGGGGGGAGAAAGACCTCTTTTTAAGCCTCCAGGACGTAAGCCTCTCTTCTAAACTGGGTCACCACCTTTCTTAACGTCTCCACGTCTCTTATAGGCATGCTACAGCCGCCCCAGGCGCAGACATATGCCGCATGTCTTTGAGCCAACATGGCGGCGTTGTCTGGATATCTCCAGCTGTCTTTTACATACAGCACCACGTGAAACGGCCTGTAGGCCGAGAGAGCAGCCGCCAGCAACTCCGGCGCCTCGCCGGCCACTACAGTACGCGGCGGCTCTGCCAGATATATGTCCACCGCTATGGCCAAGCCCGCCGCCGCGGGGCCTAGCCTAGCCAACTTGCCCATGTTGGCCCGTAGCGCCGCCCCCGCGGCCTCTCTGAACTTCTGGACCCCAGTGACGTAATGCAACAAGGCTGCCGCCATTGTCGCCAGGGCGTTGCCCGAATAGTTAGGCGTGTCTGTCACCGGGTAGTGGGGCCTAGCTAAGAGGGGGTCTGGCCGCTCTACGTCTCTAAAGCCGCCTGAGTCTAGAAACCTGCCCACCATGACCTCCCCCAGAGCTACGGCCCAGTCCAACATGTCAGGCCTGTGGGGCTGCGCCTCCAGCGCCGCCAGTATACAATAGGCGTAGTCCTCCAACACGCCGCTTTCAAGCCTTCTGCCGCCTCTCACGCCGTGGACAAGCCCACCCCCGTCCCAAAACTCTCTACGTACCCTCTCCAAGGTGGCCAGGGCGTGTTCCCTATTCCCCACCCCCGCCAGCCGCGAGGCCTCTAGCTCCGCCCTAGCCATTGCGCAACTCCACCCCGTGTAGACCGTGGGGTCTACACGGGGCGGCTTTCTCCACCTCCGCCTAGCCTCTAGCAGCCTCCTCCTTATCTCACCCAAATCGCCCTCTTTCACCACCCTTAGGTTAGTTTTCTCCCCGGGTTTTAAGCCAAAGCGCTCTACGGCCCTCTCCGCCAGATCTCCCGCCGCCTCTCTCACCTCGTCTATACTCCAGAGGTAGTACGCCCCCTCCTCGCCGTCTACATCTGGCTGGCGTAATACCCCCCAGCCGGGTCGCGCATAAATTCGTCTAGCCAATTCACCACGCCCGCCGCAGTCTCTCTATAGAGGCTGCGGCCAAGGAGGGCGTAGGCCCGGGCGTATATGGATAAAAGTTCCCCGTTGTCTACCAACAGCTTTTCGTAATGTGGCACAGCCCACATCCTGTCTGTGGAGTACCTAAAGAAGCCGCCCCCCACCTGGTCGTAAACGCCGCCAAGCGCCATGGCTGAGAGAGTTTTCTCCAACATGACCCTATACCTCCCGTCGTAGAAATATCTAAGGAGCAGAAGGTCAAGCGGCGTCACCGGCGGGAACTTAGGCGCATCTCCAAACCCCCCAAACTCGTCGTCAAAAGCCGAGGCAAGTTGGGCCAAGACGTCTAGCTGCACGCCTCTATCCGCCTCGCCGGGGTGGGGGCTGTGCCAACTGGAGAGCTCTCTAGTCAAGTCGTCGTTTAGAAGCCTGATTTGGCCCCGCCTCTCTCTATAGGCGGTCAACACGGCCTTGAGGACAGACGCCATGCCGGGGAGGCCGTATTGCCCCCTCGGCGGGAGATATGTAGCCGCCCATATCACCTCGCCATCTGGCGTCATGAAGACTGTGAGAGGCCACCCCGCCTGTCCAGACAAGGCGGCGGCAGCCTCCTGTAGCCGCCTGTCTATATCGGGCCGCTCGTCTCTATCCACCTTTATCGGCACAAAAAACTGGTTTATCACTTCTGCCACCTCGCCGTCGTCGTAGGTAGTCTCATCCATGACGTGACACCAGTGACACCACACGGCGCCTACGTCTACCAACACCGGCTTGTCCTCCCGCCTCGCCTTCACAAAAGCCTCGGGACACCAAGCCCACCACCTCACCTTACTCCTCAACCCCTCTAACACAAACGGCGAAGATGTCTTGTCTAAACAACGTTCCATATACATGTCGAATTGTATTCTAATATTTAAAACGCCGGGGTGTCCTAAAGCTTGAGCCTCAGGGCGTTTAGCGTGACTGAGATGCTGCTAAGAGCCATGGCAGCCCCGGCGAACTCAGGCCTGAGGTATAGTGGATAAAACACGCCTGCCGCCAGTGGTATCAAAATGGCGTTGTATATAAAGGCCCAGAAGAGGTTAAACTTCGCCGTGTTTACCACCTTACTGGCTAGCTGCAACACCTCAGCCACTTTTTTCAAGTCGCTTTGTCGCAACACCACATCTCCAGCCTCCTTAGCCACTTCCGTGCCTGTAGCTACCGCAATTCCCACGTCTGCCGCCGCGAGGGCGGGGGCGTCGTTAACGCCATCGCCTACAAAAACCACAACGCCGCCGTCTTTTAGCTTGGTCACAACCTCTGCCTTCTTCTCCGGGTCTGCACCTGCGTAATATCTGGCAATCCCCAGCCTAGCCGCCACGGCTTTTACAGTCCTCTCGTTGTCGCCAGAAAGCACCACCAGCTCCATCCCCCCCTTCCTAAGCGCCTCTACGACAGCCGCCGCGTCTGGCCTAATCTCGTCGCCTAGGGCAAATAGCCCCCTCACCTCATTCCCCACCACTACGTAAGACGCCACAAGTCCCTCTTCTCTAAGCCTATCGGCCTCCTTCCTGAACTCCTCCGGCAGGACGGCACCCATCCCCTCCACCAACCTCTCGTTGCCCACCCCCACCACAACGCCGTCTATCCGTGCGTAAATCCCCATGCCGGGCAGGGCGTCGTAAACCTCAGGCTCCTTTAGATGGGCCTCCCCCACATATTCCACAACAGCCCTGGCGAGGGGGTGGTTTGATTTAGACTCGGCACATGCGGCTAGATACAACGCCTCCCGCCGTCCTATATACCTCACCACTTTTGGCCTCCCCAGGGTTAAAGTCCCCGTCTTGTCGAAAACCACATACCTAGCCCTGGTGGCTTTCTCCAACGCCTCCGGCCGCCTTATTAATATCCCCCTCTCCGCCGCTCGCCCAACCCCAACCACCACCGCCAGTGGGGTGGCTAGCCCCAGGGCGCAGGGGCAGGCCACTACCAATACCGCCGCCGTGAACATAAGGGCCATATATAAAGGCGCCCCCGCCAGCGTCCAGCCTACAAAGGTGGAGGCGGCTATCCCGATGACAAGCCAGGTGAATACGCCGGCGGCTTTGTCGGCGATACGTTGAATCGGCAGCCTTGCGTTTTGCGCCTGTCTAACTAGCCGCACCATCTCCGCCAGATATGTATATCTCCCAGACCTGGTAGTCCTCACCACAAGCCTGCCCCGTGTCAAAACTGCGCCGGCTAGTACCAACTCCCCCCTCTTCTTCTCCACTGGCATATATTCCCCAGTGAAGGCAGACTCGTCTACATGTCCCCAACCGTCTTCCACATAGCCGTCTACCGGTATCTTCTCCCCCTCCCGCACCTCCACGAGATCTCCCGGCTTTGCCGCCTCTGTCTCAACCCACCTGCCCCCTCTCCATATCCTGGCCTTGGGAGGCTGCATCTGGGCTAGTCTTCTCACCGCCTCGCCAGTCTTAAATCTCATCTTGTTTTCTATATATCTGCCGGTTAAGACAAAGGTTATAACCACAGCCGACACCTCAAAAAAGAGATAGCCGCCGAGGAAGGCCGCCGCCGTGCTGTAAAGAAAGGTGCCCAGAGTGCCTAAGGTAACTAACGTGTCCATATTAGCTGTGGCGTTACGGAAAGCCCGGTAGGCCCCGTTGAGAAAACGCCAGCCTACATAAAACTGCACCACCGCCGCCGCCGCCAGTTGGGCCAGCGGTGGTATATGGATAAACATAGAGGCGACAAGTAAAAGGGTGAGAGGGATGGCGACCTTTAGACGTCTGGCGAGGTCACGCCCCTCGGCCTCTATCACCCCCCTGTCGAGATCTACCCCGGCCTCTCCCCGTTCTATCCGCCTAACTTCAAAACCTGCCCTCTTAAGCCGTTCGACAAGTTCTTCCACAGAGACTTCAAGCGGGTTGTATTCCACGTAGAGAGCCCCCACCGCCGGGTTGTAGACAGAGTTAAAGACACCCCACCGCCCCACTGCCTTAACCACGGCGTCTGCCTCTTCAGGCCTCACGTCAATATAAAGGTAGGCAGCCTCCCTATAGACGTCATAGCCGACACGCCTCACCGCCCGGCCTAACTCGCCGTAGTCCACAGAGGGGTCTACCACAAGCCTAGCCTCGTTGCTTGCCAGAGATGCCTCTACCCATTTAACGCCCTTTACAGACATCAAAGCTTTTTGTATAGTTAAGGAACATGTGGCACAGTGCATCCCCAATATCTTTAAGACAGTCTGCCTGCCTTTGACGCCTACTTTAACCTCCATGTATTGTTAGTGGTGTGGCATCCCCCGCGGCCCGTGTGTTAGGTAAAAACCGGGATTTTTTTCAAACTCCTCCTTACACATAGGGGAGCAGAAATAATAAACTTTCCCCCCATATAGCGTTTTATATCTGGCTGTAGCCGGATCTACCTCCATTCCACAGACAGGATCTCTTTCCATAGTATAGATTTATTGGAATATAAAAAAGTTAATATATGAAAAAATATGTATCTAGTGAGACTGTTTACCAGCTACTTGTCTAAAGAGCCAGATAATTAAAAGAACTATACCCACTACAAACAACACTACTAACAACAGCCCTAGGGCCATCCACAGCCAGCCCCACCATCCCCCCATGGGGCCCAGCCCCACCATCTCCCCATTGGCCCCCACCACCCCATAGGCCCCCATCCACACATGGGACAAGCCCAATTAGCCGCCCAGCTTCCTGTCTCTTCTCCCAAATCTGTAGAGACAGAGTTCCACCACCCCATGGGGCTGCCCATTGGCCCCCACATCCCCATATGTCCCATCCCCATTGGACAATTCCAACCTTCTGTCCAGTTTCCGGTGGCTACTCCTTGGTGGGCGTATGTTATTATTGCCAACGTGGCTATTAGTATTGTTAGTTTATGCATAGATGTGAGAACGTGCTTCAAAATATAGTTTTGCTGTAACTTATGTCGAGTTTGGAGTTACACATGCCGAAACCTAGAGATGAAAATTGAAATATCTATAACGGCAAGATATCGTGAGGTGTCCCGCCAACGGCGTCGAGGGTTTTCTAGTGTTAAAAACCACAGTGGTAAATCACGTCTATGAAGAGCTGTGGCCAAGGCTCACGAGACAGAAATACTGGTTTTGCCCAGACCCAAACTGCGACGTGGTTTACTACGGGGAGGGCATAGTAATTACAAAAAACTTGGTGAAGACCAGGGTGTTTCACAAAGAGTCTAGCCCCGAAAGGCCGCTATGTTACTGCGCCGGCGTTACAGAGGCAGAGGCAAAACGCCACCTCGCCACTTGTTGCAAGACGGTGGAAGACTTAAAAAAACACACAGGCCTAGGCACAGGTAAGTGGTGTCCCATCACAAACCCAAGCGGCCGTTGTTGCCTAGACTACATGGCCGAGGGAGTGCCGACATATGTGGCCCAGCCGGCCGTCAAGCCAGAAGCCGGCCAGATGGCCTTTAAGGTAGAGGGGATGCATTGCGAGGGCTGCGCCGTCACGCTAAGGGCCTTTCTTGAAGAAAACGGCGTGAAGGTGGTGAAAATAGACTTTAGAAAAGGCCTCGTGGTGACAAAGCCGGCAGAGGAGGAGATTATAAAGAAAGCTGTAGAGGAGGCGGGGTATAAATACGCCGGAAGAGCTTTATAACACTTACAGACGCAGGCGACAAAAATATGTAGGACACTGTTTTATTAAGATGGCGTCTGTAAGCGTCCCAGTAATAGTTTCCACTTAACAATAATTAGCCTGTTGTCTCTCTGAAATTGAAAACAGAACCCATTATTTATACATGTGGGAAATTTTATGATCTATTCATGGCCCACGCCTATATATACGCCGGATAGCGGACTTCTGAAGCTACCCAACGTGAGAGAGTCTCCCTTCTACCAGAAGGCGGGGGAGTATATAGTCTGCGGCTTGTGTCACCGCAGGTGTAGGCTTGGGGAGGGGGCAGTGGGGGCATGTGGCATGAGGTTTAACCTAGGCGGGCGGCTTTACACAGCTGGCTACGGCCTCCTGTCGGCTGTGGAGTCTAGGCCTATGGAGATCAAGCCCATGTACCACTTCTACCCCGGCACCTCTGCCTTGACTATAAGCACGTGGGGCTGTACCTTCCCCTGCGCCTGGTGTCAAAACTGGCATCTATCTAAGATAGCGAAGCCCACCGGCCGCTTCGTGCTGCCAGAGAGGGTGGTGGAGTGGGCTGTGGAAAACGGCGACTCTGGCATAAATATAAGTTTTAACGAGCCGACGTTGTTAGGAGAATATGCAGTGGATTTATTTAAAATCGCGAGGGAGAAAGGTCTTCACACATCTATAAACACCAACGGCTATCTTACAGAAGAGGCGTTAACTGCAATAATGCCAGAGGGCATGAATATAGACATCAAGGGGGGCCGCGAGACTTATAGACGGTGGCTTGCAGCAGATTTCGACAAGTATCTATCCACGGCGAGAAGGGCAACAGCCTTGGGGATCCACATAGAGTTCACATATTTGGTGATCCCCGGCGTAAACGACGGCGATTTTGAAGAAGTGCTTGAGACCGTGGCCTCTTTCGGCCGGGAGACCCCTCTTCACATCACTGCCTACCACCCAGCCCATTTGTTAAACAACCCGCCGACGCCCGTGGAGTTATTAGACCAGTTTTGGAGAAATGCGCGAAGAGAGCTAGACTACGTGTATGTCGGCAACGTCCCAAGCCATCCGGGGCAACACACCTATTGTCCCAGATGTGGGGAGTTAGTAATTAAGCGATTTGGAGACCGCGTGGCGAGGTTTAATCTAAGTGGGAAGAAATGTCCTCGCTGTGGCTACGAGATCTACATGAGGGGAAGTCCCGGAAGATATGGGGCGTTGTATAGAGGTTTTTAACACTCCCGGAGGAGTTCCACCCTCTGTCTGGGCCCCTCTTGCACTAGCCTTATGTAGCCATATCTAGCCAGCTTGTGGAGATGGCGATGTAACGTGGTCTTGGCCATGCCGAGCCGCGCCTGTAGCTCAGCTCTATCCACCACCCCCCCACCCGCCCTCACGGCCTTAATTATAGCCAGATCTGTCTCATTTAAATCGTCACAACTGCCGCCTCCCCGCTTTTTAGATAGCCATAATCCCACTACAGCAATAACTACAACTAACGCCGCCACAAGCCCAACTAACGTCCAGTCTACAGGCGCTGTGGGCATTGGGGAGGGAGTTGCCGTAGGGGTGGGCGTGGTGGGAGTAACCACGGCAGTAGGAGTGACCACAGGCGTTGTGGGTGTAACCACGGTGGGAGTGGGCGTTGTGGGTGTCGTCGTCTGGGGGGCTGCCGGCGGCCTTATCGTGAAGGGGTGGTAGACCACTGTGACGTCTCCCTCTAGGTATAGGTAGAGACCAGTCTTGTTTATCTTGTAGTCTTTTGGCAGCGGCCTCACGTCGTCAATCATCACACCTGGAGGAGCCTGCAGCACCACCCTTTCCCCCCTTATAGACACCTTGTATTTCCCAGTGGAGTTGTCAAACGTCGGGACGTAAATAGCCACAGCTGGCTCTCCCCCTTGTAGCACATAAAGCGTGTTGTTTAAAACCCAGCTAGGCAGCGGCTCCCCCTTTAGCGTAAAAGCCGCCACGTCGGAGACGGCGGGGGCTGGGAGTGTATAATTGCCGACAACGGCAAGAGGCAGAAATATCAGTAGGATAGGCGGCGCCGTGAGGTTTAACACTACTAACACATCGCGGTGATTTTACATCCTTATAAATTTTGTAAACATATAACTGTAATAAGTTACCGAAATTATGGACATTCTTGAGGTGTCAACACTTTACCCGGGGCCGCTTGTGGGCAGGCTGTTATGTGACCTGGGGTTTTCTGTAATAAAAGTCGAGCCGCCTGGAGGGGATCCAATGCGGGAGCTATCTCCCACGTTGTATAAACTTCTTAACGAGGACAAAGACGTCGTATATATAGACTTGAGGAGTGCGGCCAGCCGCGCTGCTTTTTATCAGCTAGCCAGACGCGTCAAGGCCGTCGTAACTACCTTCAGGCCTTCTACTATAGAAAAGCTGGAGGTTGGGTATAGCCGCCTCTCTAGCATAAATCCCCCGCTTGTGTACATAGCCATCACGGGCTTTAAAGATCTCCCAGGTCATGACATAAATTTCGCAGCCGCCGCAGGCCATGTAAAGTGGGGTCCCCCAGTCCCCCAGTCTGTAGACGTGGCCACCGGGCTGCTAGCCGCCCTGATGGCTGTGGCTAAGGTGCTGAAGGGAGAGCCGGGATATTTTGAGATATCTATGGAAGACGTGGCAATGTTCTTAAACCTGCTAAACTACGCCCTCGTCGCAGACTGGGGGCTGACGTTTTTGACAGGAGAGTTCCCCTTCTATAACATCTACCGGTGTAAGGGAGGGGCCGTGGCGCTAGGCGCCGTGGAGAAGAAGTTTTGGGAGAGATTTGTGGCCGCCATCAAGAGACCTGAGTTAACAGACAAGATGTTTAATACAGAGGCCGTACATGTGGTAAGGGAGGCGATAAAAGAGCTTGATTGTACGTCGCTAGAAGAGGTGGCACACAATTTTGACATACCCCTCACCCGTGTTAGAGACATAAAAGAGGTGTATAAAGCCGGCCTAGCCCGCATATCGAATTTCTTAAAAAGCCTTAGACAATCCCCCTCCTGAGCGTGCCCCCCCTTCCTGCGTCTTGGTTTCTAGTCCACTTGGCCACAAACTGTTTGTAACATTCTCTACTACAGAAAGTCCAGGGCTTGTTTACACAACATGTCTTCACCACGATGGGGCTACCCGATATGATGCGGCCGCAGTTTGAACATCTGAGCTCTGTGGTCTTTGCCAACAGCTCAAAGGGCATACGCCTCCGCCTTTAGGTCTTTAGCCACAATTTCCGCAATTTTTCTCCCCGACATCAACATGCCGCCAAAGATTGGCCCCATCCTGGGGAGGCCGTAGACGGCACAGACGGCAATGCCGGTTACATACAGCCCAGGCGCAACCTTGCCCGTATGTTCTACCACCAGCTTTTCGGAAACTTCAGACCACGCCGACTTCTCTCCCGCCAGCTGTATGCCCAACTCCGGCACCTTTCTGGCGGCTATGGAGATAACCTCGGCGTCGTGGCCGGTGGCGTCTATGACGGCCCTGGCTTGTGTATATAGCGGGTCTACATGCATGCCGGACATCTGTATGGGGGTCCAGATCCACAGAAGGCCTACCACCCTTGGGGGGTCTCCTCTAAAAATCACGTCGTCTACGTGGACGCCCAGAATTATCTTAGCCCCGGCGTCTATGGCGCCAGCTGCCAGCTTTGCTATTAGCTCTGCCGGGTCTACGGTATATAGCCCATCTGACGCCGGCCTGTATCTCACCCTGAAGTCCTTCAATATGGGGAGGGCCTCTTCCTGAATCACAATTTTGGGAATCATGTTGCCCCCAGGCCCGATGCCGCCGCCAAAAGAAAACCTCCTCTCATACACCACAACCTTAAGCCCCCTCTCCGCCAGATATCTGGCTGCAGTTAGGCCAGAGGGACCTGCGCCAACTATAGCCACATCCACATCGCTGTATTCATATAGGTCCTCTAGGCCGTGTCTAGTTATCGCCCGGCCTATCTTTAGCTCCATGACATAAACTCGAACTATATATATAAAATTGCCCCCAGATAAGTCACTTATCCAAACGTGTTTTAACAACTGACCGCCACCTCTCTAGTAAGACGCCGAGCTTTTCAGCCAGTTGGGTATCTTCTACAGCCACTTTGCCGTAAAGAGATCTAAAACCCTCGGCCTCACATTGCGACGTTGTGGCCACGCCGTATTGTCCAATGCGGCTGGCACCTAGAACAACCACAAGTACTAAGCTTTATGTGTTATGTAATACGTCATTTCTGCCACCTCTCTCTCGAAATCTGGCGCCGGCGTCCACCCCAGAAGTTTTCGCATCTTCTCGCAGCTAAAGGCCCTCCCCAGAAAGGGGAGATGTCCCCTCAGCTCTCTGGCCGCCAGCCCTAGCAGAAAGGTGGGGACCGGCACGGGGAGGGGCCTCCTCCCCAGCGCCTTGGCTACAGCCGTGGCGAAGTGGGAAAACGGCCTGGGTTCACACTCCGTGGCGAAGAAAAACTCTTTCGAGAGCGACAGGGAGGCCCTCACGGCTTTTGCAAGCTCCCTAGCTGAAATCACGGAGAGTTTTGACCTCATTAAAGGCGCCACCCCTCTAGATATGGCCTTAACTAACGTCACCCACTCTGGGTGGTCGTTAAAACGGCCGTAGACCAACACAGGCCTTATGACAACCCAGTCGCCGAAACATCTGGCCACCGTCCGCTCCCCCTCCGCCTTATATCTGTCAAAACTGGTGACGGGAGAGATGCCCTCCAGGTGTCTCTCCTCCTCTCTAATCACCTCCCCCACAGGCCCCCGCACGGTGGCGGCAGAGATGTGGATAACCTTCCCCCGCCAGCCCGCCGCCGCCTCGCAGAGGCGGCGGGGAAACTCCAGATTGGCCTCCCTAATCGCTCTATCTGGGCCGAAGTATTCCCCCACTAGGTTCACTACGGCGTCTGGTCTGACGCGCTCCAACGGGAGCCTTGGATCTATGTACTCCACAAGGTGGGCATATCGCCTCACGAACTCCGCTATGGCGGGCTTTCTCGCCGGCGACCCAGGTCTGTGGGCTATATAGACCTCGTGGCCAGCCTCCCCCAGCGCCTCTGTCACGTTGGCGCCTATAAACCCCAGCCCCCCAAACAGCAGGACCTTCATATGGCCTCACACCGCAGGGGCTTCACCCTATGTAGTTCCCCAACAGCCACGGGGACTGTCGGTATGTGGCTCACATGTCTGCCCCTATAGGTGTGCCAGGTGGATTTCGGCGGGTAGGGCAGCCCGGCTGCAGCCCGCCACATCACCTCCAGCTTTCCCAAGTTCACATCTACGACGCGGTAGTCTAAGGGGAGAACGGGCGCGGGGGCTCCCGCCCGCCGAAGGGCTTCCAGCCTGTGGTGGCCGTCGAGCACGGTACAAGTCCAGACGTCGACGGCAACGGGGCTTATCACGTCTAGCTCAGCCAAGCCGAGAGTCTGCTCATGCGGGAGGAGGCCGTTTGTCTCAACCACTAGAGGATAGGCGGGGGGCAGCTCCTCCTCTGCCATATGCCAATCTTCCCACGTGTTTATATTTATGAGGGAGCCTACCTCCACCTCGGTCCACCTGTCTAGCCCCCCCGGCACCCATGTGAGACCCACGTATTTGCCTCCCGAGGTGGCTGTGGCCATGACTTCTTTCTCCACCAACGGCGTTATGTGGCTAGGCGCAAGGTCTGCCAGATCGCATGCGACAAAAAGCGCCGGGGCCAGGCGGCTGGCCAAAAAGGCGAGGTCCGCCTCATACCCGAGGCCTGGGGTGTAAATCACCCTGAGCCCCCACGTCGTGGCGGCCCACGCCACGCCGGGGTGGCCCCTTGTGGTTGCCACCACAATCTCGCCAAAGCCAGCCCACTGCAGGGCGCCAGTCACGCGGAAGAGGAGGGGGACCCCGCCCAAAGGCAGGAGACACTTCTCTGGGTTTCCCATCCTGCCGCCCCTCCCCCCCGCCAACACTACGGCTCTGGCCACGGCTAGGTTACCAACAGGTATTCTCTACTACAAAAAACCCGTGGCCACATCTCGCCCACGCCCCGCGAGGTGTACATAACGGCGTCCCCCCTTCTGTAAAGCCCCCACGTGTAGCCATAAATGCTGTTGGTAAACACAGCTATGTCTTTGGGTAGGCAAAACTGGCCCCCGTGTGTGTGGCCGGTAAGGTATAGGCCCCCCACCGCGTTGTGAAAGGCGTCTGGCGAATGGGCCAGCACAATGTCTGCATCTCTCACGGGCGGGTATGTCCTCGGGTCTTCCCTCCAGGCTAGCCCAAATACCTTCAAGCCGCCTGCAGAAGTCCAGTCGTCTACCAACACATGTACCCCAGCCTCCTCCAACGCCTTGATGCCTACCCTGATGGAAATCCTCTTTGTCCAATGCTCATGGTTTCCCAACACGGCTATTTTCGGGCCCCTCAGCTTTGAGAGAGACTCCACAACGGGCCCGAGGTCGGGAGTCCACTCGTCGTAGGTATCACCGCCGATTAACACCACGTCGTACTCCACCGCCGGCGGCTTAAACACGCCATGTATGTCTGTGAGAAATAAAAGCCTCCTCCCTACCCCCATCTCTAACACGGTCAGCTCCTCCCCTACAGACAAAGCGCCTACGCCGCCGTAGAGAAAAGCCGTCGAGATTAAAAAAGTCAAGGCTTTCCTACGGCCTACCATCTCACCCACATATACAGCCGTTTGTCCCCAGACGTTAATAGTTTATATTCATTCACGTCTTAGGGACTTCTGCCTCCCCCACGGGAGTTTTCTACCTCCCGTGGTGTCGTGGGTGGCGGCGGAGCCCAACAGCACGGGGCTTCCACCTATCTTAAGCACAAGGGGGCTTGGGGCATAGCTCCCATAACCCCCAAAGGTGTAACAGAACGAATGATATATTATGACCATAAACTCCCCCAATGAATAGAACACAGCCCCCGCATTGGTGAGGTCTCCATAAACGTTTTATTGCCCCTTGGCGGTCCTCAGCCTAGCAACCAGCCGGCCGGCTTTCTTCTCTAAGTCAATAAGCCCCCTGTCCTTTAGCCTCTGGGCAGCCCGCCAAGCTTTCACCTTGTTAAGCCCCAGCTCTTTAGCTACCTCAGCCACAGAGACCTCTCCCCTCTCGTAGATCTTTAGATAAATTGATCTGTCTGGCTCTCTAAGTAGCTGGTCAACAACCTTCTCGACCCGCCCCTGTCTCGGCCTCAATAATAAATAGACAATTATAGAAGTAAAAAGTAAAAAGATATATAACATAGGCGTGGGATATGGTATGGTAGAGCTTGGGTGCATAGACGCCATGGTCATTACATGTATATAATCCAGGAGAAATGCCAACGCCACTGCAAAGGTGATATATATAACCAACTTCACAAGTAGATAGGTTTGCTATCTTAAAACTTTTTCAGAAAAATGAAACTTATGTTACACGTGATCTAAAAATCTAGAATATACCCATGTCTTATGCTTAGGAGAAAACTCCTAATTGGCCTAGGGGCTACAGCACTAGGGGCCGCGGTGTTGCCTCTCTCTAGGCCCATCCTAGAGCTTGTAGCTAGAGAAGCCGGCGTCGTGACACAACCCAAAGTGGCGACAGTGCCTAAGGCGGTAAGAGACGTGAGAGAAATTGTGGCCACTGAAGAGGGGTATCTCGTGTCGGGGGCGTTAAACCCCACCATAATGTTAAAAAAGGGCGAGGAGGTAGACATCTTGTTGAGAAATAAGCTGAGAGAAGAGACTATAGTCCACTGGCACGGCTTTAAAGTAAACTGGCGTAACGACGCCCACCCCTATTTTGCCGTGCCCCCCGGCGGCTTTTAGTTCAAGGTAGCCAATAGGCCGGCCACATACCACCCACACCCCCACGGACTGACCGCAAAACAGTTTTATATGGGACAAGCCGGGCTGGTTATTATAGAGGACAAGTCGCCGTTTAAATACGGCATAAACGACGTGCCCCTAGTTATTTCAGACAAGTTCCTACTCGAGGGGAGGCCGGCCTATGCGGCTACCCATATGGACATGGTGACAGGCTTTTTGGGAGACACCGTGTTGGTCAACGGGGCAGTTATGCCCACCTTCTCAATGCCCCAGGGGACTTATAAACTTAGGCTAGTCAACGCCTCAAACGCGCGGCTATACAACCTAGCGCTAGAGGGCCCCCGGGGACTTACGCCGCTTAAGGTAGTGGCCACAGACCAAGGCGCCGTGGAGAGGATAGTTGAGGCCAAGGCCATATTCCTCGCCCCAGCCGAAAGAGTGGAGGTGGTAGTAGACCTAAGGCCCGGCACGTATGTCCTAAAAAACCTGGCCTTTGACCCCATGCATCTAGAAATGGGTGGGATGCCCATGGGAGGAATGCCCCACGGCGGCATGCGACCAATCTTAGGGGAGGGGGCTGAATACAAAATTGCGGTAATTAAGGTCTCTGGAGAAAAAGGCGAGTTTATAGAGCCGGAGCTCTCAGAGCCCCCTCCACCTGCTGGAGTAGATACAAGGAGAAGATTTGTCCTCGCCCTCCGTGGGATGCGGTGGACAATAAATGGGATGTTTTGGACAAACCCATTGAGGCCACACGTGGCGGCGGGGGCGGGCTCTGTAGAGGTGTGGGAGATAACAAATGACGTAAACTCCATGCCCCACCCCATGCACCTCCACGGCCTCCCCATGTGGGTGTTAGAGAGGCGAAACAGCCCACCACAGGTTGGCTGAAAGAGCTGTAGACAGACGGGGGAGGCTACCTACAGACCTAGGGCTGAAAGACACGGTATTGGTCTGGCCCGGGGAGACTGTGGTGGTGGCAGTGGAGTTTGACATATTTGTAGAGCCTCAACTCTTCCCATTTCACTGCCACAACCTGGAACACGAAGATGGGGGGATGATAAACATTAAAGTTGGCTAACTTTCTCAGATGTAGCTTTCTAAAACTGGGGGCGCCTACGCTGTGCGAAGACGACGTCTGTATCCTCTACCGGCGTCTCCACCAGCCTAAGCCTTGTGTTGTCTGTCAGTATGGAGAAGGGGCGCGGCTCCACGTGTGCCACCTCGCCAAATTCCACATGTTCTAAATACTCTAGAGCCACGGTGCCCTCGTATATGGGGAAGCCGGCTAGCTGCCTCCTGACTACCGCCTCGCCAATTCCAAAGGGCACTTTCATCACCACCCTGGCGGCCTCCGGCGGGTTTACCTCCCGTATTGAAAACTCGGCGTCTATATCTAAGATATCCCAGCCGTAGTATGGGTAGAGGAGGTAGGCCACCTCTCTGGAGACTCCCACACAAGGCCCTTTCATCACCCTGGCTACCACACGCCGCCCGTCTGTAGAGACCAGCTCTACATATCCCTCGCCGTCTAGAAAAACAACCGGCCTGTAGTCCAGGAGCGATTTTGTCCTACAGAGGGAAAGCCGCACATATCCACCTGGAGTCAGTAATAAAATTTTTTTGTATCTATAAACTGACTATCTATGCCAAAAGTGTTAGATGTGAGAGGGAAGTTCTGCCCCATTCCTGTAATGGAGGCCGCAAAAGCTATAACACAGATACCAGTCGGCGAAACGCTCGAAGTGTTGGCCACAGACCCCGCAGCGGATCCAGACATAAAGGCATGGGCAAAAAAGATGGGACACGAGGTGGTATCAAGCGAGAAGCTAAAAGATGGAACTATTAGAGTAGTAGTAAAGAGGTTAAAATAGTTAATGTCCATATTTTTTCCAGAATTTTTTAAATCCATAACAAGATATCTAAAAAGGTATGGAAAGCTGTGTAAAATAGAGAAAAAAGGGAAGCTGCAGCTATGGGACACTCTATACGTTGTGGAGAACTACCTAACAGACGGTGCGCGTTGTCTAGAGGCCCCAGATCTGGCAGAGGCGCTAAAAACAACCGCCCATCCAGACTGTGTGGAGAAAAAAGTGGTGAAAGTGACGTGGCCCTATCTGGAATACGTCGCAGAGAGGGATTATGCACTACTTGCGGGCATAGGCCCCGACGGGGTCTACCTGGTGGAGAACATAGATGGCGCCATCTCCTGTATATGTAAGTCAAATATGGACCCAACGGAATTTTTGAGATCTATAGATGTCCTACAGAAATGGTACACAAAAATTAAAATTTCTTAGATATAGAGTTGCCATATAGCTCTGTGGGCTTATTCCACAAGGTGGGCATGGCGAGGAAGGAGAAGGGGTGCATCATCTTGCCAAAAGGCACATAGGCGATAAACACCATGGCTAGAGTTACGTGGAGTTTTGTAACCACATCCGCCTCAGCCATGTAGCCCACCGCCTCAGCCACGCGGCCCGAGAGGACGTTTTGAAGCCATGGAGACACGGTCTCCATGTAGTTTGGGTGGATCACAAAGGTCTGTATGTTGCCCAAAATTACTATGGCGGCCAGGAGGATTAGGGCAAACCAGTCATCTAGAAAACTCAGCCTCCTCACGTCAGGTCGCATAAGCCTTCTGATAAGGAGAGCCAACACTCCAAACATAGCCGCCGCGCCGGCAGCACCGCCGACATATAGCGCAATAGCCTTATGGAGTTCCTTAGATATGCCGAACTGATATGGCGGCACCACCATAGACAGATGGCCGAGAAGCGCTATCCAGATGCCCCAGTGAAAGAGAAAAGACCCCACTAACACCAGCCTATCAGAGGTGGAGAGAGTATATAGTACAAACACCCTCTTTAATACTTCAGAAAGCCTACTGCCAAACCCCCACCTGTAGGACATCACCGCCACCGAGTACAGCCCCGTGACATCTTTAGCCGAAACCCACCGGCCAAATCTCCACAACACTCCCCCAACAAATAACAACAGAGATATATACGGAAAGGCCCCGAAGAGGAACACCTCTACACCCATAGTACCCCCTTAGAGCTAGATAAAATTCTTTATTCCCAAAGGTCTGCTAATATCCTACAGACAAGATCCTCGTTACAAAAGTTATAAAAAGAGCTAATTACACATATTGGTAAACTATATTAATATTTATAAATTCCTTGATGTTTTTCATATTATATTAACTTTATGATATTTTCCGACTATAGACCTTTGGGTGGTGGACCGGCCGGGATTCGAACCCGGGATCTCCCGCGCGCGAGGCGGGCATCCTTCCGCTAGACTACCGGCCCGTAGACGTCATATACTCACTTTAAAAACTTTTACTATATCTCATCAAACTTATCTTTGGCTCTATGGTTTGGGTTAGTGTGGGGCATGGGGTGGTGCAGTATTTTTCTCTTTCGCATAGCTTGCA
>JBKBOT010000031.1:0-19532 GCA_046293555.1 Pyrobaculum sp. | reverse complement strand
CATGGGGTATTTACGTTGTGTATTTTTAAGTATTAACATTGTTAATACTTCTAGAAAGAAAAAGATTCTACTTGTGGAGAGATATAAAAATGGGAGACATCATACCTATGGCCAGCGTGTGGGTTAAGGCAGGCGTGGCGGCGGCGCTAGCCATAAGTCTCGTGGCGCTCTTCATGACGTTATCCACATGGTACATAAAGCCAGCCCCGCCGGCGCCAAAAATCGTGGTGGCTCCAGTGGATTTCGTTATCGCAAGCCCCTACGCGGGGGAACTTGTGAGAAAACTGACTGAAATAGCCCAGAGGGAAGAGGTGGCCGGCCTCATACTGTTGGTAAACTCCCCCGGGGGCACAGTTGCGGACACAGAGGCGTTATATACGGCGTTGTTGGGAATAAACAAGACTAAATACGCCGTTGTTACAGGCATGGCGGCCTCCGGAGCTTACTACATCTCCGTGGCTACAGACAAGATCTACGCAACGCCCTCCAGCTGGGTGGGCAGCATCGGCGTTATTGCGGTGTTGTGGCCAGAGACATATTTCTACGACGTCCCCGATTATATATACACAACAGGCCCGCTTAAGTATTACGGAAAGGAGTTGACAGATTACTATAACGACGTGGAGAAAATAAGGCTAAACTTCGTGGCGGCAGTCCTCAAGGGGAGGGGGGAGAAGATAAAAGACCTGGCGGCTTTAGAGACAGCCGCCGTGTTTACTGCAGGCGAGGCCCTCCAGCTGGGGCTTGTGGACGAGATAGGGGGCCTCTTCGACGCCGTGAGAGATATGGCCATGAGACTAGGGCTTAGGCAATACGAGGTGGTATATCTAAACTCCACTACAGGTGGGGTAGATCTAGGGAGGTTGTTAAACCAGCCGTCGCCGCCTATCTTCTACATACTCCCCACGGCGGTGCAGTGGACGCTAGAGTCAAACACGCCGCGTCCCCAGCTGCCCCCAGTGGACACGGCGGGGAAGCCCTACGTGGTGTTTGACATGGCCCATGGAAACATGGTGCCCAATAGCTTTATAGAAGTGCTTAGAGCGGAGCTGGCGGCTAGAGGCCACGTCTTAACCCCCGTGGAGACAGAATACGGCCTCGCCAGGGCGTTACAAAACGCCACAGGCCTCGTCGTAGTTAACCCCACGACGCCTTTCTCCAAAACGGCGGTGGAGGCCGTGGTAAACGCCACCAGGAGGGGGGTGCGGGTTGTCTATTTTTACGACATGAGGGCAAGCGCTGTTGTCTACATAGGCGGGGTGGGCTACATAGCGCCGTATTCCGCCTACGCGCCTTTCGACCCCTTGCTTATGTATTTCAACATGTCTGGACTTCGTGCTGTCTATAATTACACAGGTGGCGCCAAGGCCTTTGAAGAAAACTGGCAGCTTGTCACCATTACGCCCAACGGGAGCTGGAGGCTTTTGAGAAACGTGTCTAGACTAGTCTTCTTCTCCCCCTCTGCGGTTTCTACCAACGCGCCATATAGGCTAGAGGCGGCGGGCTACATGTTTGGATATGGCCACGGCGTCTACACGGTGGCGGCACAAGCCGGCAACTTCACCTTTGTGGGGTCTGTAAGATCTTTCACGCCGTATTTCATAACTATGGGCGACAACTGGCAGTTTTTTAAAAACTTGGTGGGGTGGCTTACAGAGCCGAGAAAAAGGGGTAATTAAGACTGGGGGCGGGGCCTATAGAGGAGAAGGATTTTTTCGCCCACTCTCTTCAAGACCACAAAC
This sequence comes from Pyrobaculum sp., assembly GCA_046293555.1. Taxonomy (GTDB): domain Archaea; phylum Thermoproteota; class Thermoprotei; order Thermoproteales; family Thermoproteaceae; genus Pyrobaculum. The sequence goes on along the minus strand of JBKBOT010000031.1, from coordinate 17,790 downwards.
CTATCTACCATGGGGCATGTACAATATATGAGAAAACTCTCGCCGTCTTTCAGCGAGATGGCCTCTAGAAATACGTGCCAAGTCTTCGCAAAGGAGATGGTGCCCCCGCCCTCGTGTCTGATCTTTACCGTGCCGAAGTCGATATATTGCCCCGCCACAAGTTCCTCCTCCACTAGCTTTACCTTTTGGAACTCCCTAAATCTGTCCTCAGTGAGAGGCTCCCCCTCGAGCCCCAACGCCGTCAGCACGTCGAGTCTGTACTCCATGTATATATGTCGATATTTACATATATTTGTTAATCCAAGATCCTCGCCGCGGTGATTAGGGGGTGCCAGACGGGGCCTGTGAAGGGCATGTAGGAATACTCCGCCAGTATTATGGAGGAGAGGGGCCTGCCGATATGTTGCGCGGCGAAGTCTATCACGGCGGCTACATAGGGGCTGAAGCCCACGGCCTGCACGCCGATTAGAGCCCCGCCGGAGGCCACAGCCTTTAGGTGTACCTCCCTGGCGTCTGGCATGAAGTGGGCTTTGTCCCTAGTGGTCACCACGGCGCTTTCTGTCTTAAGGCCGGCCTCTCCGGCCTCCCTCTCGTTGAGGCCAACCTTCCCTACATACATCTCGAAGAACTTGGTGACCGAGGCGCCGGCGACAGGCGGGAACATCAGCCTTTTTTCCCCAAACCCCGCGTTGGTGCCCGCCACGTAGCCCATCTTGTTGGCATAGGGGGCCAGGGGGAGCCATGCGGGCCTGTTGGTAACGGCGTGTCTCACCTCAGCCACGTCGCCTGCCGCATATACCCCGGGGACGGCGGTCTCGAGATACTCGTCGGTGTGGACCGCCCCCGTCTCGCCTAGCCTAGCCCCGAGGGCTACCGCAAGCTCTACGTTTGGCCTAACGCCTGTGGATAACACCACCGCGTCTGCTTTCACCACGGCGTTTTGAGTCTCGACGCCAGTTACCTCCTCGCCCCCCAAAATCCTCCTCACGGCCTCCCCCAGTATTAGCTCTGCCCCCATGGCTCTCACGTATTGATTCACCGCGGCGGCCATGTCGCCGTCGAGCATCCTGCCTAACAGCCAGCGGCCCGACTCTATCATGGCCACCTTCTTCCCTATTCTCAACAGGGCCTCCGCCATCTCTACCCCCACGTAGCCGCCCCCCACGATGGCCACCTCCCGCGCTCTCTCCAGCCCGCTTTTTAGGGCATGTACCTCAGCCACGTGGCGGATGACATACACGCCCCTTTTCTCCACGCCCTCGATCCTAGGCGTCACAGCCCTGGCGCCAGTGGCCACTATGAGCACATCCCACTCCACCACCCCGCCGTGTTGACCTCTGAGCTTTAGCTTATTTCCCTCAGCCACCTCAGCCCTCGTGTTTGTATAGACTCTTACCTGCCTCTCTCTGGCGAACTGTTCTGCAGTGTAGAGATATAGCCTTGCGGAGTGACTTATGTGGTATGGTATGGCGCAAGGCGCGTGGGTGACATATGGCCCCTCTTCTATCAGAACTACCTCATTACGTGGGTTTACCCGTCTGGCTCTAGAGGCCGCCGTGGCGCCAGCAGCCCCGCCGCCCACCACCACCACCCTCATCGCTCTAAGTCTACCACCAGGTCTTTAATCACCCTGTCTGAAATAGGCTCTATGTAGATCTCGTGGGTGTTTAAGTCAGAGAGTTTGGTGGCACACGCCAGTTTCGGCACGCCGTTTATCCTCACGGCGCAGATGCCACATACCCCCATCCTACATGCGTACCTAAAGGCTATGGTGCCGTCTACATCCTCTCTCAGGTTTATAAGTAGGTCTAACACAGAGGTCCTTGGGTCTGCCTCCACTACGTACCTCTGTGTGTATTGCACCTCTCCAGACTTCCTCCTAATGTACACCACGTATCTCATCAGTACACCCTCACCTCGGGCGGCCATCTGTCTACATCCACTTCTGTCCACAACATGCCGTAACTATTGCCAAGCTTGAAGGCAACGCTATGTTTTAACCACCTCTTGTCGTCTCTATGTGGATACTCCACCACGTAGTGAGCGCCTCTAGACTCCTTCCTAAAGTAGGCCCCGAGCAATATGGTGTAAGCTACGGGCAACATCCCGTCGAGCTCTATCAGCTCTCTTAACTCCATGTTGTACACCCTGCTGACGTCATGTAGGTTGAGGTGGTTTATAGACATGAGTTTCGCCAACTTGGCGAGCCCCTCGGCCATTGACCTCTCGTCTCTAAAGACGCCGGCGCTTTGGTGCATTACGTTTTGTAGCTCTGCCTTTACGGCGGCTGGCGACTCCCCGCCAGTCTCCTTTCGCCCCAGTCTGTAAAACACCCTGTTTTCTTCCTCCTCCAAGATGGAGGCCAGATTTTCGCCGCTGCCCCCCGCCTCAAGCGCGTATTTTGCCGCCTGTTCTCCCGTTATTCTCCCCCAGACTGCACACTCGCTTAACGAGTTTGAGCCCAGGCGGTTTGCCCCATGTACGCTCACCGCAGCCGCCTCGCCGGCTGCCCACAGCCCCCTAACCCACACCCCATCTGCAGTCAACACGCGCCCCCACACGTCAGTATGAACGCCGCCCATAAAGTAATGCACCGCGGGAGCCACGGGGATGAGCTCGCTGAAGGGGTCAACGCCTGCATAAGTCTTGACGAGATCCACCAGGAGGGGCAGCCGCTGTTGTACCATAGACCTGTCTAGATGCCTGACGTCGAGACCCACGTGGCAGAGGCCACCTCTATAAAAGCCGCGGCCAGCTTTACACTCCTGTACGATAGCCCGGGAGATTATGTCTCTTGGCGCTAGTTCCATTTTTTGTGGGGCGTATCTCTTCATGAAGCGTTCCCCCAGTCTGTTCACCAGATAGCCCCCCTCGCTTCTTGCAGCCTCGCTTATCAAAATTCCGCTAGGCACAAGAGCCGTGGGGTGCCACTGTACAAACTCCACATCTTTTAACGCCACGCCCTCCCTAAGGGCGAAGCCAAGCACCTCTCCGGTGTTTAGATGCCCCATGGTGGTCAGCTTGAATATCCTCCCCCCTCCCCCCGCGGCTAGAATTCCGGCCTGCGCCTTGAAGAACCGCATCTCTCCCCTCCTCATGTCTAGAGCGGTAACTCCGTGGAAGACCCCATGCCTTATGACGACTTTTGTTACTATGTGTTCTTCAAAAAACTTTATGTTTGGAAAAGACTTGACATATCTATATAGCGTTGTCATTATGTAGAATCCAGTCTTGTCTTTAGCAAAGACTGTACGTGGTTTAGACATGCCGCCAAAAAGCCTCAGGGCGATAGAGCCGTCCTCCGCCCGGCTCCAGGGCACCCCAATTTTTTCTAGAAACCAAACCTCTCCTGGCGCCTCCTCGGCGAGGAGGAGTGCTGCCTTCTGGTCTACAAGGAAGTCTCCGCCTTTGACGGTATCATAGGCGTGGAGGTGTGGGGAGTCTCCCGTCTTCTCTGGATATATCACAGCCGCCATGCCGCCCTCTGCCGAGATGCTATGTGACCGCGGCCCGGCGACTTTACTAACAACACATATCTCAACTTTTTCGCCCACAGAGGCGGCTGCCGCCGCCGCCCTGAGTCCAGCCATGCCGGACCCCACTATAGCTACATTACATTTTATAATTTCCACATCTAATTATATCAACTAATTTTTAAGTTTAAATGTTTTTAACGAAAATGTATCAATTTTATAATTATTTTTGATGTCAGTCAGCTGCCGCCAGTTCTGTCTCTAGGCGTGGGAACTCGGCGATGGAGGCAAGAATCTCCTTCTCTCTCACTAGATCTCTTACAGAAATCACGCCGTATATCTCCCCTCGCGACATCACCACGAGGTGTCTAATCCCGTGGCGTCTAATAAGTGTAGCCGCCTCCCTGATGTTAACATCTGCGTCAATAGTGACAACTTCCCTCTTGGCGATTTTAGATACCTCCTCGCCGGGCGGGACCCCCTGCGCCACGGCCTCTACGATATCTCTTTCTGACACCACGCCATATAGCTTCCCCCCCTCTACAAGTATCAAGAGGCCAATTCTCCTCTGGGCCATAATCCCCGCGGCCTCTCTTATGGAGATATGGGGGCTGGCGGTTATCGGCGGCCTTGAGGCGATGTGACGTACTGGCGTCATATCCTCTCCGCCTCTGTGGGCTTATGTGGCTCCACTCTTCTATCTAGCTCTCTTCTAGACATGTTGGCTAGCCGTCTGGCTACCACCTCTGCATATTCGTAGTCGTAAATCCTCTGTATGGAAATCCTCTGGGCCTGGGGGCTGCCAGCCCCGTGGATAGACTCCACGAGATAGGCCACGCTCATGCTGACGTTTTCCAACATGCGGACCATCTTGAGTCTATCCTCAGCCGTAAACTCCGGCACGCCCTGGAGGTACTTCTCTATTAGCTGCCTAACCTCTGGGTTCTTCAGGTCGAACTCGCTGGGGGCTGTGCCCACAATTCCGCCGGCAATGTCGTGAGACAACCTGGCGACCTCGTAGGGGAGGCGTGTTACCAGGTGTTTAGTTATGTTGGCATACATGGGGTTGACCCAAACGCCGCCGGGACCCTCCGCGATCTTTCTCCCCTCCCAGCTCGCCGCAAGGCCTGTGGAATACATGGCCTCGTTGAGGAAAGTCATCTCTACTAGCTTCTCCTCTATGTGAGACTTTCCCGCCACCCCGATCTGTTTCGCCAGGTTGTAAGCCGTGCCTATAATCACGTCGCCAAGGCCGGACTTACAGCCGGCGTAGCCCTGTCTGTGGTAAGAAGAGAAGATCTCCACCAAGACGCCAGCCCACCTCCAGTCCCTATATAGGAATACCCTCTCCCAGGGCACAAAGACGTCTTCAAATATGAGAAGCCCCTCGTGGTTAAACATGTAGGGCAGCCCGTCTATCTCCCCGCCCTCAAGCCTTCTGGAGTCATTTAGCTGCCTCCCCACCACCACCTTAACTCCCGGAGTGTCTAGAGGGATTGCGAAAGATATGGCGTAGGGGGCGTCTTTTTCCGTCATGGCTCTCGTGGGCATTACCAACACCTCGTCCACCACGGCGACGCCAGTTATGTTGGCCTTGGCGCCCCGCACCACGACGCCGTCATCTCGCTCCTCTACTACCCTCACGTAGGCGTCTGGGTTTGGCTGCTCGCTGGGTTTTAACGTCCTTACCCCCTTCACGTCCGTCATGGCGCCAGCTAGCGCCAAGTCCCCTTTTTGTACGTACTCTAGATACCTCATGAAGTTCTCGAAATAGGTCTTGGCGCCCCCCCTCTCCGCCGCCTTGCGGGTTACTATGTAGAGAGTGTTGAGGCCGTCCCACCCCACACATCGTTGAAAACATGTGCCAGTCTTGTGGCTTAGTTTTCTCAAAAGCTTTACCTTAGCCACCAGGTCTTGTGGGGTTGCGTGTAGCGAGTTGAAGCGATTTACCTCTTCCCCCACTATGGGGCTATATACCCTAGCCAGATCTCTTGTGTCTTCATCAAACGCCGCGTCGAAAGTGGCCTTAAACGAGAGGACGGAGGGCTTGAGGAAGAGATTTGTGGCGACGTCTGTAACCCTCTTCCCCATGACATATATGCCCACATGTTGTCTATTTCGTATCCCCTCTACGTACTGATCCCCAGTTCTCAACATAGCACTTTTCTTTTGGAATGTTTTAAATTTTTTATCCCAATTTTTTAAATTATGATTTTCTATAATTATAAATTTCAAGCATTTATGTACATATTGAAAATCTTTATATAATAACAGTGAGGGGGGCCCATGTCGAAAGAGGTCGTTGTCTATAATCCAGCCACGGGGGATGTCTTGGCGGTACTCCCCTCAGCCACTAGAGAAGACGTGAGGAAAGCTATAGATGAGACATACACGGCCTTTGAGAAGTGGTCTGCCACCCCCCTTAGGGAGAGGGGAAAGATCTTAAGGAGAGCTGCCGAGCTTACAGAACTCCTTTTTGACGAGCTGTTAAAAACCCTAGTGGCGGAATCTGGAAAGCCCATTAGAGACGCCAGAGCGGAGCTATATAGAGCTATAGAGATCGTAAGGGCGAGCGCTGAAGAGGCGCGTCACATCTTAGAGGGAAGAGTGCCGCGGGTAGATGGCTACACCTACCCGCCAGGTAACGAGGGTAGGCTTGTGGTAGAGATAAGAGAGCCAGTGGGGGTTGTGGCGGGCGCCCTTAGTTATAACAACCCGGCCTCCACCTTTGCCCACAAGGTGGCGCCTGTAATTATTGCGGGAAATACCGCAGTGGTGAAACCCTCTACCCACACGCCCCTCACGGCCCTTAAGCTATATGAGATTTTCCAAAAGGCCGGCCTCCCCGACGGCGTGGTGAGAGTGATAGTTGGCAGCGGGGAGGAGGTCTTCAACGAGCTGCTAGACAGCCCGAAGGTGGCGGGAATTTCTTTCACCGGAAGTACGGCCGTGGGGCTACAGGTGGCAGCCAAGGCGGCGGGCAGGGGGAAGAAATACATGATCGCCCCCAGCGGCTCCGACCCGGCAATTGTCTTCGCGGATGCAGACTTGACACACGCGGCCTCAATAATCGTCAGGGCTAGGTTTGAAAACGCCGGCCAGAACTGTAACGCCACAAAGAGGGTATATGTAGAGAAACCTGCCTACCAACAGTTTGTAAAGTTGCTAATAGAAAAAACTACAGACATAAAGGTAGGTGACCCCACGGAGGAGACTACAGACATGGGGCCTTTGATCTCCGAGAAGATGGTAAAAGCCATGGAGGGCTTTGTGTCAGACGCCGTGGGGAAAAACGGCGAGGTGCTCCACGGCGGGAGGAGGCTGGAGAGACGGGGCTTTTTCTTCCAGCCCACGTTGATAAAATTTGACGACGGCCATATAGACGCCAGAGTGTTTAAAGAAGAGGTCTTTGGCCCCGTCCTCCCGGTGGCCCCCTTTGGGGACGAGAGAGAGGCTGTGGAGCTAGCTAACTCCACTGAGTATGGCCTCCAGGCGGCGGTCTACACGGCGGATTACAGAAAGGGGATGAGAGTGGCGCGGGCCATTAAGGCCGGCTCTGTCATTATTAACGACTCCACCAGGGTGAGATTTGACGCGTTGCCATACGGCGGCGTGAAGAACTCGGGCTTTGGGTGGAGGGAGGGGGTTAGGTCCACAATGCTGTACTTCACAGAGCCCAAGTTCTACATATTGAGCCTTTGACATGTCTGGCACATTTCTAAAGGTTTACCAAGAATCTCTAGAGGACCCGATAGGATTTTGGGAGAGACAAGCTGCAAAACTCTACTGGAGGCAGAGGTGGGAAAAGGCGTATGACGACTCCAACCCGCCTTTCTACAAGTGGTTTGTAGGGGGGGAGACCAACATAGCCTACAACGCGGTAGATCGCCACATCAACAGCGGTAGGTCTAACAAGGCGGCGTTAATATGGGTTTCCTCCTCTGGCGCCACCAGGGTTTTGCGGTATTGGGATCTCTACCGCGAGGTAAACCGCCTTGCCACCTTGTTAAAAATGCGGGGTGTAGAGAGGGGAGACAGGGTGGCGATATATATGCCCATGATCCCAGAGGCTATGGTGGCCATGCTTGCTGTCAGCAGGCTGGGGGCTGTACACACAGTCGTGTTTTCTGGCTTTGGCGCGCAGGCGTTGGCAGATAGGATTAAAGACGCAGAGGCCAAAATGGTGATCACCGCAGACGCCATGTCTAGAAGGGGGAAGGCCATCCCGCTGAAGCCCACAGTAGATGAGGCACTTGCCCTCGCCGGGATGGACGCCCAGGTGTTAGTATATCGCAATCTCGGCGTGGGGGTACCCATGAGGGAGGGGAGGGACTTCTGGTGGCAAGAAGAGATGAAGTACGTCCCCCTAAATGCCTACATAGAGCCCGAGTGGGTAGCTGGCGACGAGCCTTTATTTATACTATACACTTCTGGCACCACGGGGAAGCCTAAAGGTATTCTCCACCTACATGGGGCATATATGGTCTGGGTGTGGTACGCCTTTAACCACATGGTGGGGGCAGAACGGGAGTTTAGAGAGGATATAGTCTTCTTCTCCACAGCCGACATCGGCTGGATATCTGGCCATCACTACGGCGTACACGGGCCGCTTTTAAACGGCCTCACTGTGCTTTGGTACGACGATGCGCCGGACTATCCACATCCGGGCATCTGGTGGGAGGTAGTAGATGCATATAGGGCGACTCACCACCTCTTCTCCCCCACGGCGATAAGGCTTTTGATGAAATATGGCGACGAGTGGCCGCGTAGATATAGGCTAGATAGCCTCATCGCGGTGTACCCCACCGGGGAGGTGCTAAACGAGGAGGCCTACAAGTGGCTTAAGACATATATCTGTAAAGACCGCTGTCAGGTGGCAGACGTATGGGGCCAGACAGAGACGGCTTGTTTCGTCACGGCGCCGGGATCTCTAAACCTGGGCGGTTTTGACTATAGCTACGGCTCTGTGGGGCATCCATATCCCACATTGCGGCTAGTGATTCTAGACGACGAGGGGAGGGAGCTGCCTCCTGGCTCTAAGGGACATGTGGCAGTAAAGCCCCCGCTGCCGCCGGCCTTTTTACACACGGTATGGAAAGACCCCAAGCGGTATGTAGATAGCTACTGGACTAAATTCCGCGGCTATTATCTAACCGGAGATTTGGGCTATATCGACGAGAAGGGCCATCTACACATATTGGGGAGGTCAGACGACGTGATTAAAGTGGCTGGACACAGGCTCTCCACGAGAGAGGTGGAGGACATCTTGTCCTCCCACCCCGCGGTGGCGGAGGCGGCAGTGGTAAGCATACCAGATCCAGTGAGGGGGGACGTGCTGGCGGTCTTCGTGGTGCCCAAAGCGGGGAGGCTGGTGACAGAAGAGGAGGTGGTGGCACATTTAAGAAAGTCCCTCGGCCCCCTCGCCGTGGTGGGGAGAGTAGCCATCTTGGAGAAACTCCCCAAGACCAGAACTGGGAAAGTCATGAGGCGGGTTTTACGGGCTATGGCCATGGGGCAGCCGGTGGGGGATTTAAGCACCTTGGAGGACCAGGAGAGTATTGAGGAGCTAGAGAAAAAGCTAAGGGGTTAGGAGGGGCCTAACAGACCTCCCGCCTCTAAGCGCCTCTACGGCCTGGTTTACCTCCTCTAGCTTGTATATATCTCTGGCCAGAAGCTCTGGCCTCAAGAGGCCTCGTTCTACCATCGAGATGACTTTAGGCAGATCTACCCTCGGCCTCGCGCCGTAGCTACCCACTAGAGATATCCCGCCTCTCACCACCCGCGCCACGTGGACGGGGGCCCTCCTCCCCACGGCCATCAAGCCCACTAACACCACCCTGCCGCCCGTCGCCGCCATCTCTACAGCCATGTCTACAGTCTCCTCGCTGCCTACAGCCTCAATTACCACATCGCCGCCGCGACCCCCCGTGAGGTTTCTCACAGCTGTCACCGGGTCGCCCTCTCTGGTGTTAACCACCTCTGCCCCCAGCTCCCGCGCCAGTTTTAACTTCTCCGGATTTCTCCCCACTGCCACCACCCTGGCCCCCAGCGCCCTGGCTACCTGCACCGCGGCGAGACCCACGCCGCCTGTGCCTATTACCACCACGGTGTCTCCCGGCGAGGTTGAGGCGGAGTTCACCACGGCGCCGTATGCCGTCAGGATGGCACATCCCAACATGGCCATCTCCGGCCTGTTTGCAAGGCTCTTGGGGAGTTTGGCCACCGCCGTGGCGGGCACTACGGCATATTCGGCCCAAACCCCGCCTAGAAATACCCTCACGGGGGCGCCGTTTAGGCTTAGCCTCGTGGTGCCGTCTAAAAGCACCCCCTTGGGTCTAACCTCGGCGAACTTCTCGCAGAGGTTTTCTAACCCCCTGGCGCAGTTTCTACACTTCCCACATGGCCACACGAAGGAAGATACCACCACATCTCCTGGCGCAACTCCCTCCACGTTGGGGCCCACTTCTTCCACCACGGCTACGGCCTCGTGTCCTGGCACCAGGGGGGGCGGCACCGGCGTCGCGCCCTCTAGTACGTACAAGTCGCTATGGCAGACGCCGGCAGTTTTTATACGTAGCAACACCTCGCCGCCTTTTGGCTTTTGGATATCTACCTCCTCTATCTTCAGGGGGGTGTTGTACCCATGTAATACAGCTGCACGCATTGACATCCCACATGGCCCCCCTCTTAAAGTTTATGTTTTTCCATTGATTTTTTAATAATTATAAAGCTTTCTAATTATCGTTATCTAAAATAGAGAAAAAAGTTTATTAGGGGGGTTATGTAGTTAGGTAATGCATATACCTAAGCTCATGTGTACACAACATCCAGACGCCACGGTGAAGATTACGGCTGGGGAAGAGGTAGACGAGGCGTTAGTGGCCTTCACGGCTCACGGATGTGACGAGGTGATGGTAGACTTTGAGGGGAAGATGACTCCCTACGGACAGCCGAAAGACATCGTGATGAAAGCCTTCAGGTCCGAGGTGCCTCTTGGAGAGCGGCGGTATATAACCGTACGTCTCCCCAACCCCAAGCTCGAGGAGTTTGACCGCGCCATGTTGTCTCTAGAGGCGGCCATAGTGGCTAACTACTTCTCTGTGAAATACGCCGGGAGGCAAGCCGTCAGGTGGGTCATCCTGCCCATGGTGGAAGATATAGACACGGTGATGTTAGTGAGGAGGATGTTAAAAAGGAAGTACGAGATCTACAAGTCGGAAACTGGGGTAGATATTGGAGATGTGGAGGTGATACCCCTGATAGAAGACGCCGTGGTGCAACTAAAGGCGAAAGAAATACTTACACAGGTGTTTAAAGACGGCGACGGGGAGGTGAGGGTGTTTTTCGGCAAGTCTGACTCCGCTGTGAAACACGGCCACCTCGCCTCAGCCCTCTCTATAGCCTACGCCCTCTCCTCTGCCTCCAGGCTGGAGGCAGAGGCGGGGCTAAAGATCAGGCCTATAATCGGCATGGGGTCGCCGCCATTTCGCGGGGGGTTGAACAACCCGAGGCTTTGCCACCTTGAGGTAGTCCAATACGCGGGTTACCACACGGCGACGATACAATCCGCCGTGAGATACGACGTATCGCTAGAAGAGTACATAAAAGTTAGGGAGGCCATCTTAAACGCCTGTTGTCAAGCTAGACACAGCCCCCCTGAAGACGTCGTGGCTATAATCACCGAGGCTTCTGCAAAATACCGCTCCCTGGTGTTTAGATATGTGGATAGAGTGACAGAAGTCGCCAGGTTGGTGCCTGGCACCAGAGATAGGGTCAGCTGGAAGGAGTACGGCCGTCTTTTCTCCCATGGCGACGCCGTGGTGAACATGCCGAGGGCAATTGTCTACACTGCAACTTGGTACGCCGTGGGGGTCCCCCCCACGCTTTTAGACGCGCCATATGTCATAGAGCTGGCGAGATCGGGCAGGCTGGATAAAGTCCTTAAGATCCTCCCCACATATATAAAAGAATTGGAGTACGACATGGAGTTTTTCGACCCGGTGACCGCAGAGAAGTTTCTAGGCGGCGAGATCGTAAAGGCCGTGTTAGAAATGGCGGATCACCTCGGCATAGACGCCAAGCCAAATCCCACATATCTGACGCTATTGAGAATGCCTAGAAGCGACTCGAACATAATCGCCATGGGGAAATTCCGCAAGTTTTTGGGATGAGGGTGAGAGATTTTCTCAAAAAGCCGCCTGTGGCGCTACACGCAGAGGCCACAGTGGAAGAAGCCGTGGCGCAAATGGCGGCTCACAACATAGGCGCCGTGGTTATAGTAGACACGGAGGGGAGGCCCCTGGGGATAATTACGGAAAGAGATGTGCTCCGCGCCATCGCCAAGAAGACCCCGCTGACGGCCAAGGCGCTAGAGGTGGGCACCGCCAGAGATCTCGTCGTGGCTAAAATGGATGACGACATATATGAGGCGATGGAGAAAATGAGGGAGAGAAAGGTGCGGCACCTAATTGTGGTAGACGATTTGGGCAAGGTAGCTGGCGTCTTGTCGATAAGAGACCTGCTGGAAGACAGGGCGTTGAAAAGCCTGGGCGACAGGGTCTGGTGGCCTAAGCCGGAGGAATGAAGATAAGAGAGCTTATAAGAAAGCCGCCGCTGACCATCACGCCTAACGTCACGCTTCTCGAGGCGGCAGACCTGTTGGCTAAACACTCTGTAGGCGCGTTAGTTGTGGTAAATCCAGAAAATCCCAACATGCCGATGGCGGTGTTGTCTGAAAGAGACATCGTGAGGGCTATAAGCATGAGGATGCCTCTCTCCACCCCCGTAGAGGCCTTTATGTCCACCACGTTGGTTACCATAGGCGCAGAAGAGCCGGTGGAGAAGGCGGCTGAACTCATGTGGATAAATAACATCAGACACCTGGTTGTTACAGAAGGCGGCAAGATGGTCGGCGTTGTTTCAATCAGAGATATAATAAACCCACAAGCCCTTCGGCAAATCTGTAGATAACATTTAGTAAATTATGAAGTCATAAATAAAAATATGCAAACCATCGGAATTATGAAGGTTGGAGATCTGGCCAAGAGACCCCCCGTGACGTTACATGTAGACGCCACGGTGGGGGAAGTTGCGGCAGTAATGGCGGCTCACAACATAGGCGCCGTGGTTATAGTAGACACGGAGGGAAGGCCCCTGGGGATAGTGACGGAAAAAGATCTAGTCAGGGCGATGGCTAGAGGTGTCCCAAATACAGCCAAAGCCCTTGAGGTAGGCACATCAAAAGACTTACTTACCGCAAAACCCGAAGATGGGGTTTACCAAGTCTTAGTCGCCATGAGGAAGAGAGGAGTTAGACATGTCATCCTGGTGGACAACACGGGAAAGGCCGTGGGGGTGCTCTCAGTTCGAGACTTTCTAGAAGACCCAGTTCTAAAAGAGCTAGGCGAAAGCGCGAGGTGGCCTAAGACACAGGAATAACAATATACATATCCCCCCACTGTTAGAACATATATAGTTGTAAAGCCAGGCGGGTTGTTCCAAAAAATATTTCTGGGTAAATATCGATTTTGGCATGGATCCAAACCCACTTCTCCCACTAAGCGCGTTAGGCGTATATTTCCACGGCGTGTTTATCTCGTTGACTTTTGGGCTGCCTGTAGCCATCGGCGCCATGTTGTGGAAATGGTGGCGTACTGGCGATGGCGACTATCTAAAAGCCGCCCGCATAATGACTGCAGTCCTGGCGGTAAACTTCGCGTTGGGCGCGATTATGGGCACCCTTGTGGAATTCGGCCTCGTGCAGATATGGCCTGGCGTCAATCTCGCCATTGCCACATTTGCGTTTGCCCCCCTGGCGCTTGAGCTTATCGCCTTTTCTAACGAAGTTGCGTTTTTGATATTATTTATCGTCACGTTGGGCAAAGTGAGGCCGCCTGTCAGTTTAGCTATACTCATAGTCTACGCCGCCTTTGCGTATTTCTCCGGCGTTTTGATCACTGCTGTGAATAGCTGGATGCAAGCGCCTTGGGGCACCGGCCCCCTGGCCCAGGCGCTATATCCCTTCATGCCGGAGTACGGCCCGTTGGCAACAGACGTGCCGAAGTTAGTTGCGTTAAAAGTGGCCGCGCTGGCCGCCGGCCACCCGATATCTATACTCATACAGCAGCCTGGCTTGGCCGAAAGGGTGGGAGTAGTGTTGACAGACCCCATGGTGGCTATGTACAGCCCCTATGCGTTAATCTCCATATTTCACAACATTATTGGGGCCACGTTGATTGGGCTGGCTGTAGCTATAGCTGGGTGGCTCTATAGGTACTACAAGACGGGCGACTCTAGATATCTAAAAATCGTAAAGCCCATGGCTATCTCCTTTTTGGTCATTTTCGTAATACAGGCACCTATAGTGGCCCACTTTATGGGCGAGGCGGTGGTGAAATACAACCCAACTAAGTTCGCCCTTATGGAGGGGGCAAGGGAGACTTACCACAATCCGCTAATAGCGTGGCTGGCATACGGCGACCCCAACCGCCCAATTGTAGGCTTTGACCAGCTTTATGCCAGTTGTGAAAAACACGGCGAGGTGACGCTAGGAGATGTGGCAGCCCGGCTGGGGCTAGGTAAATACCTAGAGGCGTTAGGCGCGGTGGACGTAAGCGCAGTGGCCGGCGTAAAGTTGAAAGACTTGTGTATAGCTGACCTACAGAGAGCTGAGTCTTACATGTCGTTAATCCACTATACCTTCTACACAAAGGTCTTCTTTGCGATAATAGGCGGCTTTGCCGCCTTAGCTCTTTTCTTCTATTTCGTCAAGACGCCTGGCTTAACTACGCTGGCTAGAAGAATAGCCACGGCGCTTGGAGGAGAGGGGAGGGGGCTGTTTATCCTCTCTCTGTTGGCTGTGTTAGGTACAGTAATTCCAGCTGTAGGGGGGTGGGCAGTTAGAGAAATTGGCAGAAAGCCCTGGACTGTATACGGCCTGTTATACCCCAGCGAGATAATGACGCCAGTGCCTTACGCCACATCTCCCGGCTTTCTGGCATTTGCATACATAGTGATTCTCGCCGTGGGATTCGGCGGGCTTTACGCCATGTATCTAGTGGCCACTAGGGGGTATAAATTCCTCGAGTTGTTAAGAAAGGGGGCTGGCGTGGAGTAATATGGAGGCGGTATTTCTAGGCTTCGCCGGGCTGGGCCTCGCCGTGGTTTTACATGTGATATTTGTCTCAATGACTTTGGGCACTGGCCTCATCTCGGCGTGGGCTAGACACATGGCCGTCAGGACAAATGACGGCTGGTATGAGCTATTTGCGAGAAAGGCGTTTAAAGTCTTGATAGTATCTGAGCTGTTCTCAGGGGTTTGGGGCACGATAATTACGGTCTTTCTCGCCGGCTTCTTCACCGCGTTGACCACACTGGCTACAAACACCCTATTTATCCCCATAGCGATAGCAATCGCCGCCATAATGGTGCGGATTCCAGCTATTGCCATCAGTTGGTATACATGGGGTAAGATAGACCCAGGGAGACACGCCGCCGTCATGTGGGTCATGGCCATATCTGGCTTCTTTGTCCCCCTCGGCTTCCGTGCGGTATTTGCAGAAATTAACTACCCACATGCGGTGGGGTATTACCTACAGACCGGCTTAAACCCGGGCTTCATGCCGTATGTCAACCCGCTCTTCTGGACGTTATATCTACACACAGTCGCCGCGGTGATTTCTGTAGGCGGATTTGTGGTGGCCAGCCTACTGGCCCTAGAGAGAGATGTGAGAGGCGTAAGACTTGGCGCCAAGGTGGGGCTGGCCTTACTACTGGCGCAGCTCGTCTTTGGGCCAGCCTACTGGCTCAGCTTAGGTCAATACTCGCCGCTTCTGTTTGACGCCGTCAATACAACATACCTCCCCCTCCTCGGGATAAAGGTGGCGGCTATTGCCGCCTTGGCTGTGTTGGGATTTAAAGCCCTGGCGTCGGCTAAGAGAGGCGTTGTGGTTGATGCCGCCAGGTGGCTAGGCCCGCTGGCGTTGTTTATAGTGTTGCTAGGCGAGGCGCTAAACGGCGGGGCTAGGTACCCCAACATGGTGCTTGTAGGCGACCGGGGGCTGCCCGTCGCGCTTTTCGCCAATTTCTACATCGAGATACCTACCCCAGTGGTGTATGTAATACTGGCGTTTCTGGTTTTGTCCATAGCGACGTTTATATCTGCGGCATATTATGCGATATATAGGAGGTTTATCGCAGAAATTCCAGAGTCGTAACCCCGTCTTTTTTATACTCCCCATTTCTATATGTGAGTCGAGATAAACCCGCGGTGGTTATTATAAAGGGGCGTCAGGACCTCTCTAGATCAGACGCCCCCCTGATATATGCCTACAGGGGGCCTCACGGACAGTGGTTTAAGTCCGTGGCTGAGAGATATGTGGGGGAGGCTGGGTGGACCCGCCTACCCCCCGCCGGGGTGGGGATTGCCACCAGGCGGGAGCTGTTGACTGGGGGGTTTATCAAGCTGAGAGATACAGTCATCGTCGATATGGATAAATGTGTCTGGTGCAGGTTATGTCTAGAGAAGTGCCCCACCTCCGCCGTGATGTATAGAGAGAAGGAGTATGTACAGATTAGATACGACAGATGTGTCGACTGCGGGCTGTGTAACTCCCTCTGCCCCGTGGGGGCCGTCCAGATGCCCTCCATCCCCGACGGCTTTTTGGCAGAGTTAGTCAAGACGTCGCCAGGGCCTCTGCGGCTTGTATGTGACTACGGCATGCTTGATACAGATATAGAAGGCGTGAGGGTAAAGTGTATAGCCGCGGCGCCAAAACAATATCTATACATAGCCGCCTCCAAACATGGCGAGGCTAGAGCTTATTGCTCCAGGGGGGAGAGCTGCCCCTTGTGGAGGGCGGTGGAGATATGGGCCGCGGGTTTTGTCAGAGAGGGGAGAGAGTTTGTAGTAAAGGCGAAAAAGGCCCCACTCGACCCGGGCGACAGGTGGCAGACCAGGCTAGCTGCAGTGACTGTGGGGATGCCCACGGGGGTGCTAAAAGTGGGAGATGGGTGTACGCTATGTGGCGCATGTGTTAACACCTGCCCCACAAGAGCCCTATCTATTAAAAACTTCCAGCTCGCCATAGCCCCCGCGCTCTGTGTGGCTTGTGGCGTCTGTGTGGAGAAATGTCCAGAGAAGGTGATAGATGTTAGAGAGGCCGCCGTAGAGAGTCCCTACCAAGCCGAGGTGTTATATAGAGACAGTCCAGCTAGATGTACCTCATGTGGCAAAGAGCTGCCCTATGGCGGAACTATGGCCAGAGCCTTGGCGAGAAGGCTTGAGAAAAGCGGCGTCTCTAGCGACCACATATATCTATGCGACGAGTGTAGAGCTAGACGTCTCGCCTCTTCACTTTAAGCATATAGATGTCTCCGCTTGTGGTCTCCACCACGGAGTAGTCAAAAAGGGGGAGTACTAACTGTAGTACTTTTACACAATCGGCGTCGGGAGTTCTCACCACGAGGACGGCAGGCTGTCTTTCCTGTATGTACGACACTACTCTAAGCGACCCCTCGGGACATCCCGGCACGTCGAGCACATCCATAGGCTGGAGTAGGCCAAAGTATATAAACTACTCCTAGGAAAACGCCATGGCGAATATAGTCGGTATTCTAGTGGGGTGGATAGTCACCACTATAGCCATATGGCTCGCGTTAAAGATTTTCCCCGGGAGGCAAAAACGGGAGAGTCTCGCCGGGGCGGCTCTCACCGCATTAGCAGGCGCGTTGATCTTTTGGCTATTTTACTCTATATTTCGCATACCAGTAATAAGCGGCATATTGGCCTTCTTCATCTGGCTCTACGCCTTGAGGAAACTCCAAGGCGTGGGGTGGCTAGGCGCCTTGGCGCTAGCAGTCTTGATATATATAATAAATGGGGTATTCAGCCTCTTCCTCCCAACGCTTTTTTAAAAACAGTTAACCTTCTTACGTGAAGTCCTTTCCACAAAACTGCGGCGTTTTGTGTAGAATCGCCATAGCCATATCGCAGGTGATAAGACAGGCCCAGGGACAGGTGGTGGCGATATGGCCAAGCGAGGTTGCCGCAAGCGCCAACGTGTCGCCATATGTCGTCGGCCAGGTGTTTAGAACGCTAGCAGAGAGGGGGTATATGCGGTGCTTGGTAGAAAATAGACGCGTGCGGTGTTTTATCCCCCGCAACTCCCCGCTATGGGATACAGACTACAGAAAAATAAGCGAAATACTAGAGACGTTGTAGTTACGTCTTCACCAATATTCTTATCTTTGGCTCTATGGTTTGGGTTAGTGTGGGGCATGGGGTGGTGCAGTATTTTTCTCTTTCGCATAGCTTGCA
>JBKBOT010000030.1:0-19737 GCA_046293555.1 Pyrobaculum sp. | reverse complement strand
CAGCTTCACCACAAACTCGCCCGTCTGCGCCGGCGTCGGAATCTTTAAGTACTGCGTTGTCGTTGTCAACGCAATGGCGAAAGCCGCCAGGAGCAAAACGACCGCCAGCGCCCTCATGACAACACAAACCTCTCCCTCATCCTGGCGGCTTGCCTAACGCCGGTGCCGCCAACGCCGCCCTCCCTCAGAAACGGCAGGCTGCGATACGGCTCTGTGCCGGTCCACCTCACGACTTTCGTCACTTTGGCGCTGCCCCCGCCGGCAGCTGAGCCGGGGACTACCACATCCCTCCTCGTGGCGCCGCCCTCCACAGGCACGGAGAGCCGCCAGTAGTCAATCCGGACGCCCGGCACCTCCCCGCCTTTGCCGTATAGCGAAGCCCACCAGAGCCACATTTGCGGCAGGCTGGTAATCGGCATGTCGTACGGCACTTGTACGTCTTTCAACTCGACGAGGCCGAGGCCGGGTATATAGACTACTACAGTACTGCTCCCAACTTGTTGTACGTTTACATCGCCAAGAGATGTTATTTGATGTACATCATCATCTACGTCTACGCCCTCACTCGGCCTACTCTTTGGCTCAATCACCTCGACATGCGGCATTACCGGCAAGATCCGTCTTTTGCGCAATTCTTCAAGCCAGCTCTTGCCCTTCCCCTTACCTTCTGTCTGCTCAATGGCTTCTTCCGCCTTCTTTTTCAATATCTCCTCTATATCTCTCTCTTTTGCATATGTGTCTCTCGCCTCTATCCACTCGCTTTCGTCTATTTCTTTCTTCCCCTCTTTCTTCTTTAACTTCTCCCTAATCTCTCCCGTTAATTCCTTCAGCCTTTGTGAAGTAGTCTCAAACCATTTCCGTAACGCCTCATAGACGTCGCCCCACGTCAGCTCCCTCATGTTGAACCTATCCATGAGGTAGTTAACAACATGTGTAACCGGCGCCTCGCCGCGGTAGCGCATCTCCCTCAGCGCCTCATATATCCTCAAGACGTCTGCATCGCTCAGCGGCAGGCCGCGGTTCAGCCTATCCACCAACAGCATCAACACACGCGCCTCCTCCGGGGAGAGACGCCACGTCGACGCCACCCAGCGCCGCAGCTCAGCCACGTTTTCAACCGGGATGCGGTCCAGCTCACGCAGGCCTGCCTCCCGCGCGAACCCGTCCACGAGCTCCCACAGCCGCCGGTCGTTGTTTAGCTCCCCCGTCTTCAACTTGTCGTAAGACGCCGCCTCCCCGGCCAGAGATTTGACATGCTGCGAAAATCTGAAGGTCGGATTGGGGTCGTTGAACAGCTCCATAAACAGCCTGGCCAGCTCGGCAACCTCTGCGTCGGCCAAAGCCTTGCCCGCCTCCACCTTCTTCCTCGCCTCGTACAGCCTCCTGAGGAGCTCCGCCTCATACGGCTTGGCGACCGGCGCCATATCGCTCCTCCACGCGTTTACAACCTCCTCGAAAGACGGCACGCGGCCAGACCTCCTGACGTCCTCCGCCAACGCCTGTAGGTGGGGCCCCAGCCTCATCAAGTCGGCCTGAGACGCGCTGCGCACAAACTCGCCGAAGTTATACACAACGCCCAGATTCGACCTACGCAACTCGACGGAGATCCCCTCCAACACGCGCAAGTCGCGCAACATGCCCTCCACAAACGGCCTCCACCCACCGACGTCAAAACCCGGAGGCGGCCCACCGGCAGGAGGTCCGCCGGGAGGCGCACCCTCCGGCGGCCTGCCCTCTGGAGGCGGCGTAGTTGGTTGTTGTGGCTGTTGCACGGTCTGTTGTCCAACCGTTTGTGGCTTGACCTCTTGTAATAAGACCTGCCCCCCCTCCGCCGCCCCGCGTTGCTGCGGCCCGGGCTGCGGCTGTGTGGGCTGTTGCGGCTGTGTGGGCTGCGCCGCAGGCGGCGGCGCAAAAAGCCTATCGTCTAGATATCTGGCGAGCGGCGTAACTGGCGTAAAGCCGGTCTCACGCATCTCCTTCAGCAGTTTGGCCACCTTGTCCACATCCCCAACGCTCAGCGGGACGCCGCGCAGACGTCTATCGGCGAGAAGCGCCAACACGCGCACCTCGTTCTCATGCAGCCGCCAGTAGTTCTGCAGGTGGCTAAACATCCCGTGGAGCTGTTCGACCGTAGCCCTATTCAGTCCAACGTGGTGTATAAACGCGTCTACATGCTGCCACAGCTGCGGGTCGTCGTTCAACGCAACCCCCTCATACTTGGCGGAGGACACCTCGTCGTACAGCCTCCTCACCCTAGCCGCAACCTCGCCCACCCCTGCGTCCATACGTTCAAACAGCTTGCTCAACTCCACCACGTCTGCATCGGCCAAAGCCTCGCCGGCCTCGATCCTCTTCCTTACTTCATACAGCCTTCTGTTGAGCTCGAGGTCGTATTCGTTATACTTGCCAGGATACATCTCCATTACGTCTTTCTTCCACGCGTCGAGTATCTCCTCAAACGTGACCTTACGGCCTGTGTTCGCCGCATCTCTAATCAAGGCGGACACGCGTTTAAACTTAGTCGGGTCTGGGAGACGGGGTATAACCCTAATGTCCCTATTCACAAAGCCTGAAACGTATTGGTCGAAGTTGTAGAGCAGGTCCATACGCAGCTTGGCGAACTCTCCAGAAAGCGCCTCCCCCACATCGACGCTACGCAACACGTTTTCCACAAACGGCCTCCAATCGCCGCCAGGACCGGCTTGCGGCGCCCCGCTGGCGCCAGCTGGCGCCCCCTCAGGCGGTTTGCCCTCCGGCGGCGCAGTCGGAGGTTGTTGTGAAGGCAGTTGTTGGGGCGTAGTTAGAGGTTGTTGCGAAGCTGTTTGTTGTCCTGGCGCCCCTTCATGTGGCGGTTGCCCCCCTTCTTTCAACAGCTTAAGCCCCTCCTCGGTTATCAACCTCTCTTTTCTAATCGGCTCCGGCGCGATAAGCCGTATGTCCCCCTCCCCCTTGTCCCCCACCTCCTTTTGTGTCTCTCCCACCGTCTCCGTCTTGACCTTCGTATCCATCTTGGCCATCCGGTCTCCATAACTCATATCTATACCCTCGCCCCCCTCCCCAGCACCGCGCCTCGCAGCTGTGGGCAACGGTCCCCCCGGTCTCACAGCTGTGGGCGGTAGCTCCCTCGGCGCCGGCGGCTCTTGTACATGTGGGGTCACCTCCCTGGCCCACAACTTGGCCAACATGTCCTCGAACTTTGGCGGCGTTACAACATCGGGCCCGCCCGGATAGAGCTGGGACATGTATTCACGCGCCAACACGTCCACGGCGTCCCGTATCGCCTCGAGGCCCTTGAATGCGTTATCCCCAAGGCCCCTCATGGCCTCAGTCAACATGTTGGCAGCTGCGGCGATCTTGCTGAACGCCTTCAGCTGTTTGTCGTCAATCCCCTTAATCCGCCCCAACAGATCCGACGTCCTTGGGACATACTGCGCCCCGCGTTTGAACTCCTCCCAGATCTCCACAAACTTCAGAAAGTCATCGCGTTTACGTGGAACCACATCGATGAGCTCCCTCAACAGGTGGGCTTTAAACACGTCGACAAACAGCCGTGGGTTTACCACAAAGAGTCTGGCTAACTTCCCCGGCTCGACCCCACTGGCCACGGCCAGGAGATCTCTCACATCGACCATCCCATTTTTAACCAGATCCTCGGCCTTTTTCAACAACTCCCCAACCTCCGACTTCAACTTCCCGTCTTGTACCGCTTTATTCACTTGCTCCTTATAGACATCCACCTTGCCAATCAGCTTGATCCACTGGGGGTCAACGCCCCTCAAGCCGGCAAACTCCGGCACGTCCGACAGAATTCTTGCAACTCTCACCTCCTCCCGGAACTTGGGGATCAGGCCACTAAACGCCTCTAGATTAGACATGTTAAACTCCTTACCCAACTCGTCAAAGACATGCCGGCCGACCAAATCCTTCAGCTGCGGCAGCGGCAAATCCCTGTTGTCAAACCACCTCAAAATCCTGGCGAGATGCACCACGGCATCCCACCCACGCCGCCCAATCTCCACATTTGCGACATTAGCCGCAATGCTGTCAAACACGTCGAGTTTTCCAGCCAACGCCTCTGCCAAGTCGCCAGGCTTAAAACCGCTGGCGATGACGCGCAGTATGTCTACATCTAACTCGCCAGATTTAACACGGCTCCGAATGTCCCTGAGAATTTCCCGTATTTCGTCAGAATATTCACGAATCTTTCTAATAAATAGATGATCTGGTAAACTAACAACACCTACATCGGGAACTTTAGTAATATAATTAAGAGTAATATGTTTAGATATAATCTTCACAGCAATCCCGTAGGCAAGTTCTGACAGATTGTCCAAATTACCAATTTCTTTGGACAGTACCTCTACAACTGTTTTATTTATACCCATTATAGCCTCGTTTATTGTAGATCCAAAATAATATTTTTCCAATTTATCTATGAGGACAAGCGCATCGCTCGGCTTAAACACGTGTTGTTCTAACCCCCTCCTCACAGTGTCTGCAACCACCTCTCCGAACAGCTTTGGGTCTCTATGAAATATACGTCTTATGTCTAATTTCGCTATTATTTCCGCCAGTTTATCCAATTTTTCAACATTTTTGATCTTTTCCCACAATATGTCCACTATATGTCGTTTGACTATTTCTCTGACGCCATGTGGGATATCCAAATCATACCTCGCGAGCACTGAGATAAAGCTATCCACATCGCCTACCTCCCCGCTGGAGACCCTCGTGGCGAAACGGTTCACAACCTCACCAAACAGCTTCTGGTCTCTAGCCAACTCGCGCACTCTCTCACTCGACTCAAGGCCCTCTACAATAGCCTTCAGCGCCCCCTCGCTCAACCTCCCTACACTAACTAACTCGTAGGCCTTCGTAGCGATTGCGTGTTTTTCTGGATCATTTCCGAATACCGTATTAATTCTTTCCTTATCATTAATCACCTCGAGGATCCTTTTATCACCTCTGAGCTTGGCCAACTCTGGATGTTTATCCAAAGCCTCCATGACCTCTCTGGCTATCTTTACATCGTCGACTAGCTTCTCGAAATCCTCCACGCTCTTAATCTCTCTGTCCACCCACTCCAGCTCGACACGCGGCGGCTGTTTGTCAATATTTTCTTCCGGCGCCCTCACTTGACCCTCTTCCGGCGCCTTTCCCTCAGACACGTTGACACGCGGCACCTCTTGTGGCGGCTGTTGTGGCGGTTGCTCGCCAACCTTTTCTCCCGGTTGTGGCGGCCTCTCCTCTACCCCACTAGCTTCATGCGGCTGTTTTTGTACCTCTCCCGTTTTTTCCGTCACGTGTGGTCTTTCTTCTACCTTTTGTTGTTCTACATCTCTTACGATTCTCTCCACTGCAGCATTTATGCGGTCCCTGCCCAAACTCACGGACAAGTTGTCCACGACGGACTTTATCTCGTCCGGCAGCTGGCCCCTCTTCCACATCTCCGCGAACTCCCGCATGTCTTTCACATATCCCTCTAACTCCCTTCTTACGAGGCGGGTAATAGCCTCTTCAAGTAACTCCGGGCTTTTAGCTAACGTTAACGCCATATCGCTAGGTTTAACGCCCTCGACGATGTTTTTCAACACTGTCTCTTTTAGCTTCCTGCCTCTATACAACTCACGCGCCAACTCGACCGCCTCTACTACCTCTTTGCCGTATTTAGTCATTGCTGAAAAACGCCACCCTTTAAACAAGTTTTGTCTCATTTTAATTACGTCTAAAGCTTCACGTATGCCTTGTAGTTTTGCCAACTGCGGGTATTGCTCCAAGACTACAGCCGTCTCGACCTCTCTGATTAATTTCTTCATCTCATCTACGCTAAGTTTAGCCAAATCCTCCTTGAGCTGCATCCCTTCTACACGCGGCGCCTCCGTCGGCTTTTGTATCTGTTGTGCCTCCGTCGGCTTTTGTGCCTCCTTTGTGATCTGCGTGATCTGTCTGGCTCTCT
Organism: Pyrobaculum sp.; assembly: GCA_046293555.1. GTDB lineage: Archaea > Thermoproteota > Thermoprotei > Thermoproteales > Thermoproteaceae > Pyrobaculum. The sequence goes on along the minus strand of JBKBOT010000030.1, from coordinate 13,781 downwards.
CCAAGGCGGTGCGTAGGTCGACCCCGTCTACCAACACAGCCAGGTGCCACTCCTCAAGCCGTCCGGAGGCATATAGCTCGTACGCTCTCTCTATCGCTTTGAGTCGCTCCGGCGCAAATCTATCTACAGCGTTTCTGAGCCAGCCGTCGAACCTAGCGGGGTCCAGCTTGACCACGTCGAAAACCTCCCGTACGTCCACCAACTGCGCCAACTCCGGATGTCTGGACAACAGCTCCCCAACCTCTTTAACCAACTTCTCCAAGTCCGGCAAGACGTTGCGCAGCTCCTCCAAATTAACCCTATTGACGTCGTCCAACAGCTCCTTGGCCAGCCTCAAGATGTGGGCAAGCCTCCACGAGGGCATCGCCACGCTGGGCCGCCTCTGTGTTTCACCTCTCGGCGGATATTCCTCAATACGGAACAACGGCTCTTCGAACCTCTCGACGCGGAACGGCGGCAGGTTTGCCACCATCTCGCTTATTATGGCGTAAACGCGATCCCTGCCGTATTTCGCCGCCAACTCGTCTATTAGCGCTCTTACTTCCGGCAAGATCTCGCCCCCCCTCCACGCCTCTGCGAACCTCCAAATGCCCTCGCCCCCCAGCGCCCTCCCCAAGGCCCTCCTCACGTCGAGCTCCACGGCCTCCCCGATCCTAAACGCAAGCCTCTTGAGGTCTATCCCCTCCGTAATTACGTCAAGATGCCAGTCTTTCAACAAGCCTTGGGCGTATAGGTCGTAGGCCTTCTGTATGGCGTTTAGCTGCTCCGGCGTAAATCTATCTGTTGCACCTCTAAGCCAGTCGTCGAATTGAGTTGGATCGAGCTTGATGACATCTTTAACCTCGTTCAGCCCCCTCAGTTGTGCCAAATCATTATGCGTAGACAAGAGGTCGTCCACCTCTTTGGCCATCCTCTCCAAGGTCGGTAAGACGTTGTGATGTTTAGCTAAACTGACATCCGTTGTCTTATCCGGCAACGCATACGCTCGGGCTAAATTAACTACAGCCTCAGGCGTTTGCTGTAAACTGAGATCCACCTTCGGCAAGCCGACGTCTGTGGGCAGTCTCACCTCCTTTACGTCTATCCCCAGCGACCGCAGATACTGCGGCAGGTGGGGCGCTATCTCTGCCGGCATCGGCGGAGGCGGTCCGCCGCTGGCGGCAGCCTCCTTGAGCTTAGCTACATAGTCATCCAACGCCTTTTTGAGCTTGGGGTCCACATCCCACTCGGGCATGTAGGCCATGTGGACGGTCTGCAGCCTGCCGCCTAGGTCTTTCAATGCGCTGCCAACCTCCTTGCCGAGGCTGGCGAGATATCTGGGCAAGCCTTTAGCCTCCCCGGCCATAAACGCGCCCATCAGCGCAAACGTCGGTATGTTTACCGCCATCTCTTGTGGCGTTGTGCTGCCCGCAGCGCCAAGGGCGCCAAACGCAGTTGCGCCGGCAAGTGCGGCCTTAGGCGCCTTGAGGAGGCCAATTGCGCCAGGGATCGGCATGGTGCCCATAGCGATGGCGGTTTCCACATCCCCACCGCTTGCCAGATAGCCAAACGTCCCAAGCCCGGCGCCGGCGGCGTATGCGCCTAGCCGCATTGCAAGCGGCACAGCTTGTAGCACCTTCACGCTCCAAGCCCCAGGCAGTATTGTGGAGAGGACAAACCCCTGCAGCCTGGCCGTGTTCATGATGTCTCTAAGCTTCTCGTCATTCTCCAACTCCTCCTTCAGCTTTTTGTAGCTCTCCCCAATCCGCCCCAGGTTGGACTTGATCGCCTCGGCCCAACTCTTGTCCACCATACCGCTTATGTTCACCAAGGCGTTATACACAGTGCCGGCTATGTCCGGAATCCCTACCCCCTCGAGAAACCCTATCTGGGTGGCGATAAGCTTCTTCCTATCCTCTTCGTTCAGCGATAGAAATACAGCCGGGTTGTAGGTCAACATCGATATCGGGTTGATCGGACTGGCGGTCGCAAAGGCGGTGGCGATCTTGGAGATGCCGCCCCTCACATCTCCAGAAAGCAACATGTTCAAGCCGGTGGAGAGGTCCTTCTGGGCCATCTCGGCGGTGGAGGCAAACGACTTTGCGAGGTTTTGAAGCCAATCCCACGTCCGCTGTGGGAACTGCGCCAACAGCTGCTGCCACGTCTCCGGCGTCGAGAAAAGCTGCTGCGCCTCCGTCATGGCGGCAGCCTTCCTATATTCATACCTCAGATAGTCGTCCTGCTCGCTCCAAAGCTTCGAGAAGGTGAAGCCCCCCTGTTGGTTCGGCGCCGCCAAAACCCTCATCCTGCCCTCCTTAGTGCCCCTCAACACAAACTCAACGCCGTCTTTTGTAAACTCTATAGACTCTATCTCGCCCCCCAGTCGTTGTGTTAAGAAGTCGCCTAACGTCTTTCTCAAAGCGTTAACGTCGTATACATTCCCCCTGGGCTTTAGGTCATATGTGCCATCTTTGTGGACAAGCTCGAACTCCACCTCGTTCACCTTCCCCACGCCTGGTATCCACGCGTCCATCCTCACCTTTACCGCCCCAGACGCAGGCTCCCACGTCAACGTATCGCCTCTCACCACAGCCCTAAGGGGCACCTCCACCTCGTGGCCGCCGATGTTCACCTTCTGTGTGACCACGGTGCCTATATCCAACACGGGCACGAGCTTCAAGCTGCCGTCTTTATACACGACCTTGTGCGGCACCACCACCTTTTGACCTCCGACGTCCACCTCCCTGTTGACCACATAGTCCTGCACCGGCACTAACTCCATCTTGCCGTCTTTATACACGACCTTGAGCTGCACAGCTATCTCCGTCTTGTCGTCAATTTTGAACTTCTCCGTTATGACAGTCCCCTCCACGGGCAGGAACTGATTGTCCATAAGCTTGACGTTTATGGTCCGCCCGTCGTTTGTCCTCATCTCCAAGACTGTGGACTTGGGGACGTAGATGCGCCTCCTGCCCTTGTCGTCATACATGACGATGGCAGTCACCCTGCCGTTTGGCGTATCTATCTCCGCCCTCTCTATGCGCACCACGTTGTTTATATCAAAGTCTCTGTCAGAAAGAGGCCTTCCCCCGATGTAGATGTTGGAGCCGCCGGAGATGTACTCGCCAGAGGTCAACAGCTCGTATGTAGACCTGTCTATCTTCGTCTTGCCAAACGTGATCAGCCCCACCAGCACCCACCTGCCGTTTGCAATAGTGAAGTTGACGTCCTTGCCGATTTCGTACAACTTGCCGTCGTCGTCTCTGTAGTACAGCTTGCCACCCTTCAGAACAACCCTGCTGGGGTCGGCGTTGGTGAGCGGCGCGGCGTAATTCTTCAAATCGCCCTCCAGCAACGGGCTCCATGTGAAACTGCCGCCCTCGCCGATCTCGACCACCCACGTTATGCCGTTGTGCTCAAAGTAGAGCTTGTTCTTCTCCCTCTTTGTGAACTTGGCGCTCCCCCCAAACAGCTTTTTGTTCACATCGTTGGACGCGCGGTTGTAGTACACCTCTTCGTACACCTCACTCGGCAACCTCCCCTTCTTCAGCTCGTTTATGAAGTAGCCCCTCTCCGCGTTTGTGAGCTTGCTGATGTCGAAGACGTGGACGTTTCTGCCCTGGTCTAGAAACAACACGAAGTTGCCGTAGACAGCCACGTTGTTTTCAAAAGTGATGGTCTTGCCGTCTGGGAGCTTGAGGGTGTTGCCCACCAAAACGCCTTGCTTTATGTAATTCAAGACCTCCTCTGCGGCCTGCGGCGCGGCGGCTGTGAGGGGATATTGTTTACACACGTCGTCGGGTAGGTTAAGCTTCTTACAGTCGTTGAAGGTCTTCGGCTCCATGCCGATGTCTTTCAGACACTTGATGGGGTCGCTCTGCGTCAGACATCTACACACAGCCGGGTCGTTGCCGTTGTTGACGCAGTCCTTGTACCTGGCGTCGTACCGTATACAGACATCGTCAGAAAGACCCAGCTTTTTACACTCGTTGAAGTCCTTAGGCTCTGCCCCCTTCCCCCTCAGACAGCCCAAGAAGTCGGCGGCGTCCATACATGAACAAACAACAGGGCTTTTGCCACTTTTGACACACTCCTCAAACTTAGTCAACGACTTGTACCTCTCACATTGCTGTTGCGGGAGCTCAAGCTCTATACAACTGTTGTAATCCCTCGGCTCATATGGAGTTCCCCTCAGACAGCCCAACGGGTCGTCGCTATACGCCAGACATTGACACACCTGCTGAGGCCTCCCCCTAGCTATACAGCTGTCATACTTCTGATGCTTTGGGTCGTACTGCCTACATATGTTATCAGGCAGGTTGAGCCGCCTACATTCGTCGTAGTCCTTAGGCTCCCTGCCGATGGCCCTAAGACAGCCGATGGGATCGTTTTGCGTTAAACACTGGCAAACCTTGGGGTCTCCCCCCCTGCCCACACACTCCTTATACCTGGGGTCAGACTGCTCCTTATACCTCTCACACTGTTGCGACGAAAGCCCGAGCTTGACACAGCCGTCGTAGCCGAGCTCCAACCCCCTAGCAATAAGACAGCCGACTGGGTCGCCGGCCGTCAGACACTCACAAGCATTGGGGTTGTTACCCCTCTTGACACATTCGTTATACTTATCCGGCAACAAGGAAGACGTAGGCGCCGTGGGGGCAGTTGGTGTTGTGGGGGCATGTGTTTTAAACTCGTCACAGTAGTATACACTACCGCCGTGTTTTGTCACAAGGATTACACACTCGTCATACGTCCTCACTCCGCCGTAGGTCTTGATACAAAACGTCGGGTCGCTCCCCTCGACCCAACACCGGCAGAAATCACGGCTGCCGCCCCTTTTGACACACTCGTCAACCGGCCCGCCAGACACAACCTGCAGTGTACTTGGCGTTGTGGGGGTAGTTGGGGACGTAGGCCCACCAGGCGCAACCGTCGGCGTAGTTGTCTTTGGATACCTCTCACACTCATGTGGGGCGAAGCCCAATGTGAGACACTCCTCATAGCTCCTAGGCTCCATGCCCTTGTTCCTAAGACATGCAAAGACATCCCCGCCTGCGGCCCTACACTCACAGACGGTGGGGTCCCTACCCTCGTTGACACATATGTCGTACTTGATATTACGTTTGCCGTCAGACCCACCTCCACCACCGCCGGAGCCGCCATCGAGCGTCCCAACTACATAGTCCGGAGGCCTCAGGCGGGTGTTGTCGCCCGTTTGCGTATTGTTGTCCCTAGAGCCGGCGTTTATGGCATTATTGCCACCGCTTTGTTTCCTCCACCACTCTTGCTCAGCAAGGGCGTCTGCAGAAGGCCCGCCTAAAGTCGGGTTGTTGGCCGTATTGTTTTTATCACTACCGCCCCCAGACCCACCCCCACCCCTCCCGCCGGAGCCATCGGTTTGAGATGTTGTTGAACTGTCGATCGAATCAATGAGGTACCTCTCGCAGTACTTAGGGTCGTAATATTCAATACACTTGAGGTAGGAGGGAGACAGCTTGCCTCTCACGGGAAAAAAGATAGTTGATTATTTATACGTCATTCTAAAGGGCCACAGCACGCTTGTTGTCATAAGGAGCATTACTGTAATCAAACCACGACGTCGACGGCGAGAACTTCTCTGCGCAGTACGCATGTGAGTACCCCATCTCGACACACTCGCTATATGTGGTGGGCTGTTTGTCGCTTTGTTGTCTCCACCGCTCTTGCTCCGCAATGGCGTCTGCAGAAGGTCCGCCAGCAGGCGGGTTGTTTGTTGTATTGTTATTGCCAGTTCCACCCCCGCCGCCCGTTGTAGCATTACCGCTATTTGTCGCATTCACATTGCCGACATTGTTGTTAGCCACATTGCCGCCAGTTGGCGGATTGTTGTTTCTATTGCCGCCCTGCCCACCCCAGCCAGAAGCTCCTCCACCACCACCTCCACCTCCACTGCCAACCCTCCTCCTTTTGAAGTAATCCTCACAGTGGCTGGCGTCGAAATACTTCAAACACGTGTCGTAGTCCCTGTACGGATCCTCTTGTGGCATCTCCGGCCCTCTGAACTGATCGCTGGGCCCACCCCCACCAGGGCCGGCGTTGTTGTTTCCAGGGTTGTTAACAGTATTGCCTCGTCTTGGATATCTCGCACAATCGTTTTGGGGAAGTCCCATTTCGACACATTGTTCATACGTCTGGGGCGCCCTGCCGATATTCTCCAGACACTTCAGCGGCTCTTTGCTCAACGCCAGACACTCGCACTCCACCGGGGCGTATTTCTTGCTTTCAATACACTGCCTATATTTCTGCATCTCCGGCGTCGTCTGGAACGTGTAGTCACAGATCTGCTTCTCTATCTTCATCTTTATACACTCGTTGTAATCCCTAGGCGCCTTGCCGATTTGTTGCAGACATTGAATCGGCATGGTTGCATACACCACACAACGACACACATCCTCCCCCCACCCCTCCCTAACACACTCGTTAAACCTGGCGTCTGGAGACCGGTTGCCACCGCCACCCTGGCTGCTTCCAGGCCCGCCGCCAGAGCCGCCAGTCCCATCACCACCGCCACCCCCGCCGCCGGGGTTATACTCTACGCTTACATTATGAACCACGTCGTTAATTATTTGCACAGCCACAAGCCAATCGCCGAGCTGTGCTGTATACAGAGAGCTGCCGCCTTGCCGGTTAAGTTTAATCGGCTGTCCCCTGTACGATATATACCAATGACCGTCTTGCCCCTTGATGATATCTTTCGTGCTTATTTGCGGGGCAAACGCCCTATAGCAATACCCCTGGTCCGAAAGCCACTCCAAACACTGTTTATACGTCTGAGGCTCGATGTTGCTGGCGCATACATACTTATCCACCCCCGCGTCGACGCAGTCCTTAAACGTCACCTTGCCCTTAAACTGTTCAAAACATCTATCCAAATTGCCAGCCTTAACACATTCGGCAAACGTCTTAAAGCCTCCACCACCGCCCGTCCCCCCTTGTCCGCCACTGCCACTTTGACCGCCAGTACCTTGCCCCCCAGTCGACGGGCCTACAAATACTCCACCCCCACCTCTGGGGGGGCCTTCCGGCATGCCGGGGACCTTTGGCGGCTTGACAACCTCCTGGCTGGACTCGACGGCGGCTGTTGGCAGGCCGATGCCCAGATATACAAACCTCCTAACGGTAACAGTGTCCTTTTTCTTGTCCCCCTCCCCACCCTCCCAACCGCCGCCCCCCCTTCCCCCCTCGCCCTCGCCTTCGTCCTCCCTAAACCCCAGCCTGTAGAAAACCTCTGCGTGTTCTCTACCCAAGTGTTTCTCCAAAAGCCTCCTCCACCTCTTTTTCTTCTTTTCCTCATCTTCTTGCGTTGCCTCCAGCGGCGGGTTTTGCTGCTGTGGGTTTTGTTGTTGTGGGTTTTGCTGCCCCCCCATGTCTGGAGGCGGGGGGAAGCCATGCCAGAAGTCCTTTCTTCTCTTTTCCCACTCCTCTGGCGGAAGGCCGTACCAAAACTCCTTTTCCATATGCCCTCACATCTTGAAATATAAATACGTCATTTTCCATTCGCCGTCCGCCCCAGACGGCGTATAGACCCGAAGGCCATAAAGCCACCCATCTACAAAAGGCCTAAATTTTATATATAGACGTCTGAGAGTTTGCATGTCCAGGACGTTGTATGTAGTCACGGCCGTGGCGGTGATGTTGTTCGCACTGGTTGTGTACAACGCCATGGAGTACAACAAGCTGAGCGATGTGTACAACGCGCTGTCTGCGCAATACAACGACCTGTTGGGTAGGTACAACGACCTAAACGCGGCGCATAGAAAGCTGTCCGATGAACACAGCCGGCTTGAGGCCGACTACAAACAGCTGCGTGGAGAATACATACGGCTGAACGACAGCTATACAGCCCTTCAGAACTCATACCGCCAGCTGGACGCGGCCTACGGCAGGCTGAGGGCTGAACACGAGGCCGCCCTCGGCGATTTGGCCAGGCTGAGGGGCGAATACCGCACTCTCTCGGAGAGATACGCCGCCTTGGAGCGGGACTATGCGGGATTGAGGCGGGACTACACGGTGCTGAGGGATAAGTTCGACGCGTTGCAGAAAAAGTACAACACAGTCATCTCTACCTACTTGAAGTGGTGGGAGTGGTACCGCAGCTACCTCAGCTGGGACCTGTCTCTATGGAGGACTCTCCACGATGATGAGATCTATGTTGCGTTCACAGTATTGAAGTACATTGTAGACTCCCGAATGGGCGAGTGGGACAACTTGCTTGCGCTGTACCGCTACGTCGTGGACAACGTGGCATATGTCAGTGACGTCCCGATGCCGCTGCCCCCGTCTGTGGAGGACCTCGAGTCTGGACATTTCGAATACAAAACCCGGTATGATCACATCCAATCACCACTTCAGACCCTGGTGTTGAAACACGGTGACTGCGAGGATATGGCCATATTGCTCTACGCAATGATCACGGCATACGACAGATATGTGTTAGGCGAGGAGTACGAGCTGTGGTTTATGTACGTGGAGTTTGACAAAGAGGCCCACCTGGCGGTGGCGTTTCCATCCGGCAAAAATCCCACGAGGCTGACCATCCTAGACCCGGCGGGGGAGTACTACACAGGCATGCCCGGCAGGCTCACCGCCAGAGATCCGCTGGAAGAACTACGGCGGTACAAAGAACACTGGGCCCAATACGGCTACAATATTATCTACATCGCCATCTACAGGGTGAAAGATGGGACCCCGATACTGCTGGCAGACGGAGACATCTACAGGGTGGCGGAATACATAAGAAAGTACTAACCCTCTTTTTTCCCCGTAGCCACAACCCCCACAGTACAGTCTCTCCACCGCACTCCAACTATAGACCTTAGCCGCTCTTTCCACCCCCCCTCGTTGAAGAATCACATGTACCGCCAAAACATCGTGTAGAGTCCAGCGGTAGTAGACTACTGATATAATTTTATAAACATTTTTTTACATGGCCGAAGAGGTTTGGAAAAAGCTTAAGGAGGACATAATCACAACTCTTACAGGCGAGCTAGATAGAGAGATTGTACGTGCATGTTACACAAACCGCCAGTTTTGTGAGGAGAAACTCGGCGTATATGTATACAACACTGATGATGATAAGGACAAACTGTTCACCATGACGTGTATCGATTATGTGTTCATGGGGCTTAGATGTAGTGGGGAAGGCCATTATTATATAGATGGCGTGAGGCTAGTCGAGGGCGCCGTAAGCGCCTTAGCTGAGGAGACCCCCCTCACGCGCGATGAGGCGTTAACCGTTTTGGCGAAAGCGGCTGAGGAGTATCCCGAGTGGACCGCGCATGCTATACCATACATCGCCTTCCTTCCACATTGGGCTGAGGAGGGGAGTGAGTATTTTCACAAGGCCGACCAGTTTGTAGAGGATCTGTTAAAAGATGCTGCGGACCTCATGCCGGACAAGGCCAAGGAGATCAAGGCCTACATAGAGAGGGGGTACATCCCACTTAAGATATGGGAGAAGATATACCCATTTTTAAGAGACAACATTCCCATAGCGACTAAAGTGGAGTACACAGTGGGACATGTCTGTATCGCCGAGCCTGAAAAATGTAGGGAGATTGGTGTATATATATATACCATGGTCGACGATCCCGACGAGGCGCACTCCTACATAATGTCAATACACCACAGCGGCATTAGGTTTAAGCTCCACATATGGGGCTCCAGGTTTGTGGTCAAGGCCATAGACGGCATAGTTAATTATGCCAGAGATGTCGGCATTAAGCTAAATGACGAGAAGGTAGAAGAACAACTCTATGACATGTCTGTATTTTCGCCGAGCAGTACTGCCCAATTGACGATAAATGGCGCGTTATACTACCTAAACGGCTTGGGAACTCGCGTCAAGGCTGTTGTAGACACACAGAGGCTGGACAAGTTCGTGAGGGGGCATGCTTGAAGGCCTCTGGGAGAAAATACATGACGGTATAGTTGCAACGCTAGCCGGCCATCTGGATAAAGAGGTCGTGTGGATATGTCGCCGATATAGATCGTTTTGTGAGGAGAAGTTCGGCATATATGTATACAACGACCACGACTATAAACACGGAAAACAAATGTTGTTTACCGTATCGTGTAGAGACTATATGATGATGGGATACAACTGCAAAGGGAGCGACCATTATTACGTCAACGGGTTGAAATTTATAGACACCGCAATAAAGACGATAGCGGAGGATACATCGTTGGCTTATAACGAGGTGTTAGAAGTCGTGAAGAGGGCAGCTGAGGGCTGGCCGGAGTGGACAACCACAACTATTACATATATTGCCTTCCTCCCATATTGGCGAGATGAATACAATTTCCACCACAACGTGTTTGAAAACAACATCGACCTCATAATAACGGCTAATGAATTCCTAATCGATCTGCTGGAATACGCCAAGGAGGTCTTTCCAGACAAGGCGGAGATAATTGACAAATATATAGACAAGAAGTACGAGTTGGGAGACATGTGGAAAAAGATCTATCGCCTGATGCGGGGCACGTTGGAGGAATACATACGCGACAAAATTGGTCATATATGTATCGCAAAACCAAACGAGTGTAGAAAATTCGGCATATATGTATACACGATGGCAGACAACGTCGACATAGAGAAATATGACTACATAACATCGATTTACCAAAAAGGCATTAGGTACAAGCTCTACATACGACCACGTTTGTTCATAGATGAGGGCACATATGGCGTGATTAAATACGCAGAGAGAAACGGTGTAAGGCTAGACGAGGAGAAAACGAAAAACACACTCATCACCCTGGCCAGAGAGAAGCCGGAACATGTGGCAAAGGTCTTGATAAACGGCATGTCATACTACTTCAACTGTTTGACGACATACATCAAAGCCGACGTGGAGACACAAACGCTAGACGAATTCATAAAGATGATACAACAAACCATGACACAAGACGTTGTAAAAACTACACAGACGAATTCATAACGTTATTTTTCAGCTATTACGTACAATACCTCTTTTACGAGCTTTCTCACAAATTCTCTGTCCGCCTTAGGCATAACAACTACGGCATATATGAGAAACAGTTTCTTACCTCTTACGTATGTCTACATGCTATCTTCAAAATTTTAAAACCTATCATAAACATGGAGATGACTAAGGAGTTGTGGAAGAAGATTGAAGATAGTGTAGTTAGAGTACTGAATTCAGATTTTGACACGGATATAGTGGAGATGTGTTCTACCGACAACTCGTGGTGTAAGGACGAACTCGGCATATATGTGTACCGTAACGATTGGGATGTTGATAACAAGACCCTTGTGTTTAGTGTAAGTTGTTACGACTATAGGATTATGGGGTTTGACCGTGATTGTAACGTGGAGTATGAATATTACTACATAGACGGCGTGAAGTTTGTAGATAGGGCTATCAACGCCTTGTTGGAACTGGAAAAACTCTACCAGCTCAAACTACCGCTGAGTTACGACGAGGTGGCCACAGCGTTATTGAAACTCGCTGAGAAGGACCTAAACTTGGCAGCAGAGGCCGTGGTACATTTCGCCTTTATGCCGCGGTGGTATGAATATAACGATGAACGAATCAATGAGGCGTTAGACTACGTATACACAGTTGTAGAATTTGTAAAAAAGGTGTTTCCGTACAAGAGCGGCGAGTTGGACGTGTTTTTGAGACTTTCTGACATATGGGTGAAGATATCAAGCGACGTGAAGGAGTTGCTATCTTACAAAAAGACCCTTAAGTACTATGCCGTTGTGTACATGTGTCTTCTGAATATCGACTGTAGGAAGATAGGCATACATATATACACCATAGGCGATAGGCCTAAGTTCGGCGAATATGTGACAAAACTCAGCATCTATGACGTAAAGTACAAACTCTATGTATGGGGAAGGGCACTTGTAAATGGGGCGATATGTGGCGTGATCAAATACGCAGACGAACGCGGTGTAAGACTTGACAAGTACGAAGTCACAGAGGCAATATACAGCATGGCTAAAGACAGGCCAAGACAGGCCGCCGAGTTGGTCATAACTGCAGCGCTGTATTGCATATGTCATAATGGTGGGGGAAATTGTACAATTTTTGCTGCATCTCAAGATAGCGTAAAGATAACATACAGTCTCAACCTCGACCCGCTGGATGAGTTTGTGGAAAAAACAGGTGGGTCAGAAGTACTTCAAAATGATGGCCCCCCAGATGAGCATGCCCAATAGAAACACGCCATGTGCTATATCCCTTACGACTTTCGGAGGCTCTTCCTCCTCTACGTCTACAAGCAGGAGGAGGCCGGAGAAGAAGCCCCACGGTATTAAGAACACAAGCGCCACCACCATGGCCTTCAACACAACGGCTGCCCCCACCCCCATCGCCTTTTTTATCACCACGATTACTGTAATCGGTATTGATAGCCACGCCACGCCCCCCCTCACAAGGCGGCCGTAGGGCGACTTGAGCAAATAGGCCTTTTCCAGCTGCCCCAGTAGAAACAATGCGCCGGCCAACGCAAGGCCGTAAAACGTCATAAAGTCCACGAAGCTGCGGTATCCGTGTGTATGCGCTAGATACATACTGCCGATGGTTACGCCAGCTGTAGCGATCCAACACCCGGCCAGGTTTAACAAATGGCGGACAGATATCGTCCTATATCCCCCCTCCATACGCCCAAATATGTACATTTACAAAAAACCAACGGAGAAAATCAACACGTTGTACACTTCCCATATACCTCTCTATACACATAGTATTACCGCCGCCTCAGTGGCTTTGCCACTACGGAGATACGTACAAGTTGTCTTAACTCCCCCGTCCTCTCGTCGAAGATTATGACCCTCTTGGCGAGCTCCGGCTGTGACATAAGCCTAGGCGCCAGGCTGAAGACAAGCCACCCCCTGACGACGATATAGTCATATGTGCCGTTGTCCATAACGCCATTGAACTTCGGTATGAGGTCTGCCGGATGTATTATGTCGTCAATATCCACCCTCCCATCTGGAAAAACCTTGTAGAGTTGGTCCAACGCTTTGACCTCTTTTTCAGACCTCGGGTAGCCCAAAGTCCAAAGGATTTTGGCCATGCGAATAGATGTACGGCCAGATAAAAACCCTGTATTTTCTGTGTAACTAATTTATTTCCCTCCATTCCAGGGTATATGGCAAGGGTGATAAAGAGAGATGGCTCAATCGAGTCATTCACCAAAGAAAAACTAATGCGTTCTGTCAAAAAGGCCGCGGAGGCTGTAGGCGTGAATATAGACGGGAAGTTCACGTTCGACATAGTTCCAGATAGGGATATATACTCATGGGAGCTAGCCGATTTGGTCCAGTTGGAGCTTTTGAAGAGAGCCGTCGACTATCCGGAACTGGCCGAAGTTGCCAAAGCCCACTTGCTAGGCCGTATATACAAGGACGTCTTGCGTAAGCCCACAGACGACAGCCCAGCCGCCGCGTTTGACAGATCGCTTACATACAACGCCCTGCGCCTCTTCACGAACGGAAACTTCGCCCTGAAGGACGACATGCGGCTGAGGGAGACCCCGGCCATGGCCGCCGGCCGTATCGTGAGGGCTGTGTCTAAACCCGACCCGATCCGCGAGGTTTACTACAAATACATCACACAGCTTAAGCTCGTCCCAGCCTCCCCCTTCTGGTTTAACGCCGGCACCAGGCGGGAGATGTTTGCCTCCTGCTTCACGCTGGAGGTGGAGGATTGCCTATCATCGCTGACGCACCCCGGCATGCAGTGTATTTACGACGCCCTCACCTACTCCGGCGTGATACAACAGCT
>JBKBOT010000029.1:0-20102 GCA_046293555.1 Pyrobaculum sp. | reverse complement strand
ACACAAGAGACGACTAAGGCCACCACGGGCACCACAACATCTGTCGCTAGGCCTGTGGACTATGTGGTTGGACAGCCGAAAACAACTGCTACAAACACTCAACAGACGTCTACAACAAGACCTCAAACGACTACTACTGCAACACATCCAACTACGACCACTACGACGTCTACAACATCGACTACGCGGCCTTCTGCTGAGGTGGGGAATGTTGCCCAGACTGAGACTCCAAAGACGACAACGACTATGACCGCAAAGCCGATAGATTATGTTGAGCAACCGCCTATGGTGTATGATTACTACATACCGCGCGGCCGCGGCCGCGCCGTTGCGGTGTAGTGTGACGTATAAATACCCGTCTGAGTGGGGATAACAATGATTGTCGCAGGCATAAAACTATAGTTTTTTCCTTTTTTATACCCTTCTAACACATGGCTATGACTAGAGATTATGTGTTGTTAGCCGTGTTGGCGTTGTTGACCGCCGTCGGCTTTTTGTATCACGCCGGCTTTTTGTACCACAGGCCGCATGCGCCCGTCGTTGTGACATATACCACAGCCACGACTTTTCATATCGCCTCATTGGCGCCACAATATGAACGGGTGAACTCCACCCTTGTGGACGACATAGTGCAATTCTACCGCTCTAGGAACTTGACGACCCACTGTGGCGAGATAGCTGTATACCTCCGCCCGGATTTGAAAGGATACGTCGGCATTGCTGAAGGCTGTACCATATACGTAAAGCATGTGGAGCCCTATGTCCTCGCCCACGAGATCGCCCATCTGTTCACGCCATTGCGGGGCGACTGGCGGCAGGAGGCTGTGGCCGAGGGCATAGCGTTGGCATATCTCTATGCAAAGGGGTATGAGGTGCCGCGTCATGTCGTTGACGCGTATTTCACAAAACGATTGTATGAGAAGAACCCTTATGACACAAAAGAAGAAGAGTGGTATGACTATGCTGCGCCTTTTGCGTGGATGGCGCAGAACACGACAGACTGGCGCTGGGCGTATCAGCCTGAGGTTGTATACTTACATTTCTTACACACGCTTAAAGATTGCGTTACGATCTTTGGCATTAAGTATTGTCCGGAATATACGGAAATCCGCGGTCTGTACAACAAAAGTTATGTTGAATCCTTCAGGACGACGCCATACACAGCGCGATATTTCAGAATAAGAACGCCAGGGGATTTCGTTGTCGTTAGTGACGGCTTCATAGAGCGCGTTTATCCGCCGTCTGTCACAATCGCTTATGTGGACACCGTCGGCGCAGTGCGGCGGATAGAGGTGAGCTATGTCTACATCCGCGCCGCAACGTTTACCGCTAAGATAAACGACGTCTACATCACCGTCGTATATCTCGAGGAGTCAAGAAACGGCGGGCCTTTCAGGCCGGTAAACGGCATGCGTGAAATAAACAACACAAAGGCGATGTTTATAGACGGCGTGACTGTATTAAAAACACAAATGCGGCCACGGGTTGTGACGATTTACGGCAAGGCGGTAGAGGTCAGGCTGGCAGAACACATCTCGGCGGAAAAACACAGAATTTGTGTAAGCTAAACTACATCAGCCCGCCTAAACGGGTTGTCTCTAACCACAATTGGAAAAAGTATTTTATTAACAACATATGACACAAGTTTTTGGTATATTTTCCAATATAGGCTGAGGGGGAATTTGCGATATCTCTCTGTGATGTAGGGGTCCTCCCCGTATGCCAGGCCGGTGCCCTTGAATTTGGGGTCTATGAAGACTTCGAATGGGAAGTGGATGTATTCCACCAGCATGTAGTCCCCCCTGCCAATTGGCTTGTAGGTAATCTCGTCGGTAAAGACCAGCCTGGGTTTTAGCCTCTTGACGGCCTTTTTTGCCGGGAGCCATACAAATAGCCTGGCCCAGAGGCCGAAGGCCTTTGCGTCGATGGGCAGGGTGTAGGTTGGGTATTTGGCTATGTCTATGCCGTACCACTGTATATACTTGCCGGGGTCAAACCTAAATGTACCAGAAAGCGCGGGCGGGAGGCCGAGGCGGTCAAAACCATACGCCACAGAGGCACAGACCAGCTGGCCGCCGCCAGGCGTCCCCCAGTAGTGGTGTGCCACAAGAGACACAGACAGTTTGGAGAAGTATATAAATGAAAAAATGGAAATTGGGTTACTTTTCGCTAACCGTCTTGAGGTTTTGTTCCATGCAGGTGCCCATTGCCTTTAGTATTGTGAACATGAGGCCCATGGCTTTCTGTATTTCGGGGTCGTTCATGGCTTTGAGTATGCCGAATAGGCCCATCTTTGGCGCGCCGTTTTCGGCTATTTCTCTTAGCGACTTGCTTACACAAACAATTCCGCCCTGCATGGCGGCTCCCCAGGCGTTTATGTCGGCTTGGTCCATTATGGCTAGCATGGAGATGAGTGGGGCTACTACTTTGAATATTTGGATATCCGCCATGTAGTGGGGTAGGTTTTCCATTACCATCTTGAGTGGGAGTAGTAAGTTACTTAGCTCTTCTACCTCTTTTCGTAAGGCAGCCACGTCTTGAAGTAATTTCTCGTAGTCAGCCCTTGGGATTGTCACCACGTCGGTCATGGCACTGCCCCTAGCAGCCAGCTGAAGTACGTCTTTTCGAACATTTCTTTAAATATCCTGGTGACAGGCGAGGGAGATAAGAAGGTGCAGTCTGGATGCGGCTTCTGCTTTTTGACAAATGGCGTGAAGTCACAGGCCGCCGCCATGCCGAAGCCGCCTACGTCTAGCATACATGTGCCGACAATACGGAGTGGCGGATTGCCTAGATATATGCCGGTTAGGTCCGCTATGATGTTACTAACCACATGTCGTGAGTAGCTATGTACAATCGTGCCGGCCATGCCTACTGGCACGTTTGGCGCAGCCACGTCGCCTATTACATAGACGTCGTCGTATTTCCCGCTTCTGAAGTCTCCAGCGGCTGGGTTGCGGGGGGCGGCCCAGCCGTTTTTTGCAAGGTCGCTTTGGGCGACGGCGTCGGGGGCCTTGTGTGGCGGGACGACTAGGGCCGTGTCGAATTTTATCCGCTCGCCTGTGGCTGTCTCGAGCTCGTTCCTGCCGGCTGTCTTGATGGCGGGGTTTTGGCCGACGCCTATGTACTCAATCCCCAGCTGCTGTAAGAGGGTAGACATATATCTAGTCGCCATGGGGCCGAAGTTCTCAAAGGGCCTCTTCATGGGGTGTACCACAGTTATCTTCACCTTGTCTCTGAGGTTTCTGGAGAGGTAGTAGAAGTGTGTCAACATGGCCAGCTCGATGGGGGCTGGGGGACACCGGTAGGGGAGAGAGTGTACCGCTATGACCACATGTCCCTGCCTGGTTTGAGATAGTGTCTCGGCCACCTTTAGCGAGGGCTCTAGCTCCCATGTGTGTGGGTAGCCGAGGTCTATTGTCTCGGCGCCTAGAGATACGACAAGTGTGTCGTATTTAAGGTCGCCGGCGGTGGTCTTCACAGTGCGGTTTGCCGGATCTATATGCAGTACTTTTGCCTTGACGAAATTGACGCCACGTCTCTTGAGGTATTCCAGCGGCATGGAGATCTGTTCTGGCTTCCTGTAGCCAAAGGCGACGTAGAGATAGGAGGGGCGGAATTCTGTCCTTTCTTTCATGTCTACCAACGTGACCTCGACGTCGCCAACTGGCGCCACTTCTCTAGCCACAATGAGGCCGCCGGCGCCGCCGCCCAGAATCAACAACCTCTTCGGCATGTGCCCCAATGTTTTTCTGTATATAAGTTTTCACACTTATCTATAATGTACACTTGGGCTTTATGTAGTTCCCGTCTTGTTCTACGTGGCAGCCAATTCCGGCGAGTAGCCCCTTTATTGTCTCCGCCGTCTCTGGGTCTGCCTTATATGTGTCGGGCCCAGTCTTGTAGAGCCCCAACGCCTTGGGCCCCACTCGTGTCAATATTTCGAGAAATTCGGCAGGCGTGTAATACAGCCTTAGCTGCCGTCCGGCGGCTAGGCCTTGGCTGTATCCGCCGCGTCCCACGCCTAGCGCCCTCACGATCCTACATATATGTATCATGTCTATGGGGTCATAGCCGTGGTCTACCACCTCGACGGCTGTTGACAACACGGCTGTGACCACCTCGGCGGGTTTTTTCCCAATTTTTTTCATCTTTTGGTAGAACTGACGTGCGAGAGAGTAATCTACAGCCAGCCTGGCGTATTTAGGCATATAGACGCCGAGATGGGTAGATATATATTTAACACTCTATATGTGCAACAATGGTGTTGTCCATCTGTGTGAATTTAGAACTACATCCAAATTGGTGTAAAACTTCTTCTGCGAAGTGTTGGAGGCACTTTAGGGCGTGGACCGCCGGCGCCGTGAAGACCACAACGTAGGTGTTGTCTTTCCTACTGAAGGAGATACGCGCCGGCGGCAACACGGCGAAGATGTGCGAGACGACGTCTAGAAATTCGTTAAGATTCTTAAAGCTGGCGGCCATCTCTACTCCAAACCTCTTCCCAACATCTCTTAGATACTTTTCTATCTCCTTGTCGTCACAGACGCCGTAGTTAGCTGCCATCAGTTCTAACACCTGTAGGGGGACTGGAACTGTGTCAAACGCCAGAGTTTTTTCGAATAGCAGATACATCTCTCTAGCTAGCGACGGGGTTATATCTCGCCTGTATAGATCTATGGCGAGTTTCAAGGCGTCAGATACAAACTTGATGGTCAAAAACCCACGAGATTTAGCCATATGGTAGACCTCTCTAGCTACATCTCTATCTACGGGAAGTGTGGACACAAGAAGGAAAAACAAATAATAGAAAAAATAAGGATTTAGGCTGGTACCGGCGTCTCGAATACCCCCGCCTGTAGTACAACAATACGGAGTATCAACGCGCCGACTAGCGCCAACACTGCCGCCACTATTCCCAAAGTCCTCACGTCTCTCTTAAGCGTGGCGGCGTATATAGCCAGAGGGATTAAAACGCCTATTAACATAACCCCTCCCCAGAAGGTTGGGGCAAATTGGCCATACGTCAAGGCATATGCGCTGATTTGCGCCGCCTTGCTTCCGCCATATAGCGCCGTAGATATGAAGGCAAGTAATGCCAATATCTTCGCGATATCGAGGCTGATTCCAAACCTCGCCACCACTTGAGGCGCCAGGCTGTGTACAAACAACTTCACCACCGCCAGCGCGCATACAGAGGCGCTTATGATCCACAGTAGTGGCAACAAGGCGGTGTTCCAGAAGGGTATGCCGGGAGCCGCAGCTATGAGGAAGCCGCTGTATACAGTCACGCCGATGCCTATAAACGCCACAATTACGTCAAACCACCTGCCGTCAAGTATCCTCAACGTCTTCACGCCGACATTTCTCAACACCATCAATAGGCTTAACAAAATGCCTACAAAAAGCAACACGATGCCGACAGCCATCCAGCTCCGCGTTATGCCGAAAGTGCCGGCGGAGATCGAGGCCGTGATGGCATTAACGACATTCCACGGCCTGGCTAAATCCGCTACTACAAATGCGGTGGCTAATATGTAGGAGATAAAGATTACTATACTCAACTCACGTCTCCTCTCCTCTACGCCAAGCCACTTGAGTAACACATACGCCACTGACGTCATGCCGGCTATGCCGGCAAACCAGAGGAATGGCCCAATCAACAGCGGGTCCCAGATATGTTGAAACGCCGTCATACCACCACGAAGTATTTTGGCTCTGTGCCCTTGTCTTCCAGCAGCCTTATGTAGCGACTCCTGGCCAGCCTCTTGGAGATCTCGGAGTTGGGGTCATCTATGTCGCCAAACGCCCTGGCGCCAGCTGGACACACCTCGACGCAGACAGGCTGGAGGCCGGCTTTGACCCTAGAGAGACATTCACCCGCCATACATTTCCTGGGTAGTCCGGTCTCGTCGTCAAGCCATCTCGCCTCGTATGGACATGCCACCATGCAGTACTTACAGCCAATACATAGGTTGGGATTTATCTTCACGAGGCCGTCTGTGGGGTCTCTATAGGAGGCGCCAGTGGGGCATACCGTCACGCAAGGCGCCTTGTCGCAATGTTGACACTGAATTAAGAACAACATGGGCCTCGGCCCGGTCTCTATAGTAAAGCGTTTAATATTACTACGCATCCAGCCCCACGTCTCGTTCTCTCTAGTGGAGGAACGGTAGTTAGCGGCGTTACATGACGCTATACACGCCCCACACAACACGCAGCGGGATTGATCCCAGAGGTGGGCAAGCCGCGTCATAACTTCCTCACCTTAACGCTTGTGTTTGTGGCTAGTTCTCCTAACACCGGCGTGAGTTGATGTTCTGAAAACCAGTTGGATCTCACGCCCTCTTTTATAAACTCGTAATCCTTGTGATTAATTAACGCACTCCGTATGCCGTTTGTGTGATATGTGAACAACACGCCTTGACGTACTCTATTTGTGATTTTTATTCTAGCCACTCCCTTATAGCCGTTGTTTAAACTCTCTAATTCCACCAAGTCGCCGTCTTTTACCCCCAGCCGGGCGGCATCCGCCGGGTTCATCCAAACGGCGCGGTCAAGTAGCCACTGCATGTTTTTAACAAATACGCCGTGTAGCGACGTGTTGATATCTTTAGAGCCCACTAGATAGAACTCGTCTGGCGCCTGTGGTATCTTGTAGGAAGGTTGTCTCCAGTCGGGTAGCGGGTCTAACTTCAGGGCGAGGAATCTCAAGGAGTATATCTCCACCTTGCCGGAGGGCGTGCCCAACGGCGTTTTGTAAGGCCTCACTTCATATGTCTTTGGCTTGAAGACATAAAAGCCGTCTCTCTCCAAGGCCGTCTTGAGGTCTTCTGGCTTTATGCCCCACGTCTTTGCCGTCAGGTTTATCATTGTGTTGGATATAGCCTCTTCATATTCCTCATACTTGTGGGGATCTGCATATTTCTCCGTATACCCCACTAATGCCGCCTTGTCTGGAAAGGCTCTTCTCAAGATCTCCATAAGTGCCCACAAGCCATGGCGGGCGTTCACGCCTGGCGGCGGGTCTAGCGCCTTCCTGGAGATATGGATAGCTGGCGCCAATGTCCACCTGACCTCAGCCAGCTCGTTTCTCTCTAGGAACATTAAGTCAGGTAGGACGTAGTCAGACCAGTCCACATGTTCTTGCGGCAATATGTCGATAGTCACAATTAACTCCAGTTTTTCAAGTGCCTTCTTTAATTTCTCTAGGTTGATCTCTCTGGGGAATAACGTGGTGGCTACAATAAACAACGCCTTGATGGGATAAGGCTTTTCCTCTAAGATGGCGTCTACAACTGCGTCGAAATGTCCAAAAGATATTGGATACTTATATAGATCTACTCTTCTCGTTTTTGGAGACGGCAGCTTCTGGCCTGTCATTGCCTCCACGGCGGCGAGAGCGGTGGGGAGTCTAGCTGGCTCTTTGAAACACAGCCCACCTCTTTTGTCTATATTGCCGAGAAGTGCGTTTAAGATCAACATGGCTCTATAGCCGTCAATGTCGCCACTGCCGTTTTTTGCGGAAAACCACTGGTCTTCTATAACTCCTCTCTGTATGGCCAACTCTCTGGCAAGTCTCACAATTGTGGCGGCGGGGATGCCGGTAATTTTTTCAGCAACTTCTGGCGGGTATTTAGCCGCACGTTCGGCCAGTAGTTTAAACACGGTTCTTACCTTTACCAGACCTTGTGGCGTCTCCACCTCGCCCTCAAAATCTAACGATGGGTCTTGCGCCTTGTCGTGTGGAGCCAGCTGTTTCGCGGCGTTGTCGTACACCAGATGTGCCGCCCCCTCGCGGCCTAGGTCTTTTTCTGTGAGCGGCGTCCCATCCGGCTTGATTAAAAACGGGGCGTTGGTATATCTCTTCACGAACGAGACGTCGTAAAGATTTTCGGAAATAATTACGTGAATCATAGAGAGGACAAACGCCGCGTCTGTGCCGGGAGTTATGGGTACCCACTCCACGTTAGAGTAGGCGATGTTAGGCGCCCTGGGGTCCACCGCCACGATCTTTACGCCGTGTTCTCTCGCCTGCGCTAATTTACGTACTGTACCCATTGCCGCGTTTAGATTACGCCCAATGAACATTATGTATCTAGCGTTTTCATAATCGGGGTCTATAGAGGGCGGGGGGCCGCCGGCAAATACCGCCATACGGGCCACAGTCCCCGGGTAGTGACAGGTGGAGTCATGTCCAACTAAATTCGGCGAGCCTAACGCCGTTAGGAAAACAGGCAGGAACCACCTATGGACGTCATGTGCGGTGATTACCACAGATTCTGGCCCATATCTCTCAGCTATTTCTCTCAACTTGGCCGCAATTTCGTTAAGCGCCGCGTCCCAATCCACCTCTTGGAATTTCCCCTCTCCCCTCTTGCCCGCTCTCTTAAGTGGTTTCTTAAGTCTCAGCGGGTGGTCCCATAGCTGTAACGCCGAAGACGGTCTGGCACATTGGCCGGGTTGTGGATGTTTAAGATTTGGCAAAATGTACATAGAGTCGCCTCTACGTACGAAAAGCAGGCCACACGTCCCTGCACACATGCCGCAAATTAACGGCACCGCTATTTCGCCAACAGGCTGCGTCTGTTGTATCTGTAACAACTCTCTAGCCGCAAAGCCGGAAGCAGCTATGGCGGCTGTGGTTAACGAGAGCTTTACAAAATCTCTGCGCGTAGTTTCCATGTGTTAAAGAAGGGCTGTAGGAAATAAGGCTTGCTATTAGACGTGTACACTGAAAATAAAATGTAAAAAGCTGAAAGCTGATAGAAAAAAGAGGGGGTTTACCCAATGACCTTTAATATATCTCTTACTGATATTACGCCTATCACCTTGCCGTTTTCTACTACTGGCAGGTGGCGGATGTTATATCTTACCATAAGCTCTGCGGCGTCTCTAAGTGGCGTCTCTTTAGACACAGTGATGACGTTTGTCACCATGTATTGTGACACTGGCTTGTCTAAATCGCCGCCGGCGGCTACGATCTTCATGACGTCTGTTTCAGAGATCACGCCGACTAGCCTGCCGCCTTCTGTTACCGGCAGGAAGCCAATATTGTTTCTAGCCATGATCTCTATGGCCTCTCTTAACGTGATGTTGGGAGACACGGTGGCGAGCTCTCTTACCACCGCGTCGTATGCAGTATAGCGTAGCGACACTTTTTTCTTTAAGGCGGTCTTTAGGCCAAGCGCCTCGTTGACAAGCTCGCGGGCTTCCACAATGCCAACCGGCTTGCCGCCTTCGCAGATGGGGACTGCCCTCACGTTGTGTTTCTCTAACGCCACAAATACCTCAGTCACCGGGCTGGACTTCTCGATACAAGGCAGTCTCTCCACATATCTCTCGGCTGGCTCTTCCAGACTGGCGCCGGAGGCCACAGCTCTCAAGAAGCTACGGGTGCCGAAAATACCCAAGACGCTTCCTGTGAGCACCGCGTATTTCTGCCCTGTGGCTACTAGCTGGCGGGCTGCCTCCCGGATGGGGATGGTGGCCGGCAGCGTTATGGTCTTCTTGGCGAATTTCTCTGCGGCGAACTCAGACCATATCCTCACTCCAAGAGTCTCCGGGCCTTTAAATAAGTACCAACTAGCCATAACCATGGGCACCGCCGTGGCGTATAGCAAGGTGGAGAGGTAGATGTCACGAGTGACGGAATATATTGCAGTGATGGCGAATGGCGTCAGCCCGCCTGTCACGCCGTAGCCGAGGTTGTATGAAAGCGCCACGGCCGACAGTCTTATCCTCGCCGGGAAGAGTTCCAACAGAAATGCCGACATGGCGCCACTGTAGCCAATGCCGTTAAATAACGTCATAGACAAGAAGAGTAGCCACATCGCCGTCAGGTCTCCAGTCGGCCCCACCAAGTCTATCAGATAGAAGGCTATGGGGAACCAGAGCGCGTTGCCGTATATGCCTAACAACAACACGGGCTTTCTCCCTATCTTGTCCGAAATGTAGCCAAAGAGCGGGTACATCCATAGAGCTGCGTAGATGGCAGTAGCCAGGAGGGCGCTGGCGGTGGCTGCGTCCACATATCCGCGGAAGTTAGGGCCGATGTAATACATATTGAAAAGATGGTTGGTATACCAGATGGGGCCGTGTGCCCCCACCACGCCGATCCATCCCAAAAGTACAAGAACTAAATGCTTACGGCTAAAGACCTCTCTTATTGGCGCCGAGGTGATGCGCCTCACTGCTTTCAACATTGTAAATACCGGCGTCTCTTTGTATAGAGTATACAAGACGACCACTACGGCGAGATCTATCACGGCGGCAATTATGAAGACCCACCGCCAGCCCCAGTCGGCATAGGCTTGAGGGCCTACTGCCGTCGAGATAAGCCAAATTAACGCCCCCACTGTGGCCATCCCCGCGGCGGGCGTCGTGAAGAGAAAGCCCGTGTAGAACCCCCTTCTGTGTTCGGGGACAAACTCGCCGAGGTAAGTAACAGCGGCGCCGTAGCCCCCACCTAGCGCAAGGCCTTGTAGAATCCTGAGCACAAAGACGCCAATTGAGGCCAATATGCCTATAGCGGCGTAGCCGGGCAGTAGGCCAATGCCCAAAGTACCTACCATCATTAAAGATATCGCCAAAACAAAGGACACCTTCCGCCCAAATTGGTCACCTATTTTACCAAACAGGATAGCGCCAAGCGGCCTAAATAAAAAGCCAATTGCCAACGCGGCGAAGGCAGCCAGGAGGGAGGCTATGGGGTCAGCAGCGGGGAAGAAGACCTTAGCCACTAAGCCCGCCAGGAGGGCGTATGTATAGAAATCTATCCACTCCATAAAGGCCCCCAGCCAGGATATTGTAGTTACCGAAGCTACTTGCCTAAGGCCGACTTGGTAAGCCACACTACTCATACCCTCCCCATCTCTGCCTTAAGCTCCTCGTAGGCCTTCTTCGCCTCTTCTACAGATGCCTCGTCTTCAAGCGTGGTGATGTCGCCAAGCGGGGCGTTAGTGGCCACGGCTTTAAGCAGGCGGCGCATTATCTTGCCGGAACGAGTTTTGGGCAGCTTTGTGACGAAAAATATCTGCGCCGGCTCCGCCACGGGGCCGATTGTGGCCCTCACGTGTGCCCTAAGCTCTTTACGAAGCTCGTCGCTAGGGCTATAGCCCTGTCTAAGCACCACGTAGGCTATGGGCACCTCCCCCTTTATGGGGTCCGGCACGCCTATCACGGCGGCTTCAGCCACGGCTTTGTGGCTTATTAACGCCGACTCTAGCTCATATGTGCCCAGCCTGTGGCCGGCCACTTTAATCACCTCGTCCGCACGGCCGAGCACCCAGATGTAGCCATCATGGTCCATAATGGCGTAATCGCCGGCGTAGAAGTAGCCAGGGAAGCGGGACCAATAGGTCTTGATGTACCGGTCGGGGTCTCCCCAGATGGTTTGTAACATGCCGGGCCAAGGCCTCTTTATTACTAAATACCCCTTCACCCCAGGGGGCGCCGGCTTCCCGTCGTCTGTCAACACGTCTACCTCAAAGCCCGGCAGTGGGGGGCCGTTAGTGCCGGGCTTCATTGGCGCAAGGTAGAGGCCGGGGGCGTGGCTTATCACTATGCCGCCAGTTTCTGTCATCCACCAGGTGGAGCCAGAGGCTGTCTTCTCGCCGCCAAGGACGCGATACATCCAGTTCCAAGCCTCTGGGTTTATGGGCTCCCCCACTGAGTGTATTATCCTGAGTGTAGACAAGTCGTGACGCTTGGGCCACTCCTCGCCGTAGCGCATAAACATCCTTATGGCGGTAGGCGACGTGTAAAGAATGGTGACGCCGTACCGCTCCACTATTGCCCACCAGCGGTCTGGCTGGGGGAAGTCCGGAGCGCCTTCATACATCACCTCTGTGGCTCCCTCCATTAACGGTCCCAACACGATGTAGGAATGTCCCGTCACCCAGCCGATGTCGGCTGTACACCAGTAGATATCGTCGTCTCTTATGTCAAAAACCCACTTCATCGTGGCGTGTGTATGTACCGCCCAGCCGCCGGTGTCGTGAACAATGCCTTTAGGCTTGCCGGTAGTGCCAGAGGTGTAAAGTATAAACGAGGGGTGTTCGCTCTCGACGGGCTCCGGCTCTATATAGATGTTGACAGGTGTGCCCTGTGTCAATTTGTGCCACCAGTAGTCACGACCTTCTGTCATCGGGACGTCTTTTAGCCCCAGCCGCGAGTAGACAATAACGTTCTCCACGGTAGACGTCTTCTCCAGCGCCGTGTCTACAATCTCCTTTAGCCTCACCACCTTGCCCCGCCTCCAGAAGCCGTCTGCAGTAATCACAAGCCTAGACTGCGAGTCGTTTATCCTGTCGGCAAGAGCTTCTGCAGAAAAGCCAGAAAAGACGACGCTCGTAATTGCGCCAATACGCCAAGCTGCTAACATGGCTATTGGCAATTCGGGAATCATGGGGAGGTATAGAGTTATTCTATCCCCCTTCTTTATGCCGAAGTTGTTTTTCAACATGTAGGCCACGCGGTTTACCTCGCGGTATAGGTCGTAATAAGTCAGCCTCCTCTTGTCTGTAGGCATCCCGTTTTCATCTACCGGCTCGCCCTCCCACTCTATAGCTATCTTGTTTTTCCTCCAGCTTTTTACATGTCTGTCCACTGTCAGATAGGAGAGGTTTAGCCTACCGCCTACAAACCACTTGTAAAACGGCGGGTTGGAGGCGTCAAGAACTTTCTCAAATGGCTTAAACCACTCGATCTCTCTAGCCACGTTGGCCCAGAAGTTCTCAAAATCTTGTAACGTCTGTTGGTGGAACTTAAGGTAGTCTTGTGGCGACACATAGCGGTGGTGCCACCTCTCGTTTATTATATAGCTCTCAAATGGTAGCTCTGTCTCCTTTTGGGTCATGCGCTAAAACTCTCGTTCCTTTATAAATATTTCTATAATTATAAATAATTATCTAGTAAAGTCATTTACTATATTTAGTTAACATATAGAAGAATAAATAGGAGCATATAAGTTTTCTAGAGGCGGCTGAGAAATGGCAAAAATTGGCGTCTTGGGCGTGTTTTTAACCTAGCTGTCTACTGCCCTTAACGTGTCGTTAAGTAGCACATATGCCGTCTCCAGCCGGCCTGCCCCCTTGCCCTTCACAATAATTGTGTTAACCTCTGTGGCTATCTCTACGGCGTTCATAGTGTAATCCACATGGAGTGAGTCATCAGGCGGCAGTCTTACTGGCTGTACGTAAGCCCTCCCGCCCTCTAACGCCGCGATGTAACGAGTTATGGGCCCCAACGGCGTTAAGGGCTGCCTCTCCACCCGCCCCAAAGTTAACGACATGCCGAGAGTGTTGGCAATAATTACCAGCTTGGCGGCTGGATCCACTCCCTCTAGGTCTAGGGCGGGGTCTGGCTCCAATATACCCCTCTCCCTGGCCTCTTCTAGCGCTTTTTCATACGCCACGCCGTCTTTATAAACCCGGGTGAGGATGTAATTAGTACTGCCGTTTAGTATCCCCCTCACAGACTTGACCTCCTGGGGGTAAAGCCCCTTTAGGAGGTCTATCAAGGGGGTTCCCGCCATCACTGTGGCCTTGTAGTAAACCCTTCCGCCGTATTGTTGGAAGTATAACGCCAACGGCGCCTTGTTGGCAGTCACTACTATAAGCCCTTTAGCTAGCGCCTTTTTGTAAAGACTGGCGGAAGGCTCCCCGTCGCGGTAGTTTGGAGGAGAGACATCTACTACCACCTGGCAGTACTCCAACGCCTCATCTATGTGGGCCAACCGCCCCACCCCGGCGGCCGACACGCCGCCTCTCGGCGTCTCTAAAAGCCTTTTAACCTCGTCGTGGTTAAAGCCGTCTTTTTTCACCACCCCCCCTTTGCTGTCAAAAACGCCACATAGCCTAAGCCCAGTCTTTTGGTATAACAGCTGGGCGTATGTCCTCCCCACCCCGCCGAAGCCAAAGAGGAGGATCATGTCGCTCCCGTCCTCGCCATGAGTTCTGCAGTAAGTATAGAGTTGCCGGCAGCCCCACGCACCGTGTTGTGACCAAGTACCACAAAGGCCAGTCTTCTCGCCGCTAGTTTCCGCAAGCGGCCCACCACCACCGCCATGCCGCCGCCGGCCCAGCGGTCTAGCCTAGGCTGAGGTCTGTCCAACTGTGTTCTCACCTCTACCGGCCTCTCTGGCGCCGTGGGGAGTCTTAACTCTTGCGGAAGCCCCTTGAAGTTCGCCAGGGCTTCCGCCACTGCTTCAATCTCGAAGTCTCTCTCAGTCTCCACATATACCACCTCTGTGTGGCCGTCAAGCACCGGCACCCTCGTGGTGGTGACAGCCATGTCTATCTCCCGCCTCAGTATCTTTCTGGTCTCTGCCACCACCTTCTCCTCCTCCCCCCTTATGTATGGCACAAGGTTGTCTATTATGGCCATGGAGGGGACTCCGGAGTACCCCGCCCCGCTGACGGCTTGCATGGTGGCGACATATAGCCTAGAGATGCCCCACTTGTCCAATATGGGCTTTAGGGGGAGGTTCAAGATTGTGGTAGTGCAGTTAGGTTTTTTCACCACTGCCCCCCTCCACCCCCTCCCTCGTCTCTGTTCCTCGACGAGCTTTAAGTCGTCTGGATTTATCTCTGGTACCACCAGCGGCACGTCTGGGTCGAGCCTCATGTTACTGGCGTTTGATACCACCACATGCCCCCGGGTCGCCAGTTGTGGCTCTACCTTAGCTGCCACCTCGCTGGGCAGCGCGGAGAAGATAAAATCCACCTTGGGCACTTTTTCTGGGTCTAACTTCTCTATCTTAATTTCGGCTAGTTGTGGAGGAGGTGGCTCTTCTAGTGCCCACCCCGCCTGAGGCAGGGTTTTTCCGGCGCTTTTCTCAGAGGCGGCGAGGCCTACTACCTCGAACCACGGGTGTTTGGCCAACATCTGGACATATCTCTGTCCCACTAGGCCAGTGGCCCCTAATATATATGTCTTGAGGCGATCCATGGCAATAAATACAGCCAGTATATATTGTTTAGCTAGCTTGTTAAAAACTATAAGAATCTTCAGAATCTTCAAAATAAGCCACTTTTGAAATATGTGTCCATAGGTTGTTTCTCGTATCTATGTAAGGTTTGTAAGTTTGCGATAAAAAATTACAGGGAGGCCGACGTTGTGGTTATAAAGTGACATTAAGACATAAGGAGTTTATTTTCTCTGCGTTGTAAGAACTAAAACTAGACCTATTTTTTCCAGTAGGGCTTTATTATATATTCATGTGCCTGTAGTGGGGGTATGGCCAGTTTTGCGGTGTGGCGGCCTATAGGTATGCCCCCCAGTTTTGTCAACTCCTCTACCGCCAGCCCCACTACGCAGCTGCCCTGTCCACATCTGGTGACTAGCTTATATGGCGGTGGGGCATATATGTGGGCTATGAGCGTCCCCCTGGAGTGGTAGCTTTTGACCTCTACCGCCATGCCGCCTTCTATAGCTGGGAGGAAGGTCTTTGGGTGGAAGTTCTTTGCCCCTGCCCTGGCGGCCTCTATGGCCTCGTCTATAGACATCATGGAGAGCACCTCGGCGTCTTCTACCTCCTGTGGGTCTGCAGTCATGACGCCGGGGGCGTCCGTCACTAATGACACCTTTCTGGCGCCTATCTCCCTGCCTATATATGTCGCCGTGTAGTCACTACCGCCTCGCCCCAGGGTGGTGTATCTCCCCTCCTTGTCTCTGCCAATAAACCCGGTGACTACCGCCACGCCGTCGTGTTGGACAATCTCGTCTTTTTGTTCAAGCCGTATGGGGTAGGCGTTGCCGAAATTGCTGTCTGTCAGTATCGGCGCCATGTAGAGCCTGGCGGGGTGGCCTAGTTTTTCCAAAACGCCGTGGAGGACGGCGGCTGAAAGCCTCTCGCCAAAAGAGGCGAAGTGGTCTGCCGCCCACGGCGCCTTGGGGAGCTTGAGGCTTGACTCAAGCTCCTTCAGGAGGCCGGCTATTCTCTCCTCTACCCCCAGCTGCCTCGCTATGTACATATGTCTGTGGAGTATCTCCTCGTACAGGAGGTAACTCCGCGTTTTTTCCAGCTCTATCAACATGTCTGTAACGCCCTTTACCGCAGATACCACCACCACCGGCGTCCTGTATGTCGACACGTGGTTGGCCGCCTTGAGGAAATCGCCGGGTGTCCGCAGGAGGGACCCGCCGATCTTTATGACGGGCTTCATCTTTCCAGCAGCTCTACCAGCTCGTCTGCATTTCTCACCTCTCTGGCCTCTATCTCCACCACGTCTGGGTCTTTAAGGGCGTGGCCGGTCACCACGGCCGCCACAGTTCCCGGCAGCCTTAATTTCAACGCGGCGGCGATGGGGGCGGCGCCGGCGGGCTCTGCCCCCAGCCCGTCTCTCGTGGCTAGCAGCCTCTGTGCCTTTAGGATCTCGACGTCTGACACGGTGGTGAAGAAGCCGCCGGACTCTCTTACCGCCGCCAGTGCCTTTGGCCAGTTTATAGGCTTGCCTATCTTTATGGCTGTGGCCACTGTCTCTGGCTCGTCTACAAACACGGGGGTATCTCTCCCGAACTCCCACGCCTTGGCCAGCGGGGCCGCTCCCTCTGCCTGCACGCCCACCATTTTGGGCAGCTTGTGGCAAAGCCCCAGCTCCGCCAGCTCTCTAAATCCCTTCCAGATGGCCGAGATGTTGCCGGCATTTCCCACAGGGACTATCACGTAGTCCGGACAGCCTAACTCCTCATATATCTCAAAGGCGGTGGTCTTCTGTCCCTCTAGACGCCAGGGGTTAAAACTGTTGAGGGGGTAGGCGTATTTAGTGCCGTAGGCGAGGACGTACTCCAGCGCCTTGTCGAAAAGGCCGTTGACCATCACGATCTCTGCGCCGTGTAGAGCCGCCTGTACCAACTTGCCTCTAGCCACGTTGCCTCTGGGGAGTACCACAAAACACCTCATGCCGGCTCTGGCGGCATATGCGGCAACTGAGGCGGCGGTGTTTCCTGTAGACGCCACTACCACCTTGTCTGCACCGCTTTCTCTCGCCACAGTTATCCCCAGGGCCATCCCCCGGTCCTTAAAGCTGCCGGTGGGGTTGACTCCCTCGTATTTGACGTATAGCCCCGGCGCCAGTCTGGACTCCACCAGCGGCGTGTTTCCCTCCCCCGCCGTCACCCCGCGCCTTAGTGGCAACATTGTGGCGTATCGCCACACGCCTCTCCCCGAGGGGGCCCAGTACCTGTCTTTAACTACTACCTCCAGGACGCCGCCACATTTGGGGCACCTATAGAGTCGGTAATCTGGGGCGTACTCGGCGCCGCAGATCACACAACGTAGCGAGCTGTCCCCGAATCCATGGCCTCCAGAAGGGCGACATATTTAACTTTTTTCTACAAAAGTTTATATACCTCCCCAATGTGGGGCATATGGACTCGGGGCCAGAGGGGAAAGTGGGGCGATTTACATCCTTACAGACAGCCCCACGATCTCCGAGAAGTATATAGCTGAGGCTCTCTCCGCCAGAGGCCTGAAGGCAGTTGTGTTAAACATCTCCGAGGTGGCCATAAGTGGGGTACTAGACGCCGCCGTGTTGCGAACTCGAAATCCCTACCTCGCCGTGGCGTATGGCTCTATGGCCAGGAGGGTTGTCAACCCCCCCACCTCTATAATCTCTGCCCTCAATAGGGCCTATTGGATACAGAGGTTCGGCCCGCCTCACGCCATTATCTCATCTGACGCCATCGTGGAGAAGGTGGAGGTGGAGCGGCCCTGGCTTTTACTAACCGCCTGGAGGCTTGGCCTAGACGGCGTGGTGACAAGCGTGGAGGGGGCAAAAAGCGTGGTGGAGCACCGGATGTATATGAAAAACCCCCTAGCCAGGGCGTCTATAGTGGTGCCGAGGCCCCGCGGCGTAAAGACCGTATTTGCCACCGCCAGAAACGCAGTCGGCGTTGTGGCAGACCTGTTGGCCTACCTGGAGCTTCAATACGCCAGGGTGACGCTGGGCGACTATGGGGAGAGGTGGTACGTCATAGACGTGGACCCCGTGCCGCCTCTAGATAGAGAGGAGGCACTCCTGTTGGCCGAGCTGCTATGAGGGTCTGTATTGTAGGCGCCTCTGGCTTCACTGGGGGGGAGCTGTTGAGACTCCTCCTCCAACACGGGGAGGTGGAGGTGGCTTGCGCCACCTCTAGAAAGTTCAGGGGGGAGTACGTCTATAGGGTACATCCACACCTCCGGGGCTTCACCCAGCTCAAGTTCGTAGAGCCCACGGTCGACGCCGCGTTGAAGGCAGATGTGGTCTTCCTCGCCCTCCCCCACGGCGAGTCGGTAAAATGGGTGCCCACGTTATATGAATCCGGCGCCGCGGTGTTTGACCTCAGCGCAGACTTTAGGCTAAAGGACCCGGACGCATATGTGGAGTGGTACAGGTGGCCCCAGCCGCATCCATATCCAGACCTCCTGGCTAAAGCTGTTTACGGCCTGCCGGAGTTACATAGACAGGAGCTCGTTGGGGCGAGGCTGGTGGCTATCCCGGGCTGTATGGCCACGGCGTCTATCCTCATGTTGGCCCCCCTGGCTAAACACGGCGTTGTCGGCCAGACGCCGCCTGTAGTAGACGCCAAGATTGGCTCCAGCGGCGCGGGGGCCGAGGGCTCCGTGGTGGATCTACATAGCTTTAGGACATATGTGGTGAGGCCCTACGAGCCTGTACACCACCGCCACATTGCCGAGATCGAGCAGGAGCTAAGCCTACTGGCTGGAAGGCCCGTGAGGGTGGCCTTTACCCCACACGCCGTCGACCTGGTGAGGGGCATCTTCGCCTCTGGCCACGTGTATACAGAGAGGCTCCCCACGGAGGCCGACATGTGGAAATACTACCGGTCTCTCTACGGCGACTCCAGGTTTATCCGCCTTGTGAAAGACCGGCTGGGGCTGTCTAGATACCCCAACGTGAAGTACGTACTGGGGTCAAACATGGCGGATATAGGCTTTGAGCTAGACGTCAGGCTAAGCCGCGTGGTGACTTTCGCCGCTATAGACAACCTGGTGCGGGGCGCAGCGGGGCAGGCGGTACAGGCCTTTAACATAGCCATGGGCTTTCCAGAAGACGAGGGGCTTGGGCAGACGCCGCTGGCGCCGGTATGATGGTGGTAAAGATAGGGGGGTCTGTCTTCTGTAAAGACCCCACCAAAGCCCTCTCTAACTTAGCCAGCCATATAGACAGCGTTGTGATACACGGCGGGGGGTGTTACGTAAATGAGCTGTTGAGGAGGGTGGGGTTAGAGCCCAGGTTTTTAACTCACCCAGGCGGCGTGGTGAGCCGCTATACGGACTACGAGACCTTAAAGATTTTCGTCATGGCTATGTCTTGGGTCAATAAGTACATCGTGGCTTTTCTAAACGCGGCGGGGGTAGAGGCTGTGGGCCTCACGGGCGCAGACGGCGGCGTGGTTAAAGCCAGGCGGAAGGAGAGGGTGTTGGTAGTAGACGAGAGGGGGCGGCAGAGGGTGGTAGACGGCGGCTATGTGGGCCGTATAACAGAGGTAGATGTCAACAAGCTGGCGCCGCCCCCCCTAAAGGTGTTAGCCCCCATAGCCCTCTCTGAGAGAGGCGAGCTGCTAAACGTAGATGGGGACCAGCTGGCCTTTGAGGTGGCTGCGAGAAGCCGCGCGGAGAGGCTTGTTATCCTCAGCGACGTCGACGGCGTGTTGGTTGGCGGCAGAGTTGTGCCGCGGCTTACGGCGGGGGAGGCAGAGGCGTTGGCTAAATCGGACGGGGTGTGGGGCGGCATGCGGAGAAAACTCCTCATGGCGGCAGAGGCGGCTAGAGGTGGGGTAGAGGTGGTGATCTCAAGCGGCCTTGTGGAGAGGCCTATAGACGCGGCGCTGGCTGGCGCCGGCACGCACATACGTTAAGTTTATATATAGGTCCCACATGTCCCCCATGAGCCAGAAGCTGGTAGTTCAGTGTAACGTCTGTGGCTCGGAGTTCGAGCTCCCCAGCGACGTGATGGACGGCGAGATTGCCAGCTGTCCCACATGTGGCACCAGATATATCGTGAGGCTTAAGGGAGGTTCCGCCACGCTTGAGGAGTTTAGAGGCGACGTGGAGGATTATGGCCAGTGAGTCGGGGCGAGTAAGATAGTTCTCG
>JBKBOT010000028.1:0-21001 GCA_046293555.1 Pyrobaculum sp. | reverse complement strand
ACCGCAAAAAATATGTCAAACAGATCTCTCCCCTTGGCTGACCTCCAGCCTAGATAGGCAGCAGTCGCTATACCCACCACCGCCGTAGCCCAGAGGAGTTCAGACATGTCTACCCCCACGCCGCTGGCCAAAAACTTTTGTGTAAACAATGTTGCCACAATACTTAAAAATCATAGACGGCATGGTGATATATGAAAATTTTGGTTTCTAGACATAGGCCATGTACATCTCTTCCCCTAGACGACAGGTGTTACTACATAGGGATGAAAGTGGCCGAGAGGACTTGCCACCTTTTTAAATCCGCCAGTGGGGAGGTCTCTGTATGTTCTAAAGACTGCGTGATTAGACGGCTGCTAGAAGTTACATATGTGTTAAAGGTGACTTTCGACGGGAGGCACGTCTGGGTGTATACATACGACAGCTTTGCGGCAAGAAGAATATTCGAGAGGTTGGGACATCCCTACCATGTGGTAGACGCCAGAAAGGTGCTCCTAACTAAAAAGGAGGCAGAGGCCCTCAGGCTGTTTTCAAAAATGCGCATATGCGCCATGGCTAAAATCATGGGCGTCTCTAAAGCCGCGGCGTCTAGACTAGTAAAGAGAGCCGCGGCAAAAGCTAGCCCCCACGTCTTGGCCACCCCCCACGACCGTTGACAAAATTTTTTATTATGTATTTCCAAAATTTTGTGGATATCGTAGAGATATTAGCCTCGGGCGTGTCTGTGGTAAAGGGCCCTCCGGGTGGCGGGAAGACCATCTTGGCGGCTTGGGCGGCGTCTAGATTTCCCCAAGCGGCGTGGTTTACCCACTATGAGACTGAAGACAGGCTGAGGAGATACCTCACTAGTGTTGGCATACAGCCGCCTGCATATATATTCGACATAGCCAGCGTGGGTGACAGCAAGGCGTTAATACAGCTTATTGTAGACAGAGTTCTTTCCGTCAAGCCGGATTTTTTAGTGATAGATGGGGTAAACACAATAGCGAGAGAAGACGAGAGGGGGTTAATCCACGCGTTGTTTTACCACGGCATCTCTAGAGATACGCCAGTTGTCTTGATAAAAGAGGGGTTAGACGTCACGCCGGCAGACTACATAGCGGATAACATCATTGAGGTACACAACAAGATATATAAGTCTGGCGCCTCACATAGATACATCAAGCTGGTTAAAACAAGGGGGCGGCATATTCCGAACTACGTACTGCCATATATCATAACAAACGAGGGGCCGGTAATAGTGCCCCCAAGGAGGGAGCCACAAGTGCTATCCACAGAGCTGATACCCACTGAAGTAATAGATAACGCACTTGGAGGAGGCATACTTAAAGGAAGCCACGTGGTTGTAGTAGGGCCGGAGGGAGGGCTAGCCAGCAAGGTGGCAATATCTATCGCAGCTAAACTCGCCAGGAGAGGCCATAAAGTCTTCTATCACTACCACAAGGCCCATTTTACCCCCATAAAATATGCAGAAAGACTAGGAACGGCGGGGCTGCCGGAAGTGACTTGGCGCTACCACCCAGCTGTAGACCACAAAAACTTGGAATGGCATTACGCCACGGCGAAATACATCTCTCAAGGCGGCTTCGACATATTTCTTGGCGACCAATACGAGCTAGTTGCCACCACAGTGCCGCCAAAGAGTCTAGTCGAGGGCCTTAAGCTATTTGACGCCGCCTTAGAGAGGCCAGTTACAAAATTCTATATATACAACTCGCCTCAGATATGGAGAAAGATATCCCCAATGTTCGCCGCGGTGGCAGATTACATTTTCTACCTAAAGCCAGACAGAGTGAAGATACATGCGCCACATCTAGACAGGCCTGTAGAGTTTAGTATCAACTGGGAAAAGGCGCTGGGGGGGGGGAGTGATGCCCTTATAGGCAAATAGCGACATTAAAAATATATATCTCACATCTAGTCAA
Source organism: Pyrobaculum sp. (assembly GCA_046293555.1). Lineage (GTDB taxonomy): Archaea > Thermoproteota > Thermoprotei > Thermoproteales > Thermoproteaceae > Pyrobaculum. The sequence goes on along the minus strand of JBKBOT010000028.1, from coordinate 19,079 downwards.
ATCTGTGAAAGTCGCCAGTGTCGCCAGGAGGGATGTAGTCACCTGTTTTCCCAACACGCCTCTACACGAGGTGGCGGAGGTGATGGTGAGAAAAGGCGTGGGTTCTGTAGTTGTGGTAAACCCCACAAGCCCCACAAAGCCGTTGGGCATTATCGGCGAGAGGGATGTGCTTAGAGCATACGTGTTGGGGGTAGACCCCAACACCCCGGCCTCACAAGTGATGAACAAACTCGTGGCGACAGTAGACGCGGAGGCCCACGTGGCGGAGGTAGTTATGGCGATGAAAGAGAACAACATCAGGCGGGTAGTTGTGATAAGGGGAGGGGAGCTTTACGGCGTGGTGGCTCTCCGCGACATACTTTTTAACATACCTGCACTCAAGGCCGTCGTGGACTATTTCTCATAGCGGCTTGTCTCTCCTCACGACGCCAGCCCGCATCAAGTGGTCCACAAGAACTACCGCCGTGATGGCCTCCAGAGCCACAAGAGCTTTAGGCACAGTGGAGACGTCGTACCTCCCCCTAAACTCTATCACGGCCGGCTCCATCTTGGCTAGATCTACCGTACGTTGGGGCTTCCTCACGGAGGGAGTTGGCTTAAACCAGACGCGGAAATAAAGCGGCTCCCCAAGCGTAATGCCGCCAAGAGAGCCGCCGATTTTATTTGTCTCCAACGCCGGCCTGCCCCCCCTCACCACAACGGGGTCGTTAGCCTCGCTGCCTCTCATCCTCGCCAGGGCCCTCCCCCACCCCCAGTCAAAAGCCACGGCGCTGGGGATGGAGAGAGCCGCCATGGCTAGCTCCGCCTTTATCTTGCCGAAATGAGGCTCGCCAAGGCCCGGGGGGACGCCGACGGCGTGTACCTCCACCCCGCCGCCTATGCTATCTCCCTCCAGCACCGCCTCTCTGATCTTTTCTAACATCTTCTGGAGGGCCCCCTCGTCCACCACCGGAAGCGGCCTCTCCCAACACTTCTTTATCTCCTCAAAGGTGTACCCCCCGTCTATGCCCACGCCGCCTAGCTCGACTATGTGGCCAGCCACCTCTATGCCGAAATGCGCCAATAGCCTCTTGGCCACAGCCCCCGCCGCCACAATAGCCGCCGTGGTTCTGCCGGAAGCCCTGCCGCCGCCCCTGTGGTCGTAGTAGACGCCGTATTTTAGGTAGTAGGCCAGATCCGCGTGGCCGGGCCTGGGCTTTAGCCACAACTCGTCGTAGTAGCTAGAAAGGGCCTTTTTGTTCCATATGATTATAGCTATAGGCGTCCCTTGCGTATAGCCATTCTTCACGCCGGAGAGGATCTCAAACTCCTCAGGCTCGCATCGGGGGTTGAGGACTGGGATGTGGCAAAACATCCTCCTCTCTAGCTCCCTCTTTATGTCTTCTGGCGACAGGGGGAGACCCGCCGGCACCCCGTCTATCACCACCCCTATGGCCCTTCCGTGTGACTCGCCAAATGTGGTTACTCTAAACTCCCTCCCGAAGGTGTTCATAGCCTCAAAAACCTTAAGACCGCCTCCCTCATGGCGGCGCGATCTGGCTCGACCCCCAGCCAGATCTTCTCCGCCTGAGCCCCTTGTTCCACTAAAAGCTCCACGCCGTCTACCACCCTTGCCCCCGCCTCCCTGGCCTCGCGCAACATCTTGGTGTAAGGCGTCGGCGTGTAGACAAAGTCGACATATAGGGAGACCCCCCTCACGTCTACTACAGACTCGTCGTAAATAGGCGTGGCGTTTATCGCCACCTGCGCCTTAACTGGGGCGCCCCATCTCGCCGCGGCGACCTCTCTGCCGAACTTCTCTCTAAACTCCTCCACGAGGGCCCTCGCCCTCTCCGGCGTCCTGTTCATCACAAGTATCCTCGACGCCTCTGCCTTAATTGCCGCAAATAGGGCAGCCCTGGCGGCGCCGCCTGCGCCTATGACTAAAACCTCCGCGCCCCTCATGTGGGGCCCCGCGAGGAGATACAGGGCGGTGGCGTCTGTGTTGTAACCAAAGAGGAGGTTTCTCTCCACATTTACGGTATTTACGGCACCCACGGCGCGGGCCTCTGAAGACACCACGTCGAGAAACTTCAAGACGGCCTCCTTATGTGGGATGGTTATGTTGAAGCCCTTTAGGTTTAGCCTAGCCAGCTGTATAAAACACCCCAACTCCTCCCGGGGGACGTTTATAGCCCAGTACTCCGCCTCTACCCCCAGCCTGCTGAAAGAGGCTTTGTGCATGGCGGGGCTCGCCGACTTTCCCCTCACGTTTGTGCCAATAACGGCGAAATACACACCAGAAAGGTTTTTTAACAATTAAAAAATTCCCTCCATGCATCCCCCAGCTCACAGTAGGCGTAGTGGGCGCCGGCAAGTTAGGTAGCTTAATTGCGCTAAGGCACAACGGCATTGGGGTAAAGGCTTCAGTCAAGACGGAGAGATCTAGGGAAAGACTTCTCTCCCTGGGGCTAGAGGCCTATGTAGACAACAGGCCGGTGGTGGAGACCAGCGAGCTATCTTGGCGGTAAAACCTGCGGACTTCCCACAGCTAGACTTCCATACAGACAAGCCGCTGGCCTCCTTTGTGGCTGGAATTACGGCGAGAGAGCTCAGGCGGCTCTCCCCAAGGCCGTATAGAGCTATGACAAATCTGGGCCTCACGGCGGTAGCCCTCGCCGGGGAGTACGACGGAGAGGTAGAAAGAGTTTTGTCACATATAGCCCCAGTCTTTTGGGTTGAAGAGCGGCTTATAGACCCCCTCACCGTCTTGCTGGGGGCAGGGCCCGCCATTGTGGCCCAGCTGGCCATGGCTTTAATCAGGGCTGGGGTAAACATAGGCATCCCCTGGGATCTGGCGAGAGAAATTGTCCTCTCCCTAATGGCTCTTGAACTCGGCGTTTGTCCTAGTTGTTTAAGCCACGCCGTGGGGTATAGCCATAAAGGCCCTCCTGGAGATATCTCCAGTAGAGGCAGTGGTGGGGAGGGCGGTGGAGGAGGCCTATGAGTTAAACACTAGCTCCAACACCTCTCTTGCCGTTTTTGTTAAATCCATTTTTAACGCCTCTTCTATAGGCACTAGCGTTACTTCCTCCGCGTCGTCAGAGGCTTGCGGCCTCGCGTCGCCGTCTATCTCCATTAGGTAAACCAAAATCACGAAGTGGTATTTCACCCTGTCGCCCTCCCTCTCTATGTACTCCACGGGGGCTATAAACCTCTTGACTACGCCAGTGACGCCTGTCTCCTCTCTGACCTCTCTCAGAACCCCCTCGACGAGGCCCTCCCCCAGCTCTAGATATCCGCCAGGAAGGCTCCACTTCCCGGCGTTTGGGGGGTACTTCCGCCTTACTAATAACACCTCTCTCCCCCTAGCGGCCACGGCCGCCACCGCCACAGCCGGCCTATCCACCGGACGTGGTATGTATATATATTTAAGCTCTTTTCTGCCTGTGTTAGATAGGGTAAAGCCCATGACCGTGGGGCAGGAGAGGGCGGTCAACGTGTTGAAAGATCAAGACAACGAGCTGGTAGGCCTCTTCGGCCCCACGGGGACCGGCAAGTCGTTAATAAGCATAGCCTACGGGATCTCGGCAGTGGAGGGCGGCAGGGCCAGGCGGCTGATTATAGCCAGGCCGATTGTGGACGTGGCCACCGGGGAGGTGTTAACCCCAGAGAGGCTTGGCGAGATGTACTACAAGATAGCCGCCACATATCTAGAGGACATATTGGGCCCATATGCCGACAGGCAACACGTCGAGAGGCTACTTAGAGAGGAGAAGGTGGTGGTGACAGACGTCTCCTACATAAGGGGGAGGACTTTTGACGACTGTGTGATATTTCTAGACGACGCACAAAACGTAAAGCCGGAAAGCGCCGCGGAGATCCTAATCAGGCTGGGGAGGGGAAGTAGGCTAATTGTGGCTGGGGACCCCATCTTCCAGAGACATGAGGGCGAAAGAGACGGCGCCACCTTGTTAAGAGAGGCCCTCCTCGGCGAGGAGAAGGCAGAGGTGGTAGATCTGGGCATTAAAGACGTGGTGAGGCCAGGCGCCAGGAGGGGGATAAAGCTGGCGTTAGAGCTACGTATGAGAAAAAGACAGCTTTCAGAGGAGGAGCGCCATATTTACGAAACCGCGAGGATCTTCGCCCCAGATGCAGATATAATCACAGCCGTGGAGTTTAAGACGGACAAAGAGGCGTTGGGCATAAAGGGCGAGGGGGTGCCAGACGCCATAGTTATAGTCAAGGAAGGCCAGCTGGGGCGTGTGGTGGGGCGAGGCGGCGAGAGGATAAAAACCATAGAAAGAGAGGTGGGGGCCCGCCTCAGGCTGTTAGAAATGACGCTAGACTTTAGGCAGTGGATAAGAGCAATACATCCAGTAGGCTGGATCGCCAAACATATAACAGACGCAGACTTTGCGGGATCTGAGCTGGCGATACAAGTCAAAAAGGAGGAATTCGGCACCTTCATAGGGCCTAGAGGCGCCTACATCCGCCTAATAGACAGAATAGCCAAGAGACTACTGGGGATAGGGGTAAGAGCGGTAGAGGAGATATAAAAGACGCCCACAGCGCGCACTTGCGGCACGTGCCACGCCGGCGGCAACCCCATGCAGGCCGCCTTGCCGACAGCCCCACATACGTCGCCCGGCCTGAGCCGCCAGACATCATTTATATACTGGGCGACTTTGTTACATGCGGGCGTTTCTACTCCGTGGATTTAGGGAGCCTCTAGGGCCTGTAGAGCTAGAGAGGCCGAGGGCCTCCGCCGGCAGGGCTGTGGTGCGGGTGCTGGCGGCTGGGGTGTGTTATAGAGATTTTTTGATGTGGCAGGGCTTCTTCCCCAAGGCCAGGCTGCCCATAGTGCCCGGCCACGAGTTTGCCGGCGTTGTGGAGGAGGTGGGCGAGGGCGTCGTCGAGTTTAAACCTGGCGACAGGGTGGCCGGCATGATGTATGAATACTGCGGCCAGTGTGAATACTGTAGATCCGGCAGGGAGTATCTATGTAAATACAGGAGGGTATATGGCGAAGACCTCCCTGGGGCATTCGCCGAGTATATATCTACAGACGTCAAGTCGCTGGCAAGAGTGCCCCCCACCGTGCCGCTTGAGGCAGCCTCATTCGCCGCCTGTGTCCTCTCCACCGTCGTGAGGGGGGTGAGGAAGCTTGGCCCAGCGCGGCAGGTTTTAGTAACTGGCGCAGGTGGGGGCGTGGGGATACATGCAGTACAGGTGGCTAAAGCCATGGGGGCTAGGGTCATCGCCGTCACTAGTGCCGCCAAGGCGGAAAATGTGGCCAAGTTTGCCGACTATGTGGTCACAGAGAGGGCCTTTTCCGAGGAGGTGAAAAAACTGGGCGGTGTAGACGGCGCCGTGGAGGCTGTGGGCAGCCCCACGTTGGAGCAGACAATTCGGTCGCTGAACTGGGGCGGCAGGGTGGCCCTCATAGGGAATATAGACCCCCAGCCCGCCGCCGTGGCGCTAGGGCTGTTGATACTAAAGGAGATAGAACTACTGCCGGTCATCCAGGGCGGTAGGGAGGACCTGGAGGAAGCCCTCCGGCTGCTGGCCACGGGGGCCGTGAGGCCTGTCTACACCACATATGGCTTCAGCCAGCTGCCGCAGTTGCTAGAGGAGACCCCAAAGTCCACGCACCTCGGCAGGAGGGTGTTAACAATTTCGCCGCCTTAAGGTATATAAAATCACGGCGGCTAACAACACGGCGGCCAGTATGGTGTCTACCACAGCTCTCTGGCGAGATCCTCCGCGGCTTTTCTCACAGCCTCGGCGCTAGACGAGAGAGGCCTCCAGCCGGTTAGTTTCGCCAGCTTTGTGACAGAAAGCGACATGTACTTCACGTCGCCTGGCCACCCCCTGCCGTCTTTAGTGGCGGGCGCGAGCTTGATCTCTGGACGTAGTCCCAACACTTCAGACACAATGCGGGCTATGTCTAACACCCCCACGGAGTCCACGTTGCCCACGTTGAGAGCCATGTAGGGGTCTCCCCCCTCTTCAAACCTCCGCCACGCCGACAGGGTGGCGTCTATGGCGTCTCTTATGTAGAGATAGCTCTTCTTCTGTGTGCCATCTCCCAACACCTCTAGGACGTGGGGGTTCCTCTTTAGCTTCATTATGAAGTCATATATCACGCCGTGCCTCAGGCGGGGCCCCACCACGTTGGCGTATCTGACCGCAAGACAGCGGACGCCATACAGCCTGGCGTAGGTGAAGCAGAGTATCTCCCCAGAGGCCTTCGCCGCGCCGTATATGGAGATGGGGCTGTAGGGCTCCCCCTCTGGCGTGGGTATAACCTGGGCGTCGCCATATACGGTGGAGGAGGAGGCAAACACCACCGCCCCCACCCCAGTCTGCCTGGCCCACTCCAGGAGGTTAAAGGTGGCCACCACGTTTTCGTTAAAGTGGACCGCCGGCTCCACCGTGGAGACCCTCACCTCTGGATTTGCGGCGAGGTGAAACACCACATCCCCCCGTATCCCCACGCCCCAGCTTGGATCCTTTAGGTCCCTTACGTGAAGCTCGGCGTCTTTATTTACGAACTCCCTCCTCCCGCTGGAGAGGTTATCTACTACCACCACCTCGTGTCCCTCCTCCACCAGACGGTCTACCAGATGGCTGCCTATAAACCCCGCCCCGCCGGTCACCACAACTCTCATAGAGTGGCAGAGATGTGGGTTATAAAAGTTGGCCACGACTTGGCTACAGGCGTTATGTCGTCCACACAGCCCCCCACGGCCCTGGCCGCAGTCATCGCCATGAGGCCGATCCTGTGGTCGCCATGTGTGGAGAAGGTCACCTCCGACCTCGTGGGGGGCCCCCTTATGTGTATAGAGCCCCCTCTATACTCCGCCTCCACTCCAAGCCTCCGCAAGACGTCTAGCACTGTGTCCACCCTGTCGCTCTCCTTGTAACGCAGATGTTCCACCCCCCTTATTACACTCAAGTCGTCAACAAAGGCCGCCGCCAGGGCTACGGGTATCACCAGATCTGGGCTGTGGCCCAGATCTACCTTTACGCCTTTTGTAAAAACGCCGCGGGCAGAGACGGCGTCTTCGCGTATGTTTACCACGGCGCCCATATCCCTCAATATGTGTAACACCTCCACGTCTAGCTCCCCCACCTTTCCCAACACCTCCACCTGGCCCCCGGTAATCACCCCGGCTACCAGTAAGAAGGACGCCAGGCTGTAATCACCCGGCGTTTCCAACACGCCGGGGCTTCTCAAAGGCCCCTCCACCTCTATGACGTCCCCCAGCCTCACCCTGGCGCCAAACCTACTCAACACCGCCGCCGTCGTTTCTACAAAACTCCACGACTTCCTCTCCCCCACCGGCCTGACGGCGCCCCCACCTTCCGCCAACGTGGCTAGATACATAAGGCCTGAGACATATTGTGAGGATATATCCGCCCTAACCTCGGCCTCCAGCCTCTTTAAGCTCCTCCCTTGGATCAACACGGCGCCGGGCAGCCTCTCTACCCACGTCACTTTTCTTAACGCCTCAACCAGCTCGCCTATGGGCCTCCCCCTCAGGGTGCCGCCGTAATAAACCGCGGTGAGTCCCGGCACGCCTGCATATACCGCCACGGCGGTACGGAGAGTAAAGCCGCTCTCCATGACGTTAAAAGCCCTGCGGGGGTCTGCCTCCCTACGCCTGGCCTCCACCACGTCGCCTCTTACAGACAGCTCAGCTAACGGCTGGACCGCTCTAAACATCGCCATGAAGTCATCACTCCACTCCACGTTCCTTATGGCGGTAATCCCTTCTGCAAGAGCTGCGGCGAGGAGGTAACGTTGAGATATGGGCTTCGACGGGGGGGCCCTGAAGGTGCCCCCAAACGCCCCCCGCTTAATGCAAAACATACCTCAAAGCCCTCGCCACATCCTCCAGGCTCACCCTCTCTAAAACCCACCTTCCCAGCCTCACCACAATTGGCATGTAGATATACCCCCCACGCCTCTTCTTGTCGTATTTAATTAAAGCCGCCGCCTCCTCTCCCCCTCTTACGGAGGTGGGGAGGCCGAGGGCTTTCAACAAGCTGATTACTTCCTCCGCTTGAGACTCTTTTAGGTAGCCCAAATCTCTGGAGAGATAAAGCTCGGCCGCAATGCCTACAGCTACCGCCTCTCCGTGTAGTAAGCCTAACACCCGCTCTATGGCGTGGCCGACGGTGTGGCCCACGTTTAACACCTGCCGTATGCCCCTCTCCTCGAACTCGTCTATCTCCACCACCCACGCCTTGAGCTTTAAGGAGCGGTATACCATCTCCCCCACTGCCTCCCCCCCTCTGGACAACACGGCGTCTTTCCTCTCCCAAAGCCAGCGGTAAAACCCCTCGTCGAGAGAGATGCCGTATTTCACCACTTCAGCTAAGGCAGAGCGATATACTCTCTCCGGCAGGGTGTCTAGCCACGCCAAGTCGCAAAATATGGCTTTAGGCTGGTGGAAAACCCCCACAAGGTTTTTTACCGGCCCCCAGTCCACAGCCCCCTTCCCCCCAAGCGCCGCGTCCACCATGGCCAACAGGGTGGTGGGGATGTTGACGAGACCCACCCCCCTCATGTACGTCCCCGCGGCAAATGTCGCCAGGTCTAAAAGGGCGCCGCCGCCCACTGCCACCAGGTTGGCAGATCTGTCCACGCCAACGTCGGCAAGAAACTGATATACTTTAGTCAAAGCCTCTAGGCTTTTTACCTCCTCGCCCCCTTTTAACACAAGTGTCGGCACGCCGGATATGGGGGGCTTTAGGCCCTCTTCTATCACCACCACCGGGTTTTCCGCCTCGTAAGAAAGACCTCTGCCTATCTCCACTTCAGTCACGCCGCGGCTGTGTCTATAGAGAAACCTCATCTCAACTTCGCCAACTCCTCCGCCCTAGCCGCTATGTTTTCTGCCGTCAGGCCGAAGTACTGATAGAGCTCCATGGGGCTTTTGGCGGTCCTCCCGTAGGACTTCAGCCCGGCTATAGCCATCTTGACGGGCCTGGTCTGGACTAGGTATTCAGCCACGGCGGAGCCAAAACCGCCATGTGCCATATGTTCCTCCACCGTGAGGACCGCCCCGGCGGCCGCGGCGTATTTTTCAACTGTGGAGTAGTCTAGCGGCTTTACTGTGGGGAAGTGCACCACAGCCGCCGAGATTCCCCTATCTTTCAACATGTGTGCCGCCTCTATGGCGAAGGGCAGCACCACCCCCGTGGTGAAGATAGCCACATCCGTCCCCTCCACGGCCACGTAGCCCCTCCCCACCTCAAGCCTGTCGTATAGGTGGCAGGTGGCGGGTATGTGGAAATCCCTCCCAACCCTGATGTACACAGGGCCTTTCACCAGGGCGGAGGCGGTGGCCGCCCTATATACCTCACAGGAGTCGGCGGGGGCCAACACGGTGAAGTTAGGCAAAACTCTAAATAGCGCTAAGTCTTCCAACATTTGGTGTGACGGGCCGTCGTAGGCGTCGGCAAAGCCCGCATGCGTTCCCACGAGTCTCACCGGAAGGGCCAGCCTGTCTACAGAGTTCCTCGCCTGTTCCCACGCCCTGGCCATAAATGCGGCAAAAGTCAAGGCGTATGGGATAAAGCCGGCTAGGGCCAAACCAGCCGCGATGCCCACCATGGCTTGTTCCGCAATACCCACGTTAAAGAAGCGCTGTGGGTGCCTCTCGGCAAATAGCCTAGCCCTGGTGGTCTCCCCGGTGTCGGCCACCACAACCACCACGTCGCCCCGCAGATCCCCCAGATCTGCCAACGCCCTTCCCAACGCCTCCCGTGGGGTGAGAGTCCCTATGTCTAACATATATCGCCAACGTATCTCAACGCCTCGTCTCTAGAGATCCTCTGCCTGGCCGTGTTCTCAACGGCGGGGACCCCCCTCCCACGTGTGGTGTAGGCCAGTATGGCTGTAGGCCTTGTGTTTTTCTCTGCCCTCTCTAACGCCGCCAGTATTTGCCCCACGTTGTGTCCATCTACCTCAATGACGTCAAACCCCAACGCCTTAAACCTACCCGCCAGGTCGCCCTTGCGGAGCACCTCCTCGCCACGTCCATCTAACTGCATGCCGTTGACATCCACAATGGTGACCAAGTTGGAAAGACTGTAGTGAGTAACCACAGTGAAGGACTCCCACGTCTGCCCCTCGTCGAGCTCCCCGTCGCCCACCACCAGGTATACCCTCCCCCCCTCCCCCCTTAGCCTCAACCCAAGCGCTAATCCTACCGCCATGGCGACGCCCTGGCCTAAAGAGCCTGAGTTTGCCACATCTACAAAAGGCGTGTCTACCTCCGGGTGGTTTTGCAGCCTGCTGCCCAAACTGCCCGTCTCCCTCAGCTCGTCTGGCGTCAAGTAGCCCAAAGCTGCCGCCAGGGCGTATACTGCATGTATGGCATGTCCCTTAGAGAGGACAAAGTAGTTCTTATTACTCCCATTAGCCATGTTGAATTTCACCCTGCCGCTCCCGTAGAGAGCCGCCACGACTTCAAGCACCGAGAGTGAAGAGCCCAGGTGTATCCCAGGGTCGTAGCCAGCCATCAGCACCACATATCTCCTGGCCTTACAGGTCAAGACCTCTAGCGAAACCCCCCTTTCGACAGTATATACCCCTCCATGAGTGAGGGGAAAAAGACATTATTTAACCTTTTTTATCCCACATGGTGTTAAAAAACGTGGAGGAGGTGGTAACTAGGGAGGAGTTCGAAAGGCTGAGGGGGGGACTGGCATATCTGGGCTTCGAGCCGCTGTGGCCAATACATATCGGCTGGCTTGTATGGGGGTACAAACTCTCCGAGCTGAAAAAGGCGGGTTTTGACGTGGTGGTGCTAGTGGCCACCTGGCACGCCTGGATAAACGACAAGGGGCCTCTAGAGGAGTTAAGAAAACAAGGCGAGAAGGTGGCGGCAGTGCTTAACAAGATAGACGCCTTTAGATACATATACGGCGACGAGGTGGCCAGAGACCCCGCCTACTGGGAGCTAGTGTTAAAAATAGCTAAAGAGACATCTCTTGCCAGAATCAAGAGGGCCACCCCGGTCATGGGGAGGAGGGCAGAGGAGGTAGAGCTGGATTTCTCCAAACTGTTCTACCCCGTGATGCAGGTAGCGGACATCTTCTACCTAAAGGTAGACGTGGCCGTGGGCGGGATGGACCAACGGAGGGCCCACATGTTGGCTAGAGACGCCGCAGAGAGGCTTGGCTTCAAGAAACCCGTGGCTATCCACACGCCTATAATCACGTCGCTATCTGGGGTGGGGAGGATGGAGGGGACGCACAGAGAGCTAGACGAGATATACGCTATTTACAAAATGAGCAAGTCCAGACCCCAAAGCGCCATATTTATTACAGACAGCGAGGAGGAAGTAGTGAGAAAGGTGTGGGCCGCCTTCTGTCCCCCAAGAGAGACTAAGTTCAACCCTGTGTATGAGATAGCCGCCTATCTGTTAATACCCTATCACGGCCCCATGGAGGTAGGCGGCAGGAGGTACGAGGAGGCAGAAGACCTAGCGAGAGACTACAGAGAGGGGGTAGTGACCCCCCAAGCCCTTAAGGAGGTTGTGGCAAAAGGCTTGGTGGAACTATTGACAAGATTAAAATAAGGTGATTTCTTTACCCCATGTTGTACATAGTCGACGGGAGGGAGAGAGGGAAGCAGCTAAAAGAAGAGCTAGAGTCCAGGGGGGTTCCCGCCTGGCATGTAGAGCTATGGGGTCACCACATAGTGGCCACGCCCCCCGCCGCAAAGACGGAGGTAAAAACCCCCGTCAAGGCCGTGGTGGAGCTTAAGACAGAATACCAGCTGGTATCGAGAGAGTGGAAAAAATCCACCACCCTAGTGGCCATAGGGGGCAGGAAGGTGGGAGAAAGTCTCTTCATAATTGCAGGCCCTTGCGCCGTGGAGACTGAGGAGCAGATAACAGCCGCCGCAGAGGCGGCAAAGAGGGCGGGGGCAGACGCGTTAAGAGGCGGCGCGTTTAAGCCGAGGACGAGTCCTTACACCTTTCAGGGACTGGGGGAGGGGGGGCTGGCCCTCTTGAGGAAAGCGGGAGATGCCGTGGGGCTGCCGGTCACCACCGAGCTTATGGACCCAGAGGACCTCCCCCTAATGGCTAAATACGCAGACGCCATACAGATAGGCGCTAGAAACATGCAGAATTTCACCTTATTGAAAAAACTAGGGAGGGCGGGCAAGCCGGTGTTGCTCAAGAGGGGTTTTGGCAACACGGTAGAGGAGTGGCTTCTAGCCGCTGAGTATATCGCCCTCCACGGCAACGGCGATATTGTGTTAGTAGAGAGAGGCATCAGGACTTTCGACAAGACGTTACGTTTCACTTTAGACGTAGGCGCTATAGCTTACGCCAAGCAGCATACCCACCTGCCGGTAATTGGAGACCCAAGCCATCCTGCAGGCGATAGGCGGTATGTAATACCTCTAGCCTTAGCCATAGTGGCCGCGGGGGCAGACGGGCTGATCGTCGAGACCCATCCAGACCCAGACAGAGCATGGAGTGACGCCAAACAACAGCTTACATTTCAACAATTAGAAGAACTCATAGCTAAAGCTAGAGAACTAGCCAAAATTTTGAAAAACACACCACAAAATTAATAATTTAAGAAATAATACAATACATGGGACGTAGAGATTTTGGGACAAGCGACGAGACTGAGAGAAAGAGGATATTAATTGCGTTTATCACATTAGCTGTAATCACGCTTTTTGCCTCACAGACGTTTGTCGTGGGTCTGGCGGAAGTCCCCCCGACAGAGGCTGTCAGCATCTATGTAGACAGAGAGCATATAGCCGCCGGCTCTGCCAACATCTCTATAGTTGGCTACGTGGGCCACCTCACTAACCACATCGACGTGGTTAAAATTTGTAGCGATAGAGATATGGAGGTAGTTCTACACTACAGAGGCCCTGTAGGCAACCTCTATGAGCGCCATGTGGCTATATTCTATGTCTACTGGAGTGATGTAAATCAAGGCGTTGGGTTTATAGGCGAGAACGTATTTACCTCCACAAGTGTATACATGCCGGCGGGACAGTGTAAATCTCTGGCCGCGTCAATATTATTGACTCCAGACATGCCCCCACACGCCACTATTGTTTACCGAATAGACGTAGAGATAAGGCGGCGGTAGACGCCCAGTTATAAAAGACCTCTATTTTTAAACAATGGCCAAAGTGGGGATAATTGGGGGAGGCGCCATGGGGGGCTGGCTGCGGAGAGAAATTTCTCACATACACCAAACCTTGACACACGACATCGATAGGTCTAAGTCTGACGTAGATCTACACACATTACTCAACTGGGCTGAGGTAGTAATTGTCGCCGTGTCCTTTTGGAACACAGCACAAGTCTTAAGGGAGATAGCCCCCATGTCTGAAGGAAAGCTAGTTATGGACATATCTACCTTTAAGGAGGAGGTAGCCAAGGCGTATTTAGACTACCCGCCTCACGCCAAAGTGGCCACTGTTCACCCCATGTTTGGTCCCGGCGCACCTACGTTAAAAGGCCAGAGGGTGTTAGTAATGGAGATCCCGGGGAGGACAGGGGGGGCTGAGGCGTTTCGCTTCTGGAAAGAACTGGGGGCTGAGGTGGAGTGGGGCGATTTGGCGAAACACGACTACTACGTCTCGCGTACCATCGCCTTGAGCTACGCGGTGGGTCTCGCGCTGGCGCGAATATACGAGGAGATAGGAGAGGAGGCGTTTAGATACGGGGGCACCTCTTTCAGATACCTAGCCACATACGCCTTCTCCCTCCTGAAGGACCCATCCGCCGTTAGATATGCAGAGTTGGCGCCAGTAGAGGAGTTTATAGAGGCGCTTCGCGACAAAAGGCTGCCAAAGCCGCTTCAGGACCCGGAAGAGGCCTACAGGAAGTTCTACAAAGCCCTCGCCTCTTTCGAAAGTTAAATAGTGGAGAGGTTTCCTCCCCGTGTATCCGCCAGAGTTTAACTACGTGAGGCCTGCCACCATGGAGGGGGCAGTAAAGGCACTCTCTAGAGATGGCGCAATGGCGCTAGCCGGCGGCCAGTCTCTTGTCCCCCTCCTAAAGCTCCGCCTGGCCTACCCCACGCTTCTGGTAGACATAAACAGGCTACCTCTCCGATATGTTAAATACGGCGGGGAGGTACAGATAGGGGCCTTGACGAGACATTACGAGCTTGAAGACTCTCCATGCGGCTTGTTGAGCCAGACGGCCCGCAGGATTGGCGACGTCCAGGTGAGGTCAGTGGGCACCGTGGGGGGCTCTCTAGCCCATGGGGACCCCCGCGGCGATTGGCCGGTGGCGATGTTGGCGGCTGGGGCTGTGGTAAAGGCTGTGGGCCCCTCCGGCGGGAGAGAGATAGAGGCGGAAAAGCTCTACGTCGGCCCCTACTCCACCACACTCGCCAGAGGCGAGTTAATCACAGAGGTGAGGCTCCGCTGCCCCGAGAGGGGGGCATATGTGAAGTTTTCCCCACGCCGTAACGACTTCGCCCTGGCTGCAGTAGCCGTCGCGGCTTGGGTCAAAGGCGGACATATCGACGAGATAAAAATCGCGGCGGCGGGAGCAGCTGAGATGCCCGTAAGGTTGAGAAAAGTAGAGGCCTTTCTCCAGGGGGCTCCGCTCAATAGGGAGATAATAACTGAGGCGGCCGAGATCGCAAAAAGGGAGGCCGCTCCGCCGTATGACTTCAGAGCCTCTGTGGAGTACCGCAGGGCGCTTGTGGCCACGGCGTTGAGGAGAGCCTTGGAGAAAATATGAAGATCTCCCTCAGGGTAAACGGGGCGTTACATGAGGTAGATGTAGAGCCACGCAGACTGTTAGCACACGTCTTAAGAGATCTAGGCTATACGTCAGTTAAGGTGGGCTGCGACACGGCCACATGCGGCATATGTACAGTGTTGTTAAACGGGAGGCCCGTAAAGAGTTGTAACATTCTCGCCGTGCAGGCAGACGGCAGCGAGATAATCACCATAGACCATACAGACGAGATAATGGAAAGGCTGAGGGCCGCCTTTAAAAAACACCACGCAGCGCAATGTGGCTACTGCACCCCGGGCATGTTAACCACTGCCTATTTCCTAGCCAAAAGCGGCGTCAAGACGCGGGAGGAGGTGACCGAGGGCCTTTCTGGCGTGTTATGTAGATGTACCGGCTACCAGAACGTAATCGAGGCTGTGTTGGAGGCGTTATGAAATACGTCGGGAGAGCCATACCGAGGTTTGAAGACGACGTAATTTTGAGGGGGAAAGCCACATACGTCGACGACATTAGGCCACCCGGCATGTTATACGCCGGGTTTGTCAGATCCCCCTACCCCCACGCCAGGGTGTTAAAAGTAGATCTGACAGACGTGGCTAGGGCAAAAGGCGTAGTGGCTGTCTTCAGCAAAGAGGCGGGGCCGCCCTTCTCCTTCGCCCCCGGCGGCAAGGTGAGGTACCAAGGCGAGGCTGTGGCCATGGTGGTGGCTAGAGACAGCTACCTGCTCCAAGACGCGCTAGAGAAGGCGGTGGTGGAGTACGAGCCGCTGCCAGCTGTGGTGGATATCCTCGAGGCCATGAAGCCCGGGGCGCCTCTTGTAGACGAGTCTCTGGGGACTAACGTGGTTTATGAAAAGACCTACGGGGGAGGAGACGTGGAGAAGGCAATAAGAGGGGCAGATAGAGTGCTGGAGGGCCGGCTGGAGATAGGGAGGGTGGCGCCGGCGGCTATGGAGCCGAGAGGCGTTGTGGCGACCTACGACGGGGGTATGTTAACAATTTGGAGCTCCACACAGGTGCCTTTCGACATAAGGAGGGAGGTAGCCAGGGCGTTAGGCCTCCCCCTGGCCTCCATAAGGGCTATACAGCCCCACGTCGGGGGGGCCTTTGGGTCAAAGCTGTTGGTATATCCAGAGGAGATACATGTAGCCGCAGCTGCCTACAGGCTGACGGCGCCGGTTAAGTGGATAGCCACGAGGACAGAGGACCTCAAGACCACCACCCACGGCAGAGCCATGACTCTTGAATATACGGTGGCTGTAAAAAACGACGGGAGGGTAACTGCGATAAAAGGCGTCATCTACGCAGACGCCGGGGCTTACTACTGGGGGGAGGGGCTTGTAGACGCGGCTGCCCAGATGCTGCCGGGGCCCTACGACATTAGACACGGGATGGTTAGGGCGGTGGCTGTCCTTACCAACAAGACCCCCCTCAGCGCCTACCGCGGCGCCGGGAGGCCGGAAGCCACCTTCTTCATAGAGAGAATTATGGACAGAGTGGCGGAGGAGCTGGGGCTAGAGCCGACAGAGGTAAGGAGGCGCAATCTAGTCAGACAGCTCCCCTACACCAACGCCTTTGGCGTGACTTATGACACTGGCAACTACGTGGCCACTTTCGAAAAGGCGCTGGAGAGGCTGGGCTACAGGCAGCTAAAAAGCTGGGCTGAAGGGGAGTGGAGAAAAAGAGGCCGGCTGATTGGGGTAGGCCTCTCGACATATGTAGAAATCACCACCTTTGGCTACGAGATTGTAGTCATGAGAGCCGAGAGAGACGGCGGCGTCACGGTCTACACAGCGCTGACGCCACACGGCCAGGGCCTCGCCACAGCTCTGGCGCAGGTGGTGGCTGAGGAGCTGGAGATACCCATAGAGAGAGTGAAGGTGGTGTGGGGAGACACAGCCCACGTGCCAGACGGCATAGGCACTATGGGCAGCCGCTCCATCACCGCGGGGGGCTCCGCCGCCATTATGGCGGCGAGAAAACTAAAGGCTGGGTTAGCCAAAGCCGCAGAAGACGTGTTACAATGCCTGCCGGAATATAAAGAGGGGGCTTTTCAATGTGACGGGAAGAAGGCCACTATAGCGGATATAGTTAGGCATATATACAAGAGGGGGGGCCAGCTCACCGTAGAGGCTATATACCATTCAGACTCCACCTTCCCCTTTGGCGTTCACATCGCCGTGGTGGAAATAGACCCGGAGACAGGCTTTGTAAAGCCCCTTCTCTACAGGTCTTACGACGACGTGGGGACAGTGGTAAACCCCCTCCTAGCCGCCGGCCAGATAAGAGGCGGGGCGATGCAAGGCATATCTCAAGCCCTCTACGAGGAGGCCCTATACGACAAGGAGGGCAACCTCCTGACCCCTAACCTCGCCTTTTACCAGCTGCCCACAGCCGTAGAGGCGCCAATATTTGAGACTTATTTCGCAGAGGAGCCACACCCCTCTAGACACCCCACTGGCACAAAGGGGGTGGGGGAAATTGCCGCCATAGCCGCGCCGCCGGCAGTAATTAGCGCTGTAGAGGACGCAGTGAGAAAAGTGGCGAAGACAAGGTTCTCTAAAACTCCCGTCACGCCAGAGGAGATATATAACGCCCTGTGGCAAACTGCGTCGCGGTAGTACTGGCGGCGGGGGCCTCCACAAGATTCCCCGGCAACAAGCTACTGGCAGAATTCAGGGGGAGGCCCCTAATCCGTTGGGCCGTAGAGACGGCAAGGGCAGCTGTAAGTGAGGTATATGTAGTCATAGGCCACGACGCGGAGAGGGTAAAAAAGGCCGCCGACGCCCCGGCGATACACAACCCCTGGTGGAAGTTAGGCATATCTACAAGCATAAAGGCCGCCATTGTTGCATTAATAGAGGCCAGATGTATTATCTTCACGCTGGGCGACATGCCGCTAGTAAGGCCAGAGACGGTGAGAGAACTCTGTCGCCACTGTCAAAAAGGCGCAGTAGTGCCCACATATAAAGGCGTGAGGGGAAACCCAGTCGCCGTAGCCAAAGACCTCTACCCCATAGCTCTCACAGAGCTAGAAAACGACATAGGCATGAGGGCCCTCTTCAACAAGACCCCCGTAAGGTATGTAGAGGTAAACGACCCGGCAATCCACATGGACATAGACACGCCACAAGACCTCTACAGACAAACCCCATAAGACGGCAAAGGCGTAGCCACATTACGCCGTGCGCCCCGCTAGCCCAAGGAGGCGCACGCCTGTTTACAAATATACACCCCCAGAGGCCCTAGATGGCCGCTAGAGCAGACCCACAGCAGGGCGGTAGCCAAACCCACAACAAAAAGAGAGCGCCCGAAAAAGACAGGCTGAAAAACGATAAGCTCCCGAAGATAGAGAACAGACTCGCTTTAGAGAGTTAGTAAAGGGATTGCTAATATAGCTACTGTGAGAGAGTTTTCCCCTGAGGCGGGGGCTAGGGGGGTGGCGCCCAGGTCGGGGGGTTGGATGTGCGCCAGATTGGCCTGACGGCGATTATGATATATAACCGCCGGGGGTGGCTACGGTGGGTGGGGCAGGTCTGGCGCCAACGGGTCAGGTGGGGTAAAAAGAGGATGGCCTAAGTTCCCCGGACGGGTGGTGCGGTGGTAACTGTGTGGCGGCGCGCCCCAAGGCAGTGAAAACGGAACAACTAGACGGCTGACATAAGGCAAAACCAGGACGGCCGCCATCTAGGCCAGGGCCGGGAGAGGTAAGCCGACATTTCTCCATATCAGCTGTGGTGTAACGCCGGCGCCCAGACAACGCCGTGAGTCTAGCTGCGGCACTCTGGAGGCAGCACTATGGCGTCTATACAGGTTTATCACAGGCCGACAGAAGACAGAGACGCTGAGCCATAGAAACCCCCGAGGGGCTACCCCCATGCCTCTAGTAGGTACACCTTTAGTATTTCCCCCGGCTGTGTCTTGTAGCCTATGTAGCCTGTCTGTGGGTTTTGGCACTGGTGGCGCAGTAGGGCTGCGCCATTTTGATCTCTCACTATGATGTCCCCAAGTCCGGACAGCGGTCTTAACTCCACATAGCGCGAGCCTGGCTGAAAGACGCCGAAAATACAGCCGGCCGTGACGCCATTCCAGTAGACGCCAAAACTTTCTTGAAGCGTGGGGCTAAACGCCAGATACTTCCCAACGCCGGTAAAGTTAGAGATGTAGGTAAGCGCCCCGCTTACAGGCTGTATGTAGACAAAACCGCCAGTTACCAACAGGTAGTCGTACGAAACCCAGACGTTCCCGCCCTTCTGCCAGCCCTCTGGCACACAGGCGCTATACCTCACGGCGAGGTTATCCCAATATACCCAAAAGTCTTCAGAAGGCCCCGCGGCGTAATAAC
>JBKBOT010000027.1:8064-21451 GCA_046293555.1 Pyrobaculum sp. | reverse complement strand
CTGAGCCAATACCCCACATCTACGTTTAGTCCTAACATCTCTCCTGTGCGGTTAAGCCACCTGACGTGCTCCCTCACGGCATTTACGGCCTGTTCAGAGGCATTTACCCTTCTCAACAGCCGTTCTACCTCCATAAGCGTCTTAATTCCCCTCTCGGTGTTGTTTACTGCCTCCTCCAGCCCCCTCGAGGCGTTTAACGCGCGGTACTCCCTAGCCACTATCTTGTCTATATGGCCGGTCAAGTTGCGGAGAGCGGCTAGCCTAATTTCCCTAAGCTGTATGAAGACCTGGCGTGGGTCTGTTACATTTAGTTTTCTCAACTCCCCAACGCCAATCATCGGGAGGGCTTTGCCGGGGTAGGTGTAGTTTAGCCTTAACACCTCCTCACATTGAGGCAACGTGTAGTTAGCCATCGTGATGTTAACATACAGCTCTATGGCCTTACATTTAAGCCACAGGTGGAAATCCGTGGCGTTAACCGTAGCGGCCATTGCCGCAAACGCCAGCGCCAATGTTGCCAACAGTGCCAGCCTCATGGGCCTAACTACGCGGGTGGATTTATAGGATATCGGCAAAACGCCGTGCGGAACTTGTTCCACACGTGCGGAACTGAAGCACGTCCTCTATCTCTCTAGCCAACGGGAGTATTTCCCCCCTCCCCATCCTCCCCTCGAGGTACATATAGAGCGGCCGCCAGAACCTTGTTACATATTTCATCCATTTTGGCCCCCTTATGGACACGGCGTTGATATATAGCTGTGGGGGGTTTAACTCCAGATATGGCGGGGGGTAGGCATAGGCGTGAACCTCCCGCGGCCGTTCGCCCACCCACGTGAGTCCCCACACCCCCGAGATGGCGAAGCCCCAAGGCGGCGTTGTAAATATGGCGCCCGCCGTCCAGGCCAGCCAGATCACCCCCCTGTCGTATCTCTTCCCCACCCCGTCTATAAGCTCCTCCCTGCTTCTAGCGGCGCAGGGGTAGGCCTCCAGCGCGGCGTCTAACGCCCTCTCCACGTCTCCATACTGGAGGTAAAGAGGGAGAAAGAAGTCTGTCACCAGAGGCTCCCCGGGCTTTGCCAACAGGCCTAAACAGCTGCCTGCCGCGGCCTTGAAGTAAACCTGGGCGTTGCCTAGCACCGGAAGCATCTTGCCCCGGAGGTAGTCTAGCCGCGGCGGTAGTCTATACGGCGGCTCTGGCGCCTCGCCTTCAGAAACCCACGGCTCCTCCACGTAGTAAACCCCCCGCCTCCCCTTTAGATACATCTCGTAGAGAGCCATATAGTCTAGCGCCACGTATTTACAGCCGAGGAGATACGCAAGGGGCTTTAGAAAGAGGGAGTGATAACCCTCTCTGCCATATAGGACGCACACGGCTTAAATTTGGCCCCTATTAAAACTGTGGCCGTGGCTTATTTCAAAAGCGGCGACCTGGAGATATATGTGGAGGGTGAGGTCGTTACAGATCTGGCCGAGGTCTCTAGATACATAAAGAGGGGCGGCGTGGCTGTAGGCCTTTTCTCATACCACCTCGCCCCCTGGGAGAACATCTCCGTGAGAAAGAGGGCCAGTTGGCCAGACGTCTTGTTTGTAGTAGGGCGGCGCCACACGCCGCCTGGCGGCATATCTGCCAGCTGTAAGGGCGTGCCCGCCGGCGGCGTGGAGGCGGAGAGATATATGGAGGCGGTGAAGGCGGCTAAAGAGGCTATAGCTAGAGGCGAGGTGTTCCAGCTGGTGGTCGCCCGATTTGTGAAATACGAGACAGACTGCCGGCCGCGGGAGATACTCCGCAGGCTTACGGCGGAAGGGCGATATCGCTTCTTTCTAGAGGCGGGGGAGTTAGGTCTCGCCGGCATCTCCCCAGAGATATTAGTCAAGGTGAGAGACGGCGTGGCTGTCAGCGGGCCTATTGGCGGCACTAAGCCGAGAGGGGCTACAGAGGAAGAAGACAGAGCGCTAGAGGCCGAGTTGCTAAATAGCGCCAAGGAGCGCGCCGAGCACATCATGTTGATAGACTCCGTGCGGAACGACTTGGGGCGAGTGTGCCGTTGGGGCACTGTGACGCCGGCGGCGACATTCGTCGTGGAGAAGTACAACTACGTCCAACATTTAGTTTCATACATACAGTGTCGCTTGGATGGACTCTACACGCCGCTAGATGCCGTGACTGCGTTAAACCCCACCACCACTGTGACGGGAGTCCCCAAGCCCAGGGCGATGGAGCTAATAGACTCCCTTGAGGCAGAGCCCAGGGGGCCCTTCGCGGGGAGTTTCGGCGTGGTTACACAAAACTGGGCGGATTTCGCCGTAATTATTAGAAGCATATATCTAGAGGGGGGCCACGCCTACCTCTGGGCCGGCGCGGGGGTAGTGGCTGACTCCACCCCAGAAGGCGAGTTTAGAGAGACTGAGGTGAAGATGGCGCCGTTGAGGCTAGACCACTAGCTGCACCGCCTTACACATCTGCACCACTAGCTCAAATATCTGCCGGAAATCGCCAGCTCTTCTCAACACCTGCATTTCCCTCACGTCGTCATATATGGGGAGGCCCTGCGCCTTCTTTAGCCTACCCAAGTCTCTACATATCTCCAGCCTCCTCTTCAGTATGTACATAATGGCGCCGTCTGTCCAATCCAAGGCCTCCCTCAAGGCGGGGAGGCCTCTCTCCCCCTGCATCTCGCCGATGCTCACCAACGCGGCGTAGAAGGCATCTAGAGACAACTGCCCCGGCGCCGTGGCCTCCCCTAGCGACACGTAGGCAATAGGGCTCCCCAAGGCCACAGAAGCCACCCTCGTGTAGACGCCGGCGGGGCCCATGGCGAAGGCCACCACTGGCTTCTCCACCGCCCCTATCAGCGAGAGGACTCTAAGGCCGTCTTGAGGCGTGTGGGCATACGTCACTATCTTGACCACGTCTCCCACCTCCGCAGCCTCTCTGGCCCATTTTATTAACACGTCGAGGGTGGGAGTCCCCTCGAGGTCGTGACGGCTGGCAATTATCTTTGTGCCGCCTCTAGGCCTCAGCCTTCTGGCCAGGGGGGAGGCCGCCTCGATGTCTACATAATGTGGGTTTAACTCAAGTAATCTCTCGTATAGCTGCGCCCTCTCCTCCTCCCCGCCTGTCCACCTCCCCCCCTCGGAGATGTGCCTAATGGTGAAGATGGCGACTTTTCTCTCCACGGCTTTCCTCAAGGCGGGGGTTAGATCCTCCACCCTCTCCGCGTAGTCTAGTCTCAACTCGACGCAGGGGGTGGGGGCCTCAATCGCCTTTTCCACATCTCTAACGGCTCTCGCCGGCACGGCGCCGCATATCAATACCCCATAAGAAAAAAATACAGTATTTAATTATGCAGTTCCCCACGGTGTTGAGACTTATCCAACAGAGCGGCGCCAGACATAGGCTAGATATAGGCGACCCGGACCTCCCGCCGCCAGCCGAGCTGCTAGAGGCGCTACAGAGGGCTAGAGACTTCCGCTACGGCCCCGCCGAGGGCCTACAGGAGTTTAGAGAGGCCCTGGCGGCTTACTTCGGCGTCGAGCCGGGAGAGGTGGTGGCCACGGTGGGGGGGAGACACGGCCTCTCAGCCCTAATGTGGGCTTTTAGGAGGAGGAGGCTGCTGGCGGTATCTCCCTACTACCCCGGCTACCTCGAAATTGCGGAGGTTTTCGACATGGGGCTCGAGCTTGTGGAGGCAGACCCAGAGGGCTGGGTCCCCCACTTCCGGGAGAGGGGGGTCTACATCGTGAATTACCCCAACAACCCCACCGGCGTGGTGCTAGCTAGAGAAAAGGTGAGAGAGCTGGTGGAGGTGGCTGAGTTTGTCATAAGCGACGAGATCTATAGAGACATCGTGTTTAGAGATTTCACCTCCCCGCTGGAGCTCAGCCCCTCCACGGCGGTGGTGTACAGCTTCTCTAAGGTTTTCTCCATCCCCGGCCTTAGGATTGGGGCTGTGGTCGCGCCGAGGGATCTGGCCAGAGAGGTGGCTAGGTTCAACAAGGCTACAGTCAACGTCCCCCCGACGGCGGTTCAGAAGGCCGTGGCTGAGGTTGTACACATGTTGCCCAGACGGAGGGCGGAGGTATCTAGGGTGTACATGGAGAGAGCCGCCCTCGCGGAGAGGTTAAGACTTAAGTTCGTCAAGCCCGGCGGCGCTTTTTACATATTTCCCTACGTGAAAGACGACGTGGCTTGTTTCCAGAGGGCTCTGGCGGCTGGCGTCTCCACGCTGCCTGGCTCCCTATACGGGAGGCCTGGCTACATAAGGCTGGCGCTTGTGGAGAGCGGGGACCTCCTGAAGGAGGCTTTCGAAACGTTAAACAGGGCGTGTGGCCATGAGGTGTGAATCTGCCTGCGCCTACGGCGGGGGCACAATCATAAACGCCATCGCCACTGGCCACGGCGCCGCATTCCCCATATCGCTGAGAGTAGAGGCTGAGGTCTGCCCAGCCGACATAGACCACGTCTCCACCTACGCCGAGGTGGACCTAGAGCCTATCTACAACATCGTGAGGCGGGCTAGAGAGAGGTGGGGCCTAGGCCCTCTCTCCGTCAGGATTAGAGGCGATTTGCCTACAGCAGGCGGCCTTAAGTCCAGCAGCGCTACTGTAAACGCCGTGCTTAGGGCAATGGCGAGGCTGGCGGGGGTGGAGATAGACCCATTCGACTTAGCCCGGCTGAACGCAGAGTTGAGCAAATGGGCTGGCGTCAGCATAACCGGCGCCTTTGACGACGCCGTCGCCAGCGCCGTGGGGAGAAGCTTTCTTACAGACAACTGGAAGATGTTAGCCATAAGGGAGCTGGAGGTGTCGGGGAGGGCCGTGGTGTTGATACCGCCGTATGAGAAGAGGAGGCATAGGGTAGAGGAGATGAGAGCCATCGCGCCGGTGGTAAGATCGGCGGTAGTCCAGGCGGGGCTTGGCATGTGGAGAGAGGCCATGTTGATAAACGCCGTGGCGTACGGCTACGTCTTGGGCTACCCCCCGGACCCCCTCCTAGAGGCGTTGAGGATAGGCGCCGTGGGCGGAGTTTCAGGCACAGGGCCTTCTCACGTCTTTATATCAGACAGCCCGGAGGAGTTAGCAAAAACCCTGTCTAAATTCGGGCAGACCTACGTGGTGGACATCCCGGAGGGGCCCTGCCTACCTTGAGATCTCGCCCGTAAGTCTCGCCGCCATTGCCTCCAGCTGTTTACGTATCTCCACAATCTTGTTTCTCACCTCCTCCCTCTCCACTAAGTGCTCCAGCTGTTTCGCCAAGACGATACCCCCGTGGAGGTAATGATCTAGCCGCAATAACGCCGCCAGCTCTACGTCTTTATACAGCCTGCCTGAAAGCTCTTTTTCAAAACACTCCCAATGCGCCGGCCCCCTGCTGTAAAAAGTAAAGAGCTGGCCCTCAATTATCTCCCCCCCACAGTTTACACATGTCCACTTTTTAAACTGCCGCATGGAGTAATTGACCTCCCCTATTTAAAGTTTATAAACGGGGCCATGTGGCGTGCCATGGGTCTTAAGATACATAGACCGCGTCGAGGCTCCATGGGGGTATACCCGCGGAAACGCGCTAGCGACATCGCCCCGCGGGTCCGCACGTGGCCAGAGGCAAGGCTGGAAAGTCCAGCCCTCTTGGGCTTTGCCGCATATAAGGCAGGAATGGCACACGTGGTGGTGGTGGAGGACAGGCCCACAAGCCCCCTCTACGGGAAGGAGGTGGTAAAGGCAGTCACAGTGTTGGACGCCCCGCCTTTATACATAATGGGCTTTAGGCTATACACCCTAGACCCAACAAATGGCTACAAGACCGCCGTGGGGGAAGTCTGGGCGCCAGAGCTCCCAAAAGACCTCCAGAGGGTGTTAACACCGCCGAAAAATGAGCGGCGGAAGAAAGTCGAGCAGTTTATAGACGTGGCTGTCGACGTGAGGGCGCTTGTGGCCACACAGCCCAGGCTGTCCGGCATAGGCAAAAAGACGCCAGAGCTTTTAGAAATACCTATAGGCGGCGGCAATATAGACGAGAGGGTTAAATACGCCACTTCCATCTTGGGGAAGACGGTGTCTGTAAGAGAGGTGTTTACCCCAGGGCAGCTGGTAGACGTGTTGGCAATCACAAAGGGCAAGGGCTACCAGGGAGTCGTCAAGAGGTTTGGCGTCAAGATACTACCCCGCTGGCATAAACACAGGAAGGGCCATAGACGTACCGGCACCATCGGCCCCCAGGCGCCGGCGCTTATGTTCACCACGCCGAGATCTGGACAGATGGGGTTCCACCAGAGGACTGAGTACAACAAGAGGATCTTAAAGATTGGCGAAAATGGCGCCGAGGTGACCCCCAAGTCCGGCTTCCCTCACTACGGCGTGATTAAAGGGCCGTACGTATTGACACAAGGCAGCGTCCCCGGGGCGGTGAAGAGGCTGGTGGTGTTAAGACACCCGGTAAGGCCGCCTAAAAGGGCGCCGCCGGCCACAGAGCCGCAGGTGGTTTGGGTGAGCACAAGTATTTAAAGGGGTCATATGGCCACAGCTGTGTTCAGACAGCTGGACTTAAGTCCTTACGTACAACCGGCAGAAAGGCCGCCGGAGGTACTCAAGGTGTTTAACCTAGAGGGGAGGCCGGCGGCAGAGATAGAGCCGCCAGCACACTTCTTAGAGCCAGTAAGGCCCGATTTAATCAGGAGGGCGTATCTAAGCGCGTTAAGCGCGAGGTTTCAGCCAAAAGGCGTCTACGAGGGGGCCGGGAAGGAACACAGCTGTGAGTCCTTCGGCGTGGGGCTCGGCATAGCCAGAATCCCGAGGTATAAAGGCTCCCTATGGCCGCGAGGCTGTTTTGCCCCCAACACCCGCGGGGGGAGGAGGGCACACCCGCCCAGAGTGGAGAAGAGGCTACACGAGGAGATAAACAAGAAGGAGAAAAAACTGGCCATTAGGTCCGCCATAGCCGCCACGGCCTACAAGTCCTGGGTCTCTCAGAGAGGCCACCTGGTGGAAAAAGTGCCCGCCCTGCCGGTAGTAGTGATCGGCGACGTGGAGAATATCGACAAGACTAAAGAGGCTAAAAAACTGTTTCAAGCCCTCGGCCTTTGGGACGACGTGGAGAGAGCCGCGAAAAAGCTTAAAATAAGGGCCGGCAAGGGGAAGATGAGAGGGAGGCGGTATAAGGAGCCTAAAAGCGTCTTGGTGGTAGTCTCTCAAAAATCGCCGTTGGTAAACGCCGTGAGGAACCTTCCGGGAGTAGACGTAGTGCCTGTAGATCATCTAAACATGTTAGTACTGGCGCCTGGAGGCACGCCCGGCAGGTTGACGCTCTGGACGCTTCCAGCGGTAGAGAGGCTAAGGGGGCTCTTCCTATGAGGCCTTTAGTCATAAGGTTTTTAGTTACAGAAAAGACGCTCAGACTGGCAGAGAGAGAAAACAAGATAGTAGTGATTGTAGACAGGACTGCCACCAAGAAGCAAGTTGCCGACGAGATAAAAAGGCTTTATAACGTCGAGGTGGAGAAAGTCAACACGTCGATCACGCCGCGGGGCGAGAAGAAAGCCTACGTGAAGCTAGCTAGAGAACACAACGCAATTGATCTTCTCAGCAAGGTTGGAGTAATGTAGTCAGCTCGTGGGTTCTTCTTCACCTCTCCGAACTAAAGACCTACATCATGTAGTACCCCACGGCGATTTTTCTCCTCGCCTCTGTCCCACAGTTGGGGCAATATAGGGCCATGCCCCTTCTCCTCAACGCGGAGCCGCAGCGGGGACATCGGGAGAGGACAGAGCCATAGGTGTGACCCCGTATGGACACCACTATTGGGGGGCCATATGTGGATACCACCTTACCTCTTATATAGTCGCCAATGCCCAAATCGCCGTCTGTAAAGAGGTATGGCAACACCCCAGTGATTTGGTATTTCAGATCTGTAGGCCTCTGCCCCCTCTCTACTGCAAAACACTTAAGCATATAGGCCCGCCGCCCCTTGCTTGTAACTACACAGTAAACCACCACGCCCTGTGGGGGCAAGGCGGGATCTCTAAAGGATTTCACCAACGCCATGTGTGTACTCTTGTTAAATAACGCCATACCTACAGTCGCCGCTATGTATCTATAGTCCACACTATATACGGCCCCCCTTACGTCAAACTCCTCGGCATATCCCACCACCTCCCCCGGCGTCACCACTCTTCTCTCCACATGGGGCATTATCCACGATATAAAATTTTTTTAAGTGTGATGCCTATGTGGCGTGTTGGAGCTGTCGTTTAAATTCCACAGGAGGGAGGAGGTGGAGAGATTTCTAATACTTCTAGAGAGACATTTAGACACGCCATATCTGGTAAAAACCAGACTTCTCCATGTTTACATCCAGCTGGAAGACAAAAAGGAGGCAGAGTTAGTAAAAAGGCTAGCCGCCTTGGCTAAAGGCGGCGGCAAGATACCGCTGTTGGTATTATTTAGAGATACAAACCTGGCGAGACCCATCCCCCCAGAGGCTATTGCCAACGCGTTAACCCTAAGGGGACATACGGCAGAGATCAAAGGCGACGTGTTGGAAACAGACGTGAGCTACGACGAGGTCTTAAAGACTGCGGGAGAGATATCTAGGCTCTATAAGGAGGCCGAGAGATACCCCCTGACGCCACACGCCAAGAGGGTAGTTACGGCATATGCACACGCCAAAGGTCTCACCATAGGGAAAGCCATAGAGGAGCTACAGAGGCTGGGGCTTTTAGACAAGGCCTTGAGATATGAGGAGACGTTAAAGTTTTTAAGGGGGGGAAAAATGCCGTAAAGTGTTTGAAGTAATAAGGCTGGACGGCAGCTACCTCGAGCTTAAGGCAAGGGGGGAGACATACACCCTCTTCTCCCCACTTGTGGAATATCTCTCCAACGACCCAGACGTGGAGTACGTACAACTAGACGTAGACCACCCACTGCTGGAAAACATACACTTCAAGTTGAAGGTACGTAGGGGACACCCCCTAGAGGCCGTGGGGAGGGCCATAAAGGCCATTATAGCCGACATAGAAGAGCTAGAGAAGGGCCTCCTCCAGTGATATTAGTGCTCGCCGAGTCCTCCATAGAGCCGGTGCCGCGGGAGTTGTGGAGCCACCCGGCGGTGCTCGCCGACGCCAGGAGGCGTGGGAAAAAGCCCGGGGAGATGCTGCTAGATAGGGCTAGACACCACCCCGCCATGTGGATATTGCCGCAAGCCTCCAGGAGGGGGAGGCCAGACATAATCCACCAGTCTCTACTAGCCTTTCAATACAGCCCGCTGGCTAGATCTGGGATGGGGAGGGCCTATGTACACACGGCGGGGGACCGCGTGATTAAAATACGGCCAGACGCCCGCCTCCCCAAAAATTACAACAACTTCCTCTCCCTGGCGGAACAGCTGTACTCCGCCGGCCGCGTGCCGCCAAGGGGGGACCCCCTCATGGAGGTGGAGAGGTCTACATTATCCCAGCTGTTAGAAAGACTGGGGGGCAGGTGGGTGGCGATGCACGAAAGAGGTGAGAGGAAGCCACTGTGGGAGTTAGGCCAGTTGGTTAAAGACGCGGTGGTGGTGGTGGGGGGCTTCCCCCACGGCGATTTTGAAAACCAGTGGGTCTTAAGGGAGGCGGAGGGGGTCTACAGGATTGGCGAAGGCGTTCTAGACGCCCCCCAGGTGGTCTGTAGGCTGGTCACGGCGGCTGAGGCGGCGCTGGGGCTGGTATGACCTTCCAGATATATCTAAAGAGGGGGAGGTGGAGGGAGGCGCTGAGAGCTGTGGAACAGATGGGCCTGACCTACGTCCTGGAGACCGGCGTTTTAGACACCTCGAGGTCCCCCATAGCCGCAGCGCTGGAGCTTGAGGACCCCTCCCTAGAGGCGCTGGCGTTGCCCAGGGTGGGGCCGGGGGAGTTCCAGTGGTACGTCATGCTGGCAGACGCCATGGGGGTAAGGAGGCTTGTCCTCCCCCCGCCCCCCGCCATGGGGGAGATAGCCGCAATTTACAACACGGCGGCGGAATACGGCGTGGAGGTAAACTGGCTCTACGGCGTCCCCCCCATGTCCCGTATTAAAGACGTGGAGGCTGTGGCCAGGGCCATAAGGCCCACGGCGGCGCGGGTTGTATACGACCCGGTGAAGGCCAGGGGGATGAAGGAGATATATACAACCATCGTGGCGCTGGGGGGCTACATAAGGGAGATCTACCTCTCCAACAGGAGGGGGCAGCGGGGCCCGAGGCTGCCCCCCTTCGACCCCGTGGGCGTTATAAACTACGTGGAGATCCTACAGGCGCTCCAGTTGTTACAGTGGGAGGGGAGGTACACCATCAGGCAGGCGCCTCAGTACCTCGGGGAGCTTGAGCTACAGGTGAGAATTGGCGGCGAGGTGATAGAGGTTGCGAAAAACGCCGGCGTGTCTAAAAAGGTGCGGAGGCGGGTATCTACAGTCCTAAATGAGCTCATGTATTTATAGTAGATTTCACTCCAGCTATATGCAGACGTGGACAGGCTATATATTCTACAGGAAGACTGGCCGCATCCCGACGCCGGGGGAGGTGGTAGAGGTGACGCCAGACCTCGTGGGGTTTCACGACCTGACGGGCTACCACGTGTTAGAAGTACTAGAGGAGATGGGCATGAAGGTATTCGACCGGGAGAGGGTAGTGGTGGCTTTTGACCACCTCTCCCCACCCCCAACCCAGAGGGCCGCGGAGATCATGGCCTACATAAGAAGACACGTCAGGGCCTTGGGGCTTCCGCATTTTTACGACGTCGGCGGGGGGATATTACACCAGGTCATACTGGAGAAATACGCCAAGCCGGAACAGATAATCTTCGCCGCAGACTCACATACCAACACCGCCGGGGCTGTAGGCGCCTTCGCCCACGGGATGGGCGCCACAGACGTCGCAGCCATGTTGAAACTAGGCAAGACCTGGATAGTGGCCCCAACCCCCCTCGCCGTATATATAAGGGGCACGTTCCCAAAGGGGACGTCTGGAAAAGACGTGGCTTTACACCTACTGGCCGAATTCGGCGCGGAGGGCCTCAGCGGCTATTCTGTAGAGGCCTTTGTGGAGAACCCCAAGGCCTTCCCCATGGACGACAGGGCGGCGGTGGCCAACATGTCTACCGAAATGGGGGCAGACGCCCTCATGTTTACCCCAGATCCAGTCACCGTGGCGTATCTAGAGGCTAGAGGCGTTTCCTACAGCCCGCCCCGCCTCGAGTTGGGGGGACATCACGACAGGTATGAAGTAGAGCTAGACAAGCTAGAGCCGCTGGTGGCGGCGCCACATAGCGTGGATAACATCAAGTCGGTGAGAGAGGTGGAGGGCGTGGAGGTAGATCAGGTCTTCATAGGGTCCTGTACCAACGGCAGGCTTGGCGACCTCGAGGTCGCCGCCAGGATCTTAAAAGAGGGAAAGGCCAGGAGTAGATGTATCGCAATACCGGCGAGCTACGACGTCTTCAGAAAGGCGCTGGAGCTCGGCTATATCGACATATTGACAAAGGCGGGCTGCGTGGTGACATATAGCACCTGCGGCCCCTGTCTCGGCGGACATTTCGGCATAGCTGGGCCGGGGGAGGTGGTGCTCACCACCACAAACCGTAACTTCAGGGGGAGGGTGGGGCACCCCGACGCGAGGATATATCTGGCAAACCCAGCCACAGCCGCCGCCACCGCGTTGAGAGGTAAGATCACGGACCCCAGATCTGTGATGTAAATTCCTTTAAGGCGATAGGTGAGCGGTTCACCCCTTGCTGAAAGTTTATATATCGGGTAGAAAGAATTGGCGATGGCTACACAAAAGAGGATGGCTATCTACAAGAAAATTGTTGAGGAAAACAAAAAGAAGTGGGTCATAAAGGAGTTTCTAGAATACAAGCTCGGCAAATATGGCTACATAGACTCAGAAATCCTGAAGACCCCCCTGGGCACCCGTATTATAATCTACGCCGAGAGGCCCTCGAGAATTATAGGCAGAAAGGGCGCAATCGTGAAAGAAGTTAGCCACATACTTACCAACAAGCTGGGGGTAGAAAACCCACAAATCGACGTGATAGACGTCTCCAAGATAGAGGCGCCGGAGATGTTCCCCAAGGTTGTGGCATACCGAATTGCAAACGCCATGGCCAAGGGGGTGAGGTTCAGAAGGGTCATGTTTGTAGCAGTGAGGCAGCTAACTGAAGCGGGGGCTAAGGGCTTCGAGGTGGTGGTCAGCGGGAAGCTATCTACAGAAAGGGCGAGGTTTGAGAAAATCACCGCCGGAAGGCTATACAAAACCGGACACGACGCCAAGAATAGGGTAAGACGCGCCGTAGTCCACGTGCTCCTAAAGCCAGGCATATACGGCATAGAGGTGAGAATAACCCCCACCACGCTCCAGTACTCAGATGAATACAAGATAAAGCCTCCGACGCGGCCCTAGGTGGACTGCCTAGAGATATACTTCGACGGCGCCTGCCAGCCAGACGGCGTTGGGACATACGGATTTGTGATCACCAGGGGGGGAAGGAAGCTCTATGGAGAGGGCGGGGTGGCCTGCCCCAAAGACTGCACAAATAACTACGCGGAATACACCGCACTAGTTAAAGCCCTAGAGAAGGCGTTGGAGCTAGGCGCCGACTGTATCCACATATTTGGCGACAGCCAGCTGGTAGTAAGGCAGATAGCCGGCCTCTACAAGGTGAGGGCCCCACACCTCAAGCCCCTTTACGCCAGGGCCAGAGAGCTCCTCCAGAAATTTCGACACCACGAGGTGAGCTGGGTGCCGAGAGGGAAAAACAGGGAGGCAGACAGATATGCAAGACGTCTGTAGGCTACCTCCTCGCCAGGTTCAGCCGGCGGCGCCTCGGCATAACCTCCTTAGGTAGCTCCACCCCCACCACCTCTATGTTTACAGTCTCCTCGTCAAACCGCGTCGCCCTGCCGAAAGCCCTCGGCATTATGTTACGTATCTTCACGCCCTTGTGGGCCGCGGCATGTATGACCACCACCCGCTCCACGTCGAGACCTCTAAACCTGGCGTTATTCTCCAGATTTTCCAACGCCTGGAGGAAACGCCTAGCCACCTTCACCGGCCATTTCGCCACAGGCCAGCCCCTCCACGGCGTCGCGTGGTGGGCCTGCTTCTTCTTAAAAGTCCTGATGGGGACGGGTTTTTTCAACTCCACCACGTCTCTCAGCCAGCCCTCCGCCTGCCTAAGCGTCATCCCCTTGACAAACCTGGCCACCTCTACACATTTCTTCCAAGACACCCTCTGCTCGGGCCAGTAGGCTCTAGCTATCTGCTCCGGCGCTATCTTGACGCCATACCTCCTGTACACCAGCTCTACAACCTTGTCGTCAGGGAGAGAGTAGCCAGCCACGAGAGGCACAAAAAGGCCAGTTAAAAACTTTTTTATACCTA
>JBKBOT010000027.1:0-7967 GCA_046293555.1 Pyrobaculum sp. | reverse complement strand
CCCTACACCCACACGCCCCGTGTCGCTATGGCGTCTAGTCAGGGGGGAACACGGCGTGTTGGCAGCACTGGCCTCCACAGCCTCCTACATGGTGGCAGGCGGCGGCAGCCCACATGCCGCCCTCCTCCTGGCGCTCTCCACCTTTCTAGCCGAGGCAGGCCTCTTTGCCCACAACGACCTTGCAAATATTGAGGAAGATAGAATAAACCGCCCCGACGCCCCGCTGGTGGCAGGCGCCGTAAGTGTCAACACAGCCAAGACGGTGGCTTACAGCTCACTTGTGGCGGGGGGCCTCCTGGCCGCCCCACTGGGCCCAGCCCCCCTCGCCGTATATCTCGCCGTGGTGACAGCCGGCGTACTGTATAACACGAGGCTAAAAAAAGTCCCACTGGCGGGAAACCTAACGGTGGCCTTTCTCACCTCGGCGACATATCTATACGGCATGGCGGCCGCCGGGGCGACGTCGCCAATATTGACGCTACTCTTCGCCTCCTCCCTGGCGGCAAACCTGGGGCGGGAGTTAGTAAAAGTGGCTATAGACCACGAGGGAGACCTCAACGCCGGGGTAAAGACAGTAGCTGTGCTCCTCGGCCCACAGAAGGCGGCGCGGCTGGGGGCATACACCACGCTGGCCTCACTGGCGCCGGGCCTCGCCCTGGCGTATCTCACATATGTCGAAAGGCTCTACGCCCTAGCCGCCGGCGTCTTGGCTACATGCACGGCGCTGGGGTACCTATCCCTAAGGGCCCTCGGGGGGGCCTGGCTGGAGTACAAAAACGGCACCCTTCTCGCCTTCGCCGCGACGCTAGCGGCGCTAGTGGCAGAGGCCATATGGCCACGGTACTAATAGATCTAGACGGCACCCTGATCCCCCACGCCCACTGGGAGCCGGTCTTCATGGAAGCCAGCAGGGAGGTAGCCAGGAGGGCCGGCGTCTCCCCGGCAGACGTCCGGGAGGCGGTGAGACAGAAAAGCATGGAGCTCATAAGGGCGCTAGACCACCGCGGCTTCGACTGGCAGCAGCTATTCCGGCAGGTAGCCGCCAGCCTCGGCGCAGGCGACCCCCCAGACCTGGTGGAAATACTAGAGAGATATCTCCACACCTTCACCACCTTCGACGGGGCACGCGAGGCGTTAAGAGAGCTAAGAGAGGCGGGCTACAAGATAGAAATTGCCACCAACGGCCACGCCTACTACCAACTCCCCGTGATCAAGGCCTTAGGTCTAGACAAGCTGGTAGATGGCGTCAGGACGTCAGACATGTACCAATGCCCAAAAACCTGCCCCCAGTACTTCAGGGGGGGACACCTCGTCGTGGGGGACAACCCAATCTTCGACGTGTACTTCCCCAAGAGGTTCGGCCTACGTACGGTATTCTACGGACGTTGGGAGGAGGCACGCCGCCGGTGGGCTACAGAAGTCACTCCAGACAGAGAGACAGAAAGCTGGACAGAAGTCCCCAAGCTGGTAAAACAGCTCGTCACCCCCTAGGCCAACACCACAGCCCCCGCTCCCTCTGGACAAACCCACGTTTTCTCAACATGACGCTATTTAGGTTCTTGCCGTAATACCGACGCACCTCCGCAAAGGTAAGACAGCCGTCAGGCCTCCTCGACGCCTCTCTAATCACCGCCTCCCACCCCCCACCCTCCACCATGGACACATGTCGAAACGCCTCCCTCACCGCCCTCTCCACGGAGTGAGAAACCCTCCTCTCCAGGTCACCCAACGAGGTGGCCACAGCCTGCCGCACAGCCTCCACAACCTTCTCTGTAGAAACCTCAAGAACCTCCACCACAACCTCGCGGACC
Organism: Pyrobaculum sp.; assembly: GCA_046293555.1. Taxonomy (GTDB): domain Archaea; phylum Thermoproteota; class Thermoprotei; order Thermoproteales; family Thermoproteaceae; genus Pyrobaculum. Next base: position 6,156 of record JBKBOT010000027.1, on the reverse strand, counting down.
TTAAGCCTACAGGGCTGCTCTAAAAGCTTAACAATCACCTCGTCAAAAGGGGCATCCGGACGAGGCAAAAGCCGCCTCAGCCGCTCCACAACCGTGGGGTCCCTAATCTCGATATGCATACCTCCCAACCCCACCCCAGGGATTTATTAACATTTTCCCGGCCTCGACCCCCCGGCCGGCTCCCCCCACACGACACCGCCACCTACCGCCGGCCGGAGCCGAAAAAGGGGGGAGGAGGTTACTCCTTGGCCTCCCTCGCCATCTTCCTGGCGAGTGTGTAGATCACCGGCGCCAGCAGTATGCCGACGGCAATTGCCACGCCCCAGGCCAGGTTTTGTACCACATGTGCCGTCTGTGGGAATTGCGCAAATATGGCGCCAAGACCTACAGTCAGGAAGATTAAATACAGCAGGAACTTGGCATACGGCGCCGCGCCGGCAAACTCCGGGTGATCTTCCACAATGTTGCGGACAATAGTGTGGCCAATAAAAATCCCCGCGCCGATAATCACGGTGCCTAAAATCAGCGGGTATACAAACTGGCCTGTAAACAACATGAGGTCAAGCGATATAGATACCACCAAGGCCACCAGACCTACTAGCAGCAGGTTTCTCAACATCTCGCCAATTTCCACAAACTGCTTGGGGAACAGACCGGTGAGAAGCTTGCCGATATAGTCAGTCAAAAGCGCCACCAGGATTATACCCACAGTAAGCAGAATTATGCCGCCCACAAGCCTCGGGATGTATCTAGCCACATCTGCAATCAACGCCCCAGCCTCCCCACCGATCCTAAGGTAGCCAACAGCAATAACGATACCAATAGCCACAATAAAAGCTGTTACCAACATGCCCACTAGGTTAGACAAGTCAACCCCAGCCGCCCTAAACGCCTTCCCCACATCAGTCCTGTCAAAAGCCCTCTCGAGGCCAGTTCTCTCCACAAGCCTGTTCACCGCCTTCCCCAACATGCTCCCCACAGCCCAGGCAATCAATATGATCAAAACCGCCGCCAACGCCTGCACGCCATAATCCACCAACGCCCCCAAAAGCGCCCACCAGTCAACCTGCATATACATGCCACCACAGAAACACACCCTATATAAATCTTTAGCTAAAAACACACGCCACGAAACTCTAGACAACAATACAACCCAAAAACTTAAAAAACCACACCAACAGAGAGACAGCCGGGGTGGCCGAGCGGCCCAAGGCGCGGGACTGGAGATCCCGTCCCCGCGAGGGGGCCCGGGTTCAAATCCCGGCCCCGGCGCCAACCCAAAAGCCTTCAACAACCCACCTGGCGCAGACCCCCCACAGACGGCCAAACACGCCGAGTTCCCACAGCCAGAAAGCCAGCGGGGTCAATAGAGACGCCGGCACCCAAGCGAAAACACGCCACTCAAACAGGCAAACGACATACGGCGACGCCCCCATGGGTAATCCACACCATTAAGTATAGCTATTTTTTTAGCCCCACCATGTACATATATGGGCATTGAAAACGAGATCGCCGAGAAAATTAAGAAACATGTAGAGAGATGTAGAGAGGCAAAAACACACCAGGGCAAGCTTATAGTCTTGTCAGAATTACTTAAACTCTTTGGAGTTAAGCTAGAGGAGTTGATACCCGGCATCGAGGCCAAGCTTGGAAGCAAGCTATGGGGTGTGAGGGGCAGCGCCGACCTGATTTTCTCTAACGTGGTTTTTGAGGTGAAGACCGACTTAAAGAGGGAGCTAGAGGCCGCCAAAAAGCAGTTAATGAAATACCTTCAGGCACTACAGGAGCGGGAGCCTGAAAGGAGGCATGTCGGCATAGCTACAGACTGCATAGAGTTCAGGGCATATATCCCCCTCCTCGAGGGGGGCCGCGTTGTCGACTTGAGGGAAATTGGCTCTATAAATATCGCCACCGCGCCTCCGGCCGAAAGCTTCCTATGGCTAGATTCATACATCTTCTCCCAACCTAAAATTACGCCTACAGCCCAAGACCTAAAGTCTAGGTTTGGCCCCGGCAGCCCGACATATGCCGCAGTTATCGACGAGCTCCGCCGCCTCTGGGACAGGGTCAAAGACGAAAAAGATGTAGAACTCAAGCTGGATCTATGGGCTAGACACATGGAGATAGTTTATGGCAGCAGGCCAAAAGTCGACTCCTTTATAGACCACACCTACCTGGTCACCCTAGTAAAGCTGATAGTCTACCTACGGCTCAGCGGGGCCGACGTGGTGAAAAAAGACGAGATAATGAGGGCTCTGGCAGGCGAGTACTTTTCCACATATGGTATTACAAACTTCATAGAGGAGGACTTCTTCACCTGGATAACCCACCCAAAGATATCAGGCGAGGCGTTGACGCTATTTAGCGAGGTAGCCAGAGAGTTGTTAAGATACGACTTTACCCAAATCGACGAAGATTTCTTCAAGGAGATCTACCAGGAGATAGTCGAGAGGGGCCAGAGACACAGGATTGGGGAGTACTACACCCCAGAGTGGCTAGCCCAGCTAGTTCTAAAGGAGGCGGTCAGCCTGTGGGAAGGCCGGGGCTTCCCCAGGGTTTTAGACCCCGCCTGCGGCTCGGGAACCTTTCTCTACAACGCAATCCACATGGCGAGAGAGAAACTTAAAGACATGAAAGAAGGAGAAATTCTGAACTTTATTGTAAACAACATAGTTGGGGTTGACATAAACCCACTGGCTGCCATCATCGCCAGGGCGAACTACCTGATAGCCCTAGGGGATTTACTCCAAAGACGACAACACATCACAATTCCGGTCTACATAGCGGACTCAATACGCCCACCAAAGGTTTCATTTGGCATCACGCCTATCCGCGTCTATAAAATTGATGTCAATGGCCACACCATCGAGATACCAGAAAGCGTGGTGAGAAATAGTGCTGTATTAGGACGTGTTCTTAAAGCCCTGAAAGATGCAGTAAGCGCCTACAGGAAGGCTCTCTCAGAAATGAGGGAAGCCGAAGAATTGAAAAACAGGAAGGACTTAAGGAGGTACGCCTTCGAGGTTTTCAAAAGAGAGGCCCCGAGGCAGCTATCTGAAGACGAGCTGGAGGTGTTAAGAGGGACGTTAGGTACAATCCTGACGCTTATAGACAAGGGGCTGGACTCCATATGGATCTTCATACTTAACAACATCTACGCCCCTATAGTGTTAAAGGAGTCAAAATTTGACATAATTGTCGGCAACCCACCGTGGATAGTTATGCGGTCCATCGAAAACGAGAACTACCAAGACTTCATAAAACAACAGGTGTTAGAATACGGGCTGCTAGACAGCGAGCAGACCCACCTGTTTACCCACATGGAGGTCGCCACACTGTTTTTCGCTAGATGTAGCGACCTCTACCTAAGAGATGGCGGCGTGACGGCATTCGTGATGCCTAGAAGCGTCCTAACTGGCGCCTTCCACCACGTCAAATTTAGACAATTTAAAAAGCCGGAAATGAGGCTCGTCAAAATACTCGACCTAGAAGACGTGACGCCACTTTTCAACGTCCCATCCTGCGCCTTAATTGCCGCCAAAGGCGGAAAGACGGAATACCCCATCCCGGCGAGGAAATACGCGGGAAAGCTGCCAGAAAAAAACGCCAAATTGACAGAGGCGGAGAAATACCTAGCCGTTAGTGACTATATGTACAGCCCACCTGAGATTCCAACTAAGCACAGCCCATATCACAACAGGATTAAAGAGGGGGCATCCATAGTTCCGAGGTCCTTCTGGTTTATCGACTTCGACGTACATAAACAACTGGGAATAGATTTATCAAAGCCTTCTGTCAAGTCGGCAGAACACGCCCTACGGAGAGCAGATGACCGCTGGAAAGGAATAGAGCTTAAAGGCAACGTCGAAGCAAACTTCATATACGCAACACTGCTGGGAGAAGACATAGTGCCTTTTGGATACACCAAACTAAGGCCGGTAGTTCTACCAATAGAGCCAACCTCAAGAGGCTACAAGCTACTCGACGTCAATGACCTAAAAGGCAGAGGATTTACGTCAACAGCAAAATGGCTTGAAGAAGCTCAGAAATACTGGCAAACACGCGCCACAGCTAGATCTCTGAAAAATTATCCAAGAGTTATATCCTGGCTAGACTATATGGGCAAGTTGAGCACCCAAAATCCAAACAAGAGATACGTCACCCTCTATAACGCAAGTGGGAAAAACCTAGCGGCGTGTGTAGTCGATAGGCAATCTCTACCCAACTTCCCAAACGGAATAAGTCCCCAAGGCTTTGTAGCTGAAAGCAAGTCGTACTACTATGAAACCGACGACGAAATGGAGGCACACTACCTCTGCGCCATCGTGAACTCAGACGCCATCAACGACGCGATAAAGTCTATACAATCTGAGAGAGATATCCAGAGGAGACCCTTCATGCTACCAATACCGGAATATGATAGAAACAACCCAGCGCACAGAAGGCTGGCGGAGTTAAGCAAACAGTGCCACGCCAAAGTCACCTCCCTAAAACTTACAGGAGGTAACTTAAGGAAAAAGATTAGAGAAGCCCTAAAGAAGGAGCTCGACGAGATAAACCAACTCGTGTCACAGTTAATAGGCAATAAGGACGATCCCGCCACATTAAAAACATAAAAACAGAAGCTCACAGCAAGCCGTCATTTCACGTAGAAACCCAAACGACCTTCTATACACCCAACGTCCACAACCGGCTTCTCCGAGTTGCGCTCTTTACGAACTTCAATATCTGCCTGAGCCCCGCATTTCTTAAAAACGTTAAACCCGGCGTCTGGCGATATCCGTGGTAATAAATTTCGCCACTGACGTCGATGAGATAATATGCAATATCGTAGCTCCCGGCTCTATGCGGCAAACATGTTGTATCTAACACTCCCCACACGTTTTTTGTTTCAAATAAACGCGTTCAATTGTTGTAACGCCTGTTAACACCCCTTTCCCGTAATGGTATCGATTGTACGTCGATATGAAAAATTTATAAGCATTAGAATTACTAAATACATGCGAACTTGTGATAGTACACATGAAAATGAGGATAAAGAGATGATAGTTCTAATGTATAATTCGGGAATGAGAATAGGTGAAATAGCAAAAACTCTCGGGATATCTCCCCGCAAAGTAAAAAGAATTCTAGAAGAAAGGGGGATAAAGGTCAGACCCGGCCGGCGGCCCAGCCTGCCGACTGTGACATGTCCGCGATGCGGCGCCGAGGGGCGGTTGTCAGTAGTATCGCGGGAGTTAGTATCAAAGTCATCATCTGACTTACAACACCACGTGTACGTAATTCATACCAGAGGCCGAAAAAGAAAGAGGCGTCGCCATTGTTATCTCGGCCAAATAGAGCAGGTACTACAACAACACCCCAAACTAATCCGAGTAATGCAGGAACACCCCAAACTAGCCGACATGTTGAAACAACTGAAAAAATAATCTTGTTTACTACAAAAGATAGCTCATGCCAATTGTCATCTCGATTACATATGACAACATGCTTTGATATAACAAATCTTACATGTTTAGCCAAACTATCTTAAAAAAGTCATAATATGTTAGTTGCAAACATTCTGGGCACATCTTCCCACACAGCTCGCCGACATCTCAAATAATAAGAGGCCCAGGAGCTGTCAGCAGCTCAAATGCACCTCTCTTTGGCCAACACCCACGAGGAGTACATCATTCTCTGTGTAACACATGCCCACACCCCCGCCAACGTCGTTAAGGAGAGACATTCTGTCATAACTGCCCCAACCCGCCACGTAAAGCGGGTTCCAACCAGCACACACCCCCACGTCAGCCGAAAGCCACTCGACAAGAGCCGAATTACAACATACCTCACGCCTTATGCTGTTAGCCAAACCAGCTGGGAGAAGGCGTCTCCCCACCTCAACGGCGGCAAAACATGTAGAAACACAAATCCAGCGACCTTTGGCGACATAGACAACACAGAGGCGCCCACCAGAGCACCTGTAGGCAGAGCGGCCCAGATGGCAAAGTGGCCACAGCCCATGGCGAAAGACGCCTAAAAGATAACACCCCGTGCCGGGCACCACCTAAGACAGCAATACAGAAAAGCTCCACAACTACCTCAAAAAGAAACGCGGCCCCACCTACCCCCCATTCAAGACATCTCTCGACAAAAGCCGGCACCTTCTCAAAC
>JBKBOT010000026.1:0-21502 GCA_046293555.1 Pyrobaculum sp. | reverse complement strand
CAACCCCGGCGGGTAGGACGTATACAGAAAGCGCCATTGCTATTACGATGGCCATAAACGCCACAATTGCGATGAGTCCCAACATCGCTGTAGATCGTTTGGTAGTGTTGTTTGAAACGCTTGGTATATCTCCACCGACAGTCTCCATGGAAATAAAAAAACTTTTATTTATAACAGTTAACCTCGACAAAAGACGTATTAATCTAACTCCCTCTCTCGAGGCTCAACCTCCCGCGGCTCAAACCTCCTGTGGGGAGCTCTCTCCGCCAGTCTGGCCCGCAGCTTTTCAATAATACGTGGAACCACCTCGTCGACAAACTGTCTTTTCAACCCCTCCAGCTCCTCTTTTATGACGGCGTCAACCACATCTGCCGTCGATTCGTCGAGCTCAAACTCCTTGACGCGACCTATCGTCCTCACCCTGCCGCCTAACATTGGCGCGAGCTCGCGGAGTCTGTCTATAATCTCCTCCCCGTGTTCCTCAACGACGTCGTTCATATACCTCTCGCCCACGGTCTCGAATATCTTGTAGGCAAGCGCCTCGGCCTTTATGTAATCCTCCTGACTCACATCCAAAAAACCTTATACGTATTTAAACCACATGCTATAGGACCCATACCATGGTTGTAGCCATCATGACAATTGTGGAGTAGTATGCCAACAGCCTTACCGCCGCCCTTTTGCCGTGGTTGCAAATCAATATGTACATCATCCCCATGGCGGCAAATATAGTCAACACGATAAACAGTATATATATCCATACGGCATATATGCCAAGGAGTTTATACGCCACGCCAAAAGCCAACGTGTAGAAAACAACCACGGCTAGTAGGAGGCTATACAACACGGCGACGCCCACCTCGGCCGCCAGGTAGAACCACCGCCACATAGTTTAAAAATATGTACTATGTTTAAAACATGCCTAGGAGACGTCTAGTTGAAACTGGTGTAGTAGCAGCCAAAGTGCCGAAAGAGGACTTAGAACAAATTGACTACCTCATAGAGATCGGGTTGTTTCCAAACCGCGGCGAGGTGGTCCGCACCGCGTTGTGGAAATTTCTCGACAAATATAGATCGCAGGAATACCCTGCCCGCGAGGCGGTGCGCCATAGGCCGGCCGGGGCGAGGGGGGTGCGTGACAGAGGGGTAGAATAATTTAATGAAAATCGCATTGGGCACGCCCATTAAGGCCAGCCCCAAGCCCTGGCTGTACTTCAGGGTACCAGCCCTACTCATAAACGCCTTGGAGGTGAGGGGCGATCCCCGATCCATGTTACAATATGACGGCGAACTTTGGCTCGACTCAGGCGGCTACCAGGTCATGAGGAGGGGTATCCCTGTGGATGTACAATATATAGTTAGAATATACCAAAGTGTGGACGCAGATCTCTACTTCTCCCTGGACGTGCCTCCCACACCACAAGACCCGCCTGAGTTAGCAAGAAAGAAGCTCGAAAGGTCGTATGAAAACTGGTTGAAGCTGTCCAAGACGATGGAGGTTGTGCCCGTGTTACATGTCTATAAGGACCGCAAGCTATCTCTAGAGTATTTAGAGAGGTATGAAAACGCGCCTGCTCTCGCCATCGGCGGGGCTGTGCCGTATGTCCTCACCACCAGGGGGACGTCCCGCCGCCATGCCCTCACCATTATCGAAGCCGCCAGGCGGCGGTTTAAAGGCAGGCTACATGTGTTTGGCCTCGGCAGCCCGGCCGTGACGCCCATACTTAGGGCCTTGGGTGTAGATACGACAGATGCGGCCACATGGCGTCTGAAGGCTGCATATGGTAAGGTCATTCTGCCTGGCGGAGGCGAGAGACATGTCACAAATAGGGAGGTGAGGTTCGGCAAGGCCAAGCCCAAAGATGGCGAGCTTGAAGAGCTATATCGCTTCTTAAGAGAGACTGGTTTCCCCCTTGTGGATAACTTCTTTGGGGGGTTGGACAAATTTGAATACAGGGCGTTGGTGAATGCATGGGTGACGTTGAGGTCAGAGATGTCGCCACGGCCTGCTGCCTTTAGGAGGCTTTATGAGATCTATGCCGACAGGCTTTTAAACATATGTTTATCTCCATGCTAACCTGGATAGCGGAGTGGTTATGCAAAGGGTACGAGGGGACATGTCGCACGATTAAAATGCCAATACCTCTAGAAGTTTGTTGTGATGTAGATAATTCCACACCAAAAGTTGACGACCTTGGAGACAGGGTGAGGGTTGTGGCGAGGTTTCCACAAGACGTCAAGAAAGACGACATAAAGATAAAAGTTGGGAAGAACAGACGCAGTATAGAGGTGAGGGCCAAGGGGGGCAATCGAAGGCTTATCTACAGAGTTGATCTCGTCCACGAGGTGGATCCAGACACCTTGAAGGCCACATATGACAACGGCGTTTTGACCATCGAGGTGGAGAAGCTGGACTTTTCTTACATCCGTCGATTTGTGTTACAATAACTGCAGTAAATATTTCCGTTTTTTGTCGACAGAAAACTTTAAATATGCGTATATTATTAACTCCATGGCACCTGGAGATATATGGAGGAGGCGGATGCCTTGTCGCGGTTGCGATACACAGCAAGACAACATCGTAGACGTGATTGACTATGGCGATAAGATTGTTGTGACCATGGAACTCCCTGGCGCACGTGATATCGCTGTAAACGTGTTTAGAGATCTCTTCGTTGAGTCCGATGGGCGGAAGCGTTACGAGATAGGGCTGAGAGATCTCCTCATTGTATCCGACGGGCGGAGGTACTACGAGATAAAGCTGCCGGATACAGTAGAGCCAGATGGGGCAAGGACTACATACAAAAACGGAGTCTTGTCTGTAGAGCTACCGAAAAAGAAGAAGTGGTTTAAAATAAGGATAGACTAAAAAAAAAAAAAGGATTTTTTTTTCAATCAATCCTCGGTGTTATGTAGTACACAAGTTTTATGTACTCGTTAACATACCTATCCTCTAGGTATAACATCAAAAGTCCCTTTTCACCAACGCCGACCTTGAAGGTGTAAAGCCTTATGATGTTTGCCACCTTGGAAATAGCCCCTAGCGGCAATGTCAACAAACGTACGCTATATGATGCAGATGCTTGTTCCCTGCCGTCATGTGAGTTGTTTTCATATGTAGCCTCAAAGACATACCTGCCGTCAAGCCTTCCCGTAATTTTCGTAATCTTTTTGTCTATAGACATATCGATTTTCTCCACAAAGAAGTCGTCAAGCGTGGCGATAAACTTCTTAAGCTCTGTAGGCGATGCGTCTAATCCAACAACTGTAAACACATCTTTTACCTCTAAATCGACATAATCCTCAACATATTCGTCAGCCTTCACCGTTTGGTCAGCGATGTGAATGACGTCATCATGTATTACAATCTCAACGAATTGTTGTTTTAACGCCTTAACTAACTCCTTGAGTGTGACCACATCCGTTACGGCGGTAATGCCAGGTGAGCTGTATGATTGGAAGAAGCTTTTACTGACAAACATCTTCATGAAGACGTTCTTTCCCTGGTCCATCTGTCCCACGTATACGCCATTTTCCCTAAAGTGTAATACGGCATATTTATTTACAGCCTCTACGGCAGAAAGCATTGCGTCTAGGTCTCTGACCTTTGCCGTAATTCTCCCTTCCATGGATGTAAAAATGTAAGTATTTATAAAGGTTTCTATCGACAGATAAAGATATTACATACGACAAAACATGTAATCGAGGAAAGAGGTTAAAGAAAAGAGGGGGAGGGGGAAGGGAAAAAGGGGGGTTAGAGAAGTATGTAGACGTATGACGTGAAGTCCTGATTATGCCAATCGCCCGCTATGCCTATATAATCATTTGCTCTTATGTGTAAATACACATCATACGGCCGTCGCCTCTCGTGGAAATACAAACGCCTTCTCGCCTTTATGTCACGTCCGTAATCAACACATCTTTTACTCTTTCTAATCTTGTTATTAAGCGAGTCAAAATAAGCGATACACAAATTAGACGTTTTTAACAATGTGTAGTACACAGCAATGTAGAGCTCGCCGGGGTCTCTATCTGTTATAAACCTCACCGCATAGCCAAAGCCAGCCGTGGCCACTCTATCTTCTTTTAATAACAATACGGGGAGTGGTTTGCTGTACTCAACAACTGTGCTGGCTAGCATGGCACCTCGTCGAAGTTGGGAATCTTCTCGCCCTTGGGCACCGCGTAAATTTCGCCGCATAACACAAGCAGGCGCACCGGGGGCACGTACAGTATGGCCTTCATGTTTGTGGTGTCCACAACATTTGTAAAGAGGTCTACAGGCCTGCCCACAACCGCGTTTGCCGTGTTGCCAATCCCAGATGGTACGATGATGTGGCCGTGGCGAGATGTGGCTGTGGTTATGTTTTTCCTGTGTACCTTTATGACGTTTTCCGCCTTGACGACCATAGGCGGCACCCCCCCGGCCACGATGTAGACGCCGGGGGCAAACGGCTTGACGGCCCCGATGACCCTCTCGACGTATTGAACTGCAGTCACGTAGGGCAGCTTTGGATATACCGCGTTGTTCCACGTGAGTCCAAACTTGGCAAAAACGTTGTGTGGCACTTCGACCATGTAGCCAAAACCGCTGGCGTTAATTGCCACGTTTTTCTCCCCCAGCCACAAGATGGGGAGCTCATTTGTTTGTTTAAGCTTTTGAACATTAGCGATTTTTATTCCAGGGATTGTGTTTAACATAACAATAAATGTATGTGTATTTATAACAGTGAAGTTCGACGGATAGAGATATTACATACGACTATAGACGAGGATGCCGAACATACGGCGGCAGACACATCAAGCCACAAGCAACATCCGGCCAAAGACGTAGGTAATATCGACAAAAACAGAACAACACGTATATAAATACACACAGTATTAAAAACATGGAAAAGAAAAAGGAAAAGGATGGGGAGAGTGTCGTCGTAGTTGTAAACGACAAAAAGAAAAACGGCAAGAGGGGAGAAAACGGCATAGTCACAAGCGTAAAGGTTGTGAAAAATGGCAAAAGGGAAAGCAGAAGTAAGAAAAACGGCAGGAGGAAAAGTAGAAAGAAGGACATACAGCGCGAGCTTTTGAAGTTCATCGCATTCCTCCTTCTTATGTACTTATTATTCCAGCTTGCAGGCGCCGCCTCCGACTCGGTAATACAACACTTCCTATCAAAAACATAAATTTTTTCTCCCCCATCCACCCTACTTTTTTTTTAAAAAAATGAGAAAAGAGGGTGGAAAGAAAAGAGAGAAAAAGGGGGGTTGAAAAAAGGGTTTATTTAGAAAATGGATGTTTTTCAACCTCCTCACAGACTTCGGCTTCAAGGGATAACTCTCGGCATATGAGACCAAAGGCGTGATAATAAGCATCTGGTTGTAAGTCGGCCTCGACGTCGGGGCCCAAGGCGATTGCGATTGGTACAACTATCTCAGCGAATTGCCGTGGGTAATGTTGCGCAAGGAATTCAAGCTTTTTTAATACATCGCCTTCCTCAACTTCTAGCTCATCTGCTACAAAACCTGCGACAGCCTCTACAAACCGCTGTAGGTCTATGTAGATTTTAAAACCGCCTTTACAACTTATTTCAACCTCCTCTTCGTCACCATAGAGCTCTTTAGGTAATATGTACTTTACATATCTACCACAGCTGATCTTAACTGCGAGTTTAGCATTCTCGGGCGGAGTTTCATTACCCTCTACAACGTAGATGCCAACCCATTTGTTATCCTCCTCATTTGCATCTAACACACGCTCGTCATATTCATTTTCCCTGAAAACATCGGCAATATGCGGCTTAATGGACTTCCAGTGTTTTAATATCGTTTGTACTGTCTGTTGTACTTGTGTTATTTGTTCTGTTTGAGCCATGTTATTAGAAACGTCCATATTTATAACAGTTACGTTCGACAGTTAGAGATATTACACAACTTCAGCAAGAGCAGTTTGGATATGTATAAAGAAAGAGAGATGGCGTAAATAGACAAAAATAGAAAAAGAAGAGGTTTGAAAAAACGGGGGTTAGAGCTGTTGTGAGACAAGCCGTGCCGCCTCCTCGGCGCTTTTTGCTTTTACCACAGCCATAAAGCCCGTGTTGTGTTTGAAGATAACAGAATCGCCGGACAGCTTTCGGAAGTCTATCTTGTTCGCATATACGTTTGGCCTCCAGACGGCATACGCACCAGGGTTCCTTAAGTCTCTTACAACAACGAATGTAGGACTCTCCACACGGTCTAAATCTTGCAAAGCCTGCCAAAGTAAAATGGGCGGCAGTGCGTCCTCTATGGCGATAGCGGTAATATCGCCATGTTTTATCTCGATGTAGTTGTTATTAACAATTGTCTCTGCAGCGCGTTTGGCGTCTGAGAAGTATCTGTCAAGACCCTGGAGAGCATAACGCTCAAGCTCCGGAACTGCCAGCACAGCATAACAGCCGAAGTCGATACCAAAACCGATGTTGATAGCCTCTTTTGATAGAGCCACAGAGGGGTCTCTGGCGGCACGCTGCATAAGTCTAAGCAGGGTGAAGGTTTGTTGGAATATCTCAGTCAGATGGCCGTATGGCAGTCTCTCCACTATTTGAAACGCGTTGAAGAGTTCGACATACCCCACGTCGACTTTCGACATATATGCTTCTGACAATAACTCTAACATTCTGTCTGAAACACGGCCGTGGAAATCACTAAAGTATTTTGTGAAGGCGAAGTTCATAGAGCTGCCGTAGTGCCCTGCGATTTTCTTCACAGAGACTCCAAAACGGTCGAATAGGTCTACGAAATGTGTCAATGTGACCACCATTGGTGATGATTTTACATCTAGAAGCATTGCTACCTGCACTATGGATGATGGTTCTGCGGCTGGATCCGGCGCGCCGTGGTGGTCAAGCACGGCGAAACGTTCCGGCAGCCTGTCTCTAAACGCATCGCCGAAGTCCACAAGGAGGACGTTGCCGGGCACACTAACAACTTCATCGTAACTATTCAGCCTGTACACAGCTTCTGTGTGTTTGTACAGAAGGGCCGATGCAAGCAGGTCATCCATATGGGCCACGCCGCCGTGGGTAACAACGCTGAATTTACCACTATTCACCACCTCTCTAGCTGCCTTTATATCATATACCCAATCCATGGAATTTTAAATGCAGTTATTTATAACAGTCAAGTTCGACAAGTAGAGATATTACATAACTTTGGCCGGGACAATTTTGATATATACAAAGAGGCGCCAATGGCGCATATAGACAACTGACGTAACACACCGATGTAGAAAAGGGGGGTTAAAAGAGAGAGATAACTCACAGCCTGGGAGAGGGAGAGAAAGATTTAGGATATAGCAAGGTTAATGAACTAAAGAAAAAAGAGTGGGCTAGGGGAATGAGAGAAAAAGGAGGGTGGGAAAAAAGAGGGGTTATTGTTGATCTTCCTCAACGTCTTCCTCAACGCCGATGTATTTGTCTAAAAATTCTTCAAACTTGTCGATGTATTTAATCACTTCCTCACTAGGCGTTAGTTTTAAATCACGCCACCTTTTGGCGATTGCATATTCCACCATCGGTACAACATACCGTGGGTTCTCGTCGATGAACCTCCTGAGAGCTCTACTCATCTCCACGTACCCCACGTCGAATATATAGCTAAATGTCTCCACGATGACCTTGGTGAAATCCAAGGGATCGATGTAATAACTATACGTATGACCATCGTGCTCCACTGTGACCTTGTATGTGAATCTCCCATATCTATTATCTTCACTTTCGTCTTTACATATTCTTATTGTATCATGGAAGTATATCCAACATTCACCCGAATCTGGCCTAGCATAACGATATACATTTGCAAACTGTGGAGTTATTTTTCTGAAAACGTCATCGAGGCCGTTAGCCGTCAAGCGGACAAATATACCCTCCTCGGGCTCCATGCCATCGGCGTACTCACGCAGCTCTGGATAATTGTATAATCCCATTTCGACAACTTTACCGGCAAACTGTCGCACATATTCATCAGCCTCACCCAGCTTCTCATGATCGTTAGCCCAGCTCAAAATAGGCGTCACGGCAGTGTATGCCACCATGTGCGCCACAAGGTTGGCATCTTCTTGCGCTACTTTGTACATGGCGTATAGCAATTCGTCCTCTGTGAGGGGCAGGTTGTAGTAGTCAAGTATATATTCAACAGCAACGTCAATAGCGTTAACATTGACGTAAATATCTCCGAGTTTCCTCCCTCTACCCTCTTCATCCTTCTCGCCTTCTTCATCATCTTCTTCATTATGACAAAGCGTCTCTTCTAGCCAATCATAATCGCCGCATCTGACATCCATCACAAACTGATCATTTTTACCAGGACCATCGCCATCCCAATCCATCCACAACCCCGTAATCGCGGTTCTACAGTATGAAAATGCCTCAGTACATTCGTTTGCAATTTCCTCGTCAAGCTCTGTGGCTAATACATTAGCAACGTCCTTACGTATCAACTGCCATACATCCTTCATAACCGTTTGTTGATCAACTGTTTGTTCTGGGGTTTGAGTTTGGGCCATGTCTATAGAAACGTCCATATTTATAACAGTGATGTCTCTCAAAACGTAATACACATGTAATACACTTATATCACAAATACGGCGTCAGGGCAGTGGCGTAAGATGGGGGTTAGCCCCACGGGGGCACATCCCCAGGGCTAAGAGAGAAAGAAAAAGAGAGAAAGAAAGATCCCCTGATAACGATGGCGTGGAGTCAGCCGCCCCCGTGGTGGGTGGCTAGAGATAAAGATAGAGAATTAGGATACACTCACCATTGGCGTGGGGCCAGACGGGGGCTAAGCCCCCCGGGGGCACATCCCCCGGGGTTGAGAGAGAAAAAGAAAAAGGATATAGTCCACGCCAATGGCGTGAGGCTAGAAGGGCCAGCCCGTGGACATGGCCGTCTTTCAATCCTCTCTTTGAGATTCTGGGGTTTCTGGATAATTGTTTTTGGGGGTTTTTAAGTTTTTCTCTCGCTGTCTTGGGGTTTTACACGCCGCATGGCTTTTTCTGTGTTTGCCTAGTTTCAAAGTTTTTCTAATTTCTTTCGGCACGCCGTTATTTTTTGAGTGGTCTACATCGTGACAGTTTGTCTCGGCGTCGACGTCGTGGTTCAAGCTGCACGACGTTTTATAAATTGGATAACTCTTTACAAATACACATATCCCCTTTACCGATATATAGTATACAAAAGTAAAGAGGAAGTTGCACGACGTTTTTTAAATGCTTTAACACGGCGAGGGGGGTAGACAAATGTAAAATCAATATATAAAGCTTACGTTATAAAGAAAAACGGGAGGTACGCCACACTTTACAAAGTTCTATCGGCGGCGTGTTGTCTGGCGGGTTGCTGTGTTAGGGGGCACCCTCTAACACGGCGAAAAAACACGGCGAAGAGATCTGCCGTCTACAAAACCGATATAGAAAAACCTAGAAATGTATATAGAAATATGTACTATTGGGGTAAAGGTTAAAACTTGTTGCATTTTATATGTCTTTGCATATCCGTCGCGGTTTTGTATTTATTTAGTTGGTTTCTTTAGTTAGTTGGGCAAGAGGGTCTGAAAATGTCCAGAGGCTTGTCGTCATGGGGATTACCCTTGTGTTAAACATGCCGGCGGCGGGGTGGCTTTGTAAACTGACGCCAGCTGTTAGAGATCCCTTAAGTCTGATATGGGTTTTTCTTGTTGTATATCAGGTAGGTATTTTACTCTCGTGATGGGTGCTCTGGAACATTATGCATGGCTCTCTCTAGGTGTTGCCTCAAGGCAGCTCTGGGGGGCTTTTAGTGAGTGGCTAGCTATGTGGGGTGTATTGTCGTTTCTTAGGTTTATTGTTGGGAGATGCGGTAGGCGTAGTTTTTTGAAATTTCGTAATTTCCAGAGTTGTCTATAGCCACGATGTAAAATTCTATAGTTGAGCCTGGTTGTGCCTCTATTGCGGTTATGTAGTCTTCTTCTCTAAGGCCATAACCGCCGGTGGGCTCTGTGACGTATCTTTTTGCAATTTCCATCTCTATATAGCCCCATGGCGAGTTGTTTATGCTATAGGCTAGGAGGACTTTATATATGGCGCTTCCCTCGTCATAAGCCTTTACATAGAGAACTAAGGTGTTGTTCTGTAGCTTGGCCTCTACGGCGGCTATCTGGGGTTTTTCCACGTCGGCTAGTTTGTATAACTGGTTTGGATTTGGAACTACATATATTTCACCATAGGCGGCGCTGACTGTAGGCGTCCACACCTCCTGGTTGTCAAAAATAAATTCGGCGAGTTTTGCCCAACCACGCCACAGTAAGTAGATCTTGCCCTCGCCACGTCTCGCCACAGGCAGGATAACCACGTCTCGTGACGCCACCGGCCTTCCTCCCTCTTCGCCATCTGTTGTAAAGTTTCCCCTAGCTTCCCCATCTAGCGTGAAGATACTTACTCCCCTCCCCGCCGCAAAGATATTTTGGGTATTTACCGCAAGGTGGAGGCCTCCGTCCCCCAGGTGGTTTTTCCAGAGAAGTTTTCCGTCTTTAGAAAGCGCCAGGAGGGCTCCCTCTAGGTCAGATAGGATTATTTTTTCTCTTCTGTAAGACGGCGTGGCTAAGACGTTGTCGTGTTTAAAAACCCAAAGAACTTCGCCAGTTTTTGCATCAAGTGCATAAAGCTTCTTAGAGGATGTTACAAATAACATCTCGCCGCCGTAGGCTAAGCCTCTGGCCTCTGTCTCAACTTCGCTACGCCAGAGGAGGAGGCCGTCTTCAGAGACGCAGTAGATATAACCCCCGCTACTTACGTAAACTCTCCCCTCTGTCACCACAAGATCTGTGGTGGGAGGCAGGCCGCCGGGCTTAAGCGCGGTTTTCCACATGAGGTCGCCTGTGTCTTTATCAAAGGCGAGGAGATAGGCCTCTCCTTTATCTGACGTGGTGGCTACATAGAGGTGTTTCCCCACTCCATAAGTTTTGACAAACTTCTGCAGGCCTAAAGCTTTCCACTTCTCTACTGGCTGTGGGTGGGAGGTTTTTCTTTCGTAAAGGTTGTCGAGATATATCTCTACGCCCCAGATTAAAGAGCCGTCGTCTCTTCTAAGGGCGTAGACCCCCCGGCTGTCGGCTAGAAAAATTTTATCTCTTTCAACAACGGCGGTGGCTAGCCTCCCGCCGACATTTGCAGAGATGTTAGCCACAAAGACTACTTTTGGCTTTCTTGGAAGTGTGGAGGGGTAAAAATTGTCACTCTCGGCGCTGCCCCTCTCTAGCCCCCACGGAAGTTTTGGCGGCAGGTAGTTTTCTGGGATGTTTTCAAGCTTTTTTTGGGGGGAGATACTTTCTAAACCCGCCTCCTTTTTATCAAAATAGGCAATTAGAAAAATTAACGCCAATAGGAAAAGTATAAAAAACACAGCTTTTTTCACACTAGCCTTGGTATACAATATTTATCTCGGTGTAGCCTGCCTTTGGCGAGACAGTGAGTGAGATAAATGCCTTTTTCTTAAAGGCGGTGACTGTCTTTGCCCCGTCTGACACCGACGACGTGGCGACTTGCCATTGGTTCGCCGCCAGATAGCTGTCGTACCACGAGGCTACTTTATCTACGCCGTCGTGGGTGGCGTATGTTATGTCTATCATCTTCACGCCCATGTACGTCGTCGAGGAGTGTCTAAGCATTATAGAACCTGGATATCTCTCTATTGGCTCTTCTCCACTTGCCAAGTCTCTAGTGGGGAGTTTATACAAGCCGTAGTGGATAGATATCGAGGTGTAGCTTCTCTCGCTTGTTGGGGCGTAGATTACTACCCCCAGCTCCTCTCTCTCTTTTATGAGATGTAGAGAGATTTTTTCTGCACTTCTCCGCTCGTCTTTTATATCCCAGCCTTTGAGCTGAAGCTCCTTCTTATACCACTCCGCCACTTTCTGCATGTTGTCTGCCGTCCCGTAGTCAATTATTATGACTGTGGGGAAGCCCTCGCTCTTCTGGTAGGTGAGCATTTTAGAACCTGGATATCTCTCTATTGGCTCTTCTCCACTTGCCAAGTCTGTCGGCGGTAGTTTTTCGCCAGGAGTCGAGGTCTCGGGCGGCACAAATTCTTTGATGTTACCTTCAGCCACGAGATATAACGTGCCTCGTCTGCCCTCTACCGCCACCTGTGCCCCGCTGACAGCCCAAACCCCAAGGCCCATATCGCCTCTCTTAGCTATAAGAAGTCCCCATTCTAAAGAGCCTTGAGGTGTTGAAAGAGTTTGGATTACAGGCGGCTGGAGAATTTCATAACCCACACGTGGCAGCTCTGCCTTATACCAATTTAAAACCTCTGCCGCGTTTACACCTTCCACAAAATAAGTCCTGACGGCGACTTGTGTCGGTATGTTTAACCACTGGTAGTAGTAGCTAGGCAAAGAGTACTCCTTAGACCCTTTATAAACCAGTCCAGGCGCGGGAGAAGGCCCTTTGGACATTGTGGTTAGTAAGAGGACTGCCGCAATTACTATAATAACCACAATTATTATGACCAGATATACCTTCTTCATGTTTTTAATAAAACTAACTAATATAAATATTTTTCCATTATAAATATATAGTTTAAAACATAGATAAACTTTAAAGAATCAATATAAAAATTTAGAGAAGTCGGCGTGGGAGTGTGGCAACCGCGTGATGTCTTTAGCCAGAATGCGGTTTACAAAGCACCTTGTCGCCACGCGGCGTGGCTATTTTGTCTCCATAGACATACCTCCTGTGAGTTGCCTTTATGTCCTATGGTAGATGTGGACTGTAGAGCGGCTGGGGACTTTCTTTTTCTCAAGAAGTGTGGGGATAGGGTGTTGACAGAAGTGAAAAGCCCCGCCAGGTTTTCAAAGTCTACGCCGTGGGGAGGTGATACACGCCACCACTCCCGCCACCAACGCCCCCTTTGGACAGACGGAGTTAAAATGTTAACTACGGCGGGCTTTAGAGGTACACCACAGGCCTAAATGGTGTCCAGGCCGGGGCTGAGCCGCGAGGGGCTGGGGGGGTGTTGACGACAGTATAGAGGCGAGGTGGGGGACGTGGTCAAGGCGCCGGCGGAGGGGGGTGTGGCTATATATAAGCCAACGAGCTGGCCACTAAAGAGCATTATATGTCTTCATATCTCCCGCGGTGGCCAAGGGGGGTACGGGCGTGCCTCCACCACAGCATTTTGATGGCCGTGAGCTGGGGCGAGGGCTCTATCTAGCTCCGGGGGCCTCATAGACGTGGAGGGGGCCTCGGCGTGGCTGGTTCAGCCGGTTGAATCAGCCCGGCGGCGCTGGCTAGATAAATCTCGGCGTCTGTAAAAGTGGGGGCAAACCGTGTCGCGTGGTGGCCTCGGGCGGGCTGCCGTTGGGCTGGCCGGTGGCGTGGGTGGTGTTTAGTGTTGAGAGGAGGGGCTGGTTTTTATTACTATTTTTCTGGTGGTGATGTTTTCTGCTTCTCTTTCTTCTTCGTCGTGTTCTATCTGTGTGGGTTGTCCTGTTATCGTGGCTATTATTGCCGCCGCCATGGCGGCTTCTAGTGTGCCTATTGTCTGTCTGAACTTGGGTGGCGTCTCTATGCCGAGGTGCCGCATCTTTATGACTACCGTATTGCCCCAGTTGTACATCTCTATGTCTTTACCTACTGTGGATAGTGCTGCCTGTAGGCTCTCCTCTAGGGTTTTCTTTCTGGGTTTTATGAATCTTGGTGGGAGTGGGGCGTCGAGAGTGGCCACGCCGCCCCATGTAGGTATTGCGATATAGACCCGGCGGCTTTCTACGAAGAAGTACGGCCTGCCGCTGGGGGCGTCTGGAATTTTTTTCTCTACCCTCTTGAGGTAATCCATGTAGTACATCTTGGTTACCACCCGATGTTCTAGGTAGGAAACCAGGGTTATTGCCGCCCCCAGTATGGCTATTGACATGATGGGGTTGGCGTAGAGGTCTGCCAGGATGGCAATTGCCATAAGTAGCGCGCCGGCGGCGATAGGTATGAGTATGTACCTAGCCACGTCTTTGCTGAGTTGTCTATTTAATATTTTTATAGTGTGTCTATAGCGGGCTTGTGGCTGACCTGTTTTTACTATCCCTCGTGGGGCTGGCGGCGGGGGTGTTAGGCGGCCTGCTGGGAATTGGCGGGGGTGTGGTGATGTTGCCGCTCTTGGTGTTTTGGCTGAATTTGCCCATGGCCGTGGCGGTGGGGACTAGCATCGTGGCTGTGGTGTTAACCGCCGTCTCCGGCTCGGCTGGCCACATGTGGCGGCACAATGTGGAGAGAGATGTGGCTCTCCGCTCGGGGGCCGGCGGCGTGGTGGGGTCTGTGGCGGGGTCGCTGGCGTTTCCCCACCTGGCTGGCATGGCTGGAGCTCTTGAGGTGGGGCTGGGGTTTCTACTGCTGTACACCGCCTTGCGGATGGTGTACGAGGGGGTGAGGGGAGTTGGGAGCCCGAGGCGGCGTGTGGGGCGTTGGGGGTCTCTTGCCGTTGGGCTTGCGGCTGGGGCCGCCGCGGGGGTGTTCGGGGTGGGCGGCGGCTTCCTCCTCGTCCCCGCCTATATCTACCTGTTGGGCCTCTCCATGAGGCTCTCCGTGGGGACGTCGATGGTTGCCTTCCTGCCTATGGCTCTCGTAAGTGCGGCGTTTAAAGTGGGGCAGGGGTTTGTAGATGTGGTAGACGCCTTGACTCTCGGCGTGGGGTCTCTGGCGGGGGCGCAGCTGGGGGCTTGGGCCGCCTCGCGGGCCCCCGCTAGGCTTCTAAAGACTGCCTTCGGGCTGTTGTTTACATATGTGGCCCTGAGGTTTATTGGCGTCGTGGCGTGAGCCGGCGGGTAGTGGTTATTGAGAGCCTTTCTGTTTAAAGGCCCGGCGGTAATCGACAGGTGGTCGTGGTGAAATCGGCGGGGCGGCGTGGTGGAAAGACGGCGTGTGTCGTCTGGAGTGGCGTTTATGGCGGTAGAACTAACCGCCGGCGGCCAGAAGGCAGCGGCCATCTCGGTGTCAGCAGCAGATATCGGCCATGGGAGCTATGTGCCACAGTGAGAGGCCCTGTGGTCATTGGCGGGAATAAAACTGAGCACATAGATAAGTGTATAACGACATATATCACCACTTATGGGGGGCATAGAGCTATTATTTGTAAATACCCCCACCTACCGGATCTCTGTTGTGTATATACGGCGGATCTTACCTTAACTCCTCTATTTTACAACGTCTCTCGATGTGGCTATCTCCACAAGTATCACCCTGCCGTTAGCACGACGTCGTATTTCACATCTTGTGGCGCCCCGTAGCTATTCCATCGCCATACTCCACCCCGCCTCTTGTGGCGTCTTCGCCCATACGTAGAGGTGACGATATCTCCTCGGCTTTGTGGCTTGGGCCCCTTCTTTGTTTTCCATTAGTTACGTTTTACTGTTTTTTCGCGAGGTCTCCCTACGGCGTTTTCAATCCAGACTTGCCGCCAGGACGTCTGGCAACACCTGTCTCCAGCAGGGCTCAAATGGCAAGCTTGGCTGTAAGGCCTTTTGTGGGGGTCTGATAACTATCGGAACTTCCTACGAGCTTAGCTGTAGATGTTATATATAACACCCCTTGGGAAGAAGAGTGGGGTGTGGACTTTTTGTCACGGGGGTGTTTTTTTAATAGCTGTAAGTACTCATATGCCTCTTTTAGCGTGATGTTAACAACGCCGAGTCTTTCTGCGAGTTGTGGACTTTCTACAACTATAACGAACTTGTCTCTAATCGCGTTGAGATCGGCTATGTTGGTACATTCAAATAGCGACATGAGGTTTACACCATATTGCGTAAGTTCTTTTAGCTCATCTGGCGTTTTCAAATAGGAGCACCAACGCCATAACCCTGGCGGACGAATAGACTTTAAATATTTTACTCTGGTTTGTCCTTCTGGCGTGTCTCCAGTGGGGCGTTGAGGCTTTTAACGCGTTTTGGGGGTCGGCTGTTGTATACATAAGTTGTAAGTACGGCGTGAGAATAATATATTAAAGAAGAATATAGTGGGGGTAGTGGCTAGGAGGCGCTTTTGGTGAGATCTGACGCCGGGGGTGTCGACACGTTGAGATTTATAGTGAAGGCGTTGGGACTTTGATATAATCTGGGATAGCGACAATACTGTGAATCCTATGATGTCGTAAAGGACGTTAGCAAGCAGTCGTCTGCTTGGACCGTGGATAGAGACTACATGCCGGCTAGGAAGCTCACTCGCTAAGTCCACGTAAAGCCCCCGGCGTTGTGACCTTTTTTGTCTTCACTCTCGCCCTCTTCACGTAGAGCCAGCTTTTTACTATGAAGTACTCCATGCCGAGGCCTTTTCGAGATGTGGTGAATGATTAGGGCGTTGTGGGAATTTAAAGTGGGCGAAGTGATAATATACTGACTTACGGGGGATTTCGTCAAGAGCCGGTGGCAATTATCGCAAGGCGTGTCTAAAGTGGGCTGTCACGCCGTGGTAGTTACAGAGACCTCTGCGTTATCTGTGACGCCGTGGGGGACAGTGGTTAGATCCAATACAGCCGGTAGCATTTTGTACATTCATCTGGGGGTGGGGCAAATAACTCGTTTGTACGTTTTCTAAACTTATCTGTAAAAATTTTGAAATTTCGACTTTTTAATATCTCTTTGAGGCTACTCTCATATAGGTTGCCGTATGTCACTTTGGGTAGTTTTTCACATTTCCCCTCAAAACATCTAATAGCCCCAGTTAGGCTGAGGTAAGGACATGGGGCCACATTTCCCTTTACGTCTATGTATATTGTTGTGGTGGGGGATTCGGGACATTCCACGTGTTCTATAGGCGTGTAGTTTCTATGGGATATCTTTATGCCGTATTTCTCCGCTTTTTCTTTAGCCGTCTGAATTATAGACAAGACGTGAGGTGGCGGCGGCTTGAAGAAAGGCGAGTATACCTTTAGGTGCCAGAGATCTGGGTGTGGGATATAGCTCAGATTGCTTAACCTAATTTCGTCTACACCTATGGCGGCGGCTAGGTCGACAAATTGCGGCAATTCTTCTACTGTATCTCTTAACATCATGTATATAGCAACGACATGTGGCTTATTGGATCTAGCTCTCTCTATAAAGGCTTTGAGGTTGTGAGTCACCAAGCGTAGTGGGTTCCCTACTCTAATTCTGTCGTGTGTCTCCTCTTTAGCGCCGGCGAAGGTGACTGCCATCACGTCTACCCCTGCCTCAATTATTCTATCTGCCAGGCGGCTTAGCAGAGTGGCGTTTGTAGTAAAGCTTGTCTTGTAGAGACGACTTGCCTCTTTTAATAAATGTGAAAAATGTGGATGTAATAACGGCTCTCCCCAACCTTGTAAATGTATATGTTTAATGATATCAATGCCCTCATGTATTATTTTAGAGAAGAGTGTAGTGTCGATAAAACGGCTATCCCACTGGCTGCGGTAAATAGTTACTGGACAGTAGGTACACATGGCGTTACAGTGTGTAGACACCTCCACTTGGGCAATCACACTTAATAATTGAAATATATATTTATACTGAGCGACCACGTCCAAAAATATATATTTTTATCTAACATTATCTATTTATATCACTATGTCTACACTTAGAAAAGGTATTATCAAATTTGATAAATATATATATGTGTATACATAATTTTTTATAGAAACATAAATAATTAATATTACTGAGTTTATCGGTAATAAAACTTATAAATCTAAGCCAAAGGGTTTTACATGTCCTCTATCGATTGGAGTTCGTTGTGGAAGAAAGAGGACTGGTGGGCGTTGTGGCTTGGCTTGCTTATATTCTTCCTAGGGCTGTTATACGTCTATGGCTATAACGTCTTGGGGTGGGCGGCTAATGTAATAGAATGGGTTGATCCGGCAAAGGCAATAGTGCCGATCTCAAAGGCGTATGAGTATCTCGGGGGTTTGGGCTCCCTGATTGTTACCTACATAGTGTTTCTAGCCATCCTCTCTATTGGCGCAGCCGCCATGGGGTGGAATTTAAAGAGATTTGCGTTAGGCTTTACGGTAATTTTCTTCCTCACGATGTTATGTTGGGTAATTGGCCACTATGCCTACATCGCCTCTACCGATCCCGCCAAATCTGGCATCCCCTGGAGTTTAAGACTGACTGGAGAGTTTGGTTATCTCTTTGCCTTAATTCTCGGCTTGATAATTGGCAATTTCTTCAGGAAGTTTGCAGAAAAGTTAAGAGAGGCGGCTAGACCTGAGTGGTTTATAAAAACTGCCATTGTCCTCCTGGGCGCAATAGTGGGCGTGAAGGCTGTTACCATCGACCCAAGAGTTTTAGCTAACTTCTTCTTCAGGGGCGTTGCCGCAATTATAGAGGCGTATTTAATCTACTGGGCCCTTACTTACTTCGTAGCTCGTAAATTCTTTAAATTTAGTAGAGAGTGGGCTGCGCCACTGGCGTCTGGAATTGCCATATGTGGCGTATCTGCCGCCATAGCCACCGCCGCCGCGATAAGAGCAAGGCCGGTGGTGCCCATCATGGTCGCCTCGCTAGTTGTCGTATTTGCGGCAGTTGAGTTAGTAATCCTGCCCATTGTGGCAGCGGTGTTTTTAGCACACCAGCCGCTAGTGGCGGGAGCTTGGATGGGTCTAGCCGTTAAGACAGACGGCGCCGCGGCTGCCAGCGCCAGTATTGTAGACGCCCTAATTGTCGGCACAAATCCACAATACGAGCCGTTAAAAGGCTGGATACTAAACGCGGGAGTTATGGTGAAGCTATTTATAGACATATTTATTGGAGTTTGGGCGTTCATTCTCGCAGTTATTTGGGTTTACTACATTGATAGAAGGCCGGGGGAGAAGGTGAGAAAGATAGAGATCTGGTTTAGATTCCCCAAGTTCGTCATTGGCTACTTCGTCACGTTCTTTGTGTTGCTGGCTCTCGCCTCTGCGGCGGTGAGCGCAGCCACCGCGGGGCTTCCGCCAGAGAAGGTGCCAGATGCGACCAAGAAGGCATTAAAGCCATTTGACGACGCCACAAAGCAGACAGACGTATTTAGGAAGATGTTCTTCGCGCTTACCTTTTTCAGCATTGGGCTAGTTACAGATTTCTCCACCTTGCGTAAAGAGGGCTACGGGAAACTGGCGGCGGTGTACTTCATAGCGCTATTTGGCTTCATAATATGGATCGGGTTAGCTATCAGCTGGATATTCTTCCACGACGTACACCACTTCTTCTTGAGGTAATATGACAGAGAAAGAAAAGACCGAGGGTAAGGTGGAGAGGGTGGTAGAGCCAATCCTGCCAGTAGAGAAAAAACTCGTGGCTGGCAGCATAATATTGGCTGCAATACTGTTGGGGATACTGTATTGGGTAAGTTGGCAACTAATCGCATAAAACCCCCTCTTTTTTTCAGTTTTCACATCGTCTTCCATCCTTCTTGTTAAAGTTCCTCACGTGGTCTAACCACCAACCGCGCTGACTGGGGGCGTGAAGATCATTTGGGCTTATTGGCCCCTTTGTCGATATGTGGTGACTGCCGACTCTCCATTGGCACGTTACTTACCGATGGTGCCTGCTGAGAGCATTGGGGGGTCGTTCCCTTTTGGGCCGCAGTTTTGTCTTCACTCGTGGGGCCAAGCCGTTAGAACTCTTGGCGAAAGGTACCAGTGGTGTTGTAGCCCGGTGCCGCTAGCTATAAAGGCGGGGTGGACACTTCTGCGTGTTGGCTTGTGGCTATTGGGATAAACAGTGAGCAATACAGCTTTCCGGCGTTGTTGGTAATAATCGCACCTTCTTGACACTCTTTTTATTCCCGTTAAATCCCAGCGTCTTTATTTTTATATGTGTCTTTATCTACATGGCTGAGGAGTTGCGTAGGGGGGTTGGGGAGTTGTGGGGGAAGATCTTACGTCACCCCTTTGTGGTGGAGCTATATGGCGGGGTGCTCCCGTTGGAGAAATTCCGTTATTACCTCCTACAGGACTATTTCTATCTTGTCAATTTCGCCAGGGCACTCTCTCTGGCGGCCGCCAGGGCGCCTGGCGTGGGCGAGATGAAAATGGCGCTTAGCCTCGCCTATGGCACTGCGACGGGGGAGATGGCTAACTACGAGAGGTTTTTGCAAGAGGTGGGGCTTTCGGTAGAGCAGGCGGTGGCCACAGAGCCCAACTGGGTGAACAGGGCCTACATGGCTTTTCTCCTTTCTACCTGCGCCCTGGAGGACTTTTATGCCTGCATGGCGGCGGTGGCGCCATGTTTCTGGACTTATCTAGACATTGCGGAGGCCCATCGAGATAAGTTGAGACAAAATAGGGTGGAGCTTTACGTCAAGTGGGCCTCTACGTATCTAACCTCGGAATATAGGGCGTTGGTAGAGGGGGTAAAAAGGGCTCTGGCTGGGGCAGAGCCCAGGAGGCTCCTGCCGTATTTCAAGACGGCCGCGGAGTACGAGCTGGAGTTCTGGGAGGCGGCTTACCGCATGCAGTAATGGGCGTAGGGGTTTTCCCTCCGCTCTACTCCAATGTACGTCCTGGGGCCGTGGCCTGGATATACCACATAGTCCGGAGGTAGTCTCAACAGGGCGCAGAGCGACTGGACTAGCTGCCGCCAGCTGCCATACGGCAGGTCTGTCCGCCCTACGGACATGTGGAAAAGCGTATCGCCGGTGAGGACAAAGTTGTCGCCAGCTAGAGATATGGAGCCCGGGGTGTGGCCCGGGGTGTGTATCACCTCTAGCCGCCAAAGCCTGCCGCCAGGAGGCTTGGGGGCGGGTAGCTCCGGCAGCTCGAAGCCCCATTCTTCCGCCATGGAGTTTAGCTCTCTGTATACCTCCCAGTCCGCGGGGTGGGCGTAGAAGGGGGCCCCCGTGGTTTCAGCCACCGCGGCCACGGCAGCCACGTGGTCAAAATGGAGGTGGGTAGCCACCATGGCGACGAGGACGCGGCGGCCCAGACGGCCTAGCAGCTCCGCGGCGTCGCCGCCGGGGTCTACCAGCAGGCATTCATCTCTCTCACATATCAGGTAGCTGTTTGTGGCGAGAGGCCCCACCACGGCCGTGTCTACCTCCATGGGGCTAAATACGCGTATATTAAATTAGCGAGGCGGCACGGACTGCCTCAAGAACGAGGTCAAGAGGGGGGGCGGAGGTATATAAACGGGATTGCGGCCACGACTACCAACATGGCGGCTATGAAGGGCCCCGTGGGGCTGACGTGGACGTAGAGAAAGCCCCCTAGGGAGGGCCCTATAATTCTGCCGAGGGCCCCCGCCGACTGTAAGGCCCCCAGCCCTAGCCCCAAGCCGCCGTGGGTTTTAGAAACCAGCGTGTAGATAAAGGCGCCTGCCACCACTTGCCCCAAGGCTGCTGTCAACACGCCGGCGTATAGCAGCGGCCTTGCCTCAAGCGCCAGGGCCAGCTGGGTGAGCCCAACGGCGGTGGCCACAAGCCCCACGGCGGCGCCGCGTCGTGGGTCCAGCCGGCCTTCTAGCCGCCTTACCACCGGCTGGCCTAGACCCGCCGCAATTCCCGCCAGCGCCATGAGGAG
>JBKBOT010000025.1:0-21637 GCA_046293555.1 Pyrobaculum sp. | reverse complement strand
TAGTGCGTCGAAAAGACGTATCTTCCATCGGAGAGCTCACAGCCATAAAGCGAATATCTACTAGAGTAGACTGTAACTGTGTATCCTCCACACGCCCTCACCGGAATCCTTGTGCCATCTTCAAGAGTTGCCACCCCGAGCCCTACGTTGAAGCCAACAACCCCCTTGGACCACGTGTCCCTCTTTCCCTCTCCATCATCGACCTGTTGGTTCAACGCCGCCTCGAGATTCGGAATTAATTTTTTCAAGCTGTCTGCCCAAACCTTTGGTATGAATTGATTTCTTCCAACGGCCTCGCCCAGTAACTCATCGATATACTCTTGATTTAACGGATTTATGGTTCTCATAAGCGATGTGTTTATAAAACTCCTGAAGTAGTCGTTCACCACAGAGGGATCCTTCAGCTTGGCCCTTATGTCCCTCAGCAGCTCAACCACAAGCGCCGCCGTCCTGGCACCGCTGTAGAAGTTGTATATTGGGGTTCCGTCTACGTCGTGGAAACGATAGGTTGCCTCTTGTAGCCTTTTGTCAAGCCAATCACATGAGTCTGTGCCATATAGCTTGTCCTTGATCTCAACAAGTCTCAACAGCTGTTCCAACAGCTCGTAGTTGTCGCCATACAGCCTGGCGTGTTCCGACTTGTGCGGCCCATACTTCTCAAAGACGGCCTTACACTTAAACTCAGACATGTGCATACAGCCGTTTGGCTATAAATACGTCACGACTCAAACGTTGGCCAACGACCACATCGCGAGCCGCAGCGGTTTAACACGGCGCTGCAAGAGACAACGTCCACGCCGCCATGCAATACGTCAGAAACATCAAATCCCCCCTCCCCGGCCTAAGGTAGATATACACGCCGTAGAGCACGCTGGCGGCGAAAAACAACGGCGCTATGGGGCAGTGTGGCCAAGACCAAGGCGCCGAGAACACAAACGCCGTTATGATCACAGCCAGCCACCACATGTGAAAAAATGACGTATATATACATACAGCCTCGCAAGCCCGTGGCCGTAAGGAGGCGTAAAGATTGGAGGACGAGAAGGGTCCGTAGGCTGTTGGAAAAGGCTGCGGGGGACTTAAGGGAGTTGGCGCGTGAGCTCTATGCATGGAGGCGCGGCGTGAGGCCGGAGGTACGCAAGGAGTTGGCCAGGGTTGGGGATATAGACCTCGAGCTGTTTGAGGTAAGGCTACACAGGCTGGCGGACGCCATGGAGAGGGCATATCTAGACCCGGCGCTGTATAGAGATAGAGAACATGTGGCCAAACTCGTAGAGATGGCTAGAGACTATGTTTTCAACACATCGATAAAGGTGGGGAGGGCGGCAGACGCAGAGCTGGAGAGGCTCAAGAGGGCTGTGGACAAGGCGATGGGCGAAATCGGGGGAGAGATAGACAACAGTCCGGACGGAGAGAGGCTACTGGGGCTGTGGAGAGAGGCTGTGGAGGCGGCGGAGGAGATAAAGAAGATCTACCCCATCGACATGTGGCATATATACCAATCCACATACCCCATCGCGAGCATGATGGTGGCATTGAGACGTATAATGAATGTAGACGACCCGCTTGGAAAAGACAGAGAACGCGTGGTGGCCAAGGGGCCTCTATACGCCAAGATGTTGAAACTATACGAGAGGCTGTACGCATCCGTCGGCGTGATCTACGTCTTGTATTCCATATTCAGTCAACTTGGAGAAATCTCGGCCCTTGTGGCCGAGATAGAAGACGCCATTAAATGATGTATTTATAACTGTAGACGTATGTGTATATGACAGTAAGGAGGAAGAAGAGAGTAGATAGGGAAAAGGTTGATGAGATTCGATATCTGTTGTATTCGATAACAAACTCTATATACAACACATTTCGCGTGTTGCGTAAAGCGAAGCGTAAGATGCCGTCGGAAGTCCGCAGGGGGCTGGCCAAGGTTGGCATCACTGGGCTTAAGTTCGACTTGTGGGAAATGAGTTTGTACGAGCTGTTGGATAAGATCGATAGTGCGTATTACGACCCAAAGCTGTATACAGACGTTGACTACATCCACACGTTGGCAGAGGAGGCGATAGACGTTGTAAACAAAATATCTCAAGACATGCAGAAGGCGGTACGCAATGCGTTGAACAAACTCTTGAGGATGTCCGATCTGGTGGGTGAGATATGGCTTGAGATATCCAAAAGACCGGACCGATGGAAGCTAGCAGGATATATGTCAGACGTCGATACATCGTTTGTTGACTTGAAGAAACTAGCTGAAGAGGTCACTAGGGATATTTCTACGTTGGAAAAACTACGTTCCCCAGTTCGTACAGTGACAAGCAGTTTGGGGGTCATGCTTGAATACCTTACGCATGAAGACACTCCGCTACGTGACAAGTTGACAAAACTCTATGAGGTGGCAGTCGTGACTGAAGACGTGATTTTCTACATCGACTATATGTACTATGAGGCGATAGATGACCTCAAGGCACGGCTGGCCGGGTTGTTGCAATACGTCAAATAGTGACGTATATATACACACAAACGCGTGGGAATGTGGCAGTAAGGAGGCGTAAGCCAAACAGAGAAAGAGGTGAGGGGAAGGTTGCGACAATTCGGAATAACCTACTTAAGGCGGCACATAACATAAGGACCATCCTCAAACAACTGAGGGGGGTGAGGCGCGAGGCCGGAATACATAAACGCGACAAGTTACGGTTCGAGATGTTTGAAACCATGGCGTACAAGCTGGCGGACGACATAGTCCCCCTCCCACTAACCACGCCGAGGCCAAAAAAGTGACGTATATATAACCATAGGCACATGTGGATATGGCCGTGAGGAGGCGTAGGCCTGATAGCACCAAAGAGGTCCGCAGACAGCTAAAGAAGGCCATTGACTATGTGGATGAGGAGCTTGATGCATGGAATTCGATCAAACGTGAGATGAGTCCAAGAGCCGTCAAGGAGTTGGCGAGGTTGGGCCGCACCATTCTCGAGAAAATCGAGGTAAATATATACAAAATCAGGGACACACTCGAGAGG
The DNA here is from genome assembly GCA_046293555.1 of Pyrobaculum sp. Lineage (GTDB taxonomy): Archaea > Thermoproteota > Thermoprotei > Thermoproteales > Thermoproteaceae > Pyrobaculum. The sequence goes on along the minus strand of JBKBOT010000025.1, from coordinate 18,620 downwards.
ACTTATCTAGACCCAGCGCTGTATAGAGATAGAGAACATGTGGCCAAACTCGTAGAGATGGCGAAAGCTGTAAACTCCTACGTAGAGTCGAAAGTTAAGAGCATGATAGACGCCATGCTTGCCAAGATAGACAAAGCCATGGATGTTGTGGATGACGTCATGAGGGAGTTGGAATCGAGCCAAGGCCGCGAGTCATCGACAGAACGGAGGTTGGTCGAAAGGGCGGCGTCGATAAGGGGGTTGATAAAAGGGATTAAAGAAAAGATAGAAGAGTCCAAACACACCGAGTTCTATGATGCAACGGTATATGGAATAATTGAGATGTTAGGTGGTGTGGTATACAATTTGGAGCTTATGATTGGCTTGAGGCTCCGACCAAGAGAGGAGATAGAGGAAATGGGGCCTCCGTATGACAAACTGTTGGAGCTCTACGATGAGGTCGCCCCGCTGTATGAGGCACTCAAATTTTTAGACTATATCTACGCCAGCGTTGCGATGATAGTATCACATGTATACGAGATAGAGAAGGCTTTCGATGAATAGTATATATATATCAGACGTATAGGGAGATGTCCACAAGGAGGCGCAAGCTCGACAAAGCCACGGCTGAGGAGGTCCGCGAGCTCCTGGGCGATGCCATAAGGTACATACGCAATGAGGTCAAATTTTTGGAGAGGGTGAAGAAGGATATGAGCAAAAAGGCCGTGGAGGAGTTGGTCAGACTTGGCGTCCTCCACTGGTTTGAAGACAGGCTGTATGATTTGGTGGACGAGTTGAATTACGTGTACCTAAGGCCGAGGCTGTATGGAGATAGAAACTACGTGACCGGCTTTGCCGAAGACCTCAAAGACCCACTGTTTGAAATAGATATGAGGGCAGACGACGTGATGAGGGCCGAGTTGAAAAGACTTGAGAAGACGCTAGATGTGATACATGAGATCAAAAAGGAGGTGGACAACAGTCCGGACAGGGAAAGGCTATTAGAGCGGTGGAGAGAGGTGGAGCGGCTGGTAGGGGAGATAAAAAAATGGATGGAAAAAGTCAGAGGGGATATCAATAGTTTTGAGATCACAGAGGCTTTGGAAGAGCTGGATGGAAAACTCGCCGGCGTGTTGATACAACTGCAAAACATGATTGGTGTGGACGAGCCGCTTAAACACAAGAAACACGTTATGTCTAAGGGACCTCTCTACGCCAAGATGTTGAAGCTATATGAAAAACTGTACGCGATCGTCGAGGTGTTATATCTGATGTATAAAGTCCGCAAGGTCGTTATGGATGTGGATGGCTATCTTTACCATATACATGATATAGCCGAAGAGGAGTGATGTATACAGCTGGCCGCTGTATGGCGTCAAACAGTGACGTATATATAACCGTAGACGTATTGTGATATGACCAGAGCCACAAAGAGGCGGAAAGAAAAGAAGGAGGATAGGGAGCCAGATATCCCGCCTGGGATCCTCCTAAACGTCGACTACGAGGATCCGTACACTCTTTCGCATACGTTTCACCTCGCCAGACATCTACAGAGACATGGCGTTTCGCTGGGCAGGTTGACCACGCCGGAGCTCGCAGATGTGCTTTTTTCGCACTACCGCGGCCCGGAGCTGGGGGAGGAACGCGACTATACGAAGTTCTATGAGCGGCTTATTGAACATATAAAGTCGAAGGAGTTCGAAAAGCTGCTTGAGGAGACCAAATACGACTACCCAAAGGCCAGAGACATAGCGGCTAAGTTCATAATTAGACACATGGCCGAGGAGCTGGCCAGAGATCTGTCCAAAATGCTCAACTGGCTTTCGAAAGTAGACGAGCGGTTTAAGGGATACATGGAGGATCTCTCCAAGCTTTTGAAGGCAATTAGGGAGAAGCCGCTGGATGCACCGTTGGAGGAACACGCCGCGTTGTATAGACCAATCAGGCAGATGTACGACATGATGCTGAACGAGCTCAACAGATACCAACAAGAGGCGAGCCAGAGGCTGGAGGAGCTCCGCAGAGAGGGGATGAGGATGTTGGAGGGCGCGCCGGAGCACATCAAGGCGAGATACTTGGCACACCTCACAAAGAGGGCCTACGATTATGCGGGTAATATATCAAGTGACTATAGAAGTACGATAGTGGGCGCAATGGACGGCCTACGATATAACTTAACTGAGGCGACGAATCTGGCTAGGGCCGGCGACGTTGACAATGTGAGTCAGTCTATAGACAGGGCGTTGAAAAACACCCAAAGCATCACCTCAGCATCATCCGACATCGCGAAGCAGATGGAGGACTTGGAGACAATGGTAGAGAGGCTACGCAGGGAGGCTGAGCGGTTGCTTCCAGAGGCGACGGGCGAGATCCGTGAAAGCCTTGAAGCAATTAGGAAGAGGCTACAGGAGCTGAGAAATGAAATGTTGGCAATTGGAAATCGCGCATCGCAATTCTCCAACGAGCTTGAGGGGATCAAGCAAACGTTACAGCAAAACCAGGCACCGAGCGATACAGTCAGTCAGCTGAGGGGCGTGGGTAGGAGGGCAAGCCGCCAGTTGGAGAAGGCCGTCGACAGAACCAAAAAAGACCTCGCCGACATACGCGACCAAATCGCTACCGTCTGGAATAGACTGTTAGATATGGAGAACCAATACAAAAAACAAGCGCGGAGACGCCTACGTGCACAGCGGCATATGCAACAAGGCGGGGGACAGCAAATGCAGGACATACAACGCCAGATAGAAGAACTGCGGCGGCGGCTACAACAGATGCAACAAGGGATGCAACAAGCCGCAGGCCAGCCGCAGCATGCACAGAGGGTCGGCGAGTCGACAACAAGACGCCGCAGGCGGGGGGGAGTGCAAATGGAGGACACGTGTCCCGGCGGTGTGTGTCCACTTGGGCAGGCCGGCGGGCGTGAGGCAGACGGCCGGGCTGGGGGCGGCCAGGGCCGGGCTGGTGAGGATCAGCAACAAAGCCCACGCGTAGGTCAACACGGCGGCCAACAGGCTGACGCCGTGCAAGCGCTTAGCCAGTTGCTTCAAGACATTGAAAACGCATTGCGTAGAGGGGGACAGGGGCTTCAAGATTTGCTCCAACGGCTGAGGCAGCTGGAGGGGTCGCTGCCGGAGGACCTACGGCGGCAGGTCAGAGAGCTGGCGGAACAGATCCAAAGGCAGATGGAGCGGCAGGCGGGCGAGAGCCTTAGGCAGCTCGCAGATCAGATTAGTTCATTGAGACATGGCTTAGAACGAGCAACTAGAGGCGCCAGACGTCTCTCCGAGGAGGTGGAGCGGATGCGTATGGGCGAGGTGGACGTCCAACAGCTTGCAGAGGATTTGAGGCAACTGTTTGGCGGCTTATCGGCAGGCATTCAAGCTGCCGCGTTAATATTAAGCGAACGCGACGCAGCTGAGCGCAAGAGGCTTGTAGAACGGCTTAAGAAGTTTATCAAGCTTGCGTCCAAAGGGGCATCCATCTATGAGGAGATAAAAAAAGCAGATAGACTCGGCGTGCCGGGGGGCGTGACGAAAATGACCTCTCTGAGCCAGTTGCTATATATGACGCCCACAAGCCGCGCCATAGCACAAGCATCGCCGGAGCTGTTTAAATACAAGCTGGCCACCAAATCGCTTACCGTAAAAGAGCTGCATATAGAGGAAAGGGATAGATATTACGTCTTAATTGACCGGTCGGGCTCCATGGCCGAGGAGTACGCAGGTGTGCCTGCGATATCTTGGGCCACCGCACTGGTGTACGCAATTATGGCGCACGGCAAGCCGGAGAAGATGACAGTCAGGTTTTTCGACGCCCAGGTGCATGACCCCATAAAAGACAAGAGGGAGATCGTGAGATACCTACTGACCGCAATGCCGGAAGGCGGCACGTCAATAAACGACGCGTTGAAGGTCGCGATCAAGGAGGCGAAAAAGGACTATAAGCTCATATTGGTCACAGACGGTTATGATATCGTAGACCCAGAGCTGCTTGAGGAGGCCAAGAAGGCCTTTAGGGAGGTGAAGGCGATAATAATCGGCGGCGACAATAAGACAATTGAGAAAAACGTGCCGACAGTTAAGATAAAGGAGCCGACTGAGGAAAACCTCAGGGAGGCGTTGAAAAACCTCTAGCCCTCGTCGTCGATATAACGTAAGTATAACTCTCTCATCAGCTTGTCCCATTTGAGCTTTTTCCCTCTGACGAAATTCCGCCATATTTCACTATATTTTATTCTTATGAACTTTTCGCAATTCTTACAGCCGAAAAACACGCCTTGATCCTCGAAGAATACTAACGGCTCGCCGCATGTAGGACATATGTACTCAGTATCGAAATGTATTTCAGTAATATTAATCTGTTTCGACCTCGCTCGCCTCTTTACGTCGCCCATATGGTTACCTCAAGTCTTGCCGCGTGTTTACATAACTCCTCCACTTTACACAATTTAGACTTATGTACATACGCTACAGGCAAAGCGTCATAAGCCTTTAAGAGGTCTGCAGCTACTTTAAGGTACATACGTTCGCCAGAGATATACGCCGTTTCGAACAGTTTATTTATTACGGTTGCCACAACGTCTGCATAAATGCCATCTGACTTACGTAGTGTGGATAGGACAGAGACTATGTTTTCCCTTATCTCCTCTAATACTTCCCGCATAGAGCAAATAACGTATAAATATATAACATCAACGACGAAAACAAATGTCATTACAAAAAGCAAGGGCGACCCTAGAGGAGGGCATTACGCTTATTGATAAGAGTCCAGTTATCGCGTCGTTAAAACTATACAAGGCGGCAGAAGAGGCCGTGAGGGCGATCGCCACAACACAACTGAGAGATGGCAATATGGACTTCGGTATGGCTGTAACCATGTTGACGAAAAGATACGGCGAGTTTATCGCCGTTTGTTGGAACGCAGCTACAACGCTATACGACTTAGGCTATATGGAGGGCAAGTTGGAATCAAGACGCGTGAAAAAATTAGCACAACACGTAGAAAACTTAGTGAGGTTTGCGGAAAGGCTACTGTCCCCCACGTCGTCGCGATGAATACGACGCCTTCACATATTCGTCGTAAAGCTTGTTAAACACCTCGTTGTACGTCGGTATGCCGTTTAACTCCTTAAGCCTCTCTACAGGCCTTCCGCGCTTGAATAAATACGCGTTTAGTTTCAACCTGCCCAGTTTTGCCAAATTGGAAATCCTCCAGAGGAAGGCCTCATCTTGTGCCTCTACTACGAGATACACGCCTGCCTCCGCAAGCTTTGTGAGGAAGTCTGCCATCACCGCTTGCACCTCTGGGTGCATGTTCGCGCTTGGCCCCTCTATTGCCACAAAGTCGCCTGGCTTCAAAAGCTCTCTTGTGATCATATAGATAGGCGCGAACTCTTTCACATACGTGGGCGCATATCTGATCTCAATGCCGTTATACACAATTCCATTTTTCGTCATAACGACTCTGCCGCCTAGGATTTCCTCAAACGGCTCTACAACGCTGGCCAGAGGCCCTTGCTCGTTTCTTAATAGCTCTAAGGCGTGATAAAACATCTTGACGCACATAGATACTGGAATTATCGTGGTTAGCTTTACGTCTATTTCCAACAAGCGTTTATTTGTGAAGTTCCAAAGCGGGAAGCTGTCCACAAGGCCGCTCCTGCCTGCAGGCATACAGAATGCAGTAAAGAGGTGTAAGCCTTTTTCTACATCCCTCGCGGCCTCTATACGCTGTCTGTAGCTGTCGGACAGCTCGAGCCTCTCCACCTTAACGTTACCATCGATACGTATTGTTAAACTCACATCGTTATCTTGATACTCCATATAGCCGCCTCTTGGCACCATGCCGAGATACATCTTAAACGCTTCAGCGAAGTTGAGCTTGTTTACCACCTCATCGACAGACTTTTCAGCGCCTCTGACATATAGGTCACGTACCGCATCGCCAAAAATGTTGCGTATTGCATATAGAAGCCTAGCCGTTATGGATTTACCAGAGCCGCTCTCGCCGACAAAGAGGGCAAACGGCGAAACCTCTATGTCGGCCTCTACGATAGGGCCGAAGTTCTTAACCACAAGCCTCATGTGTTACAAAAAGTGTAGTTATAAATAACAAACGAGGGGAAACTAATTAACAACTCCGTGTGGCCTCTCTGTTTAAAAACCAAGCGATTAGAAGGGGGCTGGCGAAAGTTAACAACAAAACCCATATGTATTCAAGTACGGTAATTTTTGTCATTGGTAGCTCTATCCATATACCGATAATAAACACAATAGAAAACAACACGCCAACCAGAAGGCCAAGACGATGCCAAGGTTTGACAAATTTCCAGAAGTATACTATAAGCATGCTTAAAGTCATGTTGAACGCTAATGCCACTAGGAACGAAAGTATGGGGGTTACAACTGTCATAACTTTTGTCAAAACTCCAATTAGATCTATGACATCTATAACCTCGACGCCTACGTACTTTCGGTATAACTCAGCCTTGAACTGTTCCTCATACGTGACCATATACATGTACGTAAGCAAGGCTAAAAGCGATCCGACAATAACGCCAGATAAAGCGCCATATGCAAACCCGCGTGACAACATGAAAAGTAAATGACACGAGGATATAAACGTTCGTTGTTTTTATTCGCTGGCTTTAAATTTATTGAAATTTTTCAAGAAATATGGAGGAAGGGAAGAACAAAAGGGGGCGTCCGCCATCAGCCCCATCTGTGAGATGTCCACGATGTGGTAAAGACGGTTATTTACACTCACGTGATATAGGCGGAAAAACGTATTATTACATAGTGCATTACGATAGGGCAGTTAAGAAAAGCTACATATGCTATTTGGGACCACAATGGTATGATTACGTCACTAGGATCCACGACTTCACTCTAGTGGGCTATCCGTTGTTTTTAGACAGCCCCCTCGAAAGGCTTCTATACTACACGAAAGCGTTGGCGATGTTGTTCTGTTGTGAACATGCATACCGAGACTTAGACCCAGACGTACGACAGAAGTTAAGAGACGTTGGAGAAACGCTCATAAAGCTATCAGAAGGGGGACAGTGTGATATAGACATAGCGGAATGCAAACTGATAAAACGTGATTTTATATAAAAAACCGAATTTATTCCAACAACTGTTTTAAGACAGATATTGCGGCGTCTTGGCCGTCTTTGGCTTTAACCACGGCGAGGAAGCCGCCGGCGTGTTTAAAGACGACGTTTTCACCGGACAGCTTGCGGAAGTCTATCACCTCTGCGTATTCCTGCGGCCTCCAGACGGTGTAGCCGCCGGGCGTCCTGACGTCTTTCATCACGATGAATGTGGGGCCCTCCGCCATGCCCAGATCTTTCAGTGCGTTCCACAGCATCGTTGGCGACATCGGCTCATCGACAACAATCGCGACGACGTCTCTGCCCGCCTTCTTCACCATGGAGTACCGCATGTACAACACAGTCTCGGCCGCCCTTTTCGCCTCTTCGAAATATTGCTCAAGGCCTTGGAGGACGTAGCGCTCCAGCTCCGGCACCGCCAAGACGGCATAACAGCCGAAGTCCACGCCAAAGCCCGTATCGACGGCCTCTTTTGACAGAGCCACAGAGGGGTTCCCCGCCGCTTGCAGCATGAGTCTAAGCTGGGCGAAAGTCCTCGGGAAGTGCTCGGCAAGTTTGGTAAACTGCAGCCTCTCGGCGATCTTTAAGGCGTTAAAAAGGGCGTCTAAACTCACGTCCGTCTTGGAGAGATATGCCTCAGTCACAAGCTCCATGAAGCGATCTCTCACCGCGCCGGCGAAGCTGCTGAAAATCCGCGTCAAGCCGTGGTTGAGAGAGTTGCCGTAGTGTCCAGCCACCTTCTTCACAGAGGGGCCAAACCGGTCGAACAGATCTACGAAATGCGTCAAGGTGGCCACCGCCGGCGATGGGGTGACGCCAAGCGCTGTAGCCACCTGCACTATGGACGACGGCTCGTCCGAAGAGCCGTGGTGGTCAAGCACGACAAAGCGTTCGGCGGGCAGCTTGTCCCTAAAGCCGTCGCCAAAATCGACAAGCAACACATCGCCGGCAATATTTACAACCTGCTCGTACGTGTTCAGCCTGTATACAGACGCACGGCCGTACAGAAGCGCAGAGGCGAGCAGGTCGTCCATGTGGGCAATGCCGCCGTGGGTGACTACGCTAAAGCGGCCGCGCTCGATCATCTCCCTGGCCTTTATTACATCTTCAAGCCAGCCCATGTCCAAAAGACTGTGTGTGTATAAAAAACCTAGAGAGAAAAAAGTTAGACCAGCTGCGGGAGAACCTCAGCCACGCGCCTCCTCACCTCGCCGTCTGTCAACCTCTTCAACAGACGTTGCCGCTTGTCCACCTCCACAAGCTCGTTTACAATACCCCTGATCGCCTCCTCTATCATTGCCCGATAGCTGTCGCTCACTTTCTTTAATACTTGTACAAATTCGTTGAACTTCTCCGGCGTGTCTACACTTTTTAGCCACTTAAATATATGTTCAAACATGTCTTGCGGCAGTTTGACAGATATAAGCGATGTGAGATTTTGGTCAGATGGACGGCCTTGTGCCGCATAGTACTCGATATATTCATGCCCGGCGGCAATACATCTTTCGGCAAAAACGATGCCAAACGTCTCCTTATAACATATGTGAACTTCTTTCTCACTGGCTGCAGCATACAGCTCGAACCTGCCGTCCTTCCAGATCGTCTTCCATTCCATAGGATGTGGTATGGAGGATCCTAAAAAAGGCAACGAATATAAATAATTCCGTCCGTCCCTAGGCTAGGGGCTTCCCCCTCGCCAGTCCCCCGCTACGCATCCGCCCAGCCAACGACATATAACCTCTCAGCCCCCCAGCGCCCTTCTCTTGACTGACCTCCCTCGACCTGCCCCCCTGACCCGATCTGCGACCATAGGCGCTCCCCCCTCGACCTTCTCAGCCCCCTCGCCCGTGGCCAAGTTTAGCTTGTATGTATAACGCCCCCCGTCGACGTCCGTTATGGTGATGGTCATATACGACATCTCCGGCCGATGTGCGTACAGGTCGAGACGTAGCTCAAACCACGGACGTCCACTCCGTTCATCATACGCCACAAACCTCCCGCCGAGCTTCAGCCGTTCCTCGTTAAAACTCATATAGTCTACACAATACCTATTTGAGTCAAGTTTCATAAAAGCGGCTAGCATCTCCACAATCTCCCTCCACCAGTCGTCAACCTCCTCCCTCATGGTCTTGAGGCTGGGCTCCTCCCTAATGGACTTCAAAATTGCCCCCACCAGCACATCAGTATATATACGTCACTGCGGGGCGGATGTTACATGGCGCGGCCAATCGAGGCACAAAACGCCAGAAAATTTATTGAAAATTTTCAAGAAAATGGTTGTAACAACGCCGCCGCATGTCGGCCGTTTGGCATCGACGCTAGAGCCACTCCACCACCCCCCTCAGCTTGTTGACGTCAGACAGTTTGTCTATCATGAAGACCCGTTTGCCCCTCTTGTAGGTTTCCGACATTACTACGAACTTCACGTCTTTGAAGTACTTCCTCACTAACTTTAGGAGGGGTTTTGCCGTTTTCATGTTTTTCCTCAGTTGCTCCATGCCGTAACTGTCCATAACTACCACAAGCGTTCGATCCCTCGATGCCTCGTTTAACGCCACCCTCAGCGCCTTGATGATATCGATGTTGCTGGACGTCGGCGGTAACATGTACTTTATGAATTCTTGTTTGTCCCCCACAGGCGGGTGGACCACCTCGTCGAAAAATCTGACTACCACATCGCCGACGTCTCTCCACAAGATGTAGGCAAGTGCGGTTGTCCAAGATATAGGTATCACGCCATCGTAGGTGTTATACATGACAGATCCAGAGCGGTCGACGAGGACGTAATACTTGCCGGCCTTGCCTGCCGCACTGACGTTGTCCACGAAGTTGAAAAAATCCTTGAACCTATCTAGATGGTGCTCACGCCGGTGTACGGTATTTGCCAACAGAAATGTGGCGGCGTACATGGCCGCACGCGGTCCAAACTCCTCCCTAATCCTCTCCACGTACTTCATGACGTCTTCGTTCAACTTGATAGACTTCTCGAAAGATCCTTTCGACATTTCGTTAGACGTGACCCTGAACCACTCCAACTGCCGTTCTAATTCCTTCTTCATTTTCAACAACTCGTAGTATTTTGTAAACAACCCCTTGGTGTAACCATACTCAACCAATATGTCATCTATATATGTATCCACCACCTTCTGTACGTCTTTCAACATGTTGTACAATCTCTCAACCTCATTAGCCGCCTCCCTAAGCTCTACGACGCCTGCCGGAATTCCGGCGGCAAGCGTGGACATGTTCTTTATGCCACTTTTGGCCGAGCTCCTTATGCTGCCTTCGACAGAGGTGAGGTGTTTGACTGTGGCTGAGTACTTGTCTACAAACTTCTTGAACTCTTCAGACAAACCCCTTACGGCCTCCTCCACCTTGTCTAGACCCACCTCCAGATGTCTCACCCTCTCTCTATTTTCGCCACTCAGTCTGGCCAACTGGTTACGCGCCTCATTAACCATGTCTAGGTACTCATCGAAACTCTTGTAGTAATCGCCAAGCTCGTTGACAACATATTCTATTTCAAAACGCGCATTGCTGACCGCATTGACGATGTCCTCAATGTTCACATGTGGAAACACCTCGTATACAAACTCCAACTGCCTAGCCACATCCATCAACTTTTGGCCCCTGTGTTGTATGTGAAACTCAACTCTATCAAAGTCATTAAGTATTTTCAACATATTGGCTTCAACTTTTCTTAAGGCCTTCCCCAATTCATCACTGAGAGAACGAAATACCACAGCAGTCTCGCGATCCATTTGTCTACCCGTCTTCTCGATGTCAAATTCGACTTCCTCCAACCGCTTGACTAGCGACGATTTTAGTCTACCCTCCTCACGTCTCCAGACGTCAACTAGCTTATCATACAGCCTTTTTGCCTCCACAGCGAGGTCCAGATAGCTACTTACATCGCTGTCTAAATACCTCTCCCTAAGCTCTCTTTCGAGCTTAGCCGCCTTGTCTATATATTCCTCTAACGTCAACCCCCTAGCCCACTTTTTGACACGTTGAAGTATCTCACTGCCGTAAAACATCGCCAACAGCTTGGCCGCATATTCTCTAGCAAGCTTTGGGTTCCCCAATGCCCTTCTCAACGCCTCCCTGTACTCCGGAGATTGGATATATCTCAAGAGGAACTGCCGCTGGAAGTACCGATCAAGCTGTAAGGTAACAGGCTTGAGCCCTCTCAAGTGTATGTAAATAGCGTCCACAATGCCGGAAATAGTCACTTCGTATGGCGGTATGCCGCTTTTATACAGCCGCCTCGCCAAGTTGTACGCCTGCGTGATGACATACGGGTCTTCATAATCTATGTTGAGCAGACCTGTCCCAACGTAAACCCCCCTCCTACGGCGTCTGCGTATAGCCACGTCGAATCCATGGTGCCGATATATATACGTCACACAAGCCGCCTTAATAAATCCTCTGCGGCCTTCTGTTGTGTGTAAGTGAGGATGTGGTCCAGCTTGGCGTGTTGTGTGATCTTGGCCACTATGGCGGGGCTCACGCCCTGCCGCAACAAATACGTGATGAAGGCATACCGCAGGCTGTGGGTATTTACGCCGAGGCGCCGCTTTGCGAACACCTTTAGCCTTTCCACAAGCTTTTTTTCGTTTACAACTGCCAGCTCTACACATTCGGCCTTCATGTCGAGTACCTCCGTGGGTATCACTATGAGGCGGACTACATCCTTCCGCTTGCTTACTTTCACCTCCACTTCAGCCCTGCCGCTGCGGAGCCACGTTTGAAACGCCCTAACCGCCTCGCTAACACGCGCTCCGTTTCTCAGCTGTGTGAGCAATATTGCGAAGTAACAACGGCTGCGTTTGTCCAGCTTCATTTTCCTCGTAATGAGGACGTACATGGTCTCGAAGTCCACCCCTCTGTCCCACCTGCCCATGTAAACAAGTTACCTTATGTAAATAAACGTAACTCTCCCCCTACGTCGCAATAGCCGTCGTACTACTGTCACCTTATGGCCGTAAGGTTACAGTTTTTTTTCGCGATGCGGTTAAACAACCTTGAGCTGAAAGGCGCCTATAATGGCAAATATGTGGCCTACAAGTATCACTATGAAGCCCCACGGCGAATAACGTCTTAGCAGTGTCAAACTCCATAACTCGGCCCCTAACGCCTCACGATTCTTCTTTCTCTCTCCTCTCTTATTTCTCTCACGACGTCTTCGGCTTTTAGCCCGGTGGGCCTTTCTGCAATAATTTCTGCGTCTGTGTATTCCCGCTTCTCTAGGCCGAGGGCCTTGTAGAACCTGTCTAAAATCTCCTCCCCATCGTATTGCGCAAGGGCCTCCTCGACGACGGCGTCGATGGTCTTGCCCTCTTCGGAAAGCCGCTCCACCACCCTCTCGTAGAGATCCCGACGTATCCTCACCGTAATGGTGACCTTATCGCTCATGTTGTGGAAACACACTTAGAAATAAATATTTTCAGCCATCCGTTTGGGGCGGCTGTTAACGAAAAACCCCCTTTTTCTCCAATCAAGCAAAAAGGGGTTCAGTGCCTTGTGGTTACTACATGCATGCCGATCTGTAGAACTCATGGTCACCTAAGGCGGCATTTCGAGAAGAGAAGAAAAAGAAGGGATTGGAACTGCGAGAAGCTACAACTTTACGTATTTGTTTAGCGTATTGTATACCGCGTTAATTGTGTCGAATGTAAGTCCTGCTGGGAGGTCTCTTTCGTCGAGGCGGTATGTGGTCTTAACCACGTAGCTGTCGTAGAGCTTGTATATCTCATTTGCAGCATCATGTAGGCCGGCATAGACTAGCTTTACATACAAATCCTTGAGGAGGTTATACATCTCGGCGATGGCTGGGTGGTGCGCCATGGCGTGGCGGTATGCGGATACTTGCCTTTCGTCGCGTAACAAACTTTCAAGCTCTACAAACGGCAGAAGCTGTCGTTTCAACTCAGCCAGTCGTACGTAGATGTCTGGAAGCCACAGTGCTGGGGCAGTTTTAGCCCCCTCTACCGTGGTCATGTAAAAAGATGTGTGTATTTAAATTATTTTTAACGTAGTAACTTAAACGTCATTCATCAATAAATACATCAGTTCCTATATGACCCAGGAACTTCCGTGGTGATCTGTAAAACAGTTCGATCCACTCCCTTGGCTTCATTGTCTTTGCCTTCTCATATAGCTCCCTTGGTACACGATATATTTCATACAGTCCGCCTCCCGTTGTGTAGACTTTCACAATACCGCCGTTGTAAACTCTATATATCGTAGTAGACCCAGAGGGGTTTATCTCCTCGATGCGCACTACGTTTTCATATTCTGATTTCCTAAATCTTCTCCTCACCCTTCTAACCCTACGTGACATGTGGAGGGAGACACAATAGTTTATATACATCACTAATCAGAAGAAAAAAAAGGTGGGACGAGGCTAAGCCACTTCCCTCACTACTCCTTAATAGAATACCTCCCCGTTGAATTTCCCGTATTGAAACTCACGCGGCGAGTTGTAAAACAGCTTGATCCACTCCCTCGGCTTCATTGTCTTGGCCTTTTCGAACAACTCTTTTGGCACGCGATATACATATGTCGTACGTTCCAGCGAGATTTGGACTTCCACAGTGCCATCTCTGTGGATTACGTAGCTCATACGGCCCTCGTCTGGGTCTAGCTCTTCGATAACCACCCAGTTTCTATAAACCTCCTTCGTGTACCTCCTCCTCGCCCTTCTAACCTTACGTGGCACGTGGTGTAAGACATGGAGGTATATATACGTCACTTTTCGGAAGCAAAAAAAGGGGGACACAAAGCCTGTCGCTACTCCCTCACAACGCCGACCTCCTTCGCTGTACGTCTCACAGCCTCGACGGCACGTCTATACGCGTCGTCCGGCTCCGCCTTTCTGCGGGGGCCGAAGTCAACTGCCAGCGGCACGACGACGTCAGCCAGCGCCTCCGGGTTGCGTCATGCCATATATTCCAAGACCCACAAGGGGATGGGGGAGGGGAAAAAGAGGGTTATTGGAGTTTCCCCCGTCGGACCAGCCAGGTGGCGAAACGTCTGTCTAGAGCTACTAACAGTTTGAACCCGGGGTCCATACGTCTCAGCTGGTGGCGTATTATTTGTAATGCGATGCCTGCGTGAAAGTCTTTTTTTCTTTTGCTGCGATAGTGGTAGAAGCGTATGACGTGGGTAAGGAGGTGGGCGGTTCTAAACGCATTTAAAAACGCCAGGTATGCAATGCCACGCACGACATCGCCAAAGTTAAACCTGAGCTTTTCAGCCATTAAGATCGCAGCATTTTTAACCATGGCTCTGGGATCCCAGTAGATACCTCTCGTTTTATCGAGAGTTACAACCCCCTCCCGTGGTGGCTGGCCAATGTAGATGCCCAGCTTATCACACAGCTCTTTGTCTTTGCCACACGCCTCGGGCAAAGAGGTGACGTGCCAGATGTTTGTATATCTGCCAATCGCCTCTGCAATTCTATCGATAGCGTAACTTACGTTGTAGACACGTATCACCATGTCCACATAGTCCTCTTGAGACTGGGTCTGGGGGGTTTGGTTTGACATATATCCACAGAAATCCGCATAGATAAAGCCATCGAAAAAAATGACGTATTTAAAGCCGTGGTTGTAGACACATATGTCAGTAAAGAGGAGGCGTCGTTATGGGAAGGTCCGCGAGGCGTTTAACAAGATGGTTCACGAGGTAAATAAGTCCATCGAGTCGATGAAATTCTTCAAAGATGGCGTCAAGCGGATGTCTCCAGAAATATACAGGGAGTTGCGCAGGCGGTTTGGCAGTAAGATGGACATGTGGGACTTCATGATATATCAGCTTCGAGACAAGGTCGAGAGGGCGTATTACACGCCAGAGTTGTATAGAGATGTTGATTACATACGACAGCTGGCTGTGGAGACAATCGATGTTGCGGATCGCATAATGCGGGAAATGGTGAGGGCGATGTACACATCTACAAACAGATGGCTGGCGGGGGTGCGTCAAGCCTTGAGGGAGGCCCGGGAGGTGGCGGAGCCAGACCATTTGCGCATACGGCTGGCGGAAATGGAGAAGGCCCTCGACGAGGTGGAAAAACTGTTGGCCAAGGTGCGCTCCGTGGACGCGATGGAGGGCATACGCATCGTGGCGGAAATAAAGCACAAGGTCGTAAACAATATAGAGTGGGGGTTAGTAGAGGCGATGGGCGCAAAGGATGTCTCGATCTGTAGTCCAGACCACTGGGGGGAGACGGTAGAGGGACCTCTCTACGTCAAGCTGTATGATATATGTAAGTCGGCATATACACACGTCTCCGTGTTAGACATCCTACAGCTTATATACGGAGAGGTTAGATATATGAAGAAATATGCGGAGGAGCTATTGCGCCAAGTTGACGCCTCGCAAGCTTCGTGACGTATATATATATCTAGGTGTGGGAAGATGTGTCTGTAAGGAAGAAACGTAGGAAGAAGGCAGGAAGCGCAAGACGTGTGGAAGACGCCATTCAAAGGCAACAGGTGCTTGGCTACGCCAAGCATAGAGACGGCGGGGTGTTTTTAGATATGCTCAACGCGGCCGCTGTGGTGAACAACATGGCGAAGATGTTGTTTACAGCAAACGGACTCCAGATCAAGACGTCTGGAGACAACATATACGCCATCGTCGCATTTACAGAATCTCCGTTTTCTGACATAAAGGCGTTTGAGGAGTACATATACGGCGATGTGTTCTACATAGATTTGGACAAGGTGAGGGCTGCCGTGGGGGAGGGGCCGGTCGAGGTTGCTACATATGAAGACCACGCCGTGATCACGTCTGGCGGGAGACAGGCCGTGGTGAAAAAAATCGCATCTCACCCCACAGAGAAGACAAAGGAGCCGAGCGACCATGAAAAACTAGCCGTAAAATTCGAGGTTGTGAAAGAGATTGAACCCCTCCGCAGCCTCGTAAAAGAGCAGGTGGAGAAAGGCGTGGAGAAGTACACCATCGCGAAGTTTTTTGACCGCAATCGACAGATGGAAATTGAGTACAAATACGATGCAAAGGCGTTGTTGCGGCTATTAGACGCAATTGGCGTTATGTTCAAACGTTGTGGCTTTTTGTACTATGACAACTTCATGCGTATTTTATGCAGGCGGGAGCCATACGTTGTAGACTACTATATCTTCAATGTGGACAAGACAGGGGAGAGAAAAGACTTGGAGGATGAGCTCAGAAAACTCCCGGTGGATTACGTATATGCAGATGATGAGGTTGTGGTGAGGATAAACAGGGGGCTTCCGGAGGATAAGTTCAGAGAGACTGTGGAGACGTTGAAAAAAATGGGCTTTCGGTTCAACCCTGACACAAAGACTTGGAGGAAAAGAATCGTTAACCCCTAGAGTACGCTTTCACCATATCTATAGTCATAACGTCGCGTCTTTTTACTAATTTTAACGCTCTGCGTAGAAACGCCAGCTTCAACAGCTCGAGCTCGTGGAGGTAACGCGCCTCGTCTGTGGCGGCTAACACTGCCTTGAGCCATATGTCTGAGAAATCGCCGATGGCCCCAAGCGGGTTTTTAAACACCTCCTCTACAAACGTCGTAACTGCCGCTGCGTCCATGTCCAAGACCTCTGCCACCTTAGACGCCACCTCATGTAGGTCACGCCTCACGGCCTCGTTGTTGCCCTCCACAAGCGCTGCGACGTCATATGGCGTATGCATGGGGATCACAAGCCTGGAGAACACACGCGGCTCGTCGATATCCCAACAGATGTCGTATTTAGGACTCCTCACGTAGTAATACTTTTCACCAGCTTGAACCACGGCGAATTTATTGCAGCGGTCCTCGGCCTTGCTTATGGTCTTCACTATAGATGTACACACACCAGCGTTATTAAAACCATCGTTAAAAGATGACGTATATAAAGCCATGTGTGCTGGCAGACGTGTCTGTAAGGAGGCGTAGGGGGAAGGGCAAGAGGGAGAATGTCGACAGGTCTGAGGAGGTCCGCCGGAGGCTTGGGGAGCTTGCCGCCGCGGCACGTGTCGCACATAGCGCACTGACTGGCGGGTGGAAGGAGTCCGTCCCGCCTGCCGTCTTGAACGCAACGGCCAGGCTTGTGGACAAGTACACAGGGTGGTGGAGGGTTGTGTTGGGCAACCTCGTCAAGAGGTTGGAGGAGGCTTATAAAGACCCGACTCTATACACAAACGTGGAGTATGTAGACAGACTGGTGGGGGATGTCATGAGCGGCATCGACATCATCAGGCGGAACATACAAGGCATTACGCAGGTGCCTGTGTATAGACTTTTGAGGATGTGGCGCGGCATCTCAAAGGCCATTTGGGAGGGGGTTAAGAGGTACCATGCCGAAAACACGGCCAAGGCGATGCGGAAGCTGGAAAAACACTTCGACGTGTTGGCCCGCCAGATGGAGATGCTCGATAGGGATATGGCCGCGGCGGACGAGATCCTTGGCGCAACCCTGCCGCAGATAAAGAGGGCGATAGGCGATATAATCAAATCGCTTGAACGCGGCGATGACGGGCAGCGGGCTAGGTGGCGCCTGTCGAAAAAATTCGCCGTGCTTTACCACAAGGCCGACGTGACGTCGAAAATGCTCGCCGCCATGAGGCAGATATATACCCACATGGAGCGTTTGTCTGAAGCTGCGGCAAAACTACGGGCGTATAAACACAATGGCCGTCAAGAGGCGTAGCGGAAGGATTCGCAAGCTGGTAGAGGATATCTCCACACGTGCGAGGAACATCGCAAAAAAGGCATCGAGGTGGGTCGAATTAAAACGAAAGCTCCGCGGGGGGTATGGCACGTATATCAAAGACGTTGAGTTGGCGGAGGCCGTGTTGTACAACATCTCAGACAAGTTTGAAGTCATGTATCTAAGCAACCACATAGACTCACATCAAGTCAGCGAGCTTATCGGCTGGGCGTTGACCAAAATCGATGGGGTGATGTCAGAGCTCAAGGAGACAATATACGACATAGCGGTTAAGTTCTCAAAGACGCGGCCAATCCTGGATGAGATCATACGGGAGGCAAAAAAGGACAGGGCGGAAAAATACCTACGGAGAAAGTTGGCAGAAATCAAGAGGGAATTTGACCTACTCGAAATGGCAATAAAGGGACGTTACACAAACGATGCGAAGAACTCAGTTGTTTTCATAGCGTCGCTGTTGGGGGACGTGGTTGGGGATGGGTGCGATGACTCGCCGCTATGCAGGCTGTACAAAGAGGCGCGCGCGGCCGCCACAGCGCTAGACTACATATACTACATATACAAACAGCTAGAGGAGTTGTCCACAGAGTTGAGGCGCGTACACGACGTAGAGGCGTACATAATGGAGGAGGAGGCGCGTGAGAAATACCAAAGATGGTTGAGGCAAGTGAGGGCTGCCGTCTGGCAGGCGATCAAGCCATATATCGCGGAGGTGGTCGACAGACACAACCTGGCCAAGCTGGTGAGAGAACACGCGTGGTATGGGCTCTATGGCCTAAGCTTCACATGTTACAACTGCGACGAGGTCAACATAGACGACATGAGGG
>JBKBOT010000024.1:0-22040 GCA_046293555.1 Pyrobaculum sp. | reverse complement strand
AGAGGGCTTAAAGAGGGGAAGATTTTAGGCACTGTATGCGAGAGGTGCGGCAGGGTCTTCATACCGCCGCGGCTTTATTGCTCCTATTGCTTCAGAGAGGTGGATAGGTGGGTAGAAGCCAGAGACGAGGGGGTGGTGGTAACCGCCGTGCTTAGCCACATAGCCGCAGACAGGTCAAGACTAGAGAAGCCTGTGGCAGTCGGCGTAGTGAAGCTAAGTGTGCCGGAGAGAGAGTTTGACGACCACTTCTTCCCGGGGGTTATGCACTACCTCTGCGGCTTTACGGAAGAGGAGGTAAAGACTATGAAGGTATTTGGGGCAAGGGTTAAAGCCAGGTGGAGGCCAAACAGGACGGGCTCTATAACAGATATAGAGTGTTTTGAGAGGATATGAGGTTCCCAGAGGTGATGGAGATAGAGGCCTACGTGTACACTGCCGGCGTTGTGGGCACAAAATGGCTTGAGGCCTTGAGAGGGGGGAAACTCATGGCTGCCTACTGCCCTAAGTGTGACAGACTATTCCTCCCGCCAAAGGCCTTTTGTCCAATAGACTTCCACGAGGTGACTGAGCTGAGGCCTATCTCAGAAATAGGCGTGGTGAGGAGCTATACGGTAATCAAAAAGGATTTCTACGGCAGAGAGGTGGATAGGGTCCTGGCCTTTATAGAGTTCCCGGGGGTGTTTGGCGGGTTGATACATTATGTGAGGGGGGAGATAAAGGTTGGGACAAAGGTAAGGCCTAAGTGGAGAGAGGGGGCTGGCATAGAGGAGTTTGAGCCATGTTGAGTCAAGAGCATCTTCTTGTTAAGAAGTCTGCTGGAGAGTTTGCCACCAACGTCGTGGAGCCCCTCGCCAGGAGGATGGATAGAGAAAATTACTACCCCAGAGAGGCAATACGCGAGGCAGCCAGACTAGGCCTACTAGCCCCCACAATCCCCTCAAAATACGGCGGAGGGGATGGAGATTTAAGAACGGCGGTGGTGGTGGTGGAGGAGTTGGCAAAAACAAGTGGCGCATTTGGCTTTTTGACCGCCATATCCGGCGTGGTCTTTACACACAGCTTATTCACACACGGCTCCGGGTTTCAGAGGGGGGAGGTGTTGGCTAGGGTGGCTACCGGCGAGGCTGTTGGCGCTTTTGCGCTTTCTGAGCCTTGTTGTGGTAGTGATGCAGCCGCCATAGAGACTAGGGCGGAGAAGGTGGGGGGAGAGTGGAGGATAGATGGGGTAAAGACCTGGATAACCTCCGGCCTTTATGCAGACTACTTTCTCGTATTCGCCCGGACTGGGGCAAGAGAGGAAAGACACAAGACCATAACGGCGTTTATAGTAAAAAGAGGCAGTTGTATAGAGACCACGCCAATAGAGGTGATGGGGGTCAGGGGCACAGGTACAGCAGAGGTAAAACTAGACCGATGTCCAGCCTCAGATGAGGACGTGGTGGGGAAGATAAACGGGGGGTGGTCTGTGGCTATGTATGGCATTAACCAGGGGAGGCTAAACGTTGGGGCTATTGGGCTGGGCATTGCAGAAGAGGCCTTTAGCCAAGCCCTTGATTACGCCAGGAGGAGGGCTGCCTTCGGCAAACTTCTGACGGAGTTTCAGGCAATACAACACTACCTGTCTGAGATGTACGCCAGAGTGGAGTCCCTTAGAACCCTGGTCTACACCACGGCCAAGATGAAAGATGGCGGAGACCCCCAATTTCCGCTATATGCACAAGTGTCAAAACTGCTGGGATCTAGAACTGCCGTGGAGGTGACTAGACTGGCGGTACAAATACTGGGGGGCTACGGCTATTCTACAGACTCACATGTGGAGATGTTATATAGAGATGCAAAAGTTACAGAGATATATGAGGGCACAAATGAAATTATATTAAATACAATTTATAAATTTTTAGAGAGAAGTATATAAGAAGCTTTTTTTATCGCCTTTATGATATTTATATAACCTGTACATCTACATATGTTTTTAATAGAGAGTTTTAAAACCTCGTCTCTAGCCTCTAGGTCTATAGTGAAGTAATCTACTAGAGCCATCATAAAGCCGTGGGTACAGTAACCACATTGAGAGGCGTATTCCTCTAAAAACGCCCTCTGTATTGGGTGGCCTTGTATAGATCTCACAGTCTCAATCACGTGGCCCGCCGCCTGTGGGGCAAATAGGGTGCAGCTTTTAACAGCCTTTTTGTCCACCAGGACTGTACAAGCCCCACACCTCCCTTCGTCGCACCCCCTCCTCACCTCCCTCAGCCCCTTTGACCTCAGGTAGTCAATCAGCAAGACTCTAGGCTCTGTATCTATCTCTGTCTTAACCCCATTTAGCGTTGCCGTATTGCCCGTCCCTCGCCACATGGTTAACTCGCGCCTCAGTGGTAGAGCCCAGCGGTATCCCTGGCCCAGCTGTTGTAAAAGCCGCTGGAGGTATCTCGGCAACGCCTCTCTCTTCTCCACATATCTCATATGCGGGTCGTCATATGGGTCCCCCTCAGGTAGAGACACCTCGGCCTCAGGCAGCTCCCCTAGAGAAAGCCCGTCGAGAGCGCCTTTGGCCACCACTGGCGTGGTGTAGAGCCCTCCCACCGCAATTCTGGACTTGACCACCACGCCGTCTTCTACACGGGCAGCTGCCGCCAGGACGAGGCTGGGGTACGCCGCGCCCCGCCTCTTGATTACCTCAACCGCCTGTAGCGGCCACCTCGGCACAGACACCTCAACCACCAGCTCCCCCTCAGCCGCCGTGGCGTATGGCCCCTTTACGAAATCCTCCACTGCCACACGCCGGCGGCCCCCCGGACCTGCTAGTTGTATCTCTCCGCCTAGCGCCATGAGGACCGGGAGGTAATTGGCGGCGGGGTCCGCGTGGGCTATGGAGCCCCCTATTGTCCCCCTATTTCTCACCTGTAGGTCTCCAATATGCCACGCGGCCTTGGCTAAAGCCGGGGCGTGATGTACAATGTCTTCATGCATCGCCACGTCGTTATGAACTGTAAGAGCGCCGATTTTTAACGTCTCGCCCTCTAAGGCGACGTACCGTAACTCGTCGATCTCAAAAATGTCCACAAGCCCCTCCACCCAGACTAGGCCTAGTTTGAGTAATGTGGATAGAGACTGGCCCCCCGCCAGAGGTTTAAAACCCTCTTTTATGTAGCCCAAAGCCTCATCTATAGAAATGGCCTTGACGTATTTAAAAGGCCTTGGGTAGGGAGGCCTCATATGGGCAGTTGTGTCACTGTCTTTTTGTACAAGTCGGCAGCCGCGTTGGCCACAGCCGCCGGCGCGCCCATTACGGGACCTTCGCCAGAACCCAAGGCGCCTGACGGCAGATAGGCCACAGGAGTCTCGAAATGTATAAAACTCACCTCCACGCCCACAAAATCGGAGAGGTCTGGCACGCCGTAGCTCTCAAGCGTGAGCGACATAGGCACCCCGTCTGGGCCGTATTTAAGCTCTTCATACATGGCCATACAAATCCCGTGATGTATGCCGCCCGCCAGCTGTCCCTCCAATAGCCGCAAGTTTAAGATACGGCCGGCGTCGTGGGCCACCACATATCTGATAAGCCGCACCTCGCCATCTATCTCCTCCACGACGGCCAGATGGGCCTGTATGGCATAAGCGGCTGAGGAGTTAACCCTGTCGCCAACAGGCGCCTTTACGGTGGGAGGGTGGAAGTAAGCCACTGCGGATAGATCCCCCTCTACCCCCTCAGGCAGGCCGCCGGGGTCCCAATGCACCATAGAGACAAGCCTTCTCAAGTCTACTCTTCTCTCTGGGTTATCCACATCGTATACATACCCCTCCCCGTAGGCCACCCTCTTTGCCTTAAGCAACGCAGCGCCTAGGAGAGAGATCTTTTCTTTAAGCCTCCTGGCGGCCACAATAGCGGCGCTTACCACCACGGGGGCAAATCTACTGGAGTAACTCCCGCTTGAGAGAGACCATATGTGAGAGGTGTCGACTTGATAGGTCACCTTGACGGCGTCAGGAGAGACGCCGAGCTCTCTAGCCACCACCTCAGCTAGGGCCGTCTCGTGCCCAAGCCCCTCGTTGGTGGCGTTTACAAACACATTCACCGCGCCGTGGGGATCTAGGCTAATCGCCACATATTCCCCAGCGCCCGAATGGGGATACTTCCTCCTCTCTGCCTCCAACGCAACGTCTACATAGCCGAGGTTTGTGCCGCTGGGCTCTATTATTACAGCCACGCCTACCCCCACCCTTCTGCCCCGTCTCTGTTCTTCCCGCCACTTTAAATACTCCCCCTCCAGAGCCTTCACCACCGCGACGTAGTCCTGCATGGGGTAGAGCCCCCCTGTGGCGGTCTCATAAAACCTCCAGCCCTGTGCCTCAATCGGAAAGCTCTTCACCAAATTCCTTAGCCTAAGCTCCAGTGGGTCTACCCCCAGCTCTCTGGCCAGCTCATCCACAGCTCTCTCTAGGGCAAAGTAGAACTGGGGGCCGCCATATCCCCTGTTTAAGCCCGTGGGCATCCTGTTGGTAAAAACCACCCTATGTCGCACCTCTATTGCCCTCACGTCGTAAGCCCCGTTGAGGTTGCCGTGAACTCTATACAAGGCCCCGGGCTCTGGGGGCCTTAGGTAGGCACCCACCTCTTCTATAAAGTCGAACTTCAGCCCTTTGATCACGCCGTCTCGTGTTGCCGCAATTTTCGCCACCCCGCGCCTCTCGCCATTTGAGCTACTGGCGGCCAGGCTCTCCATCCTGGTCTCGACCCACTTGACGGGCCTCCCCGCCAGCCTAGACGCGGCGGCGGTTAAGACTATGTAGGGATATATCGAGTACTTAATGCCAAAACTTCCCCCGATGTCTCTAGGGGTTTGTAGCCTAATTCTAGAAGTGGGCAAGTCTAACGCTTGTGCTATGAAGTACATATATAGGGCGGGACCTTGGATATTTGCCCATATGTTTAGCTCTTCTTTAAAATAAGCCACAACTCCATAGGGCTCTAGAGGCATGGCGGTGTGTCGAGGAAACTTAAACTGAAACTCCACAACCTTGGCCCCTCTAAAGGCCTCCTCCATATTTCCAAAGGCCATATGTCTCTCCACAGCCACGTTAGAACGTAACTCCCCGTGTATCAAGATGTCGCCCTTCAACGCCTCTTCCACCGTGGCCACGGGCTCCAGCGGCTCGAAGTCCACAGAGACGTAATCTAAAAGGTCTGCGGCCTTGTATCTATCCTCAGCCAAAACCACAGCCACAGGCTCGCCGAAGTATCTAGCCTTATCTACTGCAACTGGGTAATATCTTATAGGTAGCCCCAGGGCGTTGGGAAATGGCCTTTTTACAACTTTTAAAAGCTCTGTTGGGCCGAAGGCCATCCCCCCTTTCTTCCATACGTCAGACACATCTACTTTTTTCACCCTGGCGTGGGGATAGGGGCTTCTATATATGGCCATGTGGAGCGTCCCTGGCGGCACTGGCAAGTCGTCTATATACTCCCCAGCCCCCGTAACCGCCCTAAGGCCCTCTCTATATGTCATTCGCCTCTATATTTCGGCGTCCTTTTCTCAAAAAAGGCCTTAACCCCCTCTTCAAAATCCTTGCTATATCTCAACACGCCGAAGGTCTTTCTCTCCAGGTCAAACCCAACCTCCCTCGGGGCGTCAGCTATCAACATAACTAACTTCTTCACCTCCCTAACAGCTAGAGGGGGCAGAGATCGCAACTCCCTAGCCACCTCAAGCACTCTACCTCTTAGCTCCTGCCTGGAGACTACCTCATCTACAAGTCCAAGAGCCAACGCGTCGCCGGCCTTAATCCTTTTTCCCAAAAGTAAGTAGTACCTAGCCTTAAGGGGGCCTAACGCCTTGACTACTCTAGTCAGCCCGCCGCTGGCCGGCACCATGCCGAGTCGCACCTCGGGAAGTCCCAGCTCTGCGTCCTCTGAGGCTATTCTAATGTCACAAGACATGGCCAGCTCAAGCCCGCCGCCGAGGACATAGCCCTTGAGTTCCGCCACTGTAGCCACGGGGAGTTCCTCCAGCATGGTTAAAGTCCTGCCCCACTCCAAGACGTCGGCCACTGTGACGTTTAAAAACTCCCTCATGTCTCCCCCCGCCGAAAAGGCCTTGTCGCCCACAGCAGAGATTATCAACACTTTAGCCCCGCTTTTTGCCACCTCGCCTGCCGCCTCGCCGATAGCCTTCCTCATTTCTAGCGTGATGACGTTATGCCGCTCGGGGTAGTTCAAAGCCAGCTGCATTATCCCCTCTTCTACCCACTCTAGAACTACCTTCCCTCCAGCCAGCTGTATCATATGGGGTACTTCCGCTCTCTTAGAGTGATGGTGAGCCACCGGTCGTAGGTGGTTTCGAGAAAAGACCACTCCCCGCCCTCTCTGCCAAAACCGCTGGCCTTAATCCCGCCAAAGGGCACGTGGCTCTCCTCTAACATGGTGACGTCGTTTATATGCACCATGCCGCTTTCTATAGCCTCCGCGATTTTGAAGGCCCGGTTTATGTTTGTAGTAACCACGGCGGCCGAGAGGCCATATTCCGTGTCATTAGCCACCTCTACAGCCTCGTCGTCGTTTTTTACAGGGACCACGGGCCTTATGGGGCCAAACACCTCCTCGCGCATTACCCCAAACTGTCTGTCCACATCAGTCACCACCGTGGGCCAGAAATAGGCGCCGTCTTTTTTGCCGCCTGTGAGTACCCTCCCCCCACGCCCTACTGCGTCTCTATAAAACTCGGCCATTTGGTCAGCCTGCTTGACAGAAATCAACGGCCCCTGTTCTGTAGACTTGTCTCTAGGGTCGCCTACTTTAAGTTGTGAAACTCTCTCTACAAACTTCTCTAAAAACTGTTTATAGACTTTCTCATGTACAATAATCCTCTTGCTAGAGGTACAGATCTGGCCTTGGTGGAAAAAGGCGCCAAATACCGCAATACGCACCGCAAGCCCCAAGTCTGCATCGTCTAGAATTATCAACGGGTCGCTACCCCCTAGCTCAAGCGTCACAGTTTTTAAAGTCCCGGCGGCTTTGGCGGCAATCTCTCTGCCAGTAGAACTCTCGCCGGTAAAGGTCACGTGGGAGATCTTCCTGTTAGCCACAATCTCGTCCCCCACCACAGGCCCGGGGCCGATGACGAGGTTAAAGACCCCCTTGGGGAAGCCAGCCTGGTGGATCATCTCGGCAATTTTAAAACCGGTAAGTGGAGTCTCGCTGGCGGGCTTATACACTACGGTATTTCCCACAGCCAAGGCGTGGGCAATCTTCTTCATGCTGATAGAAAGTGGGTAATTCCACGGCGTAATAACCCCCACCACCCCCTTAGGCTTTTTAAAAACTGTGGAGATTATCCCCTCCGCGTCAGGCTGCATAGTACGTCCGCCGAAATGTCTCGCCAACTCGGCGGCATTTCTCACAAGTCTCTGTGAGAAAACCACCTCGCCCCAGCTCTTCTTATAAATGCCGCCCCCCTCTATGGTCAACATGGAGATCAGCTCCTCTTCTCTAGTCTTAATGACCTCATGTAGTTTATACAACAGCTCGGCTCTTCTAATGGCTGGCATCTGCCCCCACGTCTTAGCCGCGTCGTAAGCTGCGTCTATTGCGGCTTTTACGTCTTCTCTTCTCCCCACCGGAGCCTCAGCGATGGGGGTCCCGTCGATAGGAGATTTTTTAGTTCTATATTCCTCGCCTTCTATAAATTGGCCATTTATGTAATGTTTTATCTTTATCATTAAAAGTATAAAACCTATACTTATTTAAAACTTATGGGTAATGCCTATCTTGTTGCAGCTGGGATGAGCAAGATAGGGAAAAGAGAAGAGAACAGCACAGAGTTAATTATAGAGGCCTTTAGAGAAGTTGAAGTAGACCCAGCCCTAATTGACGCCGTATATGTGGGGGTACAATCTGAGGTATATGAACACCAGATTATGTATGGAACTCTTGCGGCAGAGGCCTTGGGCCTACTTCCAAAAGAGGCCTATAGAGTGGAGGCATGTGCCGCCGCCGGCGCTCTGGCTTTTAGAAATGCCTACTTAGCTGTGAAATCTGGAGAAGCCCATATAGCTGTGGCTATTGGGGTAGAGAAGATGAGCGCCGCCGGCACCGAAGTTGCCACGGAGGCCCTCATGTCTGCTAGCCATTATGTAGATAGAGAAAGCGGCGTGACGATACCAGCACATTACGCCATGGTAGCCCGCCGGTATATGTACGAGGCCGGTGCAACAGAAGAAGATCTCTGTCTAGTCGCTGTGAAAAATCACCAACATGCAACATATAACCCCAAGGCCCACTTCCAGAGGGCCATTACTCTAGAAGAATGTCTAAAAAGCAGACCTGTGGCCAAGCCGCTTAAACTTTTAGACTCTGCGCCAATTAGCGACGGCGCGGCTGTGGCGGTTGTAGCCTCTGAAGAGGCTGCACGAAGGTTTAAAGACAAGGTCAAGATATTGGCCTCTGCGGTAGCCACAGATACCCTCAGCGTGTCACAAAGACCAGACATAGCTTGGCCTACAGCCGTGTGGGAGGCGGCGCAGAAGGCGTATAGACAAGCCAAGATAGAGCCAAGAGATGTACAGGTAGCTGAGGTACATGACGCCTTTACAATAAACGAGGTGTTAATGTACGAGGCCCTAGGCTTTGCCAGGAGGAAAGAAGGCTATAAATTAGTTAGAGAGGGGCAGACCTATATCGGCGGGAAGATTCCGATAAACCCAAGCGGGGGCCTCAAGGCAAGAGGCCACCCGATAGGGGCCACCGGGCTGGCGCAGATATATGAGATCTATCTCCAGCTCACAGGCGGGGCTGGAAAGAGGTTAACAAATGCAAAAATTGGCATGACGGTAAACGAGGGGGGAGTAAACTCCGCAGTGGTGATCCACATCTTTTCCATATGATAGAACAGTGGTTACGACAAAATAAGCTGGTGGGGTCTTATTGTAAAAAGTGTGATGTAGCCATATTCCCGCCAAGATCCATGTGTCCCCACTGCCGTGGCCCAATGGAGACTGTAGACATACCTAAGAAAGGCGTGGTTATAACACATAGCGAGGTTTATATATCAACTAGAAGATTCCCCACTCCATATCACGTCGCCATTGTTAAATTTGACAAATTCCAACTCCCAGCATATGCATTAGAGCCTGTAGAAATAGGAGAGGGGGTGGAATGGACGATAACTTACATAGGAGATAAACTCTGGTATGCCATAAGAAAGTCTCAGAAATAATTATAAATAAATACATTCATATTCAGAATTTTTTGAAAATTTCTTTATATTTATAAAATTTTTTCATTTTGCTAAAATTACTAACACTTTTTATATTGTCAAAAATATAAATTCTTATTACATATTTATAATGATAAAAGTTTAAATAGTGAATATATGTTTTTCCTATGGAAATATTGAAAACTGACGATATTGAGGTAAGGTTTGGTGGTGTTTATGCACTTAGAGATATATCTATTGAAGTAGAAGCGGGAAAAATTTTAGGCATAATTGGCCCAAATGGCGCTGGGAAGACCACTTTACTAAATGTAATCTCCGGTTTTATAAAACCTAGAAAGGGATTTGTTATATATAAAGGCCGTGATATTACAAAAACGAGGCCTCACGTCCGGGCGAAGTTGGGCATTGGTAGAACTTTTCAAAAAACTTCTGAGGTCTTCCGACATATGACTGTACTTGAGGCTGTGATGACTGGCGCAATTGCGGCGGTAGAAGATAGAGTATTTCTTGATTTTTTGCCAGCCGTGTTATGGCACGGGCCTTATTTTAAAAAAGAAACTCGTTTTAGGGAAATTGCAGAAGAGGTAATTGAATTTATGGAGCTATATGAATATAGACATAAGCCGGTGGGCACACTCCCCTACGGTCTACAGAAGAAGGTGGATATAGCCAGGGCGTTGGCTGGCCGACCTAGTGTTTTACTGCTAGACGAGCCCATGTCTGGCTTGACCAGAGAGGAACGAGAAGACGTTGCGCGATATATTATCGAGTTAAATAAAATCATGAAGATGACTATAGTTCTTGTGGAACATGACCTGTCTCTCGTATACGACATTGCAGACAGAGTGGCGGTCATGACCTACGGCGCGAAGCTAGCGGAGGGGCCCCCCTCAGAGATACTAAAAAGCGAGTTGGTGACAAAGGCATATATAGGGGCGGCTGTATGAGAAAGCCTTGGGAGGAGTTGAAAGGAGATACATTTCCAAAACTTTTAAGAGAAAGGGCAATTAAGATGCCGAGGGCTATCGCCTTTAGAGAAAAGATAAAAGGCATATGGAGGCCTTATACATGGCATGATTACTACGCCGCAGCGCAGGATTTTGCATATGGTCTATTGGCTTTAGGACTTAAGCCAGGCGACCATGTGGCAGTTGTGGGCTATAACAGGCCGCAGATCCTCATCGCAGAACAGGCTGTGTTTGCAACTAAAGGAGTGGCCGTGGGGATGTATCAAGATACTCTACCAGAAGAGAGGGCGTATTGGCTAGACTATACAGATGTGAAAATTGTTATTGCAGAAGACCAGGAGCAGGTAGATAAAATACTTGCAGTAAAAGAAAATCTACCTAAGTTAGAATATATTATATATTGGGACGACAGGATGATGTGGCAATATAGAGATGTAAAAAAGCCAAGGTTAGCAAGCTGGGAAGAGGTGGTAAAATTGGGAGGGGAGGTTAAGAAGACAGAGCCTAAACTATTAGATCAACTAACTGACGCCACGTCGCCTGATGACGTCTGTCTATTTCTATCTACTTCTGGCACAACTGGCAAGCCTAAAGCTGTGATGTTAACTTATGCGTCCCTATTGTCAATGGCAAAAAACCTGTGGGAAATAGACCCAATATGGCCAGATTTCGAATATATCTCCTACCTGCCGTTTGGGTGGATTGGGGAACAAATGATGTCGCTATCTATGCACCTACTTGCTGGGTTTAGGGTAAATTTTGTAGAAGAGCCCGAGACTTTCTGGAGAGACTTCAGAGAAATTGCCCCACATGTAATCTTCGGGCCTGCTAGAATATATGAGATGATCTATAGTAGAATTATGGAATATCTAGAAGACTCCAGTCCGTTAGATAGAAAAATTTTTGAATTTGCCATAAAATTTGGGGCTAAGAAGGCTGAAGTAGAAATGCGGCACGGGAAGTTAAGCCCCTGGGAAGAGATATTTTGGCAAATAATGCGGCTTCTTGTGTTCAGGTCTGTATTAGATAAGGTAGGGTTAAAGCGAATGAGATATGCCTATGTAGGAGGGTCGTTTCTTGGGCCAGACTACTTAAAATTCTTTAGAGGCATGGGCGTTAATTTAAAGAGAATTTGGGGCATGACAGAGGTCTCTGGAATTGCCACAGTACATCTAAATAACGACGTAAGGTCTGACACAGTGGGGAAGCCTATAGCCAATACGGAAATTAAAATTGCTGAAGACGGCGAGATTTTAGTAAAAACTCCGGCAGTGATGGTGGGCTACTACAAGAGGCCTGAGGCCACTGCAGAGGCGTTAAGAGATGGGTGGCTTTATACGGGAGATGTGGGCATGTTGACGGAAGATGGACATTTGATATATCTAGGGAGGAAGGAAGATCTCCAGCGTCTAAACGACGGCACTGTGTTCAGTGCCCTGTTTATTGAAAACATGCTTAAGTACAGCCCATATGTAAAAGAGGCTTTTGTCTACGGCAAAGACAAGCCGTATGTAATAGCAATTTTAAACATAAACTTTGAAACTGTGTCTAAATGGGCAGAGAGGCGTGGGGTCTCCTATACGAGTTACCAAGACCTAAGCCAAAAGGACGAAGTATATAAACTATTGGGGGAGGTGGTGAACAACGTAAATGGCCAACTACCGGAGAAGCTTAAAGTAAAGGCCTTTGTTTCGTTATTTAAAGAATTCCACCCAGATGATGGAGAAATGACCCGCACGAGAAAACTCAGGAGGCTATTTATAGAGGAAAAATATGGCGGGTTAATAAATGCCATATATGCCGGGGCAACTGGTTACAGACTTAGACTGGCGATACGCTATGAAGACGGCTCTATTAGAGACGTAGAGACGGATGTAAAGATAGCTAGGTTATGATAGAAATTGTCTTAGATGGGGTACTTAGAGGGGGAATATACGCATTAACCGCCATAGGTTACGTCTTAATTTACCGCGCCTCGAAAGTAATTAACTTGGCATATGGCGCCATGTCGCTTATGGCAGTCTACCTATTTTGGTACTTCTCCACCTTTGTGTCGATATTCCTTGCTATTGTCTTAGTAACGGTCTCTATTTCTCTAATAGCTGTCCTTGTGGAGAGAGGCGTAATGAGGCCAATGATAGGAGAACCCGTGATACAAATTATAATGGCCACAATTGGAGTTTCTTATGTCATAAAAGGGGTCTTGCTACTATTTCTCCAACTAGGCGCCGGCTTACCGGGGTGGCAATATGTGACTTTTACACAACAGATTCTACCCGCCGGCGTGTATACAATAGGGCCGTTGTCTATAAACGCCACGTTTCTCTGGGCATCTACGGCGGCGTTTATAGCCTTTACAATATTTTATTTCTTTTACAACAAAACTCCATTAGGAATAGCTATGAAGGCTATGTCAAACGAAAGACAGACAGCCCTAACGCTTGGCATTAAGCCAAGTGAGACATATCTATTGTCGTGGCTACTAGCGGGCATTACTGCCTTTCTCAGCGGCTTTTTTTATGCAGCAATAATAGGTGGAGTCTCAGGACAGGTAGAGCTAGTGGCAATTAAGGCTCTACCTGTGATAATCCTCGGCGGATTAGATAGCATTCCGGGCGCATTGGCGGCAGGTGTGGTAATAGGTATTTTAGAGGCTGTCGGTAAGCTATATCTAGACCCAGTTTTCGGAGGAGGATTTGGCGAAGTATTTCCACTACTTGTTATGATTATAGTAATGTTAATTAAGCCATACGGTTTCTTCGGCACAGAGCGAATAGAGCGTGTGTGATCATGCCTGCGGGGATATTCTTTACAAGTTATAAAAAAGACCAAGCTTATATAAAATGGCCTATACATTACGTAGCTATTGGAGTCCTAATCCCAGCCTTATATCTATGGCCCTTAGCTACTGGCGGTGAATACTTACTCAGACTGGCGCTGTGGGTTATGGCATGGAGTCTCTCGGCAGCTGGGCTTAACTTCCTGTTTGGCCTAGGCGGACAGATATCGTTAGCACAAGGCGCCTTCATGGCTACTGGAGCCTTCACAGCCATATATCTTGCACAAGCTGGTATCCCTCCGCTTTTAGCAATACCTCTTGCCGGCTTAATAACCACAGGGATAGGATTACTTTTTGGGCTACCCAGCTTACGGCTAAAAGAATTATATCTACTAGTAAGTACATTAGCGGCACAATTTTTCCTAGACTGGCTATTTCGAACAGAAAACATGGCATGGTTCACCGGCGGTGCTTATGCAAAAATCGCCCCGCCGTTGTCAATAGGCCCATTTGTGGCACAGACCACATACCAAATCTATATAGTAACCCTTTCCATAGCATTACTACATTTCTTTATGTTGGCAAATTTAGGGAGGTCGTACATTGGAAGGTCTCTAAAGGCTATTAGAGATAGAGACATAGCTGCGGAAATAATTGGCGTCAACCTGTTTAAATACAAACTTGTGGCCTTCGGCGTAAGTGCATATATGGCGGCTATCGGCGGTGCGTTATGGGCCTTTGCCGTCAGAGCTGTAACTGTAGAAAGCTTCACCTTTGCTACATCGCTAGAAGTATTAGCGGCAGTACTAATTGGCGGACTAGGGCGTGTGGTCTGGGGTAGCGTATTAGGCAGTATGTTTATATTACTTGTACCAGAAGGTATAAAATATCTGCTTTTTACAATTGGATTCAGAGGCATAGATATAGCATTACGTGATATATTATTTGGCGGAATAATCCTTTTATTTTTACTAAAAGAACCATTAGGAGCAGTAGAGCTTTTAAGAAAAGTAAAAGAGCGCATAAGGCTATTCCCATTTAGGTATTATTAATTTATAATGATATATAATCTAAGATAGATTTTTATATTATAATAATGTTATCTTTTCATGTCGTTAAAATACGTCCTAATAGCGGTAATAATAATAGTAATAGCCGCTATGGCTGTACTACAGCTCTCAGGACCGCCGGCGACAACTCCAACCCCCACCACTCCCCCTCCAACAACGCCCACCGTAACTCCCACCCCTCCTCGCCAGATTGTAGTAAATGTAGGCTGTTTATTTGACTTAACTGGTGCCACTGCTGATGTCGGAGTTGCTTGGTCACAAGGTGTGAAAGGCGCATTTGAGGCAATTAATAACGGAGAACTTACACGGCTGAAAGAACTAGGCGTTAGAATTAACTGTATTGAAAGAGACTATGGCTACAAGATACCGGAAGCCCAAGCCGCCTACGAGTTTTTTAGACAACAAAACGTAGTGGCAATAATGGGGTGGGGTACTGGCGATACGTTAGCACTGGCACCAAGTATAAACAAAGACAAGATACCATATTTCAGCGGGAGTTACACAGTAACACTTACAGTTAACCCATATAATTTCTTTACAGCAGTATCTTATCAGGATGCCGCAATTGCCGCAGTGCGTTTTGTTAAACAATATTTTGCCAATAAAGGCCTCCCGCCTAAGCTTGCATTGACATATCCCAACGTCCCCTATGGGCTAGAGCCCCTCCCTGCAATTAGGGCTGAGGCAAAAAGACAAGGAGTTGAGATTTGTGCAGAGGAGATTGTGGAACTAGTTGCAGTAAGTGCAAGAGAACAGTTAACCCGTATAAAGACCAAATGTGGTGACGACGTTGCAATCTGGATAGGGGGTACTGTTGCCCCAACTATTGTGACACTAAGAGATATGGATGCAGTAGGGCTAGACAGGGCCATAGTGATAACTAACGTATGGGGTGCCAACGAGAGACTCGGCGCCGCTCTAGGCCCCCTAGTTTCGAAACTTGGGAATAGGGTATATAGAGTAACAAGCCATTTAATGTACGACGAAATGAAGTCACTAGCGAACAAGGGCATTAAGGACGCCCAGCTGTTTCTAAAATATGTAAAAGCCACTGAAGAGCCAGCTATAAGAGGTTGGCACGCCGCTTATGTTTTGGCACTAGCCATAGAACAACTGGTGAAGACAGGTAAGGATGTTTCAGGGCCAGCTATAAAGGAGGCCCTAGAGACCATGGGCCCCATCAATGTCCCCTATGCCGCATCTGTCGAATTTAAGCCAGGCGACCACAGGCCCACCATGGAGGTCTGGGTATATGTTATGAAGCCAGATGGGACGTGGGAAAAAGTGGCTACTATTACTATTGAAAGACCTAGCTGGGACTATTATGGGCTAGAGATAAAGCCAGTAGGTTAATGACGCTAATTGTTGACAACCTACAGGTTATATACGACAGGTTTATTCTAGGCGTTAGATCTGTCTCTCTTAAAGTGCCCCCAGGCTCGACAGTGGCCCTAATGGGCCCCAACGGCGCGGGGAAGTCCACTACGCTTAAAGCCATAAGTGGAATAGCTAAGACTGAGCGTGGTGAGGTAACTAGAGGCAGCATTACGTATAATGAGATAGATCTGGTGAAAAAAAGTCCAGAAGAAATAGCTAAGCTGGGCATAGTCCATGTGTTAGAAGGGAGGCGTATATTTGAAGAGCTTACCGTCTCTGAACATTTGGCGCTGGCAGAGAGACAAGCTGAGAGACTGGGGTCAAGGCCTGACGTAGATATCGCCTTGCAATACTTCCCTAGGCTGAAAGAGAGGCAAAAAACAAGAGCTGGCTATCTGTCTGGAGGCGAACAACAGATGTTAGTAATAGCAATGGCGTTGGTGCTAAGGCCAAGGCTTATGCTTCTCGACGAACCTTCTCTTGGACTAGCCCCCAAGGTCGTAGAGGAGTTATTCTCTATAGTTAAGTCAATTAACGAAAATGAAAAAATTACAATACTTCTTGCAGAACAAAATGTATACATGTCATTAAAGATCTCGCAATATGGCTATATTTTAGAAAATGGGAGAATAGTATTAGACGGCCCCTCAGACCAGCTTTTAGAAAACCCGGACGTAAAAGAGTTTTACCTAGGACTTAAGGGAGGCACCTATAGAGATGTAAAGTATTGGAAGAGGAAAAAGAGATATCTATGATCTACTGGTCGAGAATAACGCCTGAAAAAACCGCCTTATGTGACTACGAGTGTATTACCTATGGCCAGTTGTTAGAAAAGGCACTAGAGAAGACATACGGCGGGAGGGTGTTATTTGCCGCTAGAAATTCTGTAGGGGCCTTTACCACGCTCCTAGGCCTATTACATGGAGGTGGCGTAGTGGCTATAGTAGATCCGCTGACGGTTTCAGAAGATTTAAAGTACATAATAGAGGACTTCAGCCCAGAAATTGTTGTGGGAGACGGAGAGTTTATAAAAAATAATATTAACATATTAAGTAAATATAGATATATAGATGAAAAACTTGTAGAGAACGGTAGATATACTGCCGAAGGGCAATTTGTGATGTATTATGCCGGCGTGGTGGGACGCACTATGCAGGTAATCCATAACGTCACCTCACTTTGGATATGTGCACAATCGATGGCTCTCGCCATGCGACTTAGGCCAGAGGACGTCGTCTACATATCTGCCCCCATCACCCACGTGTTGGGCCTATCCACGGCCTTCGCCTCGCTGGCCGCAGGCGCGTCTATATACCTAATGAAGAGGCTAGAGGAAAAGGTGTTAGAACAGCTAAAAGAGGCCACGGTGATAGTAGGCGCCCCCGCTTTCTATATAGAGCTACTGAAGATGGGTGTGGATAGGCTGGGGGCTAAGTTTGCGATTTCTGGAGGGGCACCACTCCCCCCCGAGGCAAAAAACGAGTTTGAGAAAAGGACCGGGGTAAAGATACTACAGATATATGGACTGACGGAGGGGCTTGTGGTCACCTTTGAGCCACCCCAGCTCCACGGCCGCGGCTCTATAGGCATCCCGCTTCCCCTAGTAGAGGTAAAACTCGCCCAAGACGGAGAGCTTTTGGTAAAATCCCCCTGGAATATGGTGGGATATAAAGAGCCGGAGGAGACAAGAAAGGCTTTTGAAGGGGGGTGGCTAAAGACAGGCGATTTGATGGAGATGAGAGAGGGGGCGCTTTACTTTAGGGGAGTTAAAAAACGTATGATAAAGTACAAGGGGTATCCCATATTTCCAAGAGACCTAGAGGAAATTCTCAAAGGACACCCGGCGGTGGTTAACGCCAGGGTGGTAGGCGAGCCGCATCCAGAATATGGAGAAATCCCGGTGGCATACGTCAAGACGGGCCAGCCGGTGTCTGAGGAGGAGCTATTAAATTACGTCAATTCAAGAGTTGCGTTTTATAAAAAACTACGTAAGCTATATCTAGCCTAGCTACAAGAAGACAAACTCACCTCTTTTTCTAGATATAGCTCCGGGCTTTTTACTTCTCTAAGTGGCTTGCCGGTGCCAGATCGTAACGCCATTGTCACCTCTGCAAGTATGCTAATCGCAATCTCTCCAGCTGTCTTAGCACCGATGTCCAGCCCCACGGGAGATCTAAGCTTTTGTAAAACATACCTCAAGCCAAGTCCCCTCCTCACAAGCTCGGCCACCATGGCGGCGGCCCGCCTCTGGCTCGCCAGAAGCCCCACGTATTTAGCCCCCCTCGTTAAGGCTAGATACAACACGTCGGCTTCATAAGGCTTGCCCCCCGTGGCTACCACCACCACGGAGCCCTCCCCCACCAGCTTTTCCAAGTCTTTGAGGTCTCTTGAAGTGAGGACTGCTTTGGGAAACTCCTCGCCCTCTGGCGACACTACAGCCATCCGGTAGCCAGCCGCGGAGCCCAGCTCCACCAACGCCTTAGCCACGGCCCCAGACCCCACGACAGTTATTAAAGGGCCTACTTCTATAAACTCGGCAACGGCCCTGAGGCCTCCTATCTCGGCCTCACGCACGCCCCCCGTCTTGTATACAGTCTCGGCTAGCCTTAACGCCTCCTCGCCCCCTATGGCCCCAAACAGGAACTTGCCATCTGTATACACGTCTACCAACACCTTGCCGCTTCTGTCATATAGCTTAACCACCACAGCTCTCTCTATTGAGGTTAACGCCTTAAAAACCTCACACATGTATAAAGATTAATATTACTAAAAAAAATTTGTCATGTTGAGTCAAGAGCATCTTCTTGTTAAGAAGTCTGCTGGAGAGTTTGCCACCAACGTCGTGGAGCCCCTCGCCAGGAGGATGGATAGAGAAAATTACTACCCCAGAGAGGCAATACGCGAGGCAGCCAGACTAGGCCTACTAGCCCCCACAATCCCCTCAAAATACGGCGGAGGGGATGGAGATTTAAGAACGGCGGTGGTGGTGGTGGAGGAGTTGGCAAAAACAAGTGGCGCATTTGGCTTTTTGACCGCCATATCCGGCGTGGTCTTTACACACAGCTTATTCACACACGGCTCCGGGTTTCAGAGGGGGGAGGTGTTGGCTAGGGTGGCTACCGGCGAGGCTGTTGGCGCTTTTGCGCTTTCTGAGCCTTGTTGTGGTAGTGATGCAGCCGCCATAGAGACTAGGGCGGAGAAGGTTGGGGGAGAGTGGAGGATAGATGGGGTAAAGACCTGGATAACCTCCGGCCTTTATGCAGACTACTTTCTCGTATTCGCCCGGACTGGGGCAAGAGAGGAAAGACACAAGACCATAACGGCGTTTATAGTAAAGAGGGGCAGTTGTGTGGAGACTTCGCCCATAGAGGTGATGGGCATGCGGGGCACCGGCACTGCCGAGGTTAAGTTTAGCCAGTGTTCAGTCTCCGACGACGACGTGGTGGGAAGAGTAAATGGCGGGTGGGAAGTAATAGCTGAGACCTTGAATGCAGGCCGTGTGGCTATCTCTGGCGTTGCTTTGGGTGTTGCAACGGGGGCTTTTGAGGAGGCTTGGGGTTGGGCTAGGCAGAGGAGGTTGTTTGGGCAGCGGCTTGTGGATTTTCAAAATGCCCAGTTTGAACTTGCCGAGATGTATGCAGCTATAGAGACCATGAGGGCTCTCGCGTATTATGCGGCATATCTATTTGACGTGGGGCGTAGAGAGGAGTTTATCACAATGGCGCATGTGGCCAAGCTACAGACAGCTAGGCTAGCAGTAGAGGTGACAAGAAAGGCAGTACAGATGCTAGGCGGATATGGCTACAGCAAAGAAAGCAAATCAGAAATGTTCTACAGAGACGCCAAGGCTTTAGAAATCGGTGGCGGCACCATAGAGGCCATAAGGCACATACTCTACAAAACTCTAGACCGCCGCCAGGCAGCAAGACCTTTTGATTGAAGAACAGGCCGAAAGAGAGCCGGGGAGGCATTTAACTGATCTCTGTATTACTACTAAACCAAAAGAAAGAGGAGTTAAATTATCTTTAAGTGATGTATAAAATATAGTACCAAGGCCAGACAATACGGCTAATTAAAACGACAGATAATGAATATATATAGAGGTTTTTTGTATGTCATGAGGGTTGGTGTTGTTGGTATCGGCTGGTTTGGTTTCCAGCCTGAGGTAAGTTACTCATTTCGAGAGATGATGTTTAAGGCTGCGCAGAGGGCGTATCAAGACGCCGGCGGGTTAGATCCCAGGTCTGAGGTAGATGCCTTTGTCTCCTGTCAGGAGGATTTCTGGGAGGGTGTCGCCATCTCGGATGAGTTCGCCCCAGATCCCGTAGGCGGCGCCATGAAGTCTGTGTTCACCGTTGCTGGCGACGGGCTTCAGTGTGTGGGTCAAGCATATATGATGATTAGAAGTGGGCTTTTCGACGTGGTTGTGGTGGAGTCACATGGGAAGCCTAGCGACATCGTTACGCCCAACGAGATTATGAACTTAGCCACTGACCCCATCTCCATCAGGCCTCTAGAGTTGAAAAACGTCCACGCCTTGGCCGCATTGGAGGCTAGGGCTTATATGGAGAAATTCGGCGTGAATGAGGAGCATCTAGACGCAGTGGTGGAGAAGGCACATAAAAACGGGTCTAAAAACCCCAGAGCTCCCTACGCGTCGCCAGGTGTGTCCAGAGGCGACATCTATGTGGACCCCCTCAGGGAGAGAGATATAGCGAGGTTTGTAGATGCGGCTATCGTCGTGGTGTTGGCCTCAGAGGCGGTGGCAAAGAAATATAACGACACGCCTGTCTGGATTTTAGGGGGCTGGTGGGTTA
Source organism: Pyrobaculum sp. (assembly GCA_046293555.1). Lineage (GTDB taxonomy): Archaea > Thermoproteota > Thermoprotei > Thermoproteales > Thermoproteaceae > Pyrobaculum. The sequence continues at coordinate 1,817 of JBKBOT010000024.1, read as the reverse complement.
CAGAAACCTCTACATTTGAGTTTCACGACCTGGCGTTTCCCATACATGCCAGAGAGGCGGCTGATGGGGCATATATACAAGCCAAGATTACAGACCCAGCCAAAGAGGTTGGGTTTGCCGAGGTGGACAACAGATATAGCTTTAAGGAGGTTCAGCACATAGAGGCGTTAAGACTCGCCCCAAGAGGCACGGCGGCGGAGTTGTTGCTTGACGGCGCCTTCTGCCCAGGTGGGAGGCTACCGGTGAACTTAAGCGGCGGCGCCCTTGCGGAGGGCTTGCCCTTGGAGGCGCATGGGTTGGCTAGGTTAACCTATGCAGTGGCCGTTATGAGAGGCGACGTGAAGGCCGCTGTCGACAGGAGAGAGAGGGCGGTGGTACACAGCTGGAGGGGCGTCCCCACGACCACAAGCACCGTGGCTGTGCTGGGGCTATGAGCCGCAACATAAACTTTAAACACAGGGTGGCAGTGGTAAGCGCCGGGATGACGCTATTTAGAAGCAGGCTGTTAGAAACCCCCCAGGAGCTGGCGTGGCTAGCCGCCAGGCAGGCGCTGGAGGGGGCTGGCCTCACGTTAAAAGACATTGACTGTGTGGTAATTGGAAGTGCCCCGGACGCCTTCGACGGCGTCCACATGAAAGGCGAATATCTTGCAGACGGCGCGGGGGGCTGGCGGAAGCCCGTAGTGCGGGTCTTCGTGGGGGGCGCTACTGGCGTCTTTGTCCCAATTGCCGCGTGGTGGCATGTGGCCTCTGGGCTCTGTAAGAGGGTGTTAGCTGTGGCTGAGGAGAAGATGAGCCACGCAGCTAAGCCGCATACCCAATACGTCTTTCGGTATATATGGGACCCCATTGTGGAGAAGCCCCTAAACCCCAACCTGATCTGGATATTCGCCATGGAGATGCATCGCTATATGTACAAATGTGGGGTTAAGAAAGAGGATATCGCCCTGGTGTCCGTAAAGAACAAGCGCAACGCCTGTGGCCACCCCTCTGCGCAGTTATGTATGCCCAATATAACTGTGGAGGAGGTGCTGAAGAGCGAGGTTCTCGTGTGGCCAGTCCAGCTGCTAGACATATCGCCCACTAGCGATGGCGCCGTGGCGTTAGTGCTCGCCAGCGAGGAGGAGGCGCGCCGAATTACAGACACCCCCGTGTGGATCAAGGGGGTGGGGTGGACGTTAGACACAACCCACTGGACTAACCGCGACCTGGCCTACCCGGAATACGTAAGGAGGGCGGCTGAGATGGCCTACCGCATGGCCGGCATAGACAACCCGAGAAAACAAATCGACGTGGCTGAGCCCTACGACCCCTTTGACTACAAAGAGCTACACCACATGGAGGGGCTCGGCCTGGCTAAAAAATGTGAGGCACATGTATTAACCAGAGAGGGCGTCACCCAGAGAGATGGAGATCTCCCCATAAACCCCTCGGGCGGTCTGCTGGGCGTCGGCAACCCCATAGCCGCAGCTGGGTTGATGAAAGTGGCTGAGATATTCTGGCAGGTAAGAGGCGAGGCTGGGGCTAGGCAGGTGAGGAAGCCGGTATACACAGGCCTCGCACAGGCGTGGGGAGACCTCATGCAGGCGGGGACAGTCATAGTTATGGGGATATGACGGCGCAGCCCAAGTCGCCGGGGGGCACTAAATACGAGGCGTGGACATTTCCGGTAATCGAGATGCCGGCAGTGGGCAAGGCTAGGTATGAATACACCACCGGCGAGGCGTTGGGGAAGTTCCTCAGAGGGCTTAAAGAGGGGAAGATTTTAGGCACTGTATGCGAGAGGTGCGGCAGGGTCTTCATACCGCCGCGGCTTTA
>JBKBOT010000023.1:0-23443 GCA_046293555.1 Pyrobaculum sp. | reverse complement strand
GTAGTAATAGGAGCCACCAACAGGCCAGACGCAGTAGACCCAGCACTAAGAAGGCCGGGGAGATTCGACAGAGAGATTCACATCCCCATGCCAGATAAGAGAGCTAGAAGAGAGATCCTGGCTGTACACACTAGAAACATGCCGCTTTGCACCAAGGCAGATGTGGAAAGTAAGGTGTGTAACCCTGGGGATGAGGTAGATTTAGACAGGATTGCCGAGATGACTCATGGCTACACCGGCGCCGACATTGCGGCGTTGGCAAAAGAGGCGGCGATGGCCGCGCTTAGAAAAGCCATAAATAAGGGCTTTATAGACGTGGATCAAGACGTAATACCACAAGAGGTGCTTAACAAACTAAAGGTAGGCATGGCGGACTTCCTAGAGGCCATGAAATTTATCCACCCCACGGTGCTTCGCGAGGTTATTATAGAGGTCCCCGAGGTACATTGGGACGACATTGGGGGCTACGATGAGATTAAACAAGAGCTTAGAGAAATTGTGGAATGGCCTATGAAGTACAAGCATTATTTCGACCAGCTGGGGGTAGAGCCGCCTAAGGGCATCTTGTTTTTTGGCCCACCTGGCGTGGGCAAAACCCTGTTCGCCAAGGCGGTTGCCACAGAGTCTGGCGCCAACTTTATCGCAGTGAGGGGACCCGAGCTTTTGTCTAAATGGGTTGGCGAGTCTGAAAAAGCCATCCGCGAGGTTTTTAAAAAGGCGAGAATGGCAGCCCCTTGTGTTATCTTCTTCGACGAGATTGACTCAATTGCGCCGGCAAGAGGGTCGAGACTTGGCGACTCTGGAGTTACCGACAGGATGGTCAACCAACTCCTGGCCGAGATGGATGGCGTCGGGACGCTAAAAAACGTGGTGGTCATGGCGGCCACCAATAGGCCGGATATCTTAGACCCCGCCCTTTTGAGGCCCGGGAGGTTTGATAGAATGTTTTACGTGCCGCCGCCCGACCTAAAGGCGAGGATAGAGATATTTAAAGTACACACTAGAAAAATCAAGCAGCTCGACAGTGATGTAAATTTAGAAGAACTCGCCAAAAGGACGGAGGGCTACACTGGCGCAGACATTGCGGCTTTGGTGAGAGAAGCCGCAATGCTTTCATTAAGAGAGACAATTAAAGAAAGGGCCGCAAGAGCCAAACCGGTCTCTATGAGACATTTCGAGGAGGCACTTAAGAGAATTCAGCCCTCGCTATCTCCAGAAGATACTAGAAGATATGAAGAAATGGCGAAAAGAGTTAGACGGGCGATAGCAGGCCTATAAATTTAAATACTGATACAAAGACTGGGGTTATGTTGTTTGACGAATTTGAACGATTTATGAGAAGGTGGCAGAAGTTTATTGAAGAGTTTGAAAGACAGATTGAAGAAGAGTTACGTAGTTTTCAACAATTTGGCAGAGGGAAGCCGCGGTATTATTACTACGGGTTTGAGGTCACCGTGGGGCCAGATGGGAAGCCCCTGGTGAGAGAATTTGGTAACATAAGGAGGAGGCCAGATGTGGAAAAGATCGAGGTTGTCGACGAGATAGACCCGTTGACAGATATTGTAGAGGAGGACGACAAGATAAAAGTGGTGATAGACCTCCCCGGCGTGGACAAGGAGGACATTAAGATATATGTAAGTGAAGATGGGCGTACCCTCACAGTAGACGCCAGAGGCAAGGAGAGGAAATACCACAAGGAGATAAGACTTCCAGCCGCCGTGTCGCCAGACAAGACGAAAGCCACATATAAAAACGGCGTGTTGTCTGTAGAGCTAGAGAAAAGCGAGAAGCGAAAAAGGGGGTTTGAAATTAAGGTTGACTAAGTTCTCTAAGTAACGACTCGATCCTTTCTCTTATTTCGGCCATCTTTTTTTCGCATTCCTCTACTCTCTTCTGTAGTTCTGTATGTGGCACAAACCACTCAATCCGGGGCTCCCCAAATGTAAGCTTGTCGCCATCTATCACCGCCTCTACGGCTATCCGTATGATGTCTAGCTTTCCAACCCCCATGGAGGTTAACTTTTCATATATCTTCTTGTTGAGTTCTGCTACCGACTTTGCTATCTCTTCTCTTGGCACCACGCGTCCAAGTGCCGCGAAGGCCGTTCTTCTTATCTTGTCTGCAAAACGTGCCGCTATAATCACCCCCGTCCTTATCTCGTGTCTATTTGGCGCTTTTAACACGTAGCCGCCATATAGTTCTATGTTTTCCTGTGCCTTTTCAATGTCACGCTGTATGTTTTCTTCTAGATTCCAAACCATATAAAAATATTATATATTGAAATATTTTATGGATTTGATAGTAAAGACTCGGAAAAATTTTGAAAAAATCGCCGCCTCGTATATAAAGGAGCTTTTTCCAGAGGCTGAGGTCACGCCGGCGCCACGAGGCTATCTGGGCGTGATTTTTGTAAGTAATGTAGACAAACAGAAGGCCGCAGAGATTATTGTAGAAAAAATCCCGGAGGCAGACAGGGTGTTAGTCGTGGAGAAGGTGGTGGAGGCGAAGTTAGATGAGGTCGTCAAAGCTGTGGCAGAAGTGGCTCGGGGCCATGTCTCTGCCGGGGAGTCTTTTGCCGTAAGGACCACCAGGAGGGGGGCACATAGCTTTACCTCTATTGACGTCAACATAAGGGCTGGGGCTGTGGTCAAAGAGGCCACAGGCGCCGAGGTGGACTTAGAGGAGCCAGACAAGCCCATATATGTGGAGATATTTCAGGATATAGCTGCCATATGTATTCCGGCCACCAGAGAGTATAGAAAGTTGACACGCAACAAGCCGTTACCCCTCCACTTTCTGAGAAAAGTTGCCGTGGGGCAGCTGATATATGAAGGCGACAGGGAGGCGGTGAGAAAAATGGGGGAGAGGATCGGGAGGGCTGTCCAGACGTTTGAGATAGGAGAATTGACAATATTGCTACACAAGCCCGCCGCCGTTGAGACCGTCAGGACGTTTCTAGAGGCTGTGGAAAGCGGGATAAAAAGCCGCTATCAGATACAAGTTAAGAGCTACGGCAGGTCTGTATGGCGGGTGCCAGTTTATGTCTACGAGCTTTACCAATATGTAAGGGATAGAGCTGGCGAGCCGATTGTGGTTACAGACCCAAAGGGGGCCTATATAACACATGTAAAAGAACAGTTGGCACATCTTTTTTCACAAAACAGGGTGAACATATTAATAGGGTCGCGGGAGGGGGTGCCCCCGGGGGTGTTCCGTTTTGCCTCGCTTGTAGTCGACCTGGCGCCAGAGGTGACTATTGCCACAGATTTTGTAGTGCCGTCGCTGGCAATCGCAGTTGTGGGTGTACTAGAAGAGGCTGGGGTGCTGCCGCGATATGTAAGAAAGGGGGCAAAACATAAATAACCCGGCTACACTCCCCACTGATGTCATCGGGTGAGCAGCAGAAGCTTAGATGGGGAATTGCGTGGATCTACTCGTCTTCAAACAACACAATTATCACGATTACAGACTTGACGGGGGCGGAGACCGTGGCTAGGGTAAGCGGTGGGATGGTTGTACGTGCAGATAAAGACAAGCCCTCCCCCTGGGCCGCCATGCAGGCAGCATACAAGGCTGCCCAACTGGCGCTGGCAAGGGGGATAAACGCCGTCCACATAAAGGTGAGGGGGCCTGGTGGATATGGGATGAAAGTGCCGGGGCCAGGCGCCTCGGCGGCTATACGCGCCTTGGCTAGATCTGGGCTTGTAATAGGTAGGATTGAAGACATAACGCCGATACCCCATGGCACCATCAGACCTCCGAGCGGCCGTAAGGGTAGAAGAGTGTAATGAATAAAAAAGATTGCCTCATTGCGGTTTTTGACTGCTCTAGAGAGTTACCTGTAAGAGATCTGTTAAGACAAGCTAGAATTACCTCACGTAAGCTCGTCCTTGTAAGTAGATGTGATAACCTCCAGGCCGGCATCACCATAGTTAGGGCAATAGCTAGTGAGAACATGGAGTTCCCCATACGGCATTACCACGAAGTAGATCCAGCCGGCGTGGTGGAGCTCGAGTCTTGTCGCCAGTATGAAGTTTTAAATCTATAAAGACATCTCTCTGTGATGAAAAGGCATTTGTGGCTATAGGTGGCCGCCGCTGGAACGTCTGATGAGAACTGACTTATGACTGGTGATTAGGCTGAGCTACGCTGAAAGTTTTTTATATAGTAAATGGTGACATACGTGAGGGCTACGTTAAGTAGGGCGCTGCCAGACGGCCGGGTGGAGTGTACCGCATGTGCCAGGAGGTGTAAGCTAAGGGAAGGCCAGGCGGGCTTTTGTGGCGTGCGGACAGTAAGAGGGGGGGCCCTGGAGCTAGACGTATACGGCCTTATATCGGCAATTGCGATAGATCCCATAGAGAAAAAGCCACTTACCCACTTCTACCCAGGGGCGTTGGTGTTGTCTTTCTCCACTTTTGGCTGTAACTGGGCTTGTCAATATTGCCAAAATTTTGAACTTAGCCAGCGGAGGAGGGCAGAGGGCTTTGAGGTCACTACAGAGCTGTTGGTAAAAATTGCGGAGAGTTATGGAGCTCACGGCATTACGTATACATACAACGAGCCTACAATATTTATGGAGTTTGCACACGACGTGGGCAAGCTGGCGCGTGCCAGAGGGCTGTTTAACACCTTTGTGACAAATGGCTATATGACCCCCGAGGCAGTTAGATACGCCAGCGAGTTTCTAGATGCGGCAACTGTAGACTTTAAGGGAAATGCAGACCCCCACTTCATGAGGCGGTATATTTACGTACAGGACGCAGAACCCATTTTTGAAACTCTTGTAGAGATGAAAAAACACGACATTTGGGTTGAAGTTACAGACTTGGTGGTACCGCATGTAGGCGATAGCTTAGAGCACGCAAGAAGGCTCGTAAGGAGGGTTCTAGACATCTTAGAGCCAGACGTGCCTATCCACTTCCTACGTTTTCACCCTGACTACAACATGCAGGACATCCCCCCCACCCCGGTGGAGACTTTAGAAAAACATGTAGAGTTGGCTAAAAAAGAGGGGGCAAGGTTCGCATATGTGGGCAACGTGCCTGGACATAAATATGAACATACCTACTGTCCAGAGTGCGGTAAGGTAGTTATTAGGAGAAGGGGGTTCGACATATTGGAAATAAACCTTGTGGAGAGGGGAGGGGGGTATGTCTGTAAGTTCTGTGGGGCCAAGATCCCAATAAGGGGGAAAATAATGCCCACGTGGAGGGAAGAGTTTAGATTTTTATACATCCCTATACAGACTTTTGCTAGATATGTAAAACGTGGCCGTGGAGAGAATTAAGAAAATTTTTACAGGTGGAATAGAGGATGTAAAGAAAAAAATAAATATTCACCTAGAGCTCTGTCAACAGTCTCTACAAAGTATACTGGGCTTAATATCTCGCGATTTGACAAAAATTGAGGTTGATGAAATCATGAGGAAAATTACGGCGCTGGAGAGAGAGGGGGATGAAATCACAAGAGAGCTTGTAGACCACGTGGCACAGGGGTCTGTGGTGCCCACAATTACGCACATCACGTTAATCCTGCTGGACAATATAGACAACGTCTTGGACTTAACATATTTTGCTGTGAAAGAAATTAGGAGAGGCTTCCACCTATGGGAGAAAGACTATATATACTCCATAATATCGAACGAAATACGAGAAATATTAAACATAATTAAAACGATGTTAGAATATCTACAGAACTTGATAAAAAGTAGAAATGATGAAGAAATGCGGCATTATACACGTCTAATAAACTCTCTCGAGGAGGAAATAGACGAAATCAAAGAGGAGATACTTGACAAGATCTATGGCCTTGAGTTAAATGCCGTTGAGTTTAACCACCTAGTGACGTTAGTATATACTGCAGACAAGATCGCAGATAACATACAAGACGCGGCATTTCACTTTGCCACAGTCCTGTCTTCAATCTAATGGAGGGAATTTCATTTATTCTAACACTTCTCCTAGTGTATAACAACTCACTCGTCCTCCTTGGCCCCACCGGGTGGGGTACTGGAGTGGGGCCGAGGAGATCATTTATCGTGGCCGTCTTAGGCCAGGCTCTCGGCGCAGCCACAAGCAACATGGAGCCAGTCTCGCTAGGCCTTGAGGAGTTTATCTACATAACTGCGTTATATCTAGCTCTTTCTGCGGCAAAAATAAGCCTCCCCATATCTGTGGTGTCTTACGCCATGTCTACATATAGAGTAGAGGCTATTTCCCTCTGGCTGACCTCTCCCCTCTTTGCGTTCTTCGCCTTGGCTTTCTGTAAGGTGCTAAAAGGAGGCGGGGGCCTGTCCCTGCCTACATTATTTGTCTTAATGTATCTCTTCGGGTATAACAACCTCGCGCTTTTTTCACACAACCTCGTCACAACGGTCGTGGCGGCGACTATAGGCACATACATGGGGCTTAGCTACTCCCGGTGGGTTGTCGACCTGGTTGCCCTCAGGCCTAGAACTACAGTGTCTATAAACCTAACTATGATCGTGGGGGCTCTGGCGGCTAGCTTAATTCAGGTACCTCTATCGTTTACTCTTGTAGCCTACTCGGCGTTACTTACAGCCTCTTCGCGCTACAAGATTAGAGTTATAAGAATTGAAAAATTTATAAAGGCGTATATAGGCATTATGTTGGCGCTGTTTTTTGCCTCTATATTTCCCTTTCTAAAATCACTACTTCAATACCTGGCGCCACAAGCCTCCTAAACTCTTCTGCCTCTCTTCTAGACGCCACAATGGCCCCATAATGCATGGGGATAGCCACCTTTGGCTTTATCGTGTTTACAAACTCCGCGGCCTCCTGGGGAGTCATTACATATACGCCAGAAACTGGGACAAATACGACGTCTGCACGCACCTCTCTAAACTCTGGCACAAAGTCACTATCTCCCACGTGGAAGATCTTAACGCCTCCCCACTCTATCAGGTAGCCCACTCTCCCGTCCTCCTTTGGGTGGAACACAACGCCGCGGGAGGGGTCTCTAAACTTGTTAAGATTGTAGGCAGGATATGCCACCACTTGGAGCGACCCCACGTCTCTCGTCTCGCCGGGAGATATCTCCAACATGTTTTGTGTAACCTTGTTTACACACGGCTTGGCAACTCCCGGCGCCACTACGATAGTTGAGGGCTTTAACACCCGCTTTATTGACGCCGGCTCGCAGTGGTCAAAATGTTCATGTGTGATAAACACAATGTCTGCCTTAGGCTCGCCCACTTGTATCTGGTATGGATCTATATACACCGCCACATCTTTCTTAATTCTAAATGCGTCGTGTCCAAGCCAGGAGATTTCTAGCTCTAGGAACCTATACGGCATAAAGAAGAGGTGGGGGAAAAAATTTATTTCTTTTTGCCTAGCAGTCTGTATACCTTTATGCCCGTGTAGGGAGATTTAGCTACTGCAAACATCATCGGCCCGCGGGCAGTCTGCTTCTCCACAACTTCATACTGGCCGCTCTCAAACGCCCGCCTCGCCTTAATGTCGTAGAACTTTAGCTTTTTAGACATGTTTCTCTCATTTCACGTGCTATATATAGAAATCGGCTAAAATACGGAAGTAAAATTTTAAAAACAGTATTAACTTATAAGCCAGCGGCGGTAGTCTAGCCTGGTTTAGGATGGCGTAGACGGCGGCCAGCCGCCGTCTCCTTAAGCCTGCCAAGCCGTTGATCCCGGGAGGGGAAGCCCCGGGAGTTCAAATCCCGGCCGCCGCACCATCTACCAACTGTCTCATCACGTATTGTGCCGCCTCTTCGGCACTTTCTTTCTTTAAAACTGCTAAAAAGCCGCCTGCGTGTTTAAACACCACCTTCTCTCCCCTTAGCTTTCTGAAGTCGAGAATGTTGGAATATCTGTCCGGCCGCCACACGACGTAGGCGCCGGGGGTTCTAACGTCTTTCACCACAACGAAAGCCGGCCCTTCCACCACGCCTAGGTCCTGTAGGGCGTTCCAAAACAGGGTGGGAGATATCGACTCCTCAGTTGCCACCGCGGTGACATCTTTCTTTATTACCGCAAAACGCCCAGCTGCCGCCACCTCTGTGGCATGCCTGGCGTCTGAGAAGTACTGTTCAAGGCCTTGAAGGACGTACGGTTCAAGCTCGGGGACAGCCAAAACCGCATAACAGCCGAAGTCGACGCCAAAGCCGGCTTCCACAGCCTCCCTGCCTAAAGCCACGGCTGGGTTTTTTACGGCTTGTAACATAAGCCTGAGTAATGTAAATGTCCTGGGGAAGGACTCAGCCAGGTGGACATACGGCAGCCTCTCCACAACTCTAAAGGCGTTGGTGAGAGCCTCCACGTCGTGTTTGGCGTAATACGCCTCAGCCACCAGCTCCATAAAGCGGTCTCTCACAGCCCCACTAAAGCCGGTGAAAACCCGCGTCAAGCCGTAGTTAAGAGAGCTTCCATACGGCCCAGCCCACTTCTTCACAGAGGGCCCAAACCTGTCGAACAGGTCCACAAAATGCGTTAAGGTGGCCACCAGGGGGCCCGCCCTTACGTCAAGAGCCAAAACCACCTGCACTATGGACGACGGCTCCTCCGCGGGGTCCGCCACGCCGTGGTGATCCAACACGACATACCGCCCCGGCAGCTTGTCCTTAAAGCTGTCGCCAAAATCGACAAGCAGGACGTCCCCCCCGACAGCTGTCACCTCTTCATACCTGTTTAGACGATACACCGCCTGCGCCCTTGAGTATAGTAACGCGGCTGCAAGCAGGTCGTCCATGTGGGCCACGCCGCCGTGGGTAACTACGTTAAATTCTCTCCCAACAAGCTCCCTAGCCCTAACCACATCTTGAAGCCAACTCATGGAACTCACTGACGGCAAGTCTTTAAATTTCTACATGAGGTTTAGTCAACGTCGAAGGGGTGCTTCCGCCCAGACGCCCTATGCGTCTAGCAAAAACGGCGGGGGGGCTATCATGGTGCCCTTGTTGTCACATGGAGTGAGATTTCGGCTAGAGGTCAACTCGCCCCCACGGCCGACGTGACCAGCCGACGTACCTAGACAACGACGTTGTTTACAGAGAGGCGCTCTTTGCTGGAAGGAAGTGACGTATACATCGAGCCGGCTTCAGAGCTGTGGGTAACAGGCGTACCGCTCGACATGCCGCTTGATTAGGCCCTGTGGGCTATGAGCAGTGCGTCGAGATGTCTAAAGTACTCTAAGATCTCACAGCTGTGGTGATAGTGGGGGTGGGCTTTCGGAAAAAGGGGGGCTTATTCCCTCTTAACAAATACAGCCTGGCACTAAGTTTTTACTGCCGCGAGCGTCTGCAGAACGTATAAGCCATGCGTCGTAGGATATGTAGGCAAATGCGTCAAGACGGGTGGCTATGTATGGGGGGAATCTACATGTGTACTGAATTGCTTTACCCTCGGCACGTACGCCGGCTAACGGCGTGCCGCTGCCGCTAGTTCTGCTATTGAAACTACATACATACATTGTGGGGTCGGTTATTTCGCGATACGACCTGTCTTCCACGTATACCGCAACGCCGTATATGATTGTAAACCTGCCGCGCGCGGCCACCTTAAAGTAGCCCGCCGGCGTGTACCATATGGCCGCCGCCTCGTCCTCGAAACTATATAATGGCAATATTCCACTCATCTCTCTATACCCCACAGAACACCAAGTCGCGACAAAGGTGTAGTCATCGTATTTCCTGGCGGCGGACCTACATTCCTCCGTATATTTCTCAAATTTCAGCTTGTGTGCCACTGCGCTTTCGTTATTCCAAATCACTGCGTATATATCTGTATTTTCTACTAACGTCACCAGGTGGGTGGAGTTGTAGACATATGTCCCCAAGAGCTCGCCATCTACCCCCGCCCTTCTTAACGCGTCCTTAACGGCTTCTGGATCTGCCTCAGCAGCTCTCGCCGGCTTGACGTCACCTCCGCGCGGCGCCTGGCCGGTAACAAGGCCATCGCTATTATTAATGTATTCAATGACTTCGCCATCGTCAGTTATCATAGCCGCATACAACGTCTTAGACTCCCACACGAAATACGAGTTGTTGTAATAATACTCCGCGAGAGAATTCAGGCCAGGAGTCGTGACGTAAGCTACCGCCGCAATGGCCACAATTGCTAACATTATTATCGCTATACGACTTTTCATGTATAAGAAGAACACACGTATTTTTTTTTTCGTTCGACAATTGTCTAAAAATATTTCGGCTATTGTTGAAATAGTTTTAGCTTCCATTAAGCTACGGTAATGTGTACATAACGTCTAAAAAGTTTTCCCTTGTCTCGAAATTCGCCGGCTTGAAGCCCCGATAGGGCGCTTTCGGCTCACGGAGAGGCAGACAGACCACCCACGCTGGGGCATTCCATATATGCGCATATCGGAGGCTTGAGGTAATGGACAATATTTAAAAAATCGAATAGACAGGTCTCAATGCAGGTTGTAATTATCTCCTACGTAAGGACTCCAATTGGGAAATTTGGCGGAGCTTTTAAGGACGTAAAGACGCCACATCTGGCGGCGTTTGTGATACAGAAATTACTAGAAAGAGCGGGTCTCTCGGGGAAGGAGGTGGAGGAGGTGATCTTCGGCTCGACCCTACAGGGCGGTATGGGTCAAAACCTGGCTAGATATGCAGCCATCTTGGCCGGCTTGCCCGAGGGGGTAAGCGCCTATACTGTAAATAGGGTGTGTTCTTCCGGCATGCAGGCAATAATTGAGGCCTATAGAGAGATCGCCCTCGGCGACGCCTCTGTGGTTATTGCAGGTGGCGCCGAGTCTATGTCCACAGCGCCTATATGTCTAGCTGACGACGTCCGGTGGGGCGTTAGACACCTTATAGGCAGGAAAAGCGAGTTAAGAGACTTGATGACTATCGACGGGCTTATAGACCCCACAAACGGCATGTATATGGGTGAGGAGACAGAACTTGTGGCTAAGAGACATGAGATTAGAAGAGAGGAGCTGGATTGGGTGGCCTATCAGAGCCATATGAGGGCGTGGAAGGCTACAGAAAACAGGTGGTTTGATGACATCGAGGTTGTGGAGGGGGAGCTGGGCGGCGTGAAGGTAAGTCTTGATAAAGATGAAGGCATAAGGCCTGACACAACCTTAGAAAAGCTAGCTAAGTTAAAACCTGTCTTTAGGCCAGACGGCGTCCTCACTGCCGGCAACTCAAGCCAGCTTTCTGACGGCGCGGCGGCTGTTTTAATGATGTCGGAAGAAAAGGCGAGAGAGCTAGGGCTAAGGCCTGTGGCGAGAATTTTGGGATACAGCTGGCATATGGTAGAGCCTTGGCGGTTTGTAGAAGCCCCAATCTACGCGGTACAGAAGCTGCTTAAGAAACTAAACGTGGGGATTGACTATTTTGATTACTTTGAAAATAACGAGGCTTTTGCAGTAAATAACGTGTTGTTTCACAGAGCCTTTGGAGTGGAATATGATAAAATCAACGCCTTTGGAGGCGCCGTCGCTCTAGGTCACCCCCTAGGCGCCTCTGGGGCTAGAGTGGTCACGACGCTGATTTCTGTGCTAAAAAGATTGGGCGGACGTAGGGGCATTGCCGCCTTGTGTCATGGCACTGGCGGCGGCACAGCTGTTGCAATAGAATTATTATAACCCCCCCTTAAGTGCGTGAACTGGAAAACTGTGGTGGAGGCTATTGATTACGACAAGGCGCAAGAGATCATCACCTCTTTTATTCGCCAATATGTGGAAGAGACGGGGGTAAGAGGGGTTGTGGCCGGCGTAAGCGGCGGCGTGGACTCCACGGTAGCCGCAGCGCTGGCCGCCAAGGCGTTGGGACCTGAGAGAGTGCTCGGCTTATTTATGCCTTCTGTCTACACGCCGCCAGAAGATTGGAGAGATGTACAGGAGGTCTCCTCTGCCTTAGGAATTAGACTCAAGACTGTGGAAATAACGCCAATTGTGGAAAGTTTTGCCAAGACGATACCTGACTTCTCTCCAGAGGACAAAATGGCTCGGGGGAACCTAATGGCTAGAGTTAGGATGTCTATTCTATATTACTACGCCAATAGAGACAACCTATTAGTATTAGGCACAAGCGATCGCAGTGAGATCCTGTTGGGCTATTTCACCAAATATGGCGACGGCGGTGTGGACATACTGCCTCTCGCCCCTCTCTACAAGGTTCAAGTAAGAGAAATGGCTATGAGGCTGGGTTTTGGCAACGTCGTACAGAAGCCAAGTTCCCCACGCTTCTGGAGTGGCCACACTGCAGAAGGCGAACTGGGGGCCTCCTACGAGGAGATAGACCCTGTCTTATTTGCCCTATTTGACAAAAGGCTTACGGTAGAAGAGACACGGAAGATTTTCGGGGAGATAGTAGACATGGTCGTCCGTAGGGTGGAAAAAAACTCGCACAAGAGGGGGCCCCCGCCTTCGCCAGACCTCAGCGGGGCCAGAAGAGACAGGGCCCTTATTGTGTCCCATCAGGCTGACAACAACGCTGCGTCAGGCGGGAGTCTTGGGGGCTAGGGTAGTGGGGGAGAGTTACAGCATTCTGTAGATTAACTCGTTGATAAGGGGACCTCTGTAGCCTAAATCTCCGCCGACGGAGAAATGTAGCTTTATGCTGCTTAGTCCCCCTCTTGGTGGGTGTAACCTAAAGAAAGGCTTTAGGTATGGAATACAGGGCGGCTTTTGGCCCTGTCGGATATTTCGCTTGCCGCAAGAGAGTGACTCTATCTCTCCTGATATATACGCCAGCGCCACCTCTTCGAAGTTTTGCCACCCCCATTTCTGCAGATATTCCAAAGTTAGCGGCTTGTCGCCAACAATTCTCCCCCTCTTTTTTAACACCATGGCGAGGGTATCTGCATCGATTTCGCCCCATGTGACCCAGTCGTTTACCTTTTCTACCATCCCCATTATGTTGGGAGAGCCGTTTACCACCACCATAGTAAACTTTCTTCTAAGCCGTAACTGGTTTAGAGCTGTCGAGATATCTCTAGGCGTGGTAGGTATGCCACGTAGCCTTATTACGGCAAGTCTGGGATATGTGGTAACTTGTATCATGTCTTGAAGTAGTAGGTATTTCTTAATGCGGCAAACGCCGCAAGCGCAAAGTTCAGCGTAGTTCTCGTATCGCCTCTAGTGGTAGTCCACACGTCTTTAATTCCTGCGAGACGTAACACGACTTTTGCCACGTCGCCAGCCACAAGTCCCACGCCTTTTGGCGCCGGGATTAACGTTATTCTAACACTTCCCGACTTTCCTCTAGTTACAAAAGGCACGCTATGTGGCTCGTCGCATGAACACTTCCAGGAGCCGCAGCCGCGTCTAACCGGGATGAGGTTGAGCTTGGCTTCTCGTACTGCTTTTTCTATAGCTTGTCTCACCTGTCTGGCCTTGCCTATGCCCACCCCCACGTACCCGTCTTCATTACCTACAGCCACTACAGCCTGAAATTGGTTACGCTCCCCGGCATGTGTCTGGCGTTGTACCAAGTTGACATTTAGCAACTCCTGTCTTAATCCGGGAAGTAGTATATCCACAATTTCGGGCTCTTTAATCACAAAGTTGTTAGCAAAGATCTCGTCGATAGTCCTAATTTTCCCCTCCTTTACCCACCTCCCCAGCTCTGTCCTAGGCTCCCATATGCTCAAATCGACGACGCTCACGTAGGAGGCTGAGAGAACTCGTTTATATAGTTTTACCGGCTTATTCTCCACGTCTGTCTAACACATTCGGGTGGTAACAAGCCCCGTAGGGCCTTTTCTCTAGTTCTCACGTCTGAGGGATACCCACTTCCAAAGTCGCCAACCTCTCTCTTTAGAAAGTCTATAGTCTTGTCTCTCACCACTTTAGCCACAATACTTGCAGCCGCCACTTGTGGAATCTCCTCACCTCTATTTAACGCCACTACCTTGACTCCAGACATGGCTGATAGCAGCTCTCCATATCTTGCAGGATTTATGTCTGGAGAATCTACATAATATATATCTGCAACACACTTTCTAATAAGTTCTACAGAAAAAACTAATTCTAACAAATTTAACGACTTATAACTATCTATTATATGTGGTTCTATTACTATATAATTTATACATTCAGCTATGTTAACTATCTTATGGAAGAGTCGCTCTCTAGCCCGCGGCGTTAACGTCTTAGAGTCTCTCACCCCCAGACTGCTTAACTGTCTGCTGTCTCCAACCACCACGGCGATGACGAGAGGGCCTACCAGAGACCCCCTCCCCGCCTCGTCTATCCCCCCAACCATATTAAAATTTACCTAATTTATCTTATGGAAATTCCGTCAGAACTTAAGACCTATCTACATCCTGAAAAAGATCGATGGGAAATAACTCACCTAACATGTGTAAAATGTAGAAAAAAATTTTTTACAATTAAAGACGCCGCCTTACATCTACTCTATACACATGGCATCAAGATGGCACAAAGATATATAGACGCCTGACAACACGTTACACGGCAGAGCGCGTTAGCTCGGCCTATCACCAGAAGCTCGAGATAGAAGGTGCCGGCGTGCCTCGTGGGGCGTGTGTCTCTCGACTTACCAAATTAGCCACAACGCCAATATGGAGCCCCCAAAAAAGATTGCCCACATGGGGAGGTTAGTTCTAAACATCTTGCTGCCATCTAGCGGGGGGAGGGGGAGTAGATTGAAGAACGCCAGCCATGCGTTGATATATGCAAAAAACCACCATAGATATGCGCCGGTTGTGTTAAACAAGGCGGCGCCCATGGCGGCTAGTATTATGTTTGTCAACGGGCCTGCCGCAGAGATTAAAAACACGTCTCGCCTCTCGTCGCCACCTCTATGGAGCTTGAAGGGTGAGATCACCACGGCGCCGGGTGCCGCGAAGATAAAGCCGAAAAGAAGCGGCAAGATTATAGCTAGGGGCAGGAGCTGGTAATCTGCCTGAAAGAAGGCGTAGTAGCCAAGACGTCGGGCTACCTGCCTGTGGGCAGCCTCGTGTCCCAAAAAGGCGAAGAAGAGTATAAACAGGGCGATGGGGAAGAGCTGTATCGCCTTGCCCCAGTTTATTCCCCCAAACAGCCCGCCGCCAGCCATGGCTATGGAGAACCCTATGGAGAGAATTATCAGGGCGGCGGCCATGTCTGTTAGCTCCCTCTTTCTAAACTCTGAATACACATTTCTATAGTCTAGCTACTTTATATCTCTTACCGTGGCGATGACTCTATCGAGGGCCTTTCTCTCTATTAGGTATACCCCCCTCTTATACCTCCTGGCGAGCCCCCTTCCCTCTATATATAACATAACTTCGCGGAGGTACCAAGAACAACGTTTGTCTGTACCACAGATCTCCCGCGTCCTAATGGCCACCAATAGGCCTTTTTCGAACTTCTTCTTGTATATATAGTATAACAACGCCGAGATGTAATACGACATCTTCACATAATTTCTACCGTTTTATAAGAAACTGTAAGATTTAATTCCCCCATTTGGTACCGACATGGAGATTCTAGTTAAAAAGACGTTATCTATACGCTCTGCCACGCTCCCCAGAGCCGGACCTAGGGGGGAGGTGTATTACATAAGTGACGTCACGGGGTCGATGCAGTTATGGCAATTCGACGGTTTGACTCACGACGTGGTGGTGCCATGGGAGGGGCGGGTGTCAGATTACAGAATTTCTCAAAACGGCGTAGTCGCCGCGGCTTGTGACATCAACGGAGACGAGAAGTGGAGGATTTATTTGGTAGATGGAGACATGAAGCCAGTCTCTACAGAAGGCGTGAATACATTAGGCGTGTGGTCTCCCGACGGGAGAAAACTGGCGTTTACCTCTTCTCGAGACGACCCGCAGAACTTTAGCGTGTATATCTACGATGGGGAGGTAGAGAAGGCCGTACAGCTGTCTGGCATCAATACTGTAGAGGAGTGGTCTGAAGCTGGCCTCTTTATAACTCACTACGAGAGTAACCTAGATAGCACAATACTTTTGTATAAAGATGGCGAGGTTAAAGAGCTCACAAAACACGCCGGGGAGGCTTTAAACTACTCTCCCAAATATATAGATGGGAAGTTAATGTTTTTGTCAAATATCGACTGGGAGTATACAGGTATTGCAGTAATGGATTTAACTACTGGCAACTGGAAATATATAGTTCAGCTAGATCGAAATGTGGAGTTTTTTGACGTGTGGGGTAACTACATGGCGTTTGTGGTAAACGAGGAGGGGAACTCCGGGCTTTACCACATGCATCTACCCTCTGGCCTCACCCACAAGATCGTGACGCCTAGGGGGGTTATAACCTCTCTACAGTATAGATATGGCAGGCTGTTGTTTTCCCTATCTTCAATAAATAAGGGCCACGAGGTATATGTCTACACAGATGGGGTAGTTAGACAGCTTACCAACAGCCCCAAGTATAGGACACCGCTTGATAAAATACCAGAGCCTAAGTCCACATATTACATAAGTCACGACGGGAGGAAAATACAGGCAAATCTCTACTACCCGCCCGGAGAGCCGCGGGGGACTGTGGTATATCTACACGGCGGCCCGGAGAGCCAGGATAGGCCAGAACTCAAGCCGCTGGTCTTGGCGTTGTTGATATCCGGCTTTCTGGTGGCGGCGCCTAACTATAGGGGGAGCACGGGTTTCGGCAAGTCTTTTGTCCACCTAGACGATAGAGAAAGGCGGTGGGACGCCATCAGAGATGTGGAGGCTTTTGTGAAATGGCTCCATGAGTCTGGAATAGCTAGAGACAAGCCCTGCGCGCTAGGCGGGTCTTACGGCGGATATCTAACCCTAATGGCGCTAGCCACCGCCCCAGAGCTGTGGGCATGTGGGGTAGAGATAGTGGGGATATTTAACCTCGTCACCTTTCTAGAGAGAACCGCTCCGTGGCGTAGAAAATACAGAGAGGCGGAATACGGGCCGCTTGAAAACAAGGAGCTTCTCTACCAGCTAAGTCCGGCGGCACATGTGGAGAAAATAAAGGCGCCGTTAATGATAGTACACGGGGCTAATGACATCAGGGTGCCAGTTTATGAAGCCGAGCAGTTAGCCCAACGGCTTAGAGAGTTGGGGAGACATGTGGAGGTAATCATACTGCCAGACGAGGGGCACGGCATCACGAAGGTAGAAAACCGCGTACGTGTATATACGGCAGTGGTGAAATTTATAGAGAATTTTAAAAGAGAGACATAACAGACCTGGATGAAGACCCCAGGCCCCATATCTCTCATAGAGCCGCTAAGTGGAAACACCTCGCTAATAGTAAAGATAAACAAGGTGCTGGTAGTAAAGAGGTCTCCATACCAAGAGATCATAATTGTAGATACCGAGGATTACGGCAGGGCGTTAATTCTGGATGAATACATCCAGTCTTCTTACCACGACGAGCATTACTACCACGAATCTCTGGTACATCCAGCTCTCTCCACACATATAAACCCACGGGAGGTGTTGATCTTAGGTGGAGGTGAGGGCGCCACCTTGAGGGAAGTGTTAAAACACAAGACGGTCTCTCGTGCCGTTATGGTAGATATAGATGGCGACGTGGTGTCTACCTCCAGGGAGTACCTACCTAGGATGCATCAAGGCGCATTTGACGACCCCAGAGCTGTGGTGGTAATAGGGGATGGATTGGTCTATGTGGAAGATGCCGTCAAGAAGGGGGAGAAGTACGACGTGGTGATTATGGACCTGACGGACCCATACGCCTCTGAAATAGCTAGACAGCTATATACAAGAGAGTTTTTTGGAAAAATAAGGAAAATTCTCAACGGCGGCGGCATCGTGGTGACACAAGCGGGAAACAGTTTTTACTTCCCTGAGTCATACGACTGGGTGTTAGACGGCGTACGGCAGAACTTCCCCATAGTGGCGGAGTATAGCTGTTGGATACCTTCTTTCGGCTATGCCGTAAATTACATCATGGGGTCTTTGAGTTATGACCCCCACGCCCTAGCCGCAGAGGAGATAGACAGGAGGCTGAAGGAGAGGGGGGTCACAACCCTGTTTTATACAGGGCGTACACATGTAGGCCTCATGAATCTGCCAATATATAGAAAACGTGTCTGAAGTTGAGGCCATAAGGGGGTCTTACAGCGGGCTTCTACAAGGACGAAAAGTCGTCTTGATTGTATCCTCCGGCGTATCTCTATACAGATCTATAGACTTGGCACGGCTTTTGATAAGACATGGCGGAGACGTACATGTGTTTATGACGCCCAAGGCGGCTCGTTTGGTGTCGCCAGATTTGTTCCACTGGGCTACTGGCAACAAGCCTGTAGCCGCCCTCACTGGGGGTGCAGAACATGTTGAGATATGCGCCAAGGCCGACGTGGCGATAGTGGCGCCAGCTACAGCCAACACGATAGCTAAGATGTCTATTGGAATTGCTGACAACGCCGCGTTGACATGTCTCCTAGCCGCATCACAGGCGAAAAAGGTGGTGGTACCCGCCATGAATCTCTCGATGTGGGATACCCCACAGGTAAGAGAGGCGTTAGAAAGGCTTAGCAGATATGCAACAATAGTAGAACCCATGATAGAAGAGGGAAAGGCCAAATACCCCCCGGTGGAGGAAGTTGTAGAGTTCGCCATAGACGCCACGGCGCCTGCCGACTACTCTGGTGTGGGGGTTTTAGTAACTGCGGGGCCTACTAGAGAGTACATAGACGACATCAAGTATGTTACCACCCCCAGCAGCGGCTTGACTGGATACTATTTCGCCAGGGAGGCCAAGGCCAGAGGCGCCCAAGTTACGTTAGTCACAGGCCCCACCGGCCTGAGGCCCCCGCCGGGCGTAGAGGTGGTGAGAGTCACCTCCGTGCTAGAAATGTATGAAGAAGTAGCCAAGAGGGCTAGAGAACACCAAGTGTTTATATTCGCCGCGGCGCCTCTAGATTTTTATGTGGAGAGAAAGGCGGGGGGGAAGCTAGACAGCTCTCTAGAGCGACACCAAGTGTCGCTACGTCGCGCCCCCAAGATCGCGCAAGATGTAAAAAGGTTAAATCCAGAGGCGGTAGTTGTAGGGTTTAAGGCAGAGTTTAAGCTAAAAGAAGAAGAGATAATCTCAAAGGCCAGAGAGAGGCTGTTAGAAGGCGGCTGGGAGATGGCGCTCGCACATGACGTCTCCCAGATGGGTTTCGGCACGCCAAGAGACGAGTACATCGTGGTCACTAGAGGCGGCGTGGAGAGACTAGGGCCAGCCCACAAGAGAGAGCTGGCGAGAGTTGTGTTAACCAGACTCGCGGCTGGCAGCCATCTGAAGAGATTTCACTAGCTGGTAGTGTTTCTGTTCGTCTAGCTCGATAGAAAGTATCAAAGCCCTAACTACAGGCTCCACCACTCTATAGAGCTCCGCAATGCTCTCCCTCATTGAGTACTCCTCTTGTGTTAACGTCTGTAGCTCCTCTTCTGTCACGCCTATGTCTTCTGCCTTAAGCCTACCCGCAAGGTAGTCTAGAATAGCCGTAAGTATCTCGGCATGGCGCAGGCTATCGGCGGCTATCTGCATGAAGAGAGACCTAACGAGGGGGTTTCGAGTCCTATATGAATACGCCATAGCCCTACTGGCGGTCTCCTGTTCTATCCTAATACGCTCTTTTATAACCTCCTCGAGCCCGGCTTGGGGCTGTTTCTGAGATATTATATTACTCACCACTTTTGCCAACTCGGTTAAATCCACGCCGCCTCTCGCCCCCCTCTTAGCCATATCTATAATTACCTCACATTGGCTTTTAACAAGCGCCATAACTCTCTCGTCTTTAGCCAGCTTGTCGACAAGCTCGCCTCCCCTCTTCCCACTGACGTACATAGACACCGCGGCGGGGGTGAGGCCTAAAACTCTCGCGGTCTCGTTTACGCTAAGCCCCCTCTTGACGAGCTCCCGCGCCACAAGGGCCCTTACCGCAGATAAAACCTTTTCTAAGTTCACACAGTTAATTCCACCTGTAAATAAAAACTTGTCACAACGTTTTTATATTACGGAGACTCAAGTGGCTATGTACAAAGTTTACGACAGGAGGGTAGAAATACCCATAAGGATCTCCAGAGGCGCTGACGAGCAGACACGGGCGAAAAAACTGGAGAGATGGCCTAGAGAGGCCGGCCTTTCGGTTGTTCTTGACGAAAGCGGCTCTAATTTTAACAAGTTGGTACAAATCTACGCCGCCGACTACGGCCTCGAAATTGGGCAAAAGGAGTGGGCCGTCGAGACTGGGGGAGAGGCGGTGAGAGCCAGACTTGAGATACCACTTCTGAAAGACGGACAGGCGCGGGGGAGAGCTATAATGGACGCCAAAATACCAAAGACCCCCACAGGCGAGGAGGGGAATAACTATGTCTACACCGCAGAGGTGTATTACAGCATAGAGATCGACGAGGAGGTTTTAGCTCAATCCACCACAGCTGGCATGGTTGAGTTCAGCCTCTAAACACATGTGTTAAGGGGCGCCGGCATCTTATTACACATAGTCTCCCTTCCAGGCGGCTGTCATGTGGGCGACTTGGGCCCAGAGGCTTACAAATTTGTAGACAGCCTCATAGACGCGGAACAGACCTACTGGCAGATCTTGCCAATTAACCACACTCTTCCCGAATACGGCAACTCTCCCTACAACGCCGTCTCTAGCTATGCGGGAGATCCAGTCCTAATTAGTTTGGACAAGCTAGCTGAAGACAAGCTCCTAGACGTCACGCCCCAATGTGAGCCTACAGACCGCGTGGATTACATCAAGGCGTGGGAGATAAAAGGCAGGGCCTTAGCTAAGGCGTTTAAAAAAGGCAAAAAGCTGGCGGACTATAGGGCCTTTAAGGAGGCTGCCCAGTGGCTAGAAGACTACGCGGTGTATATGGCCCTGAGGGAGAGATACGGCCCCTGGCCTAACTGGCCTAAAGAGGTCAAGATACCCCAACAACGGGTGGAGTTTTTCAAATTTGCACAATTTGTATTCTGGAGCCAGTGGGCTGAGTTGAAACGTTACGCCAACTCCCGCGGCGTGTTTATAATAGGGGATCTCCCCATGTATCTAAATTTAGACAGCGTGGAGGCCTGGCGGCATAGAGAGTACTTCAAAATAACAGAGGGCCGGCCAGACTACATGGCCGGCGTGCCTCCTGACTACTTCTCCCCCACCGGACAGCTGTGGGGAAACCCGGTATTTAACTGGGAGGCCGTCGAGAGGGATCAATACAGGTGGTGGATCGAGAGGCTGAGATACCTTCTCTCTGTTGTTAACTACGTGAGGTTAGATCACTTCAGGGGGTATGTGGCCTACTGGGAGGTGCCGTGGGGGGAAAAGACGGCGGTACGGGGTAAATGGACGCCGGGCCCGGGCGGGAGGCTATTCAAAAAGGTCCAGGAGGCGTTGGGGCTAGATAGGTTAATTGCAGAGGATTTAGGCTACATAACGCAAGATGTGGTGACACTTAGAGATACGTTAGGGATCCCAGGTATGAAAGTCCTACAGTTCGCCTGGGATGGAAATCCGGCGAACCCCCACAAGCCCCACAACCATGTGAAAAACTCTCTTGTATATACAGGCACACATGATAACAACACTGCCGTGGGGTGGTTTTTAAAAGAGGCATCCCCCAAGGCCAGGAGAGAGTTCCTGACATATTCCAGCTGTAGGGACGAGGTGAATTGGTGTTTTATAAAACTCGCCTATATGTCTGTAGCAGATGTGGCTATCATACCTATGCAAGACGTGCTGGGGCTGGGGGAAGAGGCCAGGATGAATAAGCCGGGGACCGCAGAGGGGAACTGGAGGTGGAGACTTAAAAC
Source organism: Pyrobaculum sp. (assembly GCA_046293555.1). Lineage (GTDB taxonomy): Archaea > Thermoproteota > Thermoprotei > Thermoproteales > Thermoproteaceae > Pyrobaculum. The sequence continues at coordinate 1,711 of JBKBOT010000023.1, read as the reverse complement.
CCGCCCGCCGGCTGGCGTCTGGAGGAGGCTCAAAAAACTGGCAAAGCTATACGGGAGGTAGAATCTTGTCCCCGGATGTGACGCCTTTATGTCCAGTTCTTTTCATAGGGCGTTGGGCCTAACGGCATGAGGCCCTTGGGCATGTTGTCGGGGCATCGCCCCACAGCTACCAACAGGAGAATTTACATCTCGATAGACAACAGCCTAAGTCTCTTACACGCCTCCTAAGCCTTCACAGCCTCGCCACCCAGACGAGAGAAGTTATAAAAACAGAGGGGAACAGCCCTATTGATGATGTGGTGTGCCGCCTCTGACGTTAATGAGGTCAATCCTGTCGGGACTGACCTAGCCTATCCACGGCGTCTTTAATCTTCTCCACAAGCCACCTAACTTCTTCCAGCTCCTCCTCTGTAAAGCCGTCACGCCACTTCTCAACTACTCTAGCCACTAGCTGTAGCAAGAAGTGTAACAAAGGCCAGTATGGATGATGTTCCGCCACACTGTCGGCGAGACGTTGTAGCTCCTCTACTCTTCTCAACATCGCGGCCGAGACGTCTGGCTCCATCACCTAGGCGTCACGTGACGTTCATACATAGTCCTCCCGACGGGCCACATTTCTCGGGCGCCCTCCCTGCGCCCAGAGCGTTAGGTTCCCCACGGCGTCTAACACCATCTTTCTCCACACCTCCTCACTGCCGTAACCCCCGGCTACCCAAGGCGTCGCCACCACGTTGGGCAACGTGTAAAATTCGGCATCTTTGTGAAACTCCCCACGGCTCCACCACACGTCGCTGGCGTAAATAAACGACGGCCTTTCCTTTAAAAGTTTAAGTAAATCGTCGCGATCTACCACCTCCGCCCGGCCCACGTTGACAAAGACGGCATCTCTCTTCATGAGGGCCAGGTGTCTATATCTCACAATTCCTCTCGTGTGTTTATTTAGCGGCAACGCACACACGGCCGCAGATGTGTCGACAAGAGCCTCCTCAAGGCTGTTAGTAAACCGCCAAGGCCCCTCTCTGGGAGTTCTGGCGAAACCCCACACCTCTGCTCCCAGTATAGATAACACCCTGGCTACCCTACTGCCGATCTCCCCCAGCCCCAACACGGCAGCCTTGCGACCCACTAGTGGCGGTATGGCCACGTCGCGGCTGTAGTCTCCACGTCTCATTTTTTCTCCATATTGTATAACCCTCTTATATGCCGCAAGGAGAAGAGCCAGGGCAAATTCAGCGACGGCATCTGCGTTAGACCCAGCGTTCCCCGCGACGACTACGTGTGGCGGTATGTGTTCCCACGGCAGGTGGTCAAGGCCGGCGGTCACCACCTGTATAAACCTAAGCCTAGGCATCTTCTGTAGCTCCTCTGGGGTGAGCTTAGCCACTAGTGCCACCTCAACGTCGGAAAGATCCCCATGCCGCACGACGACAAATTTATTACGTAAAGCCTCTTCCACCTCGCTGGGTAGATCTAAGTTAATATACAACTTCACACCAGAATAAAAAAATTGCTATAAATCTATTAACAACGTCGCCATCTAGGGCGCCCTCCCCTCGGCCCTCCACCTTTGGTATATTTTAGCCACCTCTTCTGCGAGAAGCCTATCCTTTTCGGTCACCACGTTGCCCGCGTCGTGGGTGGTGGCAACAAGCGTCACCCTGTCGTAATGTATCTCTATATCTGGGTGGTGGCTTATCGCCACCTCCTTTAC
>JBKBOT010000022.1:0-24321 GCA_046293555.1 Pyrobaculum sp. | reverse complement strand
GGGAGGCAGACGGGGTTGTGGGCAGCCGGTGTTTGGGGGAGATCAAGCCTGGGGCCATGCCCTGGCTCCATAGGCATGTCGGCAACCCGGCGTTGACCTGGCTTTTTAACTTGGCGCATGGGACGGGGTTTACCGACACCCATGGGGGCCTCCGCGCGTTGACTAGAGAGGCCCTCGAGAAGATGCTCCCCCACCTCAAGGCAGGCGGGATGGAGTTCGCCACCGAGATGCTTAGAGTGGCCCTACGCCTCGGCCTACGCGTAAAGGAGGTGCCGATTACCTATTACCCCCGTGCAGAGGGCACTGTCTCTAAGCTTAGCACGTTTAGAGATGGCTATAGACACCTGCGTTATATCCTTTTTGGCGCCCCCACGCTTCTGCTTTCAGCGCCGGGCATACTGTTGTTTGTGTTGGGGCTGTTGTTGGTGTTGTCTTGGTCTCCAGTTGGCTTTCTGCCGTTTAGACATGGGCTGCGGACCACCCTGCTGGGGGTGTCTTTTGTCTCTATTGGCTACCTCTTGGCGCTACTTGGCGTCGGGGCGAAGGTGCTGGCGGGGTGGCGTGGGGGGCTCGCCGAGTGGCTCTTCAGGAGGGTGAGGCTGATGTATCTAGCGGGCGCCGTGTTGACACTGGCGGGGGCCGCCTACCTGGGGTACCTCGCCTCGTTGTGGCTTTCCGGCTCGCCACTCCCGCCGCCAGAAGAAGACGTGCTGTTCCTCATCGCGCTGGCGATAGGCGTAGAGACCCTATTCATGGCCGCATTTCTATCAATGGCAAGACAACTCCAGCCACTGCCTCCACCCGAGTAAAGAGTTCACGCCGGCGGCACAAAGAGACCACTTTCCGAGGTCCTCTCTGGCGTTTTTGCCTTTGTGGAAACCCAGATATGGACACCGCCCGCGACTGTGTTGCCCTCACTAGAGGAGGGGTTTGGAATTGTGTTGACAGAAGCCCTGGCCGCCGGCAAGCCCCTAGTCGGCTCTAGAGTGGGTGGGATACCCATGCAGATTAGAGACGGCTGGAACGGCTTTTTGGTAGAGCCGGCGAACTCAAAAGAACTGGCCGACAGGATTCTGTACCTAGTCGAAAATGAAGAAATACGGAGGGAGATGGGGGAAAACAGCAGAAAGCTGGCTAGAGAGGAGTTCAGTTGGGAAAAAATTACGGAGAGATATCTCGACGTGTATAGAGAGGTCGTGAGCAAGACCGGCCGGCGTTAGACGGCTGTCGTGGGGACGCCTCTGCTGCCTGTCGTGGGGGCTTGTGGGCCGGTGGTGGGGTTGAGGGGGGACTAGCTGTGCCGTGGGCTGTTTCCACTACCAGCTGGGAAAGGCTTTAGAAGAAAAGAGGAAATATATGGCGGTGGCGTGTCCCCACTGCGGGAGGGCTTGCGTGGCCGAGATGGGGACAAGACGTAGGCAGTGCCCCTAATGCGGCAGTGGAGACCTTTGGCGTGTTGACTTGCGTCTTTTGGTGTAGATGGATGTGGCGCTTTGGGCTAGCCCGGTGTGGGGGCATAGCTGTGAGAAATCGGAGAAGGTAGATGTGCCCCCTTGACCGCTGGGGGCGGGGGCTCCTACGAGGGATCTGGCGTAACGCTAAGTCAGGGCGGCTGGTGGCGTGCCGTACGCTTGTTGACAGTTTAGCTTTGTTTGGCTTTTGTTAGTATTTCTTTGTATCTGGTTTCGTTGTATGGGCCGATGCGTGTGGCGTTCATGCTGAATTTCATAGAGGTGACTTTTTTGCCTATGGTTAGTAGGTTCATGTCTACTGTGTACCATAGTAACATGTCGCCGTGTATACACATTAACGCTGTGATGCTGGCTTCTCTTATTATATTGCTTGATATGTCGGGAAGCTTGATGATATTGAATATGTCAGGTAACTCGGTGACACTGTATAGCTTGCCCTCCCGGCCGAGGTGGCGGCATGTGCCAACTTCTCTTGCCCCGAATGGTATAAGATCTATTTTAATAGTTGTCTTCGTACAGATTGTGTTTATGCAGGCGGTAGTGTACACGTTTTTACCCTCAATTACCGAATAGACAACAACTTGCGTATGCTCCGCCTTCAGGTTTATAATTGTATAGTTGCCCCGCGGTCCAACCCCCACGACGGCCCACCCGAGTTCCCCGTGATAAGTGGGGCTTTTGACATCTATCGTGTAGTAGACCTCATACCAGTTGGTTTGACCTCCAGACAGCCAATGAGATAGGTTAACTACTGCAACTATCAGCCAAAGAATTAGGCTAACTGCCGCAACTATGGCCGTTACCAAGAAAATCCACCTCATGAATCAAACAGATGAGATATTTAAAAAATTGAAGTCCCCCAGACGGCGGATCGGCCAAGCCGCCACGGCGCCGGCCGGCGCGAGGCGTGAGACAGAGCGTTTGCCGAGCAGCTCCCCCGGTGGGCCTGTGGGAGCTGGCGGGGCCCGCCCCAGTGGGGCGTCTCTCGCGGCGACGCTGGGCGTGGGGGCGTTGTTCATCCACGTCTCTAGGCGGGGTGGCTTGTCGTCGCCGCTTGGTGGGATGGTTGTGGGCGCCTGGCGCGGCGGCTTTATTGTTGTAGGAGGTGTATCAGCTTTTCGATGTGTGGTATTTTTTCTCTAATTTCGCGTGGCGTTAATTTGCTTTCGTGGAAGCCCCAGACGTGGAGGTGCCACGCCGCTTTCCATCCACGCCGCACGTCCTCGCCGTATTTGTTGGCTAGTTTTCTTGCAGCTCTTTTGAGAAGTTTGGCGCTCCACCTGTTTGACTTTCTGACTTTAGATAGCACGTCCTCTATGTTGTTGGCTATTGTGAGCGCCTTTATGGCCTCTTCGGCCGCCTTGTAGAGCTTTTCTGACGCCTGTATGGGGTCGTTGTCTACTAGCTGGACTCCCTTATTCTCTAGCTAGTTGGCTGTGTTTTTCTGACATTGTTGGAGTTTGTCTAACAACTGTACTAACTCTATGATATCCGAAACCCTGATGTCTATATCTTCTTGTTCTATTATATTTTCTAGCCCCCAGTCGTATAACACAGCTGCAGTTGTCCACCAGGAGGCTACGTCCACTCCACACAGCCTTTTTAGCTCTATGGCGGCGTCTTCATAGTCTTCAAATTTCCACTCTTTTTTAGAGATGCCTAGTGCCAGGGCTGCCGCCTTTATTGCCGTCTTTGCGGCTTCGTACAACAGCTTTGAGGCCTGCGTCGGGTCTTTCTCCTCTAGCCCCAACTCTAGGTACATCTTTGCCACTCTTTTTCTCAGCTCGAACGTGGTTAGGTCCTCAAGTGATAACACCTCGTCTAGAAGGCTTGTCAGCTTGTCGACATCCACGCCCCTCTTTGAGGCAGCGGCCACAAACACATCTCCAAGGGGATTTAAATCTAACTGCGGGTTTTTGCCGTTATGTTTTTAGTGTTTGACGGGTATGGGGAGGTGCCGGGGGCGGCCTTTTGGGTAGTGGCTGGGGGTTGTTGTGGCTGGGTCAGCCCTCCAGGTGTCTATCACCGTTCTAAGCGTTCCGAACCTTCATCACGTCGGCGTATGTCTTCTGGTTTTTATCTCTACCGTGGGCGGCCTACGGCCGCCAGGCGGGGTGCCGACGTGTGTGGATATCGGGGGTGTCCAGGGCCCCCACGAGAGGAGGTGAGCAAGGCCCAGGGGGCGCCGCTGTGCGGCAGCGGGGTAGGAAAGTTGAGCCTTGAGGCCACGCCTCTTTCTGTAGCCCAACGCGGCGGGAGACCTGGCGGGGGGTGGTTAGTGGGAACGTGCGTGGGGGAAAGGCGCCGCCCCTCTGTGGCGGCGTTGCTGTTTCGTGCTTTTTGGGTGTTTTGAGTCGCGTCTGGATGGGCTGGACTGTGTGTGTGGTTGATTTGTGTAAAGATTTGTCTGAATTAGATATTTGGGTAAAATATATAAATCTCTGTGAGAGTTATATTATGTCAAATGATGCCGGCGGGCGGATTATCTCGTTCATATCGGCTGGCGGAGGTGTTGGGAAGACTACCTTGGCGATATATCTGGCGTACATGTTGGCCCACAATGGGAAGAGGACTCTTCTGATTGACTTGGATCCCAGCGCCGGGCTTAGTGTCCAGCTTTTGGGAGATATAGAGGTGGCTAGGTTAGAAGATGGGAAGAAGACTGTGGGGGATATCTTGCAGTCGCTTATAAAGGGGGAACATGTAGATTTGAGGAATTTCATAATTTCCATCTATATAGACGGGAGAGAGGTGGAGTTGATCCCCGGCGGGGACGAGATTGCTGACGTCATGGTGAAGATATGGGGAGGTAGTTATCTAGAGCCGGCAAAGCGAATTAGGAAATTTGTTGAAAATTTCAGAAAGGGTTGGGACTTTATAGTTTTAGACACGGTGCCGTTTTATGAGCCACGTTATACCTTGGCGTCGCTTGCTGCCGCGGATAAGGTCATAATTGTGACCCAGCCCTATGGGGCCGAGCCCTACCGCCTCAGGAGGATGTATGAAAAACTTGTTAGGGGGGTAGAGGGCGACAGAGATAAGGTCAGGTCGAAAACACGCCTGTTGATAAACAAGGTAGAAAAGACTACAAATGAAGGTAGGAAGCCCGAGTTGCTAAATGAAAAATTTAACGTTGACATCCCAAGGTTTGATGTTGTAATTCCTAAGAGTGTGGCACTCACAAGAATTACGGCAGAAGGCAAGAGGGTTACTACAGGGTATAAAGCTCTTAGTGACGTCCTAGAGGAGTTTTACAAGGAGGTGGTTGAGTGGGTTGGAGAGCCTGTTGTGGAGCCTGTTGTGGAGTATGATGTCCATTAGTCAGCGGGATAACCGCCGTCATCTGTCCACCTCCCCGAGACTTCATCATTTATGGACCTTCTGAGGTTTTTTAACCCCCGTGTTTTGGAGCTTTGTCTTAAAATAGATGAGGGTTGTGTCAAAGATGCCTTTAGTTGTGAGAAAGAGGTGTCGGTTGGGCCTTGGCGTGCGGATTTGAAGTGTGGCGACGTGTATGTAGAGGTCGAGCCTGTGGAGAGGCTGGCTTGTGGGCTGGGACAAGTAATGCTTTGGTCCATCTATAGACAGGTGCCGGTGGCGTTGGTGCTATTTGGAAAGCAGCTGGATCTACCACCTGAAGAACTCTCTAAAGTGGTGCCAATACTGTATATCGATATAGTATCAAAGACAATGGAATATTTCGTAAAGTAGAAAGCCGCCGCGCGATATCTCTACTTTCGGCGGTGTATGTCGTTGAGCATGCGATATGCCACGCGCTGGCCGGCATCTACATGGGGCGCCCCCGGCGGGGGTTTAGACGTCACGATCGGCGACATAATACAACACGGCGCCGGACGTGTGTCTGTTTTTACAAGGGGAATTCCGCGGGGTGTCGCCGGGGCGTGGCCAAGGGAAGGGCTTAGCGTTATGTTTTACGCCGAGAGTTTCAGTCTTTTTCTTAACTAGCCGGCATGTGTCATTAGCGGCTCTTGTAAATATATATACACTTTTCTTTTAACATGAAGGATGACAAGTTTATACATTCCGCCTTACGCGCAATAGTAATTATATATCTCGCCTTGGGCGCAATAATAGTCGCGTTGTTAATACAATACAACGCCGTCATCAATAAATATCAAGAAGTTGAGAAGAAGTACAAAGACCTTGAGACAAAGTACATACTCCTCGAGACGAGGCACAGAAACTTTGAGAGAAAGTACGTCGAGATGCGAGAGACATATTACTCACTTTTGCAAGAACTCACGTCTACAAATGCAGCGTTTTCAAAACTGCGTGAAGAACACAGCGAGTTGCAGAAGAGATATGAAGAGCTGTGGGGAAAATATAGGGAGCTGCAGGGGAGATATGACGCGTTGAATAAGAGCTACGTGGAGGCAGTTAGACGTCTTACGAACCTGCGTGGAGAATACGATGAGTTGCAGAAAAGGTATGGGGAGCTGTGGGGGAGATATAGAGAGTTGAATGAAAGCTATATGGAGGCAGTTAGACGTCTTACGAACTTCGCGGAGAACTATGAGAGGTGGCGTGAGGTGATGCTCTCACTGCTCTATATAGACAGGGCAAAGCTAGGTGAGGAGGACGTCCACGACGTGTTGGATGTAGTGAGGCAGCTGGCTGGCAATAAGGGGAGGCTGGAGGCCCTCTACGCGTTTTACCACTCGTTGAAAACATCAGGTATATTGGGGACTCCCCCCTGCCGGTACCGCCGTCGGCAAAAGACCTTCAGAGTGGCGATTTTGAGGTCAAGTGGCGTCGCGAATATATCGCGCCGCCGAAGGTGACGCTAGAGCGGAGGGCGGGGGACTGTGAAGATATGGCCATACTGCTATATGCCATGATCAAAGCGTATGATACATACATAGCTGGGAGAGAACGTGAGGTCTGGCTGTTAGTGTTCTACATCTGGTTCGACGGTCACGCCGCGGTGATGACGGCAGATGGGGGAAAGATAGCGATATTAGACCCCGCCGGCAGGTACTATACAGGCATGCCCGGCAGGTTGACATACGCCCCGATAGCAGAGGGGCTATTGCACTACGCGACCCATTGGCTGAATTTAATAAACAATGTGATACTATACAAAGTGGAAGATGGGAAGTTAGTAAAGGTCTTCAGTGGGGATTTGTGGGGAGCGATAATATTCCTTGGAGAAGGGAGGTAGAGGGGAGGCCACATGTCACAACGGCGTCTAGCATGGGGCGTGTTGACTTTTCGCCACTTTTTCATGGAAAAATGAGATGAAGAAATGACGTCTCCAAGGCTTGACGTCTGACGGCTTTGTGGCTGCGGGGGGTAAGGCAACAAGGAGAGAGGATAGTGGCTTGTCGGTTAACATCCGCGGCGCCTTGTGCCTCCACCCCGGCCAGATAGCCGGCGGGGTGTATGGAAATGACGTCGTCGCTTTCAAAAGTCTTTCACGGCTGGTCGCCACGCTACGTCCCTGGATCTTTTGGTCTTTTTGATTAAATATAGTCCACGGCATTCAATTCATGTTAACTCTCTCTTTGAGACTCACGCCGATTGGCGATGACGGTGAGGGAGAATACATTATCGACGCTTTCTCTTTTTGAGATTCTGGGACTGTTCCGCCTGTCCCTGTCTTTTTTGAGCCCAGGGGTTTCCGCCCATTTCGGCATCTCTATTGGGTGGCTGTAGAGCCCCCGCCTAGGGGGCTTAACATATCAAGGGCGTTAACAAGCTGCGTTCTTCCGGCCAAGAGAGATTTCTAAAAGTGTGAAGACACTGTACTTTAGCCTAGAGAAGGGAAGGTATTTAATAACTTACAAATGTAGTGTCGTGTCCACTTCGCTGTCCTTAGAGGCCCTTAAGGAGGCTCTCACAAAGCTGCTACAAACAGATAGAGACTTTCTTCGCGCCGTAATTCTTGAAGCTATAGATGGCGGCAGACTTCTAGACGCCATTTTGGCAGACCCACAGGTAAGACTAAGACTAGCCACAGAGATGGCTAAAATCATCACAATACCGTTAAACGTGGCCACAAAAGAAGACATTGACCAAATAAGAAAAGAAATGGCAACAAAAGAGGAGTTAGAGAAGATTAGGCAGGAGATGGCGACAAAAGAAGACCTAGAGAAGATTAGACAAGAGATGACAACAAAAATCGAGGAGGTAAGAAGCCAGATGGCCACAAAAGAGGATTTGAGAAAGCTAGAGGAAAGAGTGGAGAGAATCGAGAAGACTATGGCGACTAAGGAGGATTTGAAGAGACTTGAGATAGCTGTAAAAGAAGACTTAAAGCGGCTTGAAGACAGAATGGCGACAAAGGAGGAGTTAAAAAGACTTGAGGACAGAATGGCTACTAAGGAGGACTTGAAGAGACTTGAAGACAAGATGGCCACTAAGGAACAAATTGAGAGAATTATTATCGCTTTAGAGGAGGAGGCGAGGGAGGTAGTGAAATGGCTTCTAAAAGAGAGGGGGGTTGAGTGTACGCCGGGGAGGCTTTGGCTTGACAGCCAGTACGAGTTTGATGTATATTGCACCACCGGAGAGATGACTGTCGTCGGCGAGGCCAAGGTGCGGGCTAGTGCAAACACTGTGGAAGATACGGCAAATAGGGTGAAAGAAGCCATGAGGGGGTGGCCGGAGAGATTCCCCGGCAGAGTAATCACGGTGTTGTACTGCATGATAGCTATGCCGGGCACGGTAGAAAAGGCACAAGAGCTGGGAGTCTGGCTTATAGAAGACAGAAAGGAGAGGACAAAAGCGCTCTAGACACAATTAAACACGGCGCAGAACGGCCTTAAATCGTTGAGAATCACGGCAATTGTATGTCTTTCAACCCTCTCTTTTTCAACCCTCTTTTTGAGACTCTGGGGCTTTTAGGCGTTTGTTTTTAGAGGTTTTTCCTCTAGCGGGGTTTTATACAACGCGATTCATCGGCTCTTGACATTTTTTCGAAATGCCATCTTTTTTGAGTCTACGTCGTGATGGTTAATCTCGGCGGCAGAGACGCCACGAATCCCTATACCCTCAGCCGCCATTACGCTAAGATCTGTATTTTGTAAAGAAAGATAGGCGTCGCCAAAAGCATAACGGGGAAAGAGATAAGAACCATAACTAATAGAGCCTCCATACCAGTCTGTAAAGAGAGTCTTGGCGCCCAGGAGGACAATGGCAGTTTTTTAAACCCTCTGGCAGCCACTGAGGCGCCTTTGGCAGATTGTCTACAAGCATGATTAAAAAGACAAACTCTGTAGTGACCACGTCGGCAATGGGCTTGTAGAATTATAAGGCGATCTAAAAGATCCAAGCGTCCAATCGCTTACGCCGATAGGCTTGGCAAGCCCCCTGACATGAGGATAATATTATGTCCACCCACGGCGGGCTGGAGGCCAGCTTGGGGTTAGGCACAACAGTTCGCTTGGTCCACATAGGTACTCAGCCAAGGGCGTCGCCTGCCCAATAAAGGCGTAGCAAGGCCAAGCCAAAGCCCGCATCTATAGGACCAGTAACGAGGTTAAGCCAGCTGACAGATACTTGACCTCAGGTCAGACGTGATAACAGTCGCCCTAGCTGACACCACGGCGAATAATAATGTTCATATTAAACCTTAATTACCGAGGAAGGCGGCCGCAGAGACCACACGTCACAGTTATGACAAGAAGCCGTCGCAGAGGCCTATCTGGCGGCAAACGTAGATTAAAGCTCCTACGCGTCGCACTCAGCCCTCTGGAGCCGAAAGGCCTACAGCCAGCACAAATATAATCAAGGCGGCGGGAGGCGGAAAACTCGGCATTAAGCTCTTTCACCATTGCCTGCAGAACTAGAATGTCCAGAGGTCTTACAGACGTCATAGAAAGTCTCCCTACCTCAGCCTCTCTCGTGAGGTGTTTTGAGAGACGATGTGAAAAGACCTCAAAGGCTATATACGGCGGCCTTAAACGAGATTAAGAAGAACGTATAGAGACCTCGTGGCTAAGTCCTAACAGAAAGACAACCGAGCCCCGCTGCCCCCAGACCCATGTATGCTACCGCCTCTACTGGATATAAAGCCCCTCACGTCACGGCGACAAGACCTACATATAGACATACAACAAGCCATAACGTCACACTAAAAACAGCCGCAGCGGGGACAGGCCGGTAGGTAAATATAACCGGCGGGTAAATATTTAGATCTCTGTAAATACAAATATCAAATCGCCTCTCTTGGCGTAAATCTTAAACGGACCTCTCTTCTCGCCCCCCATCCCCGGCGAGCCTTGTGGCATCCCCGGCAACGCTATGCCATCTACCCCCGGCCGTTCTTTTATAAGCTTTATAATTGCCTCCATGGGGACGTGCCCCTCAACAAAATAGCCCTCTACAATAGAAGTATGGCAACTAGACAACTGGGCCGGTATCCCAAGTCTCGTCTTGAGATTTGACAACTCCTCTTCGCTCACAGTCACTACCTTTACCTCTACGCCCAAGCCCTTCAGATAGTTTACATATTCTTCACAACATCCACACTGTGGAGTCTTATAGACTGAAAGCCCCGCCGGAATCATGCCGCCAGAGGGCTGGCTCGGCGCCCTCGTGGCAAGCCCTAACGCCAATAACAACAAAGCCACAGCAGCGACAGAAAGATAAAGCAAGACGCCATTTCTCCCACTCTTTACCCTACCCCTCTTCTTCACTCGTCTCCACTCTCTACAATTTTTAAACATAGTGGCTATGTGTAAAAAAATATAACAGTAGATAAAATCACAACGACGACCTCAAAAACGGCGTTATCTCGAAAAAAGAATATTCACTAAACTTTTGTATAAAATTTTAAAAAATTATTCCCATATGGCTAGATAACAACGTTTTTTAATAAATGTGTAAACTTGCCGTATGGCTAGAGAAGAGAAGAGAGAAGGCAGAAGAGATTTCCTAAAAGCGGCAGCCGGCGGGATTATTGGCCTTGTGGTAGGCGCCGCCATCGGCTCGCAAGCCTTCCCAAGAACAGTCGTTGAGACAAAGACTGAGGTAAAGACAGAGACTAAGACTGTAGAACGTACTGTCACACAGACTGTCACTGTGACGCCATCAGAAGCGCTGCCGGCTTGGGAATATGGAAGATTTGTTTTTGTGCCCAACAGGGGAGAGAACACGCTTTCTGTAATTGACACAAAGACCGATGAGGTTATAAAAACAATAGTCACAGGCTCTGGCCCTAGCCTCTCCGGCATGACTCCCGACGGGAAGAAACTATACGTGTCCAATAGAGGCGGCGTAGATATCGCAGTTGTCGATACTGTCAATTTAAAAGTTATAAAAACCATCACTGTGGGAGAAAGGCCGAATCACCCAGTGGTATCACCTAACGGGAGATATGTGGCCGCAAATCACGACAGAGATAACAAAACTGTAATCATAGACACAACTACTGACACGATAGTAAAAACTCTAGAGCTCCCGGCCGAGAAGGCAATGATGCACCCCGGATGGACGTGGGATAGTAAATACCTCTTTGCCCAAGATTTTATAAAAAACGTGGTCTTTGTCATCGAGGCGCCGCGGTTTGAGATAGTAAAGACGTTACAAATGGAGAGCCGTCCCCACTATTTCGTCGCCACAAGAGACAACAAGGAGGTGTGGATTGTACTTGAAGGTAAAGGCGACATACCGCCCGCGGTGGCGATATTAGACCTCTCCACGATGTCTATAGTAGACAAGATAACTATCTCCGTGCCGCCAGGGGAGCCAGTAGAGGGACATCACGGAGTTTTCTCCTCAGACGGGAAATACTTCTACTACGCGAACCGAGGCCCGCCCCCACATTTCGGCGGGAGAAGCCTATTTGTAATAGAGACATCCACCCGACGGGTAATCAAGAGGATTGAAGTGGGAAACGGGGCGGGACACCCATATCTCTCCCCAGACGGGAGGTATATCTTTGTCGGTTGTTATAATGACAACACAGTAGCTGTAATAGACACAAAAACACACGAGAAGATAAAAGAAATAAAGGCGGGAGACGGGAAGAACTCCGGCCATGTGGCATTTACGTTAGACGGCAAAAAGGCCTATATAAATAACAACAAAGACCACGCCGTGTATGTAGTAGACGTAGAGAGGCTGGAAGTAATCAAGAAAATACCTACAGGCAAGGCAGCTGACTACGTGGTTAACGTATACCGCAACATACTAGAAATGTGGTGGAAATAAAACCTCTCTCTAGAAACCCCCAACATGTGGGCAAGACCCCTTTTTTATTGCTTATCTTTTTGAGATTTCAAGGACGTCTGCTTTTAGCCCCCTCTTTGAGATTCGTAAAGTGTCTTAGGATTTGCCGCGATTTTTGAGACTCTGGGGCTTCTGGAATTGTTTTGGGGGTTTTATTTTCTTTGGCTGTTTCACCGTTTTAGACGTCATGAGCTTTTTTTGTATCTAGTTTTTATCGTCCTTTTTGTGCGTTATGGCTGTTGGCTTCGGCGGTGGCTGTACGACGTTTCTGCCGGCTTTGGGGCGGTATTTAAGTTGTTGTAAGGTTGGAGAGATCTGACAAGCTGACTGGGATAATACTCGCTGGTGACGAGATACTCTACGAGGCCTTGATACATGTCGTGTAGGGGCTTGGCGGCAAGAGACGACATGGCTACAGTAGGGAGGTATAGATATAAAGTTAGGCGTGGAGTTAGAACACGTCAAGAAGGGGCTGGAGAGGGTAGAGAGAAGTGTGGTCGCGAGAGTGGATGTCGTTGGGGTCCCGTTGGGTTTGTGGGAAGGCCGGGGGGCGCGTGAGTTAGGGGGTGGGCTGTGGAGAGGGTTATGGACGTATTACGGGGTGCCGCATGGCGTGGAATACGGCGGCGGGGTGAAAGGCGGCGGGGTGGTGGCTGCGTCGATCGGGGGGCATGGGGCTTTTGTGGGAGAGCTGTATGAGGGGGCGGGGGGGGTCGGGGTGGGGGGTCTATATGCCGTATATACACGGCTGGGGTTTAGATTGGGTGGGGTGCAATGAAAAACACACATATATCGCATGTCTGACGCCTGGGACGGCGTCGTGACGGGGCCGCGGGGCGCCGACACAGACGACCAGATGGCGGACTGGTGTCTGGTCTGTCTTGCCGCCAGAGCTTGGGTGGGGGAGATAGACGTCGAGACTTTCCAACATGCGGTAATTCGGAATCTCCAAAAGGCCGGGTGGGCTGTAGAGAAGGAATACGTCATGGACGTAGATGGCTACGTCTACGGCTGGCCTGACGAGGTTGAATACCACGTGGCGACGAGAGAGGGGAGGACTTACCTCTTCGAGATCTCCCCGATATTTAGGCGGGGAGATGTGGCCCTTCTTGTAAGGAAGAGGGAACTTTTTGAAAGAATAAAGGGGAGGCAGATAGAGAGGATCTATGCAGTGGCGCCGTTTATACTTGACAAAAACCCAGACTGGGTGAAGACATTCGCCGAGAGAAACAACATATACATAATATACGACATCTAGGCGGCCACGCCAGATACCCGAGTTGAAGGGGCGAGTGAGCTGAATGCAAGACGTAACACACCAGATGTCTACGCCCCGTGTGATAACTCCCGCCGCGGGGGGCGAGAAAACGGCGGTGATATCCCTAACCCGCTCGGCCCGCCAGGGAAACGGCTCCAGACGGCAGTGGCCATACACCTGGCCTCCAGGCGGAAATAGACAACTAACAGGTAGAGAGTGCCGGCCTTTGTCCCGTCGGCCTCTAGGGGCGATATCCGCCTGTCTCTGTCTTTCTTGAGTCCAGGGGTTTCCGCCCATTTCGGCATCTCTATGGGGTGGCTGTAGGGCCCCCGCCTAGGGGGCTTAACATATCAAGGGCGTTAACAAGCTGCGTTCTTCTGGCTAAGAGATTTCTAAAAGTGTGGAGATGCTGTGCTGTAGTTTAGAGAAAGAAAATATTTAACTAAACTTACAGATGTGATGACGTGTCTACCTCGCTGTCTTTAGAGGTTCTTAAGGAGGCTCTCACAAGGTTGCTACAAGAGGATAGAGAGTTTCTCCGCGGCGTAATTCTCGATGCCATAGATGGCGGCAGGTTGTTAGACGCCATTCTGGCAGACCCGCAGGCAAGATTAAGGCTGGCCACAGAAATGGCAAAAACAATAGCGGTGCCACTAAACACAGCCACAAAAGAAGACATCCAACAGATAAGAAAAGAAATGGCCACAAGAGAAGAACTAGAGAAGATTAGAGAGGAGTTGAGAAAGCTGGAGGAAAGAGTGGAGAGAATCGAGAAGACTATGGCCACTAAGGAGGATTTGAAGAGGGTTGAGGATAGGATGGCCACTAAGGAGCAGATTAATAGGATTATGATCACCTTGGAGGAGGAGGCGAGGGAGGTGGTGGAGTGGCTTCTAAAAGAGAGGGGGATTAAGTGCACGCCGGGGAGACTTTGGCTGGATAGGAAATATGAGTTTGACGTATATTGTACCACCGGCGACTTGACTGTGGTGGGTGAGGCTAAGACGAAAGCTGGCGCAAAAACTGTGGTAAAGACTGTAAATAGGGTGAAGAGGGCGTTAGAGAGATGGCCGGAGAAATTCCCCGGCAGAGTGGTGGCGGTGCTATACTGCATGGTGGCCACACCGGGCACGGTAGAAAAGGCACAAGAGATGGGGGTCTGGCTAATAGAAAACGTAAAAGAAAGGACAAAAGTACTGTAACTCACCACATATAGCCACAGACACAATTAATCACGTCACAGACGTGGCATTAAATCGTATGAAAACCACGGCGACGCGTCGCAGTGGGGCTTTATGTGAAGCCACTCGGCGACGCGTCCCCATGTGAGAGGACGCTCCCCACATGGCCAAAAACATGCGGCTCACCAAAGATGAGGCCATCTATGAGGCAGAATGGCAATATGCCATTTGTTAGGTAAGGTGCGTTAAAGCTCAAAGCTCCCGGGTTGAATTAATAACAAAACGGCGCCGAGACAGATATAGGAAAAACGAGGTGGGTTAAAATAGTTGGTCAGGCGAGGTGGTGTAACAAGCGTCTAGCCGTTGAGGGTTGATGTTTACATATACAGACTCCCGCCACCACCAGACGGGGCGGCTCCACTGTACTTAGTACCACCCGTCCACTAGCGAACATTCTGCCTTGTCTTGACGACAAAGCCAGGTTTTACTAAGTATGTATACTGGCCGACAGATTTGGTGCTGTTTATATCATGCTTCCAAAAAGCTCTGTGAACGCTAAAGTCGCTTCTGTCAAGCCATCAGTAACGGTGTGATACGCTACAGCCTACTGAGGGCCCTTCAGGACCTGCCACAGCTGTAAGAATCACCGTCACGGTAGTTGCGCCTTAAGTTGTTGTTGGGCCGTAATCCACAAGCCATCTGTACTTGGGTTAAATACCGTGTAGTTGACCCATGTGTGATCTATCGCTCCCATAAGCCACTGTCCCGGGAACTGTTTGGATCTTCACCCCGTAGAAATACCAGTCGTAGTCATATACACCATCATTTATTAGCTAGTCACTATTATATTCAGCTTCCCATATAGCGACTCGATGTGGTATACTCTTTACAAGTAAGTAAGGGTTTTACAGAGGCTTAATAACGTCAGTAACAGCTCTATCGTGTTTTCACCCACTCTGTCACCGCCTTTATTGCAGAACATGGGCTATCGCCTTTATATGTCATTACCGCCGGGTATCTATACGACGTGCCGTTTTGCATATGTCCAGTCTTAAACCCAGCGGCGAGGGGGCTGTCATACGCCGGGTTTCTGTAGGCCGTCTTCCCATCCTCCTCAAAGGCTATACTGTAGAGCCCCGCCTCGTGCAACGCGTCGAAGAGCTTAGAGGTGTCCCCACCCACAGCCACCACCGCAGCTCCGCTACTTACGGCCTTTTTTAAAACCTCATGAACTGCCGTATCTCTAAGGCGTTTTGCGAGAAAATCCCCCTCGAAAATCACGACAGACCTGTCGCCGAGGCCTATGCCGAGAAGCGCATCTACGCTTACCCTCCTAACCTCGGCGCCTACAGCACGTAAACAAGCCACTAAGCTATCCGCCGTCTCGCCCTCGCCGACGATAAAGAACTTAAGACCAGTCACGTCAATTTGGCCCTCTTTTATTTGGCCTTTCCCAACGCCGTAGTTAACCGCGGCATAGCTCTGAACCACCACAACAACCGCCGCGGCGATAGCCAACGCCGCGACAATCCACGTCTTTCGTAATGAAGCCATGTGTAACTACTACACTCCTGATTTAACCCTTATCCATATGAACTACGACGGGGGAGTTAAGAAAGGGGGAGACAGAGTCACGGCGTTTTCGCCATCCCAACGCCCCCCTCATGGGCCACAGGTTTTGGGGTCTTGGGAGGGGGGATGGGGGGGTGGGGAACCTCCGGGGGCCTCGGCCGCTGAGCGTCTCACGTCGCTGTGGGTGGGGGGCGGTAGGAGGCGTTCTGATGTGTGGAGACCTGCTGTCGTTTAGTGGGGGTGTCTACACAGCGTGTGGTTCCTGGCTTATGTCTGTCGAAATACGTAAAGTCTTAAGGCGGGGTTGACTTGACTGTCGTACTCTTCACGCCGTCGGCTCGATGGACTTGCCTTAAAGGCAGCTGTGTTGCTGGGAGAAAGACTTAGACGTGAGACAAACGGGGGCGGGGCATGTATGTCAACAACCCGCCAGGTATAATCTACAAAGGCAGTGGGGGCGCCTTCCCCGCCCGGCCGCCAGATTTATCGTCCGTTTTTTTAATCCACAGGTCGCCTTAAGGCGGACACGCTTGGGCGTAGCTCTGTACTAAGCTCTGGCAAACTCGTGTCGTTATATTAACGTCTTTATGTCTTCTATCATCTTCTTCACCTTTTCTATCTCTGTCTTGAGTTGTTCCACGTCTATAAGCCCCTCGTAGAAGGTCTCGCCGTGTAGCACCTTGTGGCGCGCCATGTATCTATCTAAAAGTCCCAGCTTTTCGATCTCTTTAACTCTCCTCTCTAGCTCCCTAAGGCGCCTCCTCCTCTCGAAGTGGCTTGTGGGGAGGGCCTCGCCGTATTTAAGTATCAAGGCGTCTACCGCGTGCACCACCGCGTTCCAAGCCTTCTCCGCGGCGTCTCTTACGCCCACTGTGTCGCCTGTGGCCAACGCCTTTTCAAACTCCTCACGTGCCCTAGTGTAAAACACCTCAGCCATCTTGAGAAGGAGGCCGCTGTCTAGCCCGGCCACCTTTTTACTGACGCCCGGTTTTATAAATCTCACGACGTTACGGCCGTTTGTTAAACGCTTATTGCCCTCGTCTTCTCCTTGTTCACTCCCTTTTGACAGTAGTGCGGACATCGTGCCCACGGCATGGGGATGGGGTAAAGCCCTCTCTGATAATTACGGCCATACTTCTTATTAACAGCTTACGGGAAAACGTCTGGGCCAATTCGGCAACGGCTCAGCCGCAGGGGTCTTGTCAAGACTTCACGCCGTCTTTTAGGAATCTTCTCGGCGATTTGCCCTTTAGTCTCTGGTCTAACCAGTCGGCTTGAGTCCCTCCTCTTTAAGAGACGACCTTGGCGAAGTTCTCAACTGGACGTGGGGATTGTCTGCCTCTTGGCGGGAGCTCGGCTGTGGCTACAAGAAGTAGCCCCCTCTTTAACTCTCTCGAGGCCTCTTCTAAAAAGCTCTCGTCTTGTCGTAAACCGCGCCTTGTTTAAAAACAGTGCGTTGACGTCTTCGGGAACATGTAAGCGCGTCTTTAAAGATTAAGGCTTTTTGCGTCAAGCCGTATGTTATGACGACATATAACGTCACTTTTCTCTCGCGCCGGGCCAAAAACCGTTCAGACATCTTGACGTCTTTACGAGAGGCCTCACTTCTATATGACACATAAGCGCCTAAAAGCGCCGTAAGATAACACCGTCTCCTCTCTTCACGTTCAGAACTTCTAACGACGTGAAGGTCTTACGGATAGCTCTGCTGGAGAGGTGACGGCTTGACGTATGTCTATTTACCTTCTGTGCGGCTAGCTTGACTTCGTAAAGCCCCTTGTTGTTTTCGTCATTTTGGGAAGCTTGCCCCCCATTGTCCCTCTCGTCTATTGTCAGCGCTTTTGTCATTGCGGTGATTTGTCACTGTAGTTGCCATATTTATCGCCATCTGTGACGTCGCCCTCAAGTCCTCACCCCCTCTTTCTTGTCTTCACCTCAGCTTTTAAGCCGTTTTGTCCTAACGGCGGCCTGCCCCCTGGCCATTATTAACGCTGTCATACCTCCAGCTCTCTCGAACCTATTCTTAAGCTGACAGCCCTATGGCGACACGTCTTAACGGTTAATAGACGCAAGAGGTGTGTTACGATGTGAACATCTACACGTCGGCGTAAAATTTATTGAGACATCTTGTTTAAGACATGTCGGTTAGAATACTACATATCTCTGACGTCCATTGTGACAGTAAGAGGCTTGCCAAGGTTTTAAACTCCGAGCGGTATGACTTAGTGCTCGCCACTGGCGATTTTGAGTGTATAGAGACTGTCGACATCCTTGCTGGAGTTAAGGCTTTTGCCGTAACAGGAAACATGGACGACATAGAGGTGAGGAGAGGGCTTGAGAAGTTAGGCATCTCTCTCGACGGGAGGGTGACGGCTTTTGGAGACATAACCATCGGGGGGCTGGGGGGTTTAGACCCCGTAGACGACGTGGAGAGGCTTAAAGAGACGTTGGGGAGTTTTGGAAAACTCGACGTGTTAATATCACATCACCCCCCAGTCGGGGTGTTAGACGAGCCTCAACCAGGGTTACATATCGGGCTACGTGAAGTTAGGGAGTTAGTAGAAGGCGTGAGGCCTAGACTACATCTCTTCGGCCACGTCCACGAGACGCCCGGCCATGTGGTAAGAGGAGGTACGATACACGTCAACGCGGGTCCGCTGAAGAGGGGGTATTACGCCCTTGTCCACTACTCTAAAGACATAATAGTGCAGATAAAAAAGCTGTAGCCCTGTCACTCCTCTTATCTTACAGCTCCTCGAGCGGCCATCGTGATGAGTCCCCCTCACGCTCTGGCCAGCCGGAGGTCGTGCTCTTAACGGAGCGGCGGGAAGAATTACCGTCCCCTTAAGTCAACAAGGCCCGTTGGGTCTGTACGTTGGGTTCATCGCAGCTCGGCGCGGCGGCGAAATGTCTGTTCTCGTCACTACTGCCCCTGACGAGCCCACAAATCGCCTCCTCCTGCCTAACGTCTCCACAGCCTCTCCCCGGCCTTCAGCCTGTCGCCGCCCGGTTCTTGTCTCAAGCCGTCAGGGGCCTTCGTCTTATCTGGGGCCGCTGGCAGGCAGCTTGCCGCACGCCTCTTACAAGGCCTGCTCCACTGTGGTAAACTCACACGTCGATGGGCACGATGGGATTGATAAACGGTTTTCTGGCGTCACGTCTTGCGTCAAGCCGTGCTGTCGGGCTGACTGCCGACCCGGCCCCTCTCTCTAATGCCTTTAACACCTCGAGTTAAAGAGCCACATACTCTCGCCGACGGGCCCCACCGCCCCTCTCTCGTATCGATGGGGACGCCGCTGGCGGGCAGGAGTAGCTTCCCGCTGTCTTAGATAGAGGAGGTTAACGCAGCAGACTCCCTAGCTGGTAGCTTCCCGCCTTGTCCTCTGCGGGGGTCCTAGGTAGAGACTGGACGGCCCCACGCCGTGGCGCTGGAGAGCCCTCTCGGCGGCCACCTCCACAAGCCTTCCCGTCTTCACAGCCGTCTAGGCCGATTCAGTTCGCCACGCCGTAACACGTTATTAAAGCTCATTGCACGTCTGGACGTGCACTACTCGCGCCTTGAAAGTGGTCTGTTTTAGACCAGTTTTCTATATAAACTGGTCTGTTTTAGACTATGTGCGGGTGGGAGATTTTAGGTACGTCATTGCGGAGTGGCTAGGTGGGGGGCTTCCAGAGGTGAAGGAAAGGGAGGTGGCTTTGCCTCTGGACACAAGCCTTATTGTGGCGGTGACTGGCGCCAGGAGGAGTGGCAAGACTTACCTCCTCTACTCCACCATAAGGAAAGTTGTGGAGAGCGGCCTCGCCGCCTTTGACGAGGTTTTATATGTCGACTTTGAACACGCGAGGTTGAGGGGGCTCTCTGCGGTGGATCTCGACGATATGTTAGCCGCCTTTCAGGAGCTGACGGGGAAAAGGCCTAGATACCTCTTCCTAGACGAGATACAAGCGGTGAGGGATTTCGGGAGTTGGTTTAGGAGGAGGCTAGATGCCAGGGTGTACATCTCCGGCTCCTCCTCGGCCTTAACTCCGGCCAAAATCGCCGAGGAGCTTAGGGGGAGGTGTATACACTATGAGGTCTACCCACTCTCCTTTAGGGAATACCTCTCCTTCCTGGGCTACGAACCCAAGCCGGCAGTTCTCCTACATAGCGCAGAGAGGGGAAAAGTCCTATCCCTCCTGCGGCAGTATCTCTACTACGGCGCCTACCCGGCGGTGGCCCTGGAGAAAGACAAGAGGCGCGTACTTAAGGCATACTTTGACTCCGTAGTGGTCAGAGACCTGGGGGGCGGCCCCCTGGCGGAAGCCCTGGCGTTGTACATAGTGGCTAACTACGCCCAGCCCTTCACGATAAATAGGGCATATAGCTACCTCAAGTCGCTAGGGTTCTCTATAGGCAAGGAGAGGGTTGTAGAGATGGTTAACAGAGCTAGAGAGACCTACTTCGCCTTTACGGTAGAGATCTTTCAAAAAAGCGAAAGGAAGAGAAAGACAAACCCAAAAAAGCTCTACATAATAGACACCGGATACCCCACAGCCCTCGGCTACGAGTTCTCCATCTCGAAAGCCATGGAAAACGCCACCTATCTCCACCTGGCGAGGAGGGGGGAGGAGGTCTACTACTGGAAAGAATACGGAAAAGCCACAGGCGCCGAGGTGGACCTCGTCGTGGCTAAAAACTTCGAGGCGGAGAAACTTATCCAGGTAACCTACGCCGAGGACGCCATAGCGGAGAGAGAAGTCAAGGCGATAAAAAAGGCCGAGAGGGAGCTAAAACCCAAAAAGACGTTAATACTGACGTGGAACTACCACGGAAAGATAGACGGCGTCGAGGCGCTGCCGCTATGGTACTGGCTACTTACAGAACACTAGCCACAAACCCCAGCCCCCCGGCGGAAACACCCGCCTCACCAAATCTAACCAACACGTGGATACAAAAATCACCCCCAGCCAAGCGCCAGACGCCATCCCGCCAGGTCGGCCTCTCGACGCCCACCGCCGTCAAGACGCAACACCGCAGCCAGCTCTATCACATTTTCTGCCATCCCCTTTACAATCCGACACGAAAAACTGGCATACGCCAATTTTACAGCTTTCAATCCTCTTTTTGAGATTCGCCCAGCGCCCGCAGCCATCCAGGTCTTCGTGTGCTTTCAATCCTCTCTTTGAGATTCGTGAAATGGACGATGCCGCGTTTATTATAACACAGTATGCGTTATCTTTCAATCCTCTCTTTGAGATTCACATCTCGAAACGCATTTCGACAGGCGATGGTTTAGGGAGTACCTTTCAATCCTCTCTTTGAGATTCCCAGTCCATTAACGCCGTCGTGATTTTGTCAACCTCACAGTGGCTTTCAATCCTCTCTTTGAGATTCAGAAACACTGTCGTTGCCACAGCTATTCCGGCATAAAGAAACTCTTTCAATCCTCTCTTTGAGATTCTGAAAGGCAAGGCTTGCCAGAGCAAGATGGGCGGTAACGCATCCTCTACTTTCAATCCTCTCTTTGAGATTCATATTAAAAGTCGCTGACGAAAAGGCGTTTTACGTTCATGAGCTTTCAATCCTCTCTTTGAGATTCGAGTTTTGAGGCCCCAGCGATAAGGGCGTATAGTCAGCATTATGCTTTCAATCCTCTCTTTGAGATTCGTCTTGTGTAGAGCTGGACTGCCCAGGCGACTGTGGTTGGTCCGCTTTCAATCCTCTCTTTGAGATTCAACTCTAGTTAGCCCCATGGGGGCTAAGCCCCCATGGGGTTACTTTCAATCCTCTCTTTGAGATTCGACCGCCTAGAGGAGTTAATCGCATCCGGAAACGCTATGCGTCAATCTTTCAATCCTCTCTTTGAGATTCAAAAATAACACCGGCATTAGAATTCAAGCCTGACTTTTATATAATCTTTCAATCCTCTCTTTGAGATTCGTTAGTACACTTAATGCACTATACAGCGATGTTCTTGGAAGATATCTTTCAATCCTCTCTTTGAGATTCATGCCGATCTAGACGATATGGCTAACGCTTTACAACAACTTAACTTTCAATCCTCTCTTTGAGATTCCGGCGATAGCGTGTTGGTGGGGGACGTTGTGTTGTTCTACCTGCTTTCAATCCTCTCTTTGAGATTCCGCCAACCGTTATACCTCTCTCAACGGTGTTGATTGTCGGTATTGCCTTTCAATCCTCTCTTTGAGATTCGTATGTCGATGATTACGTTATATATAATGTGTTAAAACATATTTACTTTCAATCCTCTCTTTGAGATTCGCCATGGCAAAGAAATTAAGCGGCGCATATACCGCCGGTTTGGAAATACTTTCAATCCTCTCTTTGAGATTCTAGAGGAATACGGCGAGTTGCGCGTTCTCGCTGCCGCGTTAGACTTTCAATCCTCTCTTTGAGATTCCCGTGAAGACCGTTGCCGCCGAGCTGGGGGTAAATGTTAGCCTTTCAATCCTCTCTTTGAGATTCTCGTATTCACCATGAAGGGCATCATGTTCGCCAGACAGCTCTTTCAATCCTCTCTTTGAGATTCTTAAAAGTTTGAAAAAATCACAGAAAAAGTTTGTAAAAGAGGCAAACTTTCAATCCTCTCTTTGAGATTCATAGTGTCTGCAACCGTTCACGGGCGGTGGAAAAAAGTCCTTTCAATCCTCTCTTTGAGATTCTCAGGCCCAAACTCAGGATCGGGAAAGAATATATGAAATGGTATATACTTTCAATCCTCTCTTTGAGATTCCGAATTTCGCTGAGGAGCTGGAAGATCTTCATCCGGATGTCCTTTCAATCCTCTCTTTGAGATTCACCTTTAATATTTTTTCTTTCTTTTTTCTAGCCCACGTCATCTTTCAATCCTCTCTTTGAGATTCCGCCGATGGCGTAATGGACAAACTACGGTGCAACAGACACATCGGCTTTCAATCCTCTCTTTGAGATTCATGTCATAAACATCGCCGCCGTATAAAGCGTATTCCGCCAGGCCTTTCAATCCTCTCTTTGAGATTCAGAGATGATCAAAAGGGCTATGCCGAAGAACTACAGAAGAAGTACTTTCAATCCTCTCTTTGAGATTCACGTGGATCTACACTAGTTGCGGTACCCGGCGCCGTGTTGTAGCTTTCAATCCTCTCTTTGAGATTCACGCTTGAGGACTTTGTCAGTAGTGCCGCGCGGCATACTACTTCCTTTCAATCCTCTCTTTGAGATTCGGGATGTTAGAAGCTCTAAAGAAACAGAAGGAAACACGCAAGCTGGCTTTCAATCCTCTCTTTGAGATTCTTAAATACATGTGTGTTTTTATCTCTATGCAAGTGCCCGTCACTTTCAATCCTCTCTTTGAGATTCATGTTTCTAATAGCATGTCTCAAACCCAAGAAACACAAATCAACTTTCAATCCTCTCTTTGAGATTCTAAATTTGTAGCAATCACCTCAGACAAATCCATCGACGTCGAGAAGTTCTTTCAATCCTCTCTTTGAGATTCAACAAGGCGTAGGCGGCCTTACGGCAGCGCATTGTGTTACTTTCAATCCTCTCTTTGAGATTCCAGGGGTATTGTAATCCCTTTTCTCATGACCTGGTAGCCGCCCTTTCAATCCTCTCTTTGAGATTCCGAAATCCATAACGCCCTTCTCACGCATATGAAATCCGCTACCGACTTTCAATCCTCTCTTTGAGATTCCAGCGTAGATGAGGCCAGTCTGGATCTTTTTCCTTTCCTTTCTCTCTTTCAATCCTCTCTTTGAGATTCTTATTTAAATAACGTTACAAAGACATGGGCTGGGACAAAGGCATCTTTCAATCCTCTCTTTGAGATTCGATAACTTGTGTGAATTTTGTAAAGCCACAGGATCTAAATTCACCTTTCAATCCTCTCTTTGAGATTCTTACAAATGTTATTCTAAGCACCCCCACAGACGTCTTAGTCTTTCAATCCTCTCTTTGAGATTCTGCGAGGGATTTGACGTCGGCGTTCAACACCTTAACGAGATCGTCACTTTCAATCCTCTCTTTGAGATTCTTATAAAAGATAAGTATTTACAATTCTTGTATGAAAAATGTAAAAACTTTCAATCCTCTCTTTGAGATTCCAGATCCACATGTGACATCACCCGCATATGATTATCTCGTCTTTCAATCCTCTCTTTGAGATTCCACGCTTGAATTGACAAAGGAATATGCGGAAGAGTTAATGAACCTTTCAATCCTCTCTTTGAGATTCATACATTGCCACGCCACCCACCGCCTGCGATGTAGATACTGTCTTTCAATCCTCTCTTTGAGATTCAAAAAATAACGCTTTTTTCCCTTTCTCTTTTTCCCCCGTCAACGCCTTTCAATCCTCTCTTTGAGATTCTTCATGCAGAACGGCGTGGTGGAGCCCCCCGCCGCGGCGGAGCCTTTCAATCCTCTCTTTGAGATTCATGAAGTCTGAGTTGGAAATAAAGAAAGACATTGCATATACAATCTTTCAATCCTCTCTTTGAGATTCAGTACCACTGTACAGCAGGTAATACTACCGCCGCAGCAGAAAACTTTCAATCCTCTCTTTGAGATTCGGTGGAGATACCGGCGTATTACGAAATCAGCATGCATACCCTCCCCTCTTTCAATCCTCTCTTTGAGATTCGTGTATAAAACACTACAGCG